>CALRYW010000099.1:0-14396 GCA_943372485.1 Allobosea thiooxidans
CCTGCGCCGCGAGCCCTCGAGCGCCAGTTCCCCTCATCGGGTTGTCGCGCCGTCCGGCATGGGACGCAGGCGTGATGCCGACGACCGGTCCAGCGAGCTCCTCGCACAGGGGCCGTAGTACCCCCAGGGCGGTGCCCCGAAGCCTCCCGGGACCGGCTTGCAAGGCTGGCCGCAGGCGCCGCGCCCATCCCCACCACGGCTGTGCCTTCCGGATGGCTGCCCCTCGGGGATGAGGTGGTGGGAGGATAAAAGAGGTTGGTGGGGCGGGGATAAGTTTAGGTCCAGAAGTTACTAGGCCGGGGCAACAGGGTAGCAACGATCCCTTTCCGCCGTGTGTCTGGCACGTCATAACAGTAGACATGATTATCGGGCTTCGACGGTACCGTGTGCAGGCCGCAGCGCGGCAGCCTCTTGTGGCCTTTATGCTGGACGCACTGCGTGGCCAGGGCTGTCGTATCATTCATGCCTCAGAACCCGACGAAGCGCCTTTCGTCATCACGTTCGAGACCCTCTCGGGCGAGCGAATGGGTGTGGTCGCCTACGCTTTTCTCGCAACACGGACACCAACCCGGAACCGCCCCAAAGACGAACGTAGCTTCCAAATCAAATATGGCCCGGATGACAAGCAACTTCACAATCTGTGGCAAGACCCGCTCGGGCTCTATACGACCCTCTTGATCGGAATTGATCCGGAAGAGGGCTTTCTCGTCGCGGCTGACCCTGAAGTGCACAACCCCACCCGCTTCTTCATTCGCCTTGAGTTCAAGGACCGGCACGCTGAGACGATCAAGGCGAACGGGTGGCACGTTTGGGAACGCCAGAGCAGAGGCCCAAGACATTTGCTCGTCTCCGAGCGCCTATTCGATGTAGAAACCCTCGTCGGTGCCACGCGAGAGACATTCCTTGATTTCATACGCTTCGAGAGAGCGGCACAGGGCCTTTCGCCTGGCGACCGCCACCTTCTCGCAGAGCGACGCGAGCTGTTCACGAGCCTGCCAATCGGTGGAGCGGTGGCTACCGCATCCGCAATCGCGCTTCATCCGCTCGCATCCGAGTTCGAGCTGGCTCCGGATCAGATTCTGGAACTCATAGCAGGCGCAAGGCGCCTGAAGATGGCGGTTCGCGGATGGGTCGCAGAGGAAAAGTTGCGCGAGGCGCTGAGCGTGACGCCTGGCGTCACACACTGCGAACGCCTCGACGAGGAGGGGGGCCCGGACCTTCGTGTGCGCTGGCACGATGGGCCGCCGCTCACAATAGAATGTAAGAACGTCCTTCGGAAGACGAATGCAGCTGGCTTAGCCCGCATAGATTTCCAGCGTACGCGCGCCTCGAAAATAGATCCTTGCTCGCGCTACTACGCAACTAACGAATTCGATCTTGTGGCTGGCTGCCTTCACGCGGTCACCGAGCGCTGGGAATTTCGTTATATGCGCCCCGCGCTCCTTGCACCACGCGACGGGTGCCCAGGTAAGCTCGACAACAAGGTTGTTATCGACGCTAAGTGGATGACGGATGCAGGGGCCGCTTTCGAGATGGCCTACGCCGCGTTACGGTAGAGCCCATGACGAATCTTAGTGCGATCAGCCTGTTCACCGGCGCTGGCGGCCTCGACCTCGGCTTCGAGGCAGCGGGCTTCGAGACGCGCGTCGCTGTTGAGATGGATGAACGTTGCGTCGAAACCCTGCGCGCCAATCGCACTTGGCCGGTGATCGCCCGCGACGTGGGGAAAGTGCCTACCGAAGAACTCCTATCAACGGCCGGGCTCTCTGTGGGCGAGCCAGACGTGCTGATCGGCGGCCCACCCTGCCAGCCATTTAGCAAGGCAGGCTTTTGGGCCTCGGGAAATGCCAAGCGCCTCGATGATCCAAGAGCGTCAACGCTGGACCATTACCTACGCATCCTTGAGGATGCGCGTCCTCGGGCCTTCCTACTTGAAAACGTCGAGGGCCTAGGCTTTCGCGGAAAAGACGAGGGCCTGCGGCTGATCCAAGAGGCGATGACCGGGATCAACGATCGCGCTGGTACGGCATACGTTCCTTCGGTCGCGGTGCTGAACGCAGCAGACTTCGGTGTGCCGCAACTTCGCCGGCGCCTCTTTGTGGTGGGCGCGCGCGACGGCACCGTTTTCCGTTTCCCAGAGGCCACGCACACTGATTTCTCGACGCTCCAAGTGATAGGCAACCGTGAGCGGTGGCGGACAGTCTGGGACGCACTCCATGACTTGCCTGATCCCGAAGACAGCGCGCTGAAAGTCAAAGGCAAATGGGCCGCGCTACTGCCCTCGATCCCGGAGGGGCAGAACTACCTTTGGCACACTGAACGAGGCGGCGGTGAGCCGCTCTTTGGCTGGAGGCGGCGCTACTGGTCGTTCCTGCTCAAGCTCGCTAAGGATCAGCCCGCATGGACGCTTGCGGCACAACCTGGTCCCGCAACGGGTCCCTTTCACTGGTCCGGCAGGCGTCTATCGATGCGCGAGATGGCTCGTCTCCAGAGCTTCCCCGATGATTTTGAAGTGACAGGCTCTATTGCCGACGCTCAGCGTCAACTTGGCAACGCGGTACCCTCGCTTCTTGCCGAAGTGCTGGCGCGCTCCATCTGCGCGCAGCTACTCGATACTGCCACGAAGGGAGAGCAGCTGCGGCTGCAGGTGCGTGCCGCGGCTGTGCCTACTCCTAAGCCTGAGGCAACGCAACCGGTGCATCAGACATATCTTGGACTTCGGGGCGAGCACGCTGCGCACCCTGGCACAGGGCAGGGATATGCCGCTGCCGCGCGCACGCGCTTAGGACGGTTGCTTGCCGCCGAGTAGGATACGCGATCGCGTTCGCCTGTTTCCCTAAGCGCGTACCCGCAAGGCCAGGGGCGCTGAACGTTCCTAAATTGCTCAAACAGCACGTACTCAAAACAGCCCATAGTTGCGTTATGCGGCAGCCGTAACGCTGAGGCCATCGCCCCCTCACCGCATAAAACACAGCTCCCTAAACTTCCCCCGGAACGCCGTCACATCGCGCGCGATCGCCTCCGCGGGGCGTGAGCCGTTCAGCCCTTCGGCGATGTAGGCCGCGAGTTCGGGCATGTCGGCCGGGGTCATGCCGAAGCGGACGATTTCGGGGGTGCCGAGCCGCAGGCCGTTGACGTCTCCCGCCAGCTCCGGCAGCGGCAGGCCGATGCCGCAGCTCAGGATGTTGATGGCGCGCAGCTTCTGCGCCGCGGCCTGGCCGCCGCCATAGGCCTGGGCCTCGATCGCGAACTGATGCGAGGTGGTGATGCCGCGCTCGCGGGCATAGACTGGGATCTGCCGCTCGCAGAGCGCCTCGCCCAGCGCCTTGGCGGTGGCGGCCATCATCTGCGCGTAATCGCGGCCAAAAGCCTTCCAGTCGAGCAGCGTGATCGCGAGCGAAGCCGATTTCGCCGCGTCGAAATTCGCCGTCAGCCCGGGATAGGCGATGGCGTCGAGCCGTTTGGCGATGGCGGCGTCATTGGTGACGATCAGCCCCGAGGGCGGGCCGCCAAGGCTCTTATAGGTGCTCATCGTCATCAGATGGGCGCCCTCCTCCAGCGGCTGCTGCCAGGCCTGGCCGGCGATCATCCCCGACATATGCGCCGCGTCGAACAGCACGAGCGCGCCGATTTCGTCGGCGATGGCGCGGATTGCCCGGATCGGATGCGGGAAGAGGTTCAGGCTCGCGCCGATGGTGATCATCTTCGGCTTCAGCCGCAGCGCATCCTCGCGCAGCTTTGCGACATCGACGGTGTAGTTGGTCGCGTCGACCGGCGCCGGATGGGTGACGATGCCGTAGAGCCCGGCCGCGCCCGCCCCGTGATGCGTGACATGCCCGCCGATCGCGGGCGGCGGCGCGATGATGCAGTCGCCGGGCCTGGCCGCGACCATGAAGGCGTAGAGATTGGCGATGGCGCCCGAGGGCACGCGGATCTCGGCATATTTGGCGCCGAAGACCTGCGCCGCGAGCTCGGCGGCGATGATCTCGATCTGCTCGATCGCCTCCAGCCCCATCTCGTATTTCTCGCCGGGATAGCCCAGCGAGGGCCGTGCGCCGAGGCCCGAGGCCAGCGCCGCTTCGGCGCGCGGGTTCATGATGTTGGTCGCGGGGTTGAGGTTGAAGCAGTCGCGCTCGTGGATGTTGCGGTTTTCCGTCGTCAGCGCGGCGAGCCGGGCCTCGATCGCGTCGAGCGACTGGCCGCTGACGCCGCCGGCGATCTCCAGCACATAGTCCTCGCTCGCGGCGGGAACCCAGTCGCGCCTGCCCAGTGCCGTCATCGCCCTACTCCCGCCCCGCCGGGGCCTGCCTGAAACCTCACGCATAGGAGCGGTTTGCGCCGCCTGGCGCAAACGAGTATTCGTCGCGCGAAGGCGGAGAAAATCTCAGCCTCCCGCCGGACCCCTTCATGGCCGTCAAGCCGCCCCGCCCCCGCCTGCCCTCGCTCAAGGCGCTGCGCGCTTTTGAGGCGGCGGCGCGTCTGGAGAGCTTCACCGAGGCCGCATCCGAGCTCGGCGTCACGCCCGGCGCCGTCACCCAGCAGATCCGCCAGCTCGAGGCTGCGCTGGGCCTCTCGCTGTTCCGCCGGCTGCCGCAGGGCGTCGTGCCGACGGTCGCCGCCCGCGAGGTGCTGCCAAGGCTGACGCGCGGCTTCGACATCCTGGCCCAGGCCGCCCAGAGCCTGCGCGAAAGCGAGAGCCAGCGCGCGCTCACCATCGCGGCCCTGCCCTGCATCGCCCAGCTCTGGCTCTCGCCGCGCCTGCCGGCCCTGCAGCGCGCCTGGCCGGATCTGCAGGTCTCGATATCGGCGATGGAAGCACCGCCCGATCCGCGCCGCGAGCCGCATGACCTGTCGATCTTCTACCGCGAGCCGGGTTCAGGCCCGCGGGCACTGATGCTGGCGGGCGAGGACGCGATCCTGCCGGTCTGCGCGCCCGCGCTGGCGGAACGCCTCGGCACGGTGGCCGATCTCGCCGGCCAGACGCTCCTGCACGACGCCGTCTGGCACAACGACTGGGCCCGCTGGCTCGCCCATGCGGGGGCGCCGCGCCACCTCGATGCGACGCGGGGCCCGCGCTATTCGCTCTACAGCCTGGCGCTGGACGCGGTGCTGACCGGCTCGGGCGTGCTGATGGGCCGGCTCTCGCTGGTCGCGCCGCTGCTCGCGCAAGGGCGGCTGGTCGCGCCGCTCCAACCGCCGCTGCCGCTCAGCGAGCGGCTGACCGTGGCGCCGGCGACCGCGGAGCACGCGCATCCGCGCCAGGCCGAGATCGCCGCCTGGCTGGTCGCGCAAGGGTGAGGCCGCAGGCCGCGTGGCTCAGATGTCGGCGCCGCAATCGCCGCCGAGGATCTGGTCCATCGAGCGCGACGGCTCGGCGCAGCCGGCCTCGCCGACGACCTTGGCCGGCACGCCCGCGACCGTCTTGTTGCGCGGCACACTCGCCAGCACGACCGAGCCCGCCGCGACGCGCGAGCACTGGCCGACCTCGATATTGCCGAGGATCTTGGCGCCGGCCCCGAGCAGCACGCCCTTGCGGATCTTGGGGTGGCGGTCGCCGCCCTGCTTGCCGGTGCCGCCCAGCGTGACGCTGTGCAGCATCGAGACGTCGTCCTCGATCACCGCCGTCTCGCCGACGACGAGCCCGGTGGCATGGTCGAGGAAGATGCCCTTGCCGATGCGCGCGGCCGGGTTGATGTCGGTCTGGAAGACCTCGGAGGCGCGGCTCTGCAGATAGAGCGCGAAATCGCGCCGGTCCTGCCGCCAGAGCCAATGCGCCAGCCGGTGGCACTGCAGCGCGTGGAAGCCCTTGAAGAACAGCACCGGCTCGAGCACGCGGTAGCAGGCCGGGTCGCGGTCGAGCACGGCGACGACGTCGGCGCGCATGCCGGGCCCGACCGTGGCGTCGGCGGCGAGCGCCTCGGCGAAGGCCTGCTCGATCAGATCGGCCGGGACCGCGGGATGGCCGAGCCGCGCCGCGACGCGGTGGCTGACGGCGGCCTCGAAGCTCGGCTGGTTCAGCACGGAGGCGAGGATCAGGCTGCCCAGCGCCGGCTCGGCGGCGAGCGCGGCTTCCGCCTCGCGGCGCAGGCGCGACCAGACGGGGTCGAGCCGTTCGAGCCCGCTCGCGGCATCGCGGGTTTCTGCGACGGAGCGTCCTGACGACATGGTGGTTCTCCGGAGAGGGTCGTTCGGCGGGGCCGATCCTAGCACCCGAGGCGGCCTCGACGCCAAAGCTGTTTGTGGGCGATGAGACGCCCGCATGTGGGGCGCCGGATTCGGTTTGTCAAAACTGTTCCGCAAACGCTTGTCGGAAGAGGGTTTTCGAACCGTCTCCCCGCGACCTCACAAACGCGACAGGACGTCGAGCACCGCCTGCTTGTGACTCTTGTCGCCGACGGCGAGGTTGTGGTCGCGGCCCTGGATGTCGAAGGCCTCCGCCCCTGGAATCAACCGCGCCAGCGCCGGGCCCGAGCCCGCGACATCGTCCGTGGTGCCGACACTGACGAGGGTCGGCACCGCGATGCGGCCGACCTCGGCCTCGCTCAGCGTCTGGCGCGAGCCGCGGATGCAGGCGGCAAGCGCCTTCAGGTCGCTCTTGGTCGCCTCGGCGAAGGCGCGGAACATCCGCTGCATCGGGTCGGTCAGCCCATCGAGCGAGGGCGCCTCCATGGCATCCGCAATGCCCAGCGGCAGACCGACGCCCTCGACGAGGTGGATGCCGAGCCCGCCGAGCAGCAGCGCGGTCAGCCGCTGCGGATGCGCCAGCGCCAGATGGGCGGAGATGCGCGCGCCCATCGAATAGCCCATCACCGCCGCGCGCGGGATGGCGAGATGGTCCATCAGCCGCCGCACATCCTCGGCCATGATCTGGGAGGAATAGGCGGCGGGATCGTAGAGCTTCTCGCTCTGGCCATGGCCGCGATTGTCGAGCGCGACGACGCGGTAGCCGGCATGGGTCAGCGTCTTCGTCCACTGCGTGTTGACCCAGTTGACCATGTGGCTCGAACCGAAGCCATGAACGAGCATGACCGTCGCATGGCGGTCGACATCGCCGCTGGGGGCGAGGTCGACATAAGCGAGGCTGACGCCGTCGGAAGAGAAGCTCTGCATGGCGGTCCGTGGCGGGTCTTCGAAGCGGAACTGTCGCCCTCCCATGCCATCAACGCCCGCACTTGGGTAGCGGTCGCGCCGCAGCCTGCCTATGAAGGCCGCCATGAGCGCCGTTCCGTCCGAAGCTGCCGCCTCCTCGCCGCGCCTGCGGCTGGAGGCCGTCGATGGCGCCCGCGGCCTCGCGCTCCTGGCGATGTTCGTCTTCCACTTCGCCTATGATCTCTCCTATTTCGGCCTGATCGAGACCGATGTCCCCTCCGATCCGGCCTGGCGCAGCTTCGCGCGGCTGATCGCCGGCTCCTTCCTGACCCTGGTCGGAGTGAGCCTCGTGCTGGCCACCCGAAACGGACTGAACCGGCCCGCCTTCCTGAAGCGGCTCGCCATGGTCGCGGGCGCCGCCATGCTGGTGACGCTGGCGACCTACTTCGCCATGCCGCGCAGCTTCATCTTCTTCGGCATCCTGCATCATGTCGCACTCGGCAGCGTACTGGCCCTGCCCTTCCTGCGCCTGCCGGTCGCGGCCGTCGCGACCGCGGCCTTCGCGGCTTTCGCGCTGCCCTTCCTCGTCGCCCATCCGCTGCTCGACCAGCCCGCCCTCGCCTGGCTCGGCTTCTCGCGCGCCCCGATCGTCACGGCGGATTTCGTGCCGGTTGTCCCCTGGTTCGGCTGCGTGCTCGGCGGGATCGTGCTGGCGCGGCTCGCTTTGCCGCGACTCTCCGGTAGCCGCCTCGCCGCCTGGCGCCCAGCCTCGCCGCCGGCCCGGATCCTCGCCTGGGGCGGACGGCACAGCCTGCTGGTCTATCTCGTCCACCAGCCGGTCTTCATCGGCGCGCTGATGCTGGGGCTGCAGCTGTCCCCGTCGCCGCCGGCCTCGCAGGAGCGCGGCTTCATGCTGTCCTGCCAGAGCAGCTGCGCCGCCGGCCCGCTCGGCACGGAGGCCTGCGAGCGGCTCTGCACCTGCACAGCCGATTCGCTGAAGCGGGAGGGGCTGTGGGCAGCGACGCTGGCGGACCGGCTCGACGCGGCCGGGCGTGACCGGGTCTCCGCCCTCGCCCAGGCCTGCCTGCGCCCCGGCGGCAAGCCCTGAGGCAATCGCGCACTGGCGCGCCGCCCCGCGGCGCGATAGTTTGCAGTCACATCACGAAGCAAGAGCGACGATCATGGCCGATCACGGCATTCCGCATTTCCACAACGACAAGGGCGTCGCCGTCATCCATGTCGGTGCGCGCGAATTCATGTGCATCGGTGCCAAGCCGCCTTTCGACCACCCGCATGTCTATCTCGACATGGGCGCCGACCATGAGATCGTCTGCCCCTATTGCTCGACGCTCTACAAATTCGAGGCGAGCCTGAAGGCCGGCACCTGCTCGCCGCCCGAATGCGCCCATCACGAGACGGCGCAGGCCGCCTGACAGCGCCCTTTCCCCTGACCCGGCCGCCCCGGCGGCCCTGCGGCGCGCCTGGCTTGGGCTGCGGCCGTCCCGCCTCGACGACGAAGGCCTGAGCCGCGTGCCCGCTCCCCATGTCCTGATCGCCGGCGCCGGCATCGGCGGGCTCACTGCGGCGCTGGCGCTGGCCCGCCGCGGCATCGCCGTCACGGTCGTCGAGAAGCGCACGGGCTTCGGCGAACTCGGCGCCGGGCTGCAGATCAGCCCCAATTCGGGCCGCGTGCTCGACGGGCTCGACCTGACCCTGCCGCTCAAGCGCGTCGCCGTCTCCTCGCATGGCCTGGCGGTCCGGCGCTGGCGCGATGGCCGCGCGCTGCTGGAGATGCCGTCCCATCCCGAGCGGCTGGCGACGCCTTACCGGCTGCTCAAGCGCAGTGACCTCCACACCGTGCTGCTCGACGCCGCCCGCACCATGCCCAACATCCGCCTCGTCGTCGGCCGCGGCCTCGAGACGGTGACGCCGGAGGCCGACGGCGTCTCGATCACGCTGACCGGCGCCAGCGGACAGTCGAAGCGGCTGTCGGGCCTCGCCCTGATCGGCGCCGACGGGCTCTGGTCGCGCGTGCGCGATGCCGTCGGCGACACCTCGCCCCCGGTCTTCACCGGATTCGAGGCCTGGCGGGCGCTGGCGCCGCCGTCGGAGCGCAACCCGGCGCGGGTCCAGCTCCATCTCGGCGACGGCCGCCACGCCGTGCATTATCCGGTCGCGGCCGGGCGCGAGACCAATCTCGTCATTGTCCGCCGCAGCCCGGAGGCGCGCGAGGGCTGGTCGCGCGAGGGCGATCCGCGGGTGCTGGCCAGCACCGTCGGCCAGGCCTCGCAGGGACTGCGCGATCTCGTCGCCGCGGCCTCGGGCTGGCAGGTCTGGTCGCTGTTCGACCGCAAGCCGGCGGCGATGGCGAAGGGCCCCATCGCGCTTCTGGGCGATGCCGCCCATCCCATCCTGCCCTTCCTCGCCCAGGGCGCCTCGCTGGCGATCGAGGATGCGGCGGTGCTGGCGCGGCTGCTCGCGCAAGCGCTGGAGACAGATGGGCCGGCGGCCATTCCCGCCGCTCTGTCCGCCTATGCCAGCGCCCGCGCCGCTCGCGCCGCCCGTGTGCAGGAGGCCAGCCGCGGCAACGGCCGCAACTTCCATCTCGGCTGGCCGCTCGCCATCGGGCGCGACCTCGCCCTGCGCCATCTCGGCGCCAAGGGTCTGAGCCGGCGCTATGCTTGGCTCTATGACTGGCAGGATGGCGCCCGCGACGGGGGCTGAAGCGGCGGCGACGGGTGATCTCGCCTTCGCCGCAATTCGGACCTAGCGTGCTGGTGAACCGAGGACCGACAGCAGATGATCCGGGTCAATTTTTCCGAGCAGATCGGCGGCCGGGCCGCCGCGATGCCGCGCTGGGCCGCCTGGCTGGCGATGGCCGCGAGCCTCGTGATCGGCGTCGTGCTGTTCCTGCTGGCCGCCAGCCTGGCGCTGATCCTGCTGCCGGTCGCAGCCGTGGCCGGCGCGATCGCGGTCTGGCGCCTGCGCAGCCGCATGAAGGCCGCGGGCTTCGGCCAGCCCGGCGCCTTCTCCGAGCGCTCGCCCACGCCCGCACGCGGCGAAATCATCGACGCCGAGTACCGGATCATCGAGTCCGGCGAGCCCCCGCGCCGCTGACGGATACCGTTCAGGCCGGCAGGCGGTTCAGGAGTACGCCCGCGACCCCGCAGATGGCGAGCGTCGGGATCATCCCGACCTTGAAGCGCAGCATCGCGACCATCGCGCCGACGCTCAGCAGCGCCGCACGCCAGTCGAGCGACGCCAGCACCGGCCAGTCCGGCGAGAGCCCGAACAGGGCGACCGGGCGGACCTCCCTGAACACCACATGCAGGCCGAACCAGAGCGCGAGGTTCATGATCACGCCGACCACGGCGGCGGTAATGGCGCCCAGCGCCGCCGAGAGCGCCTTGTTGCCGCGCAGCGCCTCGACATAGGGGCCGCCGAGGAAGATCCAGAGGAAGCAGGGCGCGAAGGTGACCCAGAGCGTCAAAAACGCGCCCAGGCTCCCCGCCAGCAGCGGCGGCAGGTCGCCCGCGGCGCGGTGACCGGCGAGAAACCCGACGAATTGCAGCACCAGGATCAGCGGCCCCGGCGTCGTCTCGGCGAGGCCGAGCCCGTCGATCATCTCGCCCGGCCGCAGCCAGCCATAGGTCTCGACGGCTGCCTGGGCGACATAGGCCAGCACCGCATAGGCGCCGCCGAAGGTGACGACCGCCATGGTGCTGAAGAAGCGCCCGAGCTGCGTCCAGACGCTGCCCTCGCCCGTCCAGAGCCACAGGAGCAGCACCGGCGCGAGCCAGAGCGGCAGCCAGATCGCCAGCGTCCACAGGGCCCTGCCGGTGGAGGGTCGCACATGGTCGAGTTGCCCGCGCGCGAACAGCACGTCGACGACTCCGGTGACATCGGGCCCGGCCCGGCCATGGCCCGCCTGCGCGCCGAACAGCGCCGGGCTCAGCCGGTGGCCGACCCAGCCGATCAGGCCCGCAGCGAGGATGATCGCCGGAAACGGCACCCTGGCGAGGAAGATGGCGAGGAATGCGGCGATGGCCAGCGCCACCATCGCCCGGTTCTTCAGCGCGCGGCGGCTGATCCGCAGGCCGGCCTCGATCACCACCGCGAGCACCGCGGCCTTGATGCCGAAGAACAGCCCGTCGACGAGCGGGACCTCGCGATAGAGCACGTAGAGGATGCTCAGGCCCAGCATCACGGCCGCGCCGGGCAGGATGAAGAGCAGCCCGGCGATCAGCCCGCCGAGCGTCCGGTGCATCAGCCAGCCGATATAGACGGCGAGTTGCTGCGCCTCGGGACCGGGCAAGAGCATGCAGTAGTTCAGCGCGTGCAGGAACCGCGCCTCGCCGATCCAGCGCCGCTCCTCGACCAGTTCCTTGTGCATCAGCGCGATCTGCCCGGCCGGCCCGCCGAAGGAGAGCAGGCCGATGCGCGCCCAGACGCGGGTCGCCTCCGCCAGTGTCGGCAGATCGGCCGGGGCCGCGGTGTCGTTGTCGGGAGGGAAGGTGGTCACAGTGTCGGCCCTTTGGCAGCGCCGGCCGCGGCGGGCCAGTTATGGGTTTCCTCGCTGGCATCCCGGCACCAGCGATACATCGCGTCGTAGAGCAGCATGCCGGCATCGAGCTGGGCGAGATCGTCCCTGAACATGCGCGAGAGGCCGAGCGACACCGCCAGAAATCCGGCGGCCTCGGGCACGGTCTCCAGGGTCGCGGTATCGGCGGCGCGGACGATCGCCGCGAGCCGGTCGAGCGCCGGCGTCGCGAGCCCGAATTCCTCGATCATGACGTCGAAGCTGCAGCGTTCGCCGCGGTGGCTCCAGAACACGCCCTCGATGTCGAAGGGCGTCGCCGCGAAGCGCTCGGCCACGGCGGCGACCTCCGAGGGTGAGACGAACAGGAAGACGGCCTGGCGGTCGACGAAACGCCGGATCAGCCAGGGGCAGGCGATCCGGTCGACCTTTGGCCGCGTCCGCGTGACCCAGACACTGCGGCCCACGGCATCGCGCGGCGGCAGCGCCTCCCTGCGCAGCAGGAGGCCGCCCGCGTCGCGCCAGGCCTCGAATCCGCCCGCGAGGTTTTCGGCGGCGATGCCGTGGTGGCGCAGCCAGGCTGCGACGCCCTCGCTGAGCTTCAGGCCGCGCTGGCAGGACACCACCACGCGCTGCCCGGCATAGGCGTTCGCCCAGGCGCTGACATCGGTGTGGGAGCGGCTGTCCGCGCCCGGCAGCCGGCGCGGGTCGGCTGCGACATCGTCGGGGATCCGGACATCGATGATGACGGGCGCATCGGGCAGGCCGACGAGCTTCGACAACTGGGCAGGGCTGATCGAGATGTTGGAAGACATAGGCGTCCATCCTGAAGCTGAGGATATTGGACGCGAGCCTTGGGCCGAGGCCTCACGGGGTCGTCGCGGTGAACCCCTGGACCGCCTTAAACCACAGGCCGCCGCCGAACGTCAAACACCGCAAGGCCGGATCAATCGATCCGGCTGACCAGGACCTTGTCGATCCGGCGGCCGTCGAGATCGACGACCTCGAAGCGCCAATGCCCCTTCTCGAAGACCTCGCCGACGACCGGCAGATGGTTCAGCTCGGCCAGGATGAAGCCGGCGACCGTCTGGAAATCGGCGTCGCGCGGGATGTGAATGCCGAGCTCGTGCGAGAACTCGTCGACCTGCATCCAGCCCGCCACCAGCCAGGAGCCGTCGGCGCGCGTCACGATCGGCGGCTCGTCCTCTTCCTCTTCCTGGAAGGCGCCGATGATCGCCTCCAGCACGTCGCCCGGCGTGATGATGCCTTCGAAATGTCCGTACTCGTCGAAGACGAGCGCCATATGGACGCGCGAGGCGCGGATTTCCCGCAGCACCTGCAGGGCGCCGGCCGTGTCCATCACCACCGGCGCCTCGCCGACCAGCCCGCGCAGATCATGCGTGCCGCCATCCGACAGGAAATCGATCATCTCCTTGACCAGAACGACGCCGATAATCGAATCCGCCTCGCCATCCTGCACCGGCAGGCGCGAGCGGCGCGTGGCGCGCAGCTGCTCGCGGATCTCGTCGGCACTGTCGCCGAGATCGATCACCTCGACCTCGCGGCGCGGCGTCATCAGCGCCCGCGCCGAGCGGTCGGCCAGCCGCATCACGCCCGAGATCATCTCGCGCTCGTCGCGCTCCAGCACGCCGGCCGTCTCGGCTTCGGCGATGATGGTGCGGACCTCCTCCTCGGTGACCTTCTCCTCGGGCTCGCCCTTCTGGCCGAGCAGCGCGAGCACCGCCCGCCCCGAAATGTCGAGCAGGAAGACCAGCGGCGCGCCGACCCTGGAGAGCAGCAGCATCGCCGGCGCGACACGGGCCGCGACCCGCTCGGGATCGCGCAGCGCGATCTGCTTGGGCACGAGTTCGCCGATGATCAGCGAGAGATAGGTGATCGCGACGACCACGAGGCCGACGCCGAACCCGTCCGACACCACCTGCGAGAAGCCCTGCCCGACCAGCCATTCCGACAGCCGCGCGCCGAGCGTCGCGCCCGAGAAGGCGCCCGATAGCACGCCGACGAGCGTGATGCCGATCTGGACGGTCGAGAGGAAGCGGCCGGGATTGTCGGCCAGGCGCAGCGCGGTCGTCGCGCCCTTGCTGCCCTGATCGCTGAGAACCCTGAGGCGGGCGGGACGGGAGGAGACAACCGCGAGCTCGGACATGGCGAGCAGACCGTTGATGACGGTCAGGGCCACGACGATCAGAATTTCGGTTAACAAAACCAGTCCGCATCATGCAGAGCCGCAGCGATGGCGGCCTGCTTCCTCGCCCCTTATAGCGGATGTTGCGCCTCTGGCGATGGTTCGGACAGATTTTTTTCAGAAGGGGTATGCGATGACCGAGACGAGGCCGAGCCCCTGGGAGCCCGCCGCCGCCCCGGCCGAGGCCGACCGCCGCCTGCATGCACCGGCGGTGGCGCGCAACCGCGACGCGATCCGCGACACGCTGCGCCCGCTCCTGCCCGACCGCGGCCTCGTCCTCGAGATCGCCAGCGGCTCGGGCGAGCACGTCGTCCATTTCGCGCAGGCCCTGCCGGCCCTGACCTTCCGGCCGAGCGACCCGGCGCGAGAGGCGCTGGCCAGCATCGCCGCCTGGACCGCGCAGGCGGGCGTGCCCAATGTCCTGCCGCCGCTGCGGATCGACGCCGCCGATCCCGCCTGGCCCGCGACCCTGCCGCCTGGCGACACACCGGCCGCGATCCTCTGCATCAACATGATCCACATCGCGCCCTGGGCGGCGGCCGAAGGCCTATTCCGTGGCGCGGG
>CALRYW010000100.1:0-14096 GCA_943372485.1 Allobosea thiooxidans
GCGATTTCCTTCTCGTTCTTGATGCCGGCGAAGACCATCTTGGTGCCCGGGATCTTGGCGCGCGGGTCCTTGATGTACTCGGCGAAGACCGCCTCGTCCCAGGTGATGCCGGAGTTCTTGTTGGCGGCCGAGTAGCTGTAGCCCTCGACCGTACCGGCGGTGCGCCCGAACATCCCGTTGAGCTGCGGGCCGACGCCGTTCTTGGCGGTCTCGCCGATCTGGTGGCAGGCGCGGCACTTGTTCCAGGAGCGCTCGCCGGCGGCGATGTCCTGCGCCAGGGCGGGCGAGGCGGCCGCGAAGGCCGAGGCGACGAGGAGGGCGCGGGTCAGCACGTGCATGAGGTGTCCTTCGTTTGGGGGGCAAAAAAGTGGCCGCGCCCCGGGGCGCGGCCAGGGAGGTCGCACCGCGCGGGAGAGCACGGTGCGGGGGACACTCAGCCAAACATGTCGGCGGTGATGGCGGCGTACCAGCCCATGTTCTCGGCCTGGTTTTCCTTGCGCAGCGCGTCACTCTCGCCGGGCTGCGAGACGAAGGTTTCGGTCGCGGTGATCTTGCCGTCCTTGGGCTCGTAGCGGCCGCCGACCTTGATGGTGTCGTCGGTGTCCACCAGCGACCAGCAGGTGTTGACATAGCGCGCCGGGAAGGTGCGCGCGCCGGTCAACTCGCCGCGGATCGCCATCGCGGCGACCTTGGCCTGGCTGTTGGCCGAGAAGGCGGATTTGGGCATGTCGCCGGCGATGCAGGCATCACCGAGGACGAAGATATTGGCATCCACGGTCGACTTCATCGTCGCGGCGTCGATGGCGCAATAGCCCCCGGCCGGGGCGAGGCCGGCACTGCGGGCGATCTCGCCCGCCATCTGGGCGGGGATGACGTTGACGAAAGCGCAGTCCTTGTAGGTCTCGAAGCCGGTGACAACGGTGTTGGTCTTCGGATCGACCGACTTGATGCCGTCATGCACCTTGGGGCCGAGCCATTCGATCATCCCGCTATAACGCTTCTCCCAGTCAGCCTGGAAGACGCCCTGCTTGGAGAAGGTCTCCTTCGGATCGAGGATGATGATCTTGGCGTCGCCCTTGCCGGCCTTCTTCAGCGCATGGGCGAACATCGAGGCGCGCTCATAGGGGCCCGGCGGGCAGCGGAACGGGTTGGGCGGGGCGATCATGACGATCAGCCCGCCATTGGGCACGGCGTCGAGCCGTTCCTTGATCAGCTGCGTCTGGCGGCCGGGCTTCCAGCCATGCGGCATGGTCTCCTCGGCGTCCTTCGACCAACCCGGCACGGAATCGTATTTCAGGTCGATGCCCGGCGAGACCACGAGCCGGTCGTAAGGCAGGCGCTGGCCGGTCGAGAGCACGACCTCCTTCCTGTCACGGTCGATCTGGGTGGCGCGGGCGCGGACGACCGCGATGCCATGGGTCTTCGCCAGCGCGTCATAACGATGGACGATCTCGTCGTACTTCTTGAACCCGCCGACATAGAGATTGGAATGGAAGCAGGTCTGGTAGGTCTCGTTCTCCTCGACCAGCGTGACGGCGATCGCGCCCTGGCTGTCCTTGGCGAGGTAGCGCGCCGCGGTGGCGCCGCCAGCGCCGCCACCGATGACGACGACGCGCGGTTTGGCCTGGCCGAGGACGGCCGGCGCGCCCAGACCCAGCGTCGCCGCCGCTGACAGGCCCGACAATGTGAATGCACGACGATCGATCTTCATGTCTCTCTCCCGGATTTTTCTTGTTGGTTATTCGTTCGCTGATGTCCCCGACGGCCTCTTTGCAGGCTCTTGGCGGGCCTATCCGATCTTCATATAGCCGAAGCCTTTGGACTGGAGCGCGGCCACCGTCGCCACGCCCGAAGGCACGAAAGAGATGAACGGGGCGTTGCGCGCCTTGGCCTTGTCGAGCTTGAGGCGGCTGAAGGTGATCTCGCAGAGATGAACCTTGAGCCCGTTCTTCGCGACATCCTCGACCCGCTCGAAGATCTTGGGAACCATGACCTCATCACGCCAGGTCGTCTCCTCCAGCGATTCGAGGAAGAACTTGACGCCCTGGCCATGCGCCACGATCGCCAGCTGCAGCGCGAAGGGGTCTGCCCCGTAGGCGGAATAGTGATTCGAGATGTTGGTCAGCATCTGCACGAAGCGCGGCGGATCTCCGAAGTCGCAATGGTAGACGCAGGCGACGTCGGCCTCCTTCCTGAGATCCGCGAGCTTCAGATCGCGCGGCGCGGCCAGCGCAGGTGCCGCCATACCGGCCAACCCCGCAACGGCCGCGGCCATGATCGTCCGGCGTGACGTCTCGTCGCTTGCGCTGGTCATCTCGACCTCCCTTTGCCTCTCTCCGGAGGCTGGCTTCATCGGACCGGTTTCAGGCTCTCGTAATAGGCGGCCAAGGCGAGCAACTCCTCGCGGGTCAGGCGGCCTGCAATCGTCTGCATGATCTGGTTCTCGCGATGCTTGTCGCGGTAGGCATCCATCAGCGCGACGAACTGATCGGCCGGGTGGCCGACGATCGCCGGGATGCCGCCGACCTGCCGACCGCTGGTCTGGTGGCAGGCCGTGCATTCAGAGGAGAGATACTCCCCGAGGGCCGCGTCACCGGAGGCCAGAGCGGGGCCGCCGGAGAGCGAGGCCGCGATCGCGACGAAGCTGAACCAGCCGGGTGACGGTCGGGCGCCGCGCATCAATCGACCTTCGGCGCCGATTTCGAATCGGGCGTGACGTCGAGCACCGCGGCGCGGCCCGTGATCTTCACCTCCGGTTTGCAGTTCGTCATGCAGGGCTCCTTGCCCCAGAACGCCTTTTCGGCTGTCTCGCGGTCATCGTCGTAGAAGGCGCCGGCATTGGGAAGCTTCACCGAAGTGAAGTTCTTGTCCGACAGTTCGAAGTCCTCGTCCTTCACGATGTCGTTGAGGAAGAGCAGATAGGCCGTCAGCGCGTAGGTGTCGTCGGGGCTCAGCGACTGGGCATTGCCGAACGGCATGGCGCGGTGAATGTAGTCGTAGACCGTCGAGAGATCCGGCCAGAACGAGCCGATCGTCTTCTCCGGCCGGTCGGCGGTGAGCGTTCCCTGCCCACCCGCCAGCACCGGCCAGCGGCCATTGCCCTGGCCGAATTCACCATGGCAGCTGGCGCATTGCGCCTGGAAGAGTTCGTCGCCCTGCCGGACCGTGCCCTTGCCGGGCGGCAGGCCGACGCCGTCGGGGCGAACGTCGATATCCCAGGCCTTGATTTCGGCTGGCAGCGCGATGCGGCCCAGCCCGAGCGGCGCGGGCTTGGCCGGGGTGGCGGGGTTGGCCGCCGGAGCCGTCTTCTCCACCGAAGGCGTTTTGGCGGGCTGGGCGATCAGCGGGCCGGCGCCGAGGATGGCGAGAGCGGCCAGGCCTGACAGCAGGACGGGCTTAAGCGATCTCGACATTCTCGGTCTCCCCGTTAGAGCGGACATGCCAGGTCTGGATGCCATTGTTGTGGTAGATGGAGTTGACGCCGCGGACCTTGCGCAGTTCGTCCTTGGTCGGCTGGACATAGCCGGTCGAATCCATGGCGCGGGACTGGATCAGCAAATCCTGCCCGGCCCAGTCGAAATCGACATAGAAGCGCGTCAGCGACTTCTCGAGCACGGGGCCGTCGATGCGGGCCGACTGCCAGTTCTTGCCGCCGTCGAGCGTGACGTCGACCCGCTTGATCGTGCCGCGGCCCGACCAGGCGAGCCCCGAGAGCACGTTGCGGCCCTTGTGCTTCAGAGGTGCCTGCGGCGAGGGATTCGTCACCACCGACTTGGCGTCCATGATGAAGGTGTAGCGGCGCGAGCGACCATCGCCGAGGAGATCGGTGTATTTGGAGGTTTCCTCGCGCGCCTGCCAGGGCTTGTCGCCGGCCTCGATGCGGCGCAGCCACTTCACCCAGATATTGCCCTCCCAACCGGGAACCACGGCCCGCAGCGGATAGCCCTGCTCGGGGCGCAGCGCCTCGCCATTCATGGCAAAGGCGATCAGCACGTCGTCGAGCGCCTTCTCGACCGGGAGCGAGCGGTTCATGCCCGAAGCGTCGGCACCCTCCAGCATCAGCCATTTGGCGCTGGGCTTGAGCCCGGCCTCGGCGAGCAGCAGCTTGAGCGGCACACCCGTATACATGACGTTGTGAACCATGCCGTGGGTGAACTGGCAGCCATTGAGCTGCGCGCCGCGCCACTCCATGCCGGAATTGGCGGCGCATTCGAGAAAGTGCACGTGGTTCTGGCGCGGCATCCGCCGGATGTCTTCCATCGTGAAGACCAGCGGCTTGTCGACCAGGCCATGGATCATGAGCCGGTGATTGGCCGGGTCGATCTCGGCGATGCCGCCGTGATGGCGCTCGAAGCACAGGCCCGACGGGGTGATGATGCCGTCGAGCTCATGCAGCGGCGTGAAATTCACCGAAGAATCCGGCGAGGCCGTCAGCCAGGAGACGTCGCGGCGGACGATATGCTTCTCAAAGGGCGACGGCGTGCCATAGGGGCGCTTGTCGACGCCCTCGCCGAGATAGCGGTTCCAGTCCTGGACCTCGGTGATCAGCGGGTCGGGTTTGGCCTCCTGCGCCCGCAGCGGCAGCGCGGAGGCGGCGATCCCCGCGCCGGCGAGGCCGGCCGCGCCCAGAAAGCGCCGGCGGTCGAGCGGTTCGGTCTTCGGGTCTGAGCTCATCGGCGGATGTCCATGGTTGTGGTGCCCAGGATCGGCGGGGCGCACTCAGGCGCCGCTGACCTTGACGGCGTCGTTGGGGCGGATGCTGACGGTTTTGCGGGCGGCGACATGGTCGCGGACCACGTCCCAGATCGGCGGGCCTTGCGTGCCTTCGTTGACGCTGGCCCAGCCGGCGACGACATATTTCCGCGCGGCATCGATCGGCTGGCCCGATTTCAGATGCGTCAGGCCAGAGATGCGGCTGCCCATCGGCTTGCCGACATCGATCGCGTAGCCCATGCCGCCGATGCGGACCATGTCGCCACCGCCCTGGAAATAGGGGTCGGGGTGGAAGATGTTGTCGGCAACGTCCTCGAGGATCTCCTTGAGCTGCGCGCCGGTCATCTCGTTGCGGTAGCAGTTGGGGTAGGTCATCGCCGTGGCGTTGGTGATCGCCTCCCAGGTGATGGCGTCGCCCGGCAGCAGCGTGCCGCCCCAGCGGAAGCCCGGCGAGAGCGCGATCTCGGCGTCGCGCTGCTCCAGCATGGCATCGCAGATCAGATCGTCGAAGGTGCCGTTGAAGTTGCCGCGCCGGTAGAGCAGCGAATCCGTCCGGCCGATCTCGCGGGCGAGATCGGCGGCGAAGGGCGCCCGCACCTTCGCGATCAGCGCCGCCATTTCGGCATCGGGGGCGATCGCGTCCGAGAACACCGGCATCAGCTTGAAGCGGATATCGGTGAGCTTGCCGTCCTTGATGGCGATGTCGAGCCGCGAGACGAATTTGCCATGGGAGCCCGAGCCGACGAGCACGGTGTCGCCGACGCGGATCAGGCCCGGCATCGCGTCATGGGTGTGGGCGGTGAGGATGATGTCGAGGCCCTTGACCCGCGAGGCGAGTTTCTTGTCGACGTCGAAGCCGTTATGGGAGAGCAGCACGACCACGGCGGCGCCCTCGCCCCGCGCTTCATCGACCTGCTTCTGAATCTCCTCCTCACGGATGCCGAACTCCCAGTCCGGGAACATCCAGCGCGGATTGGCGATGGCCGTGCGCGGCAGTGCCTGGCCGATCACCGCGACCTTGACGCCACCCTTCTCAAAGACCTTGCGCGGCGGGAAGACCGGCTCGTTCCATTCCCGGTCCCTGATGTTCTGGGCGAGGAAGGCGAAGGGTGCGCTCTCGGCCACCTCCTTGACGCGCTCGGCGCCCAGCGTGAACTCCCAGTGCCCGACCATGGCGTCGGTCTTCAGGGCCGACATGACGTCGACCATGTCCTGCCCCTTGGTCTGGAGCGAGGACCAGCTGCCCTGCCAGGTGTCGCCGCCATCCAGTAGCAGCACCTTGTCATCGCCGCGCTCGGCCCTGACGGCCTTGACCAGCGTCGCGACGCGATCGAGCCCGCCCATCCGGCCATAGGTCTTCGCCAGGGCGACGAAGTCGTCCGAGGTCAGCGCGAAGGCGTCGGCGGAGCCGGCGGCGATCTTGAAATGCGCACGGAACTCGGCGTCGACGAGATGCGGCGGCTGGCCTCTGGCCGGGCCAACGCCGAGATTGATCGAGGGCTCGCGGAAGTGCAGCGGCATCAGCTGCGCATGGATGTCCGTGACGTGCAGGATCGTCAGCGTGCCCAGCGGATCGAAGCGCAGGATGTCACTCTGCGCCAGCTTCTGCTGTGCCGCCGCCCGCCCGAGCGGGCCCAGCCCGGAGGCTGCCGCAATCGCCGCGGCGGCGGCCGTCACCTGGAGGAATTCGCGTCTCGTGACCATGATTCACCCTCTGGGCGAACGCCGAGCGCCGCCCACCGGCGATGTCTTTTTGGACATCGCGCGTCACGTCATCAGGATTGTCGTCGGCCCGGCAGGCCGGCTCGTTCAGCCGACGGTCAGCTTGTTCTTCGAGCTGTACTCGGAGCCGTCGTCATCCTTCCAGACGAAGGTGAACTCGCCCGACTCGGTCGCCTTGAAGAAGAACGACTGGTAGGGATTGGCCGAGATCGCCGGGTGCCAGTCGGCCGCGAAGACGGGCTTGCCGTTGAAGCTCGCGCTGAACTTGTTGATGATCTTGCGCGGGATGGTCTTGCCCTGCGCATCCTTGCGCTGGCCCGATTCCATCTCGTGCGAGATCAGGGTCTTGATCTCGATCAGTTCGCCGGCAGCAGCCTTGGCCGGGACGCGCACGCGCGGGGTGGGTTTGGTCGTCATGGCGTTGTCCTCACCTGAAGTCGTTTTTTGTGGGGCGGGAGCAGCGACGGTCAGCCGCCGCAACCACCGATGGTGACCTTCACGTTGGCCTTGGCCATGTGGAGGGCGCCGTTCGACATCTCCGCCACGCAGACGATGTTCTGGGTCTGGGCCAGGCGCATGCGGGTCGCGGCCGAGGCCTTGCCGCAGGCGGGCGTGAAGCTGTAGCTGACGATGCCGGGCTGCGGGTTGCCGTCGGCATAGATGTGGACCGCCTTGACGTAGTCGGCCTCCGTCATCGGGCTCTCGACCTCGACATTGACGGGCACGACGAGACCGTTCTCGGCGATCTCGGGCACGTCGAGCTTGATCTTGCCCTCGGCCAGCGGCTTGTCGCCATAGAGTTTCTTGATCTCCGCCATGACCGCCTTTTCGTCGGCGAAGGCGAGGCGCGAGCCGAGAAGGCTCGCGAAAGCGGCGAGCGCGCCGGCCGTGAGGGTACTGCGGCGGGTGAGACCCGCGATCGGGGATGACATCGGCTTCCTCCTTGGAAATGTTCTTGTCTCGCTCTTGACGGCAGGGCCGCCAAGCGATCATCATTTGCACGTATCGTGATATTGTTTTCTATGAATGTAAAGTCCCTCCAACAGAGAGGGGCGTGCAACGAAGGTCGCAAAACCGCGGCCGCCTGAGGAAACGAAAGGGCAAGGGATGAAGCTCCCCATCATCGGAGCGGCTGTGCTGGCGGCCGCCATGACATTGGCCGCCGGGCACCTGACCGCACAGGCCCCGCCACAGGACGACAGCGAGAAAGAGATCGAGCGCTACCGGCAGATGTTGTCGGACCCGTTCTCGAATCCCGGTTTCCTCGCGGTCGACCGCGGCGAGGTGCTCTGGGCCGAGCCGCGTGGCGCGAAGAAGGCGTCGCTGGAGGCCTGCGATCTCGGTGAGGGACCCGGCAAGCTGGACGGTGCCTTTGCGAAACTGCCACGCTATTTCGCCGATGCCGATCGCGTCATGGATACCGAGCAGCGCCTGCTTTGGTGCATGGACAAGCTGCAGGGGCTCGACACCAAGGACGTCCTCGCCCGCCGCTTTTCGGGCCCTGGCCGCGCCTCCGATCTCGAAGACCTCACCGCCTTCATCGCCAACAAGTCGAGCGGGATGAAAATCCAGCCGCAGCTCAGCCATCCCAAGGAAATCGAGATGGCGGCTGTCGGCGAGGAACTGTTCTACCGCCGCGGCGGCGTGATGGATTTCTCCTGCGCCACCTGCCACGCCGAGGAAGGCAAGCGCATCCGCCTGCAGGGCCTGCCGAACCTGTCGGTGCCGGGCACCGCAGCGCAGGCGACGATGGCCTCCTGGCCGACTTATCGCGTCTCGCAGAGCGCGCTGCGCACGATGCAGCACCGGCTCTGGGACTGCTACCGCCAGCAGCGCTGGCCGGTGCCGGAGTACGGCTCCGACAGCCTGACGGCGCTGACCGTCTTCCTGCAGAAGCAGGCCGCCGGCGGCGAGATCGCCGTGCCTTCGATCAAGCGCTGAGAGGACGGAACCGATGACCAGAACCGCTTTCGCCGCCGCGGCCTGTGCCGCGCTCCTGATCGCCGGCCCGGCGCTGGCGCAGCAGAAGCCGAGCCAGGCCACGATCGAAGCCTATGTCACATCGACCTTCGGCAAGGCTTCGCCGGAATGGCAGGCCCGAATCACGCCCGACGAGTCGCTCGCCGTCTGCAACACCACACGCAACAACGTCACCTCCGCGCAATCGGAGGCGATCATCAAGCGCGAGATGGCCAAGGTCACCTATCCGGCCGACGGCAAGCTGCTGGGCGACTGGAAGAAAGGCTATGCGGTGGCCAATAACGGCCGCGGCGGCCAGTTCTCCGATCCGCCGGGCACGGTGGCGGGCGGCAACTGCTTCGCCTGCCATCAGCTCGACCCCAAGGAGGTCAGCTATGGCACGCTCGGCCCCAGCCTCGCGGCCTATGGCCGGGACCGCAAATACGACGCCGAGGCGATCAAGGACGCCTACACCAAGATCTACAATTCGATGGCGGTGGTGCCCTGCTCGAACATGCCGCGCTTCGGCACCAACAAGGTGCTCGACGAGCAGCAGATCAAGGATGTGATGGCCTATCTGTTCGATCCCGAGTCGCCGGTGAACAAATAGGCGCTTCAGCCGCCGGCTGGCTTCTTCCCGGGCCAGTCGGCGAAGGCGCCGCGTTCGTAGCCCTTCTCGCGCACGAAGCGGAACCAGGCGAGGAACTCGCGCGGATCGGGCAGGCCCGGCATCCGCGCGACCTCGCGCGCGGCGGGCGCTTTGGACGCCAGCCCCTCGGCCGCTTCCGGAAAGAACTGGATCGAAGGCGTCCCCTCGATCGCATAGCGCGCGGCGAAGGCCTTCTCGCCGGGTTTGCTGTCGTCGAAATCGGTCACCGGACGCTGGCCGAGAATATTGAGATGCAGGATCTCGAAATGGTCGCGGATGTAGCGCTCCGTGGTCGGATCGGCGAGGTGGACCTCGTGCATCCGGCGGCAGGCCGGGCAACCCTTGAGACCCCAGAGGATGGCGAAGCGCTTGCCGGCCGCCGTCGCCGCCGCGAGGTCGTCGGCGAGGTCGAGGAAGCTCTCAAGATACCAGTCGAGCTTGTACAGCCCGTCTTCGCCCAATGTGGCTCGCGCGGAGGCTGCGCCGGGAATGGCGACGCAGAGGCCGGCGGCGAGGATCGTGCGGCGCGTCTGCATGGCGAAACTCCCGAGCGCGGAAAAGCCGTCGGCCTGTGACTGGTATAAACATACGAATACGACTATATTATCGCAATGGGTTTCATCCGTCCTCGCGCCCGCGTCTTCATCGCGCTGCTCGTGCTCACCATCGCCAGCCTCGCGCCGGTGGTGGCGCGGGCGGCGGAACTCGTCATGTTCACGCGCGATGGCTGCCCCTGGTGCGCCCGTTTCGAGCGCGAGGTCGCACCCGCCTATCATCTGACGCAGGAGGGCCTGAAAGCGCCTCTGCGGCGCGTCGAATTGCGGGCGGGAGGCTCTAACCTTCCGGGGCTGGCCGAGCCCGTCATCGCCGCGCCGACCTTCGTGCTGTTCGAGGATGGCCGCGAAACAGGCCGGATCACCGGCTATCAGGGAGACGACGCCTTCTGGGGATTGCTTGGCAAGATGCTTGCTCACATGCCAAGCCCCATTCACCGGAGCGGCACCGCCGCGAAACTGGATTGACCATGAGCGCGATCGTATCCAAGGCCCTCGAAGCCGAGCTGCGCGACGGCGAAGAGTTCTCCGCTGAACTCGATATGCTGATGCGCAAGGCGCGCAAGGCGAGCGACTTCCTCAAGGCACTGTCGCATGAAAACCGCCTGCTGCTGCTCTGCCTGCTCGCCGAGCGCGAGCGGACCGTGACCGAACTCGAGAACATTCTCTCGCTGCGCCAGCCCATGGTCTCGCAACAGCTGGCGCGGTTGCGGCTCGACCAGCTCGTGACGACACGGCGCGATGGCAAGGCGGTCTATTACAGCCTCGCCAATGACGATGTCCGCCGCATGATCACAGTGATCTACGACATCTTCTGCGGTCCGCCGAAGCCGCCGGAAGAAGGCTGAATGCCGGCGCGCCACCCACCGCTCCTGTCCTGACGGATGGGGCCGCTGCCCGCCTGGTCGGTCGCACTCGTCGGCATCGCCATCGGCGTAGCCTGCGGCTTCACCGCGCGGCGGGCGCGGCTGTGCTCCTTCGGCGCGATCGAGGACGTCTGGATCGGCGGCGATACGCGGCGGCTGCGGATCTTCGGGCTGGCGCTGGGCGTCGCCCTGCTCGGCACGCAGGCCATGGTCTGGAGCGGGGCGCTCGATCCGGCACTGACGAACTACGTTCCCACCGCCCTCCCCTGGCTCGCGATCCTGCTGGGATCGACGCTGTTTGGCCTCGGAATGGCGCTGGTGGGCACCTGCGGATTCGGATCGCTGATCCGGCTCGGCACTGGTGACCTGCGCAGCCTCATCGTGATGATGGTCTTTGGTGCCACGGCCTATGCGACCCTGCGCGGGATCCTGGCACCGCTGCGCATCGACCACCTGGAGGCGATCGCTCTGCCCGTGCCCGGCGCCGCCCGGGGAGACCTGCCCTCGCTGCTGGCCTGGCTGGGCTTCGGCGATTTACGACTGGCGATCGTCGTCACCGCGTCCAGCCTGCTCATTCTCGCCGTCGCCCTCGACAAGCGACTGCGCCGGTCGCCGCGCCTGCTGCTGGCGGGCCTGACGCTGGGCCTCGGCGTCGTCGCCGGATGGTGGGCGACGGGAGTGGCCGTCGACGCGTTCTCCCTTCATGCCCGCCCCCAGAGCCTGACCTTCGTATCGCCCGTCGGGCGCGCGCTCTATGCCGTGCTGACGACGCCCGAGGGCCTGCTGGATTTCGGCATCGGCTCGGTCCTCGGCGTCGTGCTGGGCGCGTTCCTGTCGGCGCTGGTCGACCGCGAACTGCGCTGGGAGGCTTTCGACGACCACCACGAAATGCGCCGGCATCTGGTCGGTGCGGTGATGATGGGCGGGGGCGGTATCCTCGCCGGCGGCTGCACCATCGGGCAGGGCATCTCGGCCGGCTCGATGATGGCGCTGTCCTGGCCGCTGGCGATCTTCGGCATGATGATCGGCGCGCGGCTGGGCATCGCCTTCCTGATGGAAGGCTCGATCCGCCAGATCTTCCGCCGCTGACCGGGCGGCGCCTCAGTCCGTGAAGACGACGGTCTTGCGGCCGTTCAGCAGGACGCGGTCCTCGAGGTGATAGCGCACCGCGCGGGCGAGCACGCGCCGCTCGATGTCGCGCCCCTTGCGGACGAGATCGTCGGGCCTGTCGCGATGCGAGATCCGCTCGACGTCCTGCTCGATAATCGGCCCCTCGTCGAGATCGGCGGTGACGTAGTGGGCGGTCGCGCCAATGAGCTTCACGCCGCGCTCATGCGCCTGGTGATAGGGCTTGGCCCCCTTGAAGCCCGGCAGGAAGGAGTGGTGGATGTTGATGCAGCGGCCAGCCAGCTTCCCGGAAAAGCCGTCCGACAGGATCTGCATATAGCGAGCGAGCACGACGAGGTCGCTGCGGGTCTCCTCGACCAGCCGCCAGATCGCAGCCTCCTGCTCCGCCTTGTTGGCCCGGTCGACCGGCAGATGGTGGAACGGCAGATCGCCGAGATCGGTCGAGGCGATGTGCTCGCGCGCATGGTTCGAGACTACCGCGGTGATGTCCATCGGCAGTTCGCCGATGCGCCAGCGATAGATCAGGTCGGCCAGGCAATGATCGAACTTCGAGACCAGCAACAGCACGCGCTTGCGCTCGGCCGCATCGCGCAGCGAGACGGCCATGGCGAAGCGCGAGGCGAGGTCGTCGATGCGGGCCTGGATCAGATCGGGCGGGGCCGCGCCCGGCAGCCGGTCGAAGACGACGCGCATGAAGAAGCGGCCGGTTTCGAGATCGTCGAATTGCTGCGCATCGCGGATGTTACAGCCGGCTTCAGCGAGAAGCGTCGACACGGCGGCGACGATGCCGGGCCGATCGGGGCAGGACAGGGCGAGGATCATCGTGGATGCGGACATGAGGCTGGCCCGCTCTGGCGGGTCCCTGGTCGAACGAATTGCAGGATAACGGAGGGTGGGGAGCGCGCAACGCGCAGCCTTCAACCTCGGCCGCGTCCGGGCCGTTGCGGCCGGGCGAGGCCCGTGCCGTTCCCGCTCTTGCTCGCCTGTAATGCCATGGCTCGCGCAGTATCGGTCATGGACTCCACAACGCCCGTGCGCCCGCGGTTCGTCAAGGCCATTCGTCCCCGGCAAGTGAGGCGACATGCCGCCCCGTGTTGCCGAAGATGTCGGCAAGCCGCAGTATCGTACACTTGGAACGAATCGTCGGGCTCGCGGTTGATCTTCAGCCGCGCAGGCGCGGCGCGAAAGGAATTCTCATGACACGGTCCTCGTTCCTCGCCGGCCTCATCGGCGCCCTTGCTCTGGCCGGGATCGGAACGCTCACGCCCGCTTCCGCCACGGAGGCGCTGCCCGCCGAGACGGCCCTGCGCCTCGACCTTCAGGAGGCCGACTACAGCATGACCGCCGCCAAGCGGCGTCGGCTCTACATGATGCAGGAAGCGGCGCGGCCGCAGCGCTATGGCGGCGGGGGCTATGGGCGCGGCCCCGTCTACGGCCGAGGCTACGGCCCGAGACCCGGCTACGGTCCGCGGCCCGGTTATGGCCCCCGCCCTGGCTATGAGCCGCGTCCGGGCTATGGCTATCGCCGTTACGACCGCTACTGAGGAGCGCTTCGGCGCCGCCTCGGGCGGCCTACCCTGAAGCCTTGACCAACCATTCTGCCGCCGATGCGCCCTGCGCACCGGCGGCATTGTTCTGTCCGTGGCAGTGTTGCCGCGACCTCTTTCAGGTATCAGAGCACCTGGCTGAGGAACAGCCGCGTCCTGTCGTAGCGCGGCGCGGCGAAGAAGGCCTCGGGCGGAGCCTCCTCGACGATCTCGCCCTGATCCATGAAGATCACCCGGTCGGCGACCCTGCGAGCGAAGCCCATCTCATGCGTCACCACGACCATGGTCATGCCGCTCTCGGCCAGTTCCACCATCGTGTCGAGCACCTCGTTGATCATCTCGGGATCCAGCGAGGAGGTCGGCTCGTCGAACAGCATGATGCGCGGGCGCACGCAGAGCGCCCGCGCGATGGCGACGCGCTGCTGCTGGCCGCCGGAGAGCTGCATCGGGTATTTGCCCGCCTGCTCGGGGATGCGCACGCGGGCGAGGAAGGACATGGCGAGGTCCTCTGCCTCCTGCTTGGGCATGTGCCGCACCCAGGTCAGCGCGAAGGTGCAGTTCTCCAGCACAGTCAGATGTGGGAAGAGGTTGAAGGACTGGAAGACCATGCCGATCTCGCGCCGGATGGCGTCGTTCTCGCGCGGATCCCGGCCGTAGCTGCGGCCATGGATGCGGATCGTCCCTTCCTGATGGTTCTCAAGCTGGTTGATGCAGCGAATCATCGTCGATTTGCCCGAGCCCGACGGCCCGCAAACGACAATGCGCTCGCCTTCCTGCACCCGCAGGTCGATGTCCTTGAGGACATGGAAGGCGCCGAACCATTTGTTCAGCCCGATCAGTTCGATCGGCGGCGCCTCGGCAACCGCTTCGGTCATCGGCGCTCTCCCGCCGAGAGGCGCTGTTCGAGGTTGAGGCTGTATTGCGACATGCCGAAGCAGGCGACGAAATAGATCATCGT
>CALRYW010000101.1:0-14016 GCA_943372485.1 Allobosea thiooxidans
TCGGGGCTCTTCTCCAGCAGCCCGCGCAGGTTCATCATCTCGTCGGTCATCGGGGATCTCTCGGTTCAGGGTTGGATCTCGCAACCCAAACCTAACCGGCAATCGCCGATGACCACCCTCAGCTACACCACGCTATGGGACACGACCCCGTGCTAGCCCAAATGGATCTGGACGAGCCCGACAAGACGCGCCTGCGCGCGTCTCTCAAAGATGGCCAAATGCCGCCAACTGCGCCTTCATAGTCTGCGCGATACGACGTGCTGAAAGAGAATTTATCCCCGCCCCACCAACCAACCCCCATAATCGCCCCACCTCATCCCCCAGGGGGAGCCATCCGGAGGTGTGCCGTTGGTGGGGGTGGGGGCGGCGCCTGCGGGTGGAGTCACGATCCACTCCCGGGAGGCTTCGGGGCACCGCCGAAAGCCGCCGCCTGCGGCGGCGTCTTTCACCCAGAGTGATGCAGACTGCGCAAGCTCGTCTGCATGGGGACATTACGATCCCTGTGCGAGGAGCTCGCTGGAACGGTTAGCGGCATCACGCCTGCGTCCCATGCCTGACGGCGCGACAACCCGATGAGGGGAACTGGCGCCCGAGGGCTCGCGGCGCAGGCTGGCCTTCGACCCGATAAGCGCGGCCCGGAGACAGAAAACGCCGACAAGCGGAGCGCCACGGGGCGTGCGGATGGTGGCTCAATCCATCCGCGCCGCATCCTGGCTCAATGGATGCGGATTTCAGGCTACGCGCCTCGCGGCGCTCCGCTGCCCCTCGTTCTCGACCGACGCCGGAAGGCGGGCGGGGATTTGGTGTGCGTTTTCAAGGCGAAGCGCGAGGAACCCCTCTCCCGCATCGAAGTCGCCTGTTGTCGACTTCGACACTCTGAGTGCTGATCTCGGGCAGGCCCGAGATCAGTGAGAGGGGCAGGGGTGAGGGACCGCCGCTTCTTACTGAATCGAGACGGAGCCGTGGCGCCCTGTTGCTGCGACGGCAGGCCCTCATCCGGCGCTCCGCGCCACCTTCTCCCATCCGGGAGAAGGGAAGAGGCGGCGCGGTTCCCGCGCCTCGTCCTGCGACGGGGGCCGGCCGGGCCCTGCCGGCGGGGTTACTCGCTCGTCGCGTGCTCGCCGACCTCGCGCAGGGACTTGCCGACGGCGTCGGTCTTGTCGGCGAAGTTGCGGCGGGTGTGGGGATCGACGATCGCGACCGGGGCCGAGATCGCCAGCCCGGCGACGGAGCCGACCGCGTGGGCGGTGCCGGCGGTGACCTGCATCACCTTCTCGCCCAGGCCGACGCGGGTGTCGGTGATCGGCTGGCCTTCGATCAGCCGCGTGCCGATCAGCTTCACCACCTCGGGGCTCTCGGCGAATTTGCCGTGGTTGAGCCGGTCGCCGGAGCGCAGCGAGGTCAGGTTCAGCACGGTCATGCCGGCCTTCTCCAGCTGCGAGCGCCAGGGCTCGGCCTCGGGATCGATCGCGCCCAGCCGCGCCGTGCTGCCCCAGACCCGGCGCGAGACGGCGAGCGCCCGGTCGTCCTGCGAGACGAAGAGGGTGAATTTCGGGCGGCGGCCTTCCATGTCGGCGATCTGGGTGCGGAAGACGTCGACATCGACATCGGGCGCCGCGAGCATGACATTGGCGATCTTGGGCGAGATCGTGCCGTTGCGGATCGACATCTCGCGCAGGGCCTCCATCGTCACCCAGTTGCCCATCGAATGGGCGAGCACCGAGACCTCGCCCACGGCGGGGTCGCGCGCCAGCGCCTGGAACAGGTTTTCCAGCGCGCGGCGGGAATAATTGCCGCTCTCGCGGTCATAGCCATAGGCGAAGACCGAGCCGCGCGAGGGCCAGGTGAACAGGATCGGCACGACCTCGGCTTTCGAATCGTGGACGATCTGGGCGAAGCGGTAGACGGCATCCTCGAAGCGGTTGTTGAAGCCATGGATGAAGACCATGACGCGGCGCTTGGGCACCTTCTGCACCGCCTTGTTGAAGCGCGCGACGACGGCGTTCCGGTCGAGCTTCTCGACCTTCAGCGTGACGAAATCGGTCTCGGGATTGCCGGGCAGGGATTTCGGCCACTGCACCTCGCCGACCTTGCGGCGCGTCTCATTGGGCAGGGAGACGGTGATCTCGGCGAAGGTCGGCGCGCCGCGCTCGCCCGAGAACAGCAGGCCCTCGTCCGGATCGGGCGCGCGGGTGGTGGCGACCAGCATGGTGACGCGGCTGGCGTCAGCCGCGGGATTGGCCACGGGCACGAGCACGCCGCGGACATCGCCGGCACAGCCGCCGAGCCCCAGCGCCAGGACGGCCAAAAGACCGGCCCGCGATGGCCGCATGATCCGACGCAACATGACGCTTGTTCTCCCGCCAGCCGGCCCGACGGCTGCCGCCGCCGGGTTTCCAGCCTTCCCCTTGGGTCACCATAGACCATCGCGGGCGCCGGGCGCCAGAGCCGGTTCAGGCCATGGCCCGGGCCCTGGCGAGTTCGGCCTCGAGCACGAGGATCCGCCGGTCGCGTTCCGCCAGCGCCGCCGCGACGTCCCTGGCGGCGATCAGCTGCGGGATGTGCTGCGGGCAATTGGCGTCCCAGGCCGCGATCTCGAACAGGATCGCCTGCTCGGGCGTGCCGGCATAGCCCTCCGGCCTCAGACGCTCGACCAGGGCCGGATCGTCCTCGACGACGCGGGCCGTGCCCCAGATCTTGATGCGCTGCCGGCGGGCATAGTCGATCAGGAAGAGATAGGCCTTGGGGTTCTCGGAGAGATTGCCGAGGCTGACATATTGCCGGTTGCCGCGGAAATCGGCGAAGCCCAGTGTGCGCTTGTCGATCACGCGCAGGAAGCCGGCCGCGCCGCCGCGATGCTGGATATAGGGCTGCCCGTCGGCGCTGGCGGTGGCCAGGAAGAAGCTGTCGCGCGCCGCCAGGAAGGCGGCGAGTTCCGGCGTCACCGTCGTCTCCCAGCCACCCGTCTCCTCCATTCTGCGATAGCCGCCGCGCGATCCCTTGCGCTGTTGCAGGGCCTTCACCGCCGGGGTGAAGGCGACGTCACTCGATAGGCTCCTGTCGGTCATGGTCCTGGGTCTCCCGGGCGAGCCGGAATGGCTTGCTCCGGGGCGGACCATGACAATGATGTCCGGTGACGATAATCTGTCAGATTGACAGTTCATTGTTGCGCAAATCGGAGTAATGACATGGACCGCTTCGCGACCCTGCAGGCCTTCGTCGGGGTGGCCGAGGCGAAGGGCTTCGCGCCGGCGGCGCGCCATCTCGGGCTCTCGCCCTCGGCCGTGACGCGGCTGGTCGCCGCGCTCGAGGAGCGGCTCGGCAGCCGCCTGCTGCAGCGCACGACGCGGTCGGTGATGCTAACGGACGAGGGCGAGCGCTATCTGCCGCTCGCCCGGCGCATCCTGGCCGATCTCGACGAGGCCGACGCCTCCTTGCAGGCGGCGCGCGCGGCGCCGTCGGGCCGGCTGGTGGTGGCGGCGCCGCTCGCCTTCGGGCGCGTCCATGTCGGCCCGCTGCTCTCGTCCTATCTGTCGCGCCATCCGGCGGTTCAGGGCGAGCTGCGACTGGGGGACCGGGTCGTCAACCTGGTCGAGGACGGCATCGACCTCGCCATCCGCATCGGCCATCTCGGCGATTCGACGCTCCGCTCACGCCGGCTCGGCGAGACGCGCCGGGTGCTGGTGGCGGCGCCGTCCTATCTGGAGCGGCACGGCACGCCGCTCTCGCCGGCCGCCATCGCCGGCCATCGCTGCATCCATTTCTCCGGTTTCAACACCACGCATGAGTGGGTCTTCGAGCGGGAGGGACAGCGGCAGAGGGTCGGCTTCGTGCCGAGCTTCGTCACCAACGCGGCGGAGAGCGCCGTCCAGCATGCCGTCGACGGCGGCGGGCTGACGCTGGTGCTGGCCTATCAGGCGGCGGCTGCGATCCGCCGGGGCGCGCTGAGAATCCTGCTGGCGGAGCATGAGCGGCCGCCGTCGCCGATCCAGATCGTCTATCCGACGCAGCGCCTGCTCTCGGCCAAGGTCCGCGCCTTCATCGACATGGCGGTCGCCGAGACAAGGTGGTCGTTTACCGAACTCGGCTAGCGCGATCCCTCGACCCAAAACAGCCCCGCTCCTGACGGGCGGGGCTCGGCGGCGCTGCGCGGAGCGGCGGCCTCAATCGTCGCGGAAGACGCGTTCGTTGCGCTCGTGGCGTTCCTGGGCTTCGAGCGACAGCGTCGCGATCGGCCGGGCCTCGAGCCGCTTGAGCGAGATCGGCTCGCCGGTCTCCTCGCAATAGCCATAGGTGTTGTCGTCGATGCGGGCGATGGCGGCGTCGATCTTGGCGATCAGCTTGCGCTGGCGGTCGCGGGCGCGCAGCTCGATGGCGCGGTCGGTTTCCGACGAGGCCCTGTCGGCGATGTCGGGGTGGTTCTCGCTCTCGCTCTGCAGCGTCATCAGGGTCTCGCGGGCCTCCTTCAGGATCTCGTCCTTCCAGCCCATCAGCTTGCCCCGGAAATACTCGCGCTGCCGGTCGTTCATGAACGGCTCGTCGTCGCTGGGCTTGTAGTCCGCGTCGAGGATGATCTGCTTCGACATAGGCGCACTCTCTGGTTGTCGTCCCGCGGCGCCCACCGACATTGCCGTGGGAGGGCCGCCGATTTGGCGCCCTTATAGCGATGCCGGGGGGCGCTCACAATCGGATTGGCAGCCGCTCGCGCGTTCTTCACCGGGGCGTGTCCGGGCCGGCGCGACCGGGTGTTTTCGCTTGTCATGAGGCTGCCCGAGCCGCCCGGGGGCGCCTCGCGTCAGCGCATTGCCGTCAGGGCGGCGGCGATCTCGGCCTCGACCAGCCGGGCGATCGACTGGCGGTAGTGGCTGCGGTCGAAGAACTGATTCGGGTCGTGCAACTCGGGCCGGTCGCGGCGCCAGTCGACCAGCGCGGTGAGGGGCCTGCGCGCGGCGAGCGCGGCGAAGGCGCCGCGGCAGCCGGCCTCGGCGGCGGCGTCGGCGCTGCCGGGTACCGGCAACAGGCTGCGGTAGACCGGCGGGCGCACGAGGAGCAGCGGCGTGCCGGGCGCCGCCTGCATCACGGCCTCGAGGGCCTGCACGGCGGGCCAGGGGCCGCTCGCATTGCCGCCCCCGGAGGGGCCCGGCTGTTCGAGGGCAGCCCGCTTGCCGGGATCGCGGTCGTAGCCCAGGCCGATATAGTTGGGTTCGTAGTCCCAGTAGCCGTCCGGCCGGGCCCGCTCGCCGCGCCCGGTCAGGAGATCGACGATGCGGCGCTGGATCTCCTCCAGCACGTCGAAGCGCAGCAGGCCGACGAGGTATTCGGCATGGTCGCGGCTGTAGAGCCAGAACGGGAAGGGCTTGGCGTTGGGCATCGACGGATCGGCTGTGCACCAGAGATCGTCGATGCCGACGACGACGGCGCGCGCCGGCTCGCGGCGGTGGCGCAGGAACCAGTCGATCAGGACCAGACCCTCCTTGGGGCCCGAGGCCGGTGCGATCAGCGAGACGAAGGGGATGCCGGACGCCGTCTGAAGCCGCTCCGGCGAGAGCAGCTGGACATGGGAATTGCCGAAGATCGCGGCCTGGAAGGCGGGGTCGCGGCCGCGGCTGGCGGCGGCGGTGCGCGGCCCCTGCGGCCGCACGCCCTCGCGCAGCGAGAGCGGGGTGTTGCCGGTTCCATAGGGGTCGATCAGCCAGGCGAGGGCCAGCGTGCCCAGCAGCACCGTGGCGGCCGTGACGGCGAAGCCGCGCACGAAGCCGGCCCAGCGCGCCTCGTTCGCCGCTCTGGCGCCCGGACGGTCAACCGCCTCAGAACTGGAAGTAGATGAACTCATAATTGGCGTCTTCGCCGATCTTGAAGAGGATGAGGACGAACAGCACCCCCGCCGCCAGCGCGAGCCAGCGGGCCGGCGGGAGCCGGTGGACCAGCGCCCAGGCGGTCGGCCCGATGATGGCGAAGGCGGCTGCCGGCAGCAGCGCCCGCCACTTGAAGCCGGTGCCGAGCGGGGCGAGGCCGAACAAGCCCTTGTAGATCGCCAGAGCCGCCTCGAAGCTGGTCGCCCGGAACAGCACCCAGCAGAGCGCGACGAAGACGAAGGTGAGGAGCCAGCCGAGCAGGACCGGCATCGGCCAGCCGGCGCGGCGCCACAACAGGGCGACGATGAGGGCCAGCCCATGGGCCGCGCCCCAGGCGACGAAGGTCAGGCCGGCGCCGTGCCAGAGCCCGCCCAGCGCCATCGTCGCAAACAGCGCCCAGACCTGGGTGGGCAGACCGTGCCGCGAGCCACCGAGCGCGATGTAGAGATAGTCGCGCAGGAAGCGCGAGAGCGTCATGTGCCAGCGGCGCCAGAAGTCCTGAATGCTCGCCGCGCGATAGGGCGCCTCGAAATTCGGCGGCAGCACGATGCCGAGGAGCAAAGCGAGCCCCAGCGCCATGTCGGTATAGCCCGAGAAATCGAAATAGATCTGGAAGGTGAAGGCCAGCGTCGCCTGCCAGGCTTCGGCCACCGTCACCACCTGACCGGCCGCCGCCGCAGCGAAGACCGGGTTGGCGTATTCGGCCAGCGGATCGCCGATCAGCACCTTCTTGGCGAGGCCGGCGGTGAGCAGCAGAAGCCCGCGCCCGAAGCGCTCGGCGGCGTCGGGTCGCTGATAGGGCCGCTCGTCGAACTGATGCATGATCTCGCGCCAGCGCACCAGCGGCCCGGCCAGCACCTGCGGGAAGAAGGCGATGTAGAGCCCGTAGCGGACGAGATCGTAGCGCGGCGCCTGGCCGCGGCGCAGATCGGTCAGGTACATGACGTGGTGGAAGGTGAAGAACGAGATGCCGAGCGGCAGCGCCAGATCGAGCTTCGGCGCCGGCAAACCCGGAATCATCGCAGCGAGATCGCCGAAGAAGTTGAAGTACTTGAACAGCGCCAGCAGCAGCAGGTTGGCGACGATGGCGGCCGTGATCAGCGCGCCCGAGCGCGATTTCTGGAAGCCTTCCGCGACCAGCCAGTTGACCAGGATCGAGGCCATCAGCAGCGGCAGGAAGCGCCAGTCCCAATAGGCGTAGAACGCCAGCGACAGCACCAGCAGCAGCGGCAGCCGCCAGGCCGGCGCGAAACGCTCGACCAGCCAGTGCAGACCGAGCGCCAGCGGCAGGAAGGCGAGGAGAAAGGCGAAGGAGTTGAAGAGCATCGTTGACGTGGTTGGAGACCCGGCGTCGCATTAGACGAATAGTTGGCAGGTGTCATGCGTGCGAATTGATTCACCGCGATGTTCGGTGTCCCCGCCACTCAGCGCGAATCTGCTTGACGGCCACAGCCATCCTCCGTTCCGTCGGTGAGCGCAATGTCAGGATGAAAGCCAGGATGCCATGCTGATTCTCATTCTGACACTTGTGGCTCTCCTGGCGGCTGTCGTTCTTGCGGTCCTTGCGCGGCGTGGCGACCCAGACGCGACGATCACGCCAGGCGCCGCGCCGGCGCTGAAACGTGGCACCACGCTCGGCGCGGGGGCGGGACTGGCCGCTCTCGTCGCGGTCTTCCTGTTCGCGTCGACCTCATATGTGGTGGTCGGCCCGAACCAGGCCGGACATCTCAAGCGCATCTATGGCGGCGGCGACCTGCCCACCGGCAAGATCATCGCCGTGAATGGCGAGAAGGGGCCTCAGGCCGATATCCTCGGTCCCGGCTTCCACTTCATCCCCTTCGTCAACGTGCTGCATCAGGTCGAGCAATTCGACGTCGTCACCGTGCCCAACGGCTCCTATGGGCGACTTGTGGCCAATGACGGCATGGCGACGCCGACCGGCACCTTCATGGCGCCGGCGATCCCGGACGACCGGATCGAGAAAATGCTGGACGGACGCACCTTCCTGACGTCGGGCGGGTTTCGAGGTGCACAGGAAACCGTGCTGAAGCCCGGCATCTACCGGCTCAACCGCTATCTGTTCGATGTCGAGATCAACACCCGCACTGTCGCCAGCGTGGTGCCGGCCGGCTTCGTCGGGGTGATCAAGTCGAATGTCGCCGCGCCCGGCGTCGCCTGCCGCGAGGAAAAGGCCCAGACGGCGGATAGTTCCGACGCCATCGTCGTTCCCGTCGTGCCCTCGGGCTGCGTCGGCATCTGGCGCAGCGTGCTGTTGCCGGGTGCCTATTACCTCAACCATCAGGCCTACGAGATGACCCAGGTCGATACCCGCGTCCAGACCTGGGAATACAAGGGCGGATTCCGCAAGCGCATCATCGATCTCTCGGTCGACGATCAGGGCCGGATTCGACAGGTCGAGCGCTTCGTCGAGCAACCGACCCCGAAAGAGGCCGCCGATCAGGCGATCTTCGTCAAGATCGAAGGATGGGACATTCCGGTCGAGTTGCGCGTCGTCGTTCAGGTTCCGCCGGAAAACGCGCCGCTGGTGGTTGGCGGCGTCGGCGGGCTTGAGCAGATCGAGGACCGCATCCTGACCCCGACGATCCGCTCGATCGTCCGAAACGTCGCCGGCTCCTCGATCCGCGTCCCGGTCCGCAATGCGGCTGGCGAGCTTGCCGGTCAATTCCAGACCCGCCCGACGCGCGTGCTCGACCTGATCGACAACCGCGACGCGCTCGAAAGCACGATCGAGCAGCAGATTCGCGTCGAGGGTCGCAAGGCCGGCATCGAGATCAAGGAGGTTCGCATGGGCGAGCCTTCGATCCCGCCCGAATTGCTGGTTTCGCGGCTGCGCGAGCAACTCGCCGAGCAGCTCTCGCGCGCCTATACGCGTGAGACCGAGGCGCAGAAAGTCCGGCTCGACACCGAGGCGGCGCGCGCCCGGGCCGACCAGCAGCGCGAATTCGTCGCGGCCCAGATCGGCGTGCAGGTGGCCGAGCAGCGCCAGAAGGAACGCCAGCTTCTCGGACAGGCCGAGCGCGGCTACCTTGAGGAATTGGCCAAAGGCCAGAACGCCCAAGCCAACGTGCTCGGGCAGGATCGCGTCGCCTATCTGCAGGCGCTGGAGAAAGTGCTGGCCACGCTCGAGAAGAAGCCAGAGCTGGTCAGTCTCGTCGGCAAGCTCGTGCCGAACACGGTCGTGACCAGTGGCGGCGATGGTTTGGCGGGCGCGGCGGCGCTTCTCTCAGGCGCGCTGGCCTCGCAATCGACCACCCCGACCGCGCAGAACCGGCCTGCGCGTTGAGACCACCGCGGCCGACCGACACAGGGCTTACAGCGGAATGTTGTCGTGTTTGCGCCAGGGCCGCTCGACGCTCTTGGTCCTGAGCATGGCCAGCGCGCGGGCGATGCGGCGGCGCGTCGAATGCGGCAGGATGACCTCGTCGATATAGCCGCGCTCGGCCGCCACGAAGGGCGACATGAAGCGGTCCTCATATTCCTTCGTCTTGGCGGCGATGCCATCCGCGTCCATGCCGCGGAAGATGATCTCGACCGCACCCTTGGCGCCCATCACCGCGATCTGGGCGGTCGGCCAGGCGTAGTTGACGTCGGCGCCGATATGTTTGGAGGCCATCACGTCATAGGCGCCGCCGAAGGCCTTGCGGGTGATGACGGTGACCAGCGGCACGGTGCATTCGCTGTAGGCGTAGAGCAGCTTGGCGCCGTGCTTGATCAGGCCGCCATACTCCTGCGCGGTTCCCGGCAGGAAGCCGGGCACGTCGACGAAGGTGACGATCGGGATCTCGAAGGCGTCGCAGTAACGCACGAAGCGCGCGGCCTTGCGGCTGGCGTCGGAGTCGAGCACGCCGGCCAGCACCATCGGCTGGTTGGCGACGACGCCGACCGTGCGGCCCTCGATGCGGCCGAAGCCGGTGACGATGTTGCCGGCATAGGCGCCTTGAATCTCGAAGAAATCGCCCTCGTCGAGCGTCTTCAGGATCAGCTCCTTGATGTCGTAGGGCTTGTTGGGGTTGTCCGGCACCAGCGTGTCCAAGCTCATATCGACGCGGTCGGGCACGTCGAAGCTCGGCCATTCCGGCACGCCCGCCGTGTTGTTGGCGGGCAGGAAATCGAGCAGGCGGCGCACCTGCAGCAGCGCCTCGACATCATTCTCGAAGGCGCCGTCGGCGACCGAGGACTTGGCGGTGTGGACCTTGGCGCCGCCGAGCTCCTCCGAGGTCACGGTCTCGTTGGTGACGGTCTTCACCACGTCGGGGCCGGTGACGAACATGTAGGAGGTGTCGCGGACCATGAAGATGAAATCGGTCATCGCGGGCGAGTAGACGTCGCCGCCGGCGCAGGGCCCCATGATCACGGAGATCTGCGGGATGACGCCCGAGGCCGCGACATTGCGCCGGAAGACCTCGCCATAGCCGCCGAGCGCCGCCACGCCCTCCTGGATGCGGGCGCCGCCGGCGTCGAACAGGCCGACGATGGGCGCGCGCATCTTCAGCGCCATGTCCTGGATCTTGACGATCTTCTGGGCGTGGGTCTCTGAGAGCGAGCCGCCGAAGACGGTGAAGTCCTTGGAGAAGACGAAGACGGTGCGGCCATTGACCGTGCCCCAGCCGGTGACGACGCCGTCGCCGGGGATCTTCTCGGCCTTCTCCATGCCGAAATCGACGCAGCGATGCTGTACGAACATGTCGAACTCCTCGAAGGAGTCCCTGTCGAGCAGGAGTTCGATGCGCTCGCGGGCGGTGAGCTTGCCCTTGCCGTGCTGCGCCGCGATGCGCTTGGCGCCGCCGCCCTGGCGGGCGCCCTCGCGACGGTCTTCGAGCTGTTCGAGAATGTCTTTCATGGCGATATGCGTCCCGCAGCCGACGAACGATGTCGTGCTCAAGGAATTAAGCGCGGCGGCCTCGCGAGTCCATCAGGGCGGGTTGCGGCTTTTGGCCAAGGCGGCGGGCCGGCCTCAGGGCCGCCGCGCGACGAGATCGATCTCGACGAGTGCGTGCAGGGCGAGCCCGGAGACGCCGATGCAGGTGCGGGCCGGGCGCTGGTCTTCGGGGAAATATGCGGCATAGGCCGCGTTCATCTGTGCATAATCGCGGTGGAACTCGGTCAGGTAGACGCGCGCCATGGTGACGTTGGCGAGACTCAGGCCGAGCCCTTCCAGCACGATGATCAGATTGTCCATGACGCGGCGGGTCTGCGCCGCGATGCCCTCGGGCAGGGCTGCGTCGGGGGCGGCCGGATCGGTCGGCATCTGTCCGGTGACGAAGACCCAGCCATCGGCCTCGACGGCATGGGAGAAGGGCGCGACCGGACGGGGACCACCCGCAATCATGTGGTGGACTGGCAGCATGGCGAGGGTCTCCGGCGCGCCGGTCGGTCCGGCCGGGCCAGGCCAGCAAGCTTCAGGCCAAGGCCGCGTCCGGCGCGCTGGCGCTAGCCTTGCGTGAGCAGCAGCACCGCCGCGTCATACTCCGTCCGGCGGATGGCGCGGCGCTCGGCGGCTTCCTCGTCCTGGCCCCAGATGCCGATCTGGTAATCCTCGTCGCTATGGGCGGCGGCCCAGATCGCGTCGGCGTCGCGCAGGCCGAAATGGAGCGCCAGCATCAGCAGGGTCGAGCCGGTCAGCGTCATGACGTTGTGGGCGCCCGCCAGCGCGACGGGGGCGGGGATGGCGGCGACATGGCGCGCCACCGCCTCAAGCGTGGTCGGCGGCTGCTCTGCGAAAACGATGCCCTGCGCGAGGATGAAGCGCGCGCCGATCCTGGCCTCGACCGCGTGGCGGATCGGCTCCCAGATCGCCTCCTGCAGGGCGACCAGCTCCTGCGGTTCGCCGGCACGGTAGCAGAGCGCGTCGGAGCCGGCATAGCGCACGATCTCGGCGCGCACGGCCTCATGCTGGTCGGCGACGCCGTCCAGCGCCGAATTGACCAGCCGGGTCAGCGGCATGCGGGCGGGATCGATCTTCTCGCTCGGCGCGTCCCATTCGGCGGCGAGCGCCTCGGCGACGGGGCGGGAGGCCACCGCCAGCGGGTTGCGCGCCGGGGTGCGGGCAATGCGGCCGTCGAGCGCGACATGGAACAGCCCGTCGCGCTCGAGCACGGCGGCCTGCTCGTAGAAGCGGCTCGGCAGGGCGTTGCGCATCGCCTTCTGCGCGGCGGCGACGGGATCGGGCTGGCGCTGGCCGGCGGCGCCGAAGCGGGCGAGGAATTCATCGGTCGACATGGCCGCGCCTCTAGCATGGCGGCGGCGCGCGGTCAGCCTCCGAAACGGTCGCGCCAGGCCGGCAGCGCCCCCGCGAAGGGCAGGGCGGTGGCGGCATGGACGCCGCGCGCCACGGCGCGGGCCAGCACATCGGCGGCCGTGGCGCACAGCTCCGTCAGCGCGAAGGCGTCGGAGGGGGCGCCGCTGTGGCCGGTCGCGGCGGCGAAGACGATGTCGCCGTCGAGCGCGCCATGGGAGGGTCGCAGCGCCCGGGCCAGCCCGTCATGGGCGGCGAGCGCGAGGCGCTTGCACTGCGCCTTGGTCAGCACCGCATCGGTCGCGACCAGGGCGATGGTGGTGTTCTGGCCGGCGCCGCCCTTGAAGCGCAGGCCGAGATCGGCGAGGTCGATACCGGCCGGCCAGCCGCGCCCGCCGAATTCACTGTCGCGCTCATAGGGCGCGGCCCAGAAATGCGGGCCGTCGCCGATCGTCGCGGTGCCGACCGCATTGACCGCGACGAGTGCGCCGACGATCTGACCCGTGGCGGCGCGGGCGCTGGCCGAGCCGAGGCCGCCCTTGAGATGGGCCGTGGTGGCGCCGTAACCGGCGCCGGCCGTGCCCAGCGCGAACTCCGCGGCGGCGCTGGCGGCGGCCTGGGCGCCGAGCCGGCGATAGGGCGATTCCGGCCCGCCCTTCGCCCAGGGCTTGGCGCCGCCGTTGAGCAGGTCGAACAGGATCGCCTGCGGGACGATCGGCACATGCAGCGGGCCGATGGGAAAGCCGCGGCCCTCGCTCGCCAGATGCGCCATCACGCCGTCGGCTGCCGCGAGCCCCCAGGCCGAGCCGCCCGAGAGCACGATCGCATCGACATGCTCGACCGTCATCTCCGGCTCGAGGAGCGCGGTCTCGCGCACGCCGGGCGCGCCGCCGAGGATGGCGACGGAGGCGACGGTCGGCCGCTCGAACAGGGCGACGGTGACGCCGGTGGCGGCGCCGGGATCATGCGCCTGGCCGACGAGGAGGCCGCGGACATCGGTGATGAGATTGCGCATCGGTGGCTCGGGGGTGGGCCGCAGGATCGGGGAACGCCGGGGAGGCCGGCGCGTTACATTACCGAGAGTTCATGATTGCGCCATCGCAAGGACAGTGCGGTCGGCGCATGGTGACTGTCATCGAGACCCGGCCTTCCACGACCCGCACAGCGACTGTTCCCTCCGCCCACCACCCAGTTGTTGCCTTCGCCCAACACCCAGGAGATCCGTCATGAAACCCTTCGCCCTGATTGCAGCCTCCTCCATCGCGGCCTTGGTCGCCGGCTTCGCCGTCGCCCAGCCGGCGCCGGTTCCGCCCGCCGGCGGCGAGCGCGACGGCCCGCGCCAGGAACGCAGCGAGCGCCATCAGCGCGGCGAGCGCCATGAGAGCCGCGAGCAGCGGCGCGAACAGCGCGCCGAGCGCATGCAGGAACGCCTGAACGAGCGCCTCGCCAAGCTGCGCACCGACATGAAGCTGAAGCCCGAGCAGGTCGCGCTGTTCGACACGGTGGAGGGCGTGATCAAGAAGCGTGCCGAGGAGCGTCGCTCCGGCTGGTCGGCGATGCGCGAGCAGCGCGAGACCTTCCGCCATGCCGACATCATGGAGAAGCTCGACATGATGTCCGGCCGCGCCGCCGATCGCGCGACCCGCTCCAAGGAACTGGCCGACGCCGTGCGCCCGCTCTGGGCGACGCTCAGCGACGAGCAGAAGACGGTGGCGCGCCGGGCCGTGCGCGAGGCGATGGCCGAGGGCCGCGGCATGATGCGGGCGATGCATGAGCGCATGCATGGCGGCATGGACGACCGGATGGAGGGCCATCGCGGTGGCCGCGGCCATCATGACGGCGAGCGCGGGCCGCGCTGGGAGCGTGGCGATTACGGCGACCGTCGCGGCTGATCCCCTCGGCGAT
>CALRYW010000102.1:0-13949 GCA_943372485.1 Allobosea thiooxidans
CATGGCCCTCGCCACACCGCCCGTCCAGGACAATGCCTATGCCGCCGCGCTCGCGCTGCTCGACCGCGCGCCGCTGATCGACGGGCATAACGACCTTCCTTACGTCATCCGGCTCGACCGCACGGCCAAGGGCGATGTCGGCCTCTACGACCTGACGAAAATCCATGAGAAGGGCGACACCGACATCCCGCGGATGCAGGCCGGCAAGCTCGCGGCGCAGTTCTTCGCGGCCTATGTCCCGCCCAAGCACCCCAAGCCCGCCGGCTTCGCGCTCGCGCAGATCGCGCTGATGCGCGACATCCTGAAGCGCCATGCCGACGTGTTCCGCCCCGGTCTCAGCGCCGCCGATGTCATGGCCGCCAAGGCCGAGGGGCGCATCGCGCTGTTCATGACGATCGAGAACGGCACGGCGCTGGACGGCGAGATCGACGCGCTCGACGCTTATTTCGACCTCGGCGTGCGGCTGATGACGCTGTGCCACAATGACAGCCATGACTGGTGCGATTCCGCCACCGATGCGCCCCGCAACAACGGACTCAGCGCCTTCGGCAAGCAGGTGATCGGCCGGATGAACACACTCGGCATGGTCGTCGACCTCGCCCATGTCTCGCCCAAGGTGATGCATGACACGCTGGACGTGACGCGCGCGCCGGTGGTCTGGTCGCATTCCAACGCGTTCTCGCTGTGCGACCATCCGCGCAACGTGCCCGACGATGTGCTCGACCGGGTCGCGGGCAATGGCGGGGTGGTGATGGCGACCTTCGTGCCGGATTTCATCAGCCAGGCCGCGCGCGACTGGCACAAGCCCGCCAAGGACCAGTACGGCAAGACGCCCGACGGGCTCGACCACGTCAAGGCCGAGGCCGAGATCGCCGCCAAGGCCGGCCCGCGGCCGAAGGCGACGCTGCCGCAATATTGCGACCATCTCGACTATCTGGCCAAGCGCATCGGCCACGACCATGTCGGCATCGGCTCGGATTTCTTCGGCTGGATCAACCCCGACGGGCTGGAGGATACCAGCGTGTTCCCGGCGCTGGTGGCGGAGCTGATCCGGCGCGGCTGGTCGGAAGGCGATCTCGAAAAGCTCGCCGGCGGCAACACGCTGCGGGTGCTGCGGGCGGTCGAGGCGGCGGCGGGCTGAAACGTTCGGATCGGCGACGCAGGCCTCGACCGACGGGCAGGCGCGTTCCCTTCCCCCCGCTTGCGGTGGGGAAGGGTTAGGGATGGGGGGCCGCAAAGCCAGGCCTCTATCCTCGATCGTGGCGCCGAGCGGCACTGCCCCCCCCACCCCGGCCCTCCCCACCGCGAGCGGGGGGAGGGAGCCCCCGCGCCAGCCCGACCATGACGGGCCGAGCCTTGACCGCGCGCCCGCTTGGCGCGATGGCCGCGGTCAAGGCCTGCGCCCTGCAGGCGACGACGAGACAGAGCATGACCGGTTCCGGTACCGACCGCACGCGCCCCCCTGCCACGGCTCCGGCGCCGGTCATCATCCTGGTCGAGCCGCAGATGGCCGAGAATATCGGCATGTGCGCACGCGCCATGGCGAATTTCGGCCTCTCCGAGATGCGGCTGGTGGCGCCGCGCGACGGCTGGCCGAGCGGCGGCGGGCTGAAGAAGGGCGCGACCTCGGCCGCCTCGGGCGCGACGCATGTCCTGGAGAACGCCCGGCTTTTTCCGACCGCGGCGGAGGCGATCGCCGATCTGAACTTCGTGCTGGCGACGACGGCGCGCGAGCGCGGCCAGATGAAGCGCGTGGTCACCCCGGCCGAGGCGATGGCGCCGCTGGCGGAGCGGATCGCCGGCACCGAACGCGTCGGCATCCTGTTCGGGCGCGAGCGCATCGGGCTGACCAATGAGGAGATCTCCTTTGCCGACGCGATCCTGACCTTCCCGGTCAATCCGGCCTTCGCCTCGCTCAACCTCGCCCAGGCGGTGCTGCTCGTCGGCTATGAGTGGTTCAAGGCGACCGGCGGCGAGCCGCCCTTCCGCGAGGCCAATCTTTCGCCGCCGGCGACGCGGGCGACGGTGTTGTCGATGTTCGACTATGTCGAGGCCGAGCTCGACCAGTGCGGCTTCTTCCCGCCCGGCAAGAAGCAGATCATGACCGCGAATCTGCGCGACATCCTGCATCGCCTCGCGATGACGGAGCAGGAGGCGCGCACGCTGCGCGGCGTGTTCAAGTCGCTGACCGAGGGGCCGCGGCGGCGGGGAGTGCCGAAGGCGGGCGAGGGGGAGGGCGCCTGAACAGAGCGCCTGGGTTCAGCGTCGGAGCGGCGGCTGCCGCTTCTGCCCTCTGGGCTGCCACCGGCCGGATTGGCCGGTGGTCTCGATCAGCCGCCTGAAGGTCGGGCACTCCATATGCGTCGGCGCCGGACACTCTGCCACATGGCGCAGCGTGTCGCGCAGCGCCGTGAGTTCGCGGATCTGGCGGTCGAGCCGGTCCGCCTTTTCGTGCAGGACCTCGCGCGGCAGGTCGGGCTTGCCGTTCCGGCCGAACATCCCTGCGATCTCGCCGAGCGAAAACCCCGCCAGCTGGCCCCAGGCGATCAGCCTGAGTTGCAGCAGCACCTCGGCTGAGAACTGCCGGCGGAGGCCATGGCGGGCGACGGAGGCGATCAGGCCGATGTCCTCGTAGTAGCGCAGGGCGGACGGGCTGACACCGGCCTTCGCGGAGACCTCGCCGATATCGAGAACCATGCCCTTGACCTCAAGTTGACTTGAGTTCGTACGCTGCCCCGGCACGTCATTTCAAGCAAGAGGACAGCGGCATGAGCCCTTCCGAATCCCCCGTCTCCCGGGCGCTGGACCGCCGCGTCGCAGCGGTCGCGGCCCTGTCGATGCTGCTCGCCTCTGTGGGCACGAGCATCGCCAATATCGCCCTGCCAACGCTGGCCGGAGCCTTCGCCGCGCCGTTTGCTCAGGTGCAGTGGGTCGTGATCGCCTATCTGGCGGCGTTGACCACTTCCGTCGTCCTGGTCGGCCGGCTCGGCGACCGCCTCGGGCTGAGGCGGGTGCATATGGCCGGCCTGGCTCTGTTTGCGGTCGCATCGATCCTGTGCGGTCTGGCGCCAAACCTCCGGTTTCTCGTGGGGGCGCGGACGCTACAGGGCATCGCCGCCGCCGTGCTGACGACATTGCCCATGGCGCTGATGCGGGCCTCGGCAAGCGAGGCGCGGATCGGCAGGGCCATGGGCCTGCTGGGCACGATGTCGGCACTGGGGACGGCGCTCGGGCCTGCGCTCGGCGGCGTTCTGCTCGGCGCGACCGGGTGGCGGGGCATCTTCCTGATCCTGGCGCCGGTTGCGCTGCTGGCCTTGCTTCTCGCGATCGTCTCGCTGCCGCCGGACGCGCCGCCGTCGGTCCCTCGCCCGGCGCCCCGCCGGATCCAGCCCGGTCGCGATCTGCTGCGCAACCTTCTGCTCAACCTCGGGGTTGCTGCTGTCATGATGACGACGCTGGTCGTTGGTCCGTTCTATCTGAGCCGGGGTCTTGGACTGACGGAGACGGTCATCGGACTGGTGATGTCGGTGGGGCCGGCCATCTCCATCCTCAGCGGTATCCCGTCCGGACGGATGGTGGATGGATGGGGCCATGGGCCGGTTCTCGCGACGGGACTGGCCTTGCTGGCGGCCGGCTGTCTTGGCCTGTCGCTCTTGCCCGGGCAACTCGGTGTGACGGGCTATGTCGTGGCCATCCTGATCCTGACGCCGGGCTACCAGCTCTTCCAGGCGGCCAACAACTCGGCCGTCCTGGCCAATGTGGCCAAGGACGAGCGCGGCTTGGTCTCCGGCCTGCTCGGCCTGTCGCGCAATCTCGGCCTCATTCTGGGAGCATCCGCCATGAGCGCCATCTTCGCCAACGCCGTCGGAACCGGCGATCTCGGGCAGGCATCCCCGATGGCGATGACCCGCGGGCTGCAACTGACCTTCCTGCTGGCAGCGGGGCTGATGCTGGGTGGCCTCTGGGCCGCCTCGCGGCCCCCGGCTCCGAAAGGACGTTGAGACGCCCGCTCCGGGGCGGGGCACGGGCCGCTGTCCCCAAACGACAATGACCGGCCCCGAAGGGCCGGCCGGCGACGTATCCCGGGTCTGACAGACGCAAGGCGCGTCAGAACTGGTACTTCATCGTCGCCTTCACCGTGCGGCCGGGCTCGCTGTAGTAGTCGCGGGCCTGGGCGAGGACGCCGGTGGGCACGTTGACCGCGTCCCAGTATTTGCGGTCGAAGATGTTGTAGACGCCGATCTGGAGCTCGAGGTCGGCGATCTCAGGCATCGGCTTCCACCAGGCGGTGGCGTTGAAGATCGCATAGCCCGGCGCCTTGAAGCCCTGGGTCGCACCGGTGGTGGCGGCGACGTCGTTGCGGGCGGAGGCGAGCTTGGTCGAGACCTCGGCGCCCCAGCGCTCGGTGCCATAGGCGACGGCAATGATGCCCTGCATCGGCGGGATCGAGTTCAGGAAAGTGTTGTCGTCCTTGTTCTTGCCGCGGGTGTAGGCGAAGGAGCCGCGCACCAGCCAGTTCGGGGCGAAGGCGTATTGCATGTTCGCCTCGAAGCCCTGGATCTCGGCCCGCGTGATGTTGCGGAAGCTCTGGATGCCGCCCTGCGGGTAGAGCCCGCCGACGCCCGGCGCCTGGGTCTGCACCTGCTCGATGAAGTTGCGGTAGTCGGTATGGAAATAGGTCAGCGAGCCGCCGAAGGCCTTGTCGCCGAAGCGGACGCCGACATCGATGCCGTTACCCACCTCGGGCCGCAGATTCGGATTGCCGGTGCGCAGATAGGTCGTCGGCGAGCCGAAGCGGCCATAGAGCTCATTGGCGGTCGGGGCGCGGAAGGTCTTGGCCCACTGCGCGAAGACGGTGACGTCCTTGAACCAGGGCGTGTTCTTCAAGACCTCGTATTCGAGCCGGATGCGCGGCGACCAGGCGGAGTCGCTGGAGGCGGCGGGCAGGCCGGTCGGACGCGAGGCGCTGTTGGTATAGGCCGGCGTGTCTTGCGGCTTCTCCTCGTACCAGTCGTAGCGCAGGCCGGGGGTGATGCGCAGGCGGTTGTCCAGCAGGCCGATTTCGTCCTGGATGTAGAAGCCGGCGAGGCGCCCATCGACCTTGGGCTGCTCGGCCTGGTTGGTGGGGATGTTGTTGCAGGTCGTGAAGGGGGCCGTGTAGCGGCCGGTCGCCGGACGGGCCGGGCAGGCGTCGGAGCCGGCGCTGTACTGCTCCAGGCTCGACATCCGCAGCTCGGTGCCGGCGATCACCTTGTGCGAGAGCATACCGGTGTTGAAGCTCTTGATGACGTGGCCGTTGAAACCGTAGGCCTCTTCCTCGTTCTGGTTGTCGCGGGCGTAGAGGCCGACGATGCTGGTGTAGCGGTAGCCGTTGGTCAGGTCGTTGCGCTTCAGCCGCTGCCAGTAGGCCAGGGCATGGGCCTCGTCGAAGAAGGAGCCCGGCATTTTGTAGTCGTAGCTGAGCGAGACGCGGTCGCGCTGGACGTCCTCGCCGGTGCGATAGGCGCCGGGACGGTAGTTGCCGGTCAGCGAGACCGCATTGTCGCGGTTGGAGATCCGGTCCGAGCGCTTGAAGGTCTCGGCGGTCAGGCCGAAGCGGTGGGCCTGGTCGTTCGAATACTGGTAGAGCTTGGCGAGGAAGCTGTACTGGTCGAAATCGCGCGGGTTGGGCGCGGTGCGGGCGGCGCCGATCGTCTTGACGCTGCCGCCATTGTCGGTCTCGTGGCCGTTGCGGAAGCCGCCCTGGATCAGGGCCCAGGTGTTGTTCCAGCGCGCGGCGCCCGCCGCGCTGCCGAAGACGGCCCGGTCGGTGCTGTCGAAGCCGGTCTTGGCGAGGGCGCCATAGCTGCGGCCATCGCGGATGATGTCCTCTGGATCGAGCGTGCGCACGGCGAGTGCGCCGCCGAGCGAGCCGGCGCCGATCGTGCTGCCGCCGCTCGGGCCGCGCAGCAAGTCGAGCGTCGAGAGCGAGTCGAAGTCGAAGGCGGTGGTGCCGCCGCGGTTCAGGCGCGTGTCGATCAGGAAGGGCTGGCGGATGCCGTCCACCGTCGTCAGCACGCGCGCGCCGTCGAGGCCGCGGATGTTGAGGCTGTTGTTCTGGCGGTTGAAGGTGATGCCGGCCTCGACGCGGGCCGCAAGGTCGGTCAGGCTCTGGACCTGCTGGCGGTCGAGCTGCTCGCGCGTCGTGCGCGTCGTGGTCGGGCCGGCGAGGAGCGTCTGGCCCGGTGCGCCGCCCTCGACGGTGATCTGGTCGAGCACGACCGGCGCTTCCGCCGCCGGGGCGGCGGGCGCGGTGCGGCTGCGCGTTTGCTGCTGCGCCAGCGCCGGCGTCGCCAGCAGCATCACCACCAGAGTTCCCAGCGCCACGCCCTCGCGTAGCCCGCCTGAATGCATCCCCATCGTCTTGATCCGCCCTTGCCGCCGCAAACGGCCGAAGGCCGTCGCGTCACCGAGTTTAAAATGAGTATAAACAAGGCCTTATACGCTCGATAAGGCTCTCATCGGTTATTGACGGAATCGAAGACTGTCAATCATTCGCCATGCAAAGAGTATAATCCGATGCCACGAAGACACATTCGTGCAATCGCTCCAATGAAACCTTGATTTTACATTGTTCTAAGGAAGCGATGCGCGTCGGTGGCGGGCGGCGCGGCGGGCTCCCGATCTCGTGTCCGCTCCGGAGGTCGGTGCCGACATGTTCCTGTTGCAACGCAGCGGCAGGGTTCCGACATGAGCGCTTGAACCGGAACGCTCTCCCACCATGCTCGACCGCCGGACCATGTTGACAGGATCTGCCACGATGGCGGCGTCGCTGGCGCTGCCGCAGGGGAGCGGCCAAGCGGCCGAGGCCGATGTGGTCGTGATCGGGGCGGGGGCCGCGGGGATCGCGGCGGCCCACGAGTTGAAGGCTGCCGGACGCCGGGTGATCGTGCTCGAGGGGCGGGGCCGCGTCGGCGGACGCGCTTACACCGACGCCTCGCTCGGCCCGGCCTATGACGCCGGCGCCATGTTCATCCACTGGGCCGAACGAAACCCCTGGGTCCAGATCGCCCGCGATCTCGGCGTCGAAACACCCAGCGAATCCTGGAGCGGCGGATTTCGTGTTTTTTCCGGCGGGCAGCCGATGGGCGATGCCGACCGGCAGCGGCGGCGTGGTGCCTTCGGCCAGATCGACCGGCGGCTCGAGACGGTCGATCTGGCGAAGCGCGACGTCTCGATCCGCGATCTGCTGGGGGATCTCGGTCCTGATCTGGCGCCGATCGCCTCGTCGGGGCTGCTGCTCTCGATCGGCGAGGAATCGGAGCGCATCTCGGCGCGCGACTATCAGCGGCTCTGGGCGGGCGAGGACCTCGTCGTGCCCTCGGGCTATGGCAACCTCGTCGCGCGGCACGGCGTCGGGCTCGATATCCGGCTGACCCAGCCGGTGAGCGAGATCCGCTGGGACGGGCCGGGCGTGAGCGTGACGACGCCGGCGGGGACGCTGCGGGCGCAGGCCTGCATCATCACGGTGCCCGTCGGCGTGCTGAAGGCCGATGCGATCCGCTTCACGCCCGAACTGCCGGCCCGCACCCGCGACGCGCTCGACGGGATCGGCATGGGCGCGCTGACCAAGATCGCGCTGAAGGTCGAGGGCGAGCGCTTCGGCATCGCGCCGGGGACCAGCTTCCTCGAGGCCGGGTCGCCGAAGCGGCTGATGAATTTCGACCTGTTTCCCGAGGGCAAGGACCTGATCGTCGCCTTCTGCGGCGGCGATCATGCGCGCGAACTCTCCGCCGCGGGGCCCGCCGCGACCCGCGACCATCTGACGACGCTGCTGTCGTCGATGATCGGCTCCGACATCCGCAAGGCGGTGACGGGAATCTCCTTCCCGGCCTGGTGGACCGACCCGTTCGCGCGCGGCTCCTACTCCGTCTGCCTGCCCGGCCGGGAGGCGGCCCGCGAGCAGCTGGCCGAGCCGATCGGCAGGCGCCTGTTCATCGCCGGCGAGGCCACGGCCGGCGGCGGCGCCATGACCGTCGGCGGGGCGACGCTGGCGGGGCGCGCGGCGGCCGCGGCCGTGGCGCAGATCAAGGCCTGAGGCGGAGCAGAGCAGCTGACAGGCGGTTTTGAGCCTCTGCCCTCATCCTGGGGAGCCGCGTAGCGGCGTCTCGAAGGATGGTCCAGCAGGCTCCGAACCATCTGGAGCATCCTTCGAGACGCGATTTTCGATCGCTCCTCAGGATGAGGGCTGTTACCCGTTAAAGCACCAGTTCCCAGTTCTGGCCGACGAGGTCCTGGCCGAAGGAGTGGTGTTTCTCTTCGGCGATCAGCTTGAAGCCTTCCGCGATATAGATCGTCCGGGCCGCATGCAGGATGTCGGTGGTCCAGAGCTGCATGCGCCGGTATCCGGCCGCCCGGGCGAAGCGGATCGCCTCGCGCACCAGTGCCTTGCCGAGGCCGAGCCCGCGTCCCGGTCGGTCGACGATCACCATGCGCAGCTTCGCGGTCTCGTCGCTCTGGCGCATCACGAAGGCCGAGCCGAGGATTTGCCCATCGCGCTCGGCGATCAGCCCTTGCTCCAGGCCGGGTTGGAACCCGCGCAGGAAGCCGGCGGCGATCTCGGCGACGAAGGCCTCGAATTCGATGTCCCAGCCATAATCCTCCGCATAGATCCGGCCATGGGCCGCGATGACCCAGCCGATATCGCCGGCGCGGTGAGGGCGGATGACGGGCGTCGCGGCCGGTGCCCAGGCGGCGCCCGAGAGCAGGGTCTCGGCCTCGGTCAGCGCCGTCACCAGCCGGCTGCGCTGCACCGCGTCGAGCGTCCGCAGCCGCCCGGCCGCCTCGAGTTGCGAGGCCTCGTCGAGGGGGCGGAAGACGGCGCGCCCGGCCGCGCTCAGGTGCAAGCTCAGGGCGCGACCGTCCGAGGCCGAGCGCTCGCGCTGCAGCCAGCCTGCCGCGGCGAAGCGTTTCAGGATGCGCGAGAGATAGGCGGGATCGAGCCCGAGCGCCTTCGCCAGGTCCCCCGCCAGCCAGCCCTCGCGCGTGGCGAGTTCGTAGAGCACGCGGGCTTCGGTCAAGGTGAAGCCCGAGCCGTGCAGGCTGCCGCTGAGGGCCCCGACGAGGCGGGTGTGGAAGCGGTTGAAACGGCGCAGTGCCGCGACGGCGCTTTCAAGGTCGGACATGGCGACACCCTTCGTCGCTCATCTCTGCCAAGGTAATGGACTGAGTCAACTAAATTAGATGGGGACCGTTTCCGTTTTCTTGACGGTCCCTTAACCGGGCTCTGGCGGAATCGCCGCCGTCGTCACGCTCCCGGGCCGCTCGCATGCAGGTCGATCTCCTGGCCGGAACCACGCATCGTCCCGCCGTGCTGGCGCGGCCGGTGCCGACCATCCTCGTCTTCGATTCCGGGCTGGGCGGGCTGACCGTGCTGGCGCGCGTCGGAGAGGCCTGCCGCGGCGCCGATATCGTCTATGCCGCGGATGATGCCGGCTTTCCCTATGGCCGGCTGGAGGAGGGGGCACTGGTTGCCCGCGTGCTGGCGGTGATGGAGCGGCTGGTCGCCCGCCATCACCCCGATCTCGTGGTGATCGCCTGCAACACGGCCTCGACGCTGGTGCTGCCGGCGCTGCGGGCGCGCTTCGCCATTCCCTTTGTCGGCACCGTGCCGGCGATCAAGCCCGCCGCCGCCGCGACGCGCTCGGGGCTGATCTCGGTGCTGGCGACGCCGGGCACCGTGGCGCGCGACTACACACGCGGGCTGGTCTCGACCTATGCCGGCGGCTGCGAGGTGACGCTGGTCGGCGCGACGCGGCTCGCCGCGCTGGCCGAGGCCGCCTTGAAGGGCGAGCGGGTGGAGGATGACGCCATCGCCGCCGAGATCGCGCCCTGTTTCGTCGCGCGGGACGGGCGGCGCACCGATGTGGTGACGCTCTCCTGCACGCATTATCCGCTGCTGCTGGAGCCGATGCGGCGCGTCGCGCCCTGGCCGGTGGAGTGGATCGACCCGGCACCGGCGATCGCGCGGCGCGTCGGGCAGCTTCTCGGTGCCGATGCCGCCGCCGAGCGGGCGGTCGGGCACGACGCGGTCGCGGTCTTCACCTCGGGCGCCGGCATCACCGGCCCGCTGCGGATCGCGCTGGCGGGCTGCGGGCTGGCCGAGGTGCTGATCGAGCCGATGCCGCTCGTCAGCTGAGGCGGGGCCTCAGGCGAAGCGCGCCGGGGCAAACGGCGTCGGATCGACGAAGACCTTCTGGCCCGTGACCATCTCCGCGATCATGCGGCCGGTGACGGCGGCCAGCGTCAGCCCGTGATGGGCGTGGCCGAAGGAGAACCAGAGACCCTTGTGCTTGGGCGCCGGGCCGATGATCGGCATCATGTCGGGTGTGCAGGGGCGGCGGCCGAGCCAGGGCTCGGGATCGATCCGCTCGCCGAGCGGGAAGAGGGTGCGGGCGATCGGCTCGGCGCGGGCGAGCTGGACCGGCGTCTTGGGCGCGTCGCGGTCGGCGAATTCGGCGCCGGTGGTCAGGCGGATGCCCTGTTGCATCGGCGCCAGGAAATAGCCGCGCTCGGTGTCGAGCACCGGGTGATTGAGCACGGCGTTGCCCTGCGCCTTGTAGTGCATGTGGTAGCCGCGCTTGACCGCCAGCGGCAGGTTGTAGCCAAGCCTGCGCGACAGCACGTCGGCCCAGGGGCCGAGCGCCACGACGACGTGGCGGGCCTTGGCCGTCGTGCCGTCGGCGAGTGCGACGCGCCACTCCGCGCCGTCCTGCGCGAGCGTGCCGGCATCGCCGAGTGCGAGCCTGCCGCCCAGCGCCTCGAAGCGCGCGACATAGGCCTTGGACAGGCCGAGCGGGTCGATCACCGTGACCGGGTCGGTCCAGTGCAGGCCGCCGATCAGGCTGTCATGGTCGAGATGGGGCTCCTCGGCCTTCAGCGTGTCCTTGTCGAGGGCCCTGTAGTTCAGGCCGAAATCGCGGTTCCAGCGCGCGGCCTCGGCCAGGCGCTCGTCCTGCTGGGCGGTGGTGCGGAAGACCTTCATCCAGCCCTTGCGGCGCAAAAGCCCGGTGGCGCCGGCCTCTTCCGCGAGCGCGTCGTGCTCGCTGACGCAATGCTCGATCAGGGTGGCGTATTTGTGCGCGATGGCCTCGTGCTGGGAGGCGCGCGAATGCATCCAGTAGGACCACAGGAAGGGCGCGAGCTTGGGGATCGCGCTCCAGTGGTAGTGCGCGTCGATGGTGTTGTTCATCGCGTAGCGGATCAGCGCCCCAAAATCATGCGGGAAGCCGTAGGGGTAGACGCCCTCGCGCTGGATCAGCCCGGCATTGCCATAGCTCGTTTCCTCGCCCGGCCCGCGCTTGTCGACGAGCAGGACCGAGCGGCCCGCTTTCTGCAGGTGCAGCGCCACCGAAATGCCGACGATGCCTGCCCCGAGAACGATCGTATCCGTCGCCATGACCCGCTCCTGACCGCACAACCCCGGCAAAAATAGCGGTTTGCCGCGGCTTGTCAGCGGCGCGATGGGATTTTGCGCGGGTGCCGGCGAAGTTTCGCAAGATTTGCGCCAAGCGGCCGTTCCGTGCCGATGCGAGCCGGCAAAGCGCAGCACCGGCGCAATTTTCTGCCGGCGCAGGGCGGGACTGTCGCGGCGGCGGGTGACGTGGGCGTTCCGATCGGCCAGTGTCGATGTCCCTCCGGCCGCTTTTCGAGTCTCCCACCTCTCATGCTCATGCGCATCGCCGCTTCACTGGCCGTCGGCCTCGCCTGGCTCGGGCGCTACGGCACGCAGGGCTTCGCGCTGTCGATCTTCCTCGGGCTGGCGCTGCCGCAATTCTCGGCTGCGGCGCGCCCGCTGCTGCCGGTGACGATCTTCTGCTTCACCACCATCGTCTTCATGCGCGCGGATGTGGCGATCATCGCCGGCCTGCTGCGCAGTCCGGTCAGGCTGATCCTGACCTGCCTGTGGATGGTCGCCGCGCCCGTCGTGCTGATCGGCGGGGCCTTCCTGATCGTGGGCCGGGACGCCATCGACCCCGGGCTTCTGCTCGGCCTCGCCATCCTCGCCGCCGCGCCGCCGATCATGTCCTCGCCGGCGGTGGCGCTGATCTATGGCTTCGAGCCGTCGCTGATCATCGCCGGCGTCATCATCACCACGGTGGCGAGCCCGATCGTGGCGCCGATGCTGGTGGAACTGCTGGCGGGCGCGGCCGTGCCGCTCGACCGCTGGGTGCTGACGCTGCGGCTGCTGCTCTTCGTCGGTGGTGGCATGGCGGCGGCCGCGGTTCTGCGATGGGCGCTCGGCACCGTCCGCATCAAGGCGATGAAGGCCAATCTCGATGGCTTCGGCGTGCTGATGTATTTCACCTTCGCCATCGCGGCGATGGACGGCGTCACGCAAGCCGCCTTCGACACTCCTTGGCGGGTCAGCGGATTTCTCGCCTGCGCCTTCGCCGTCTCGATCATCGGGCTGGTCGTCAGCTATCTCGCCTTGCGCTTCCTGCGCCGCTCGGAGCGCTTCATGGTCGGCTACGGCGCGGGCCAGCGCAACATGGGCATGATCGTCGCGGCGCTCGGGGCCGGCGTGCCGCCCTCCACCTTCCTGTTCTTCGCCCTGGCGCAATTCCCGATCTATCTGATGCCCTGGCTGCTGAGCGGTTTTGCGGGCCGGATCCGCCGGGAGGAGGCGGCTGCTGACGGGGCCTGACGGGCGACCTTGCGAGGGTCGCTCGGTTCCATCGGAGTTGTCCCATGATCACCCTCTACAGCGGCCCGCTCAGCCTGTTCGCGCGCAAGGTCGAGATCGCGCTGCACGAGAAGGGGCTGCCCTTCGAGCGGGTGATGGTGCCGTTCAATCAGACGACCGGCTACGACCCGAAGCATCCGGAGGTGCTGGCACTCAATCCCAAGGGCCAGGTGCCGGTGCTGAGCGATGCCGGGCTCGTGCTCTATGATTCCACGGTGATCGTCGAATATCTCGACGAGGCCTATCCCGAGATCCCGCTCTACCCGCAGACGCCGGCCGAGCGCGCCCGCTGCCGGCTCGACGAACTCTTCGCCGACGAGATCCTGCTGCAGGCGCTGAGGCCGCTGATGCACCGCACCGGGCCGCGCCCCGCCGACCCGGAGCGGCGGGCGGCGCAGGATGCGGATGCGCTGATCGCGGAGGAGATGCTCGCCGGCCATCACGCCAGGCTGGAGGAGAGGCTGGCGGGGCGGGCGTTCTTCGGGCCGATGCTCTGCGCTGCCGATATCGCCCTGTTCATGGGGCTGCTCTTCGGGCGGCGGCTGGGCGGGCCGTCCTTCGCCGGGCATCCCGGCCTGTCGGGCTGGTTTTCAAGGCTGCGCGAGCGGCCGGCCTTCGCGCAGGTGGCCGACGAGATCGCGGAAGCCGACCGTCGGCTGTCGGTGCCGGTCGCGATGCGCTGAGCGTTCGGCTGCCGCGGGGCCGGGGCTTCGAATCCGCAATTCCCTTCGCCGGGTCCATGCTTTAAACCGCGCGGCATGAGCGCCCCCATCCGCATCGCCCCCTCGATCCTCTCGGCCGATTTCTCGAAGCTGGGCGAGGAGGTGCGCGCGATCGATGCGGCCGGCGCCGACTGGATCCATTGCGACGTGATGGACGGGCATTTCGTGCCCAACATCACCTTCGGGCCCGACGTGTTGAAGGCGATCCGGCCGCACACGAGCAAGTTCTTCGACGTGCATCTGATGATCTCAGCCGTCGACTCCTACATCGAAGCCTTCGCCAAGGCCGGCGCCGACCTGATCTCCTTCCATGTCGAGGCCGGCCCGCACCCGCACCGCACGCTGCAGGCGATCAAGGCGCAGGGCAAACAGGCCGGCATCGTGCTCAATCCCGGCACGCCGGCCGCCATGGTCGAGCCGCTTCTCGACGATCTCGACCTGATCCTACTGATGACGGTCAATCCCGGCTTCGGCGGGCAGAGCTTCATCCGTTCCGTGCTGCC
>CALRYW010000103.1:0-13657 GCA_943372485.1 Allobosea thiooxidans
CCGAGCGAGTTGAACTCGCCGCCCGGATCCTGCCGGAAGGTGTAGCGGGTCGCCTCGTCCGAGTTCCAGTTCACCCGCTCCGGGGCGATCTCGCCATTGGGGCCGATGATGCGGATCTTGTTCTCGGTGAGGTAGTTCGGCTCCTTGCGCATCTTCGGGATCAGATCCTTGCGGATGATCGAAGCGGGCACGGTCCAGGTCGGGTTGAAGTTGACCTCGGGAATGCGGGTCGAGAGCAGCGGCGACTGGCGGTCGATCTTGCCGACGCCGGCGGCGTGGCGGGTCGCCACCTGGCCGTTCTCGACGGTTTCCACCGTCGCAGCCGGAATGTTGGCGACGACATAGCGGTTGCCGAGATTGCCGGACCAGGTGCGCAGGCGGATGACGTTGGTCTCGAGCTGGCGGATCCGGCGGTCGATCGGCACGTTCAGCGCCGCGACGGTCGCCCGGTTGATCGCGCCGGTGGTCGAGAGACCGACGCGGGCCTGGAAATTGCGGACACCGGCCTCGACATAGGAGTCGTAGACATTGCTCGTGCCGGCATTGGCCGGCAGATCGCCGGTGATGATCAGGCGCTGGCGCAGGGCCACGACGCCCGGACCGCGCGAGCCGACCGCCATGCGCTCGGCGAGCTGGATCTGCGGCCAGCCGCCGCGCGCGGCGAGGTCGCGATAGGCGACGACCGCCGCTTCCGTCGCCTGCAGCGATTCCGGCGAGAGCATCGGCGTGTGCGAGCGGGCCACCGCGTTGCGGGCGCCGGCATCATAGCTCTGGCGCCACTCCGCCTGCTGGGCGAAGGCCGGCACGGCCGTGGTCGCAGCGGCGCCCGAAAGCAGCGCCAGAACGGTCTCGCGGCGGGTCAGGCTCATCGTCGGCATCACGTCCCTCTCGAACTCGTCCAGTGTGCGCGGGTCCGGCAAGGACCCGCAGGCCGCCCGCTGCGCGGGCGCCTCATAACGGGCGAAACTGCCGTAACACAATTAACGAGGCGTGATGAGCGCGGCGAATTTAGGGCATGGCCGCATCCGGCAACAGGCAGGGCGCGATTGTGGCTGCGGCGCAACGCGACGCCGCCCCCGGCCGGCGGCGGGAGCGGCGACAGCGCGCGAGAGAGGCGGAAGCGGGAGCGATCCCGCCCCGTATCAGAGCTTGTAGCGGATCTGGTCGGTCCAGAAGCGCTCGAGGCGCAGCAGGGCGTTGTTCATGCGCTCGAAATCGTCGGCCGCGATGCCGCCGATCTGCTCGACCGTGCGGACATGCTTGTCGTAGACGCCCTTCACGAGATTGTGCACTTCGGCGCCCTTCTCGGTGAGGCTGATGCGCACCGAGCGGCGGTCGATCCGCGAACGGGCATGGTGGAGATAGCCAAGCTCGACCAGTTTCTTGACGTTGTAGGAGACGTTCGAGCCGAGATAGTAGCCGCGGGTGCGCAGCTCGCTGGCCGACAGCTCGGCATCGCCGATGTTGTAGAGCAGCAGGGCCTGCACGCTGTTGACGTCGTCGCGGCCGCGCCGCTCGAACTCGTCCTTGATGACGTCGAGGAGGCGGCGGTGCAGCCGCTCCACCAGCGTGAGGGACTCGAGGTAGAGGGGCTTCACCTTCAGGTCAGCCGCTTCAGACCTGTCGACGACCGAAGTCTTGACACTCGCTTTCATGGTATATCCCGCCTGTTGACTGCCGGTCAGGATTGATCTCCCGATCCGCTTCTGAGAAACACCATAGGCAGGGCGGATGAAAACGAGTTTAAATATCAGGATGAATCAGGGATTTACCCCTCTGGGTGAATGCAAGATGAAGCCAGAAAGGCTTAAGCTAAAGCGATAGTTACCATGACTCATCGCTGTCGAACGGTCGGCCGTCAGGCGCTTTCGTTCTCGGCGGCCCAGGTCGCGACGAAATAGGCCAGGATCGCGCAGAGATAGGCCCCCGCCAGCCAGGGCGTCATCGGCAGCAGCCGCGGGAAGAAGAAGGCCAGCAGCAGATGGCTGATGGCGGCGAGCAGCCAGAGCACGCCGCCCCAGGTCGAGGTCAGCCAGAGGCCGACGGCCGCGACGAGGTCGATCACGGCGAAATAGACGGTGATGGCCTGGAAGCTGAGCAGGCGGTTCTCGAAGGGCGGCTGCGCCTCGCCCCAGACGCCGAAGATCACGGCCCAGGCGAGCAGCCCCTTGGCGAGCCAGAGCACGGAGAGAATGCGCAGCATCCAGACCAGCAGCGTACGCCAGCGCGTCGGGGCGGCCTGCGCGCCGCCGCCCGCCCCACCTTCGATGCGCCCGCTGCGCAGCGTGTCGGTGTCGCCCGCCGGCATCGCCTCAGGACTCCAGCGCCAGCTCGGCCGCGCCGAGGGGCGCGAAATAGGCCGCGATGGCGGCGGGGTCGACGTCGTCGAGCGAGGCCGGCCGCCAGTGCGGCGCGTGGTCCTTGTCGATCACCACCGCGCGCACGCCCTCGTAGAAATCATGGCCATGGGCGATGCGCGAGACGATGCGGAACTCGGTCCGCATCGCCTCGGCGAAGTTGAGACCGGCGCCGCGGCGCATCTGCTCGAAGGCAATGGCGACGCTGGTGGGCGACTTCACCGCGAGTGTCTGGCGCAGCTTGGCTGCGAAGGCGCTGCCGGCGGCGGCGGCATCGAGACGGGCGAGAATGGCGGGCAGCGTCGGCGCACCGAAGCAATGGGCGATCGTCGCGCGCTCACCGGCGAGTTTCGCCGGGCCGGGATCATGGCTGACCGCGGCAAGGATGTCGTCCAGCGCGCCGCGGCGGGTCAGGGCGTCCGTGACCTCCGCCATGCGCGCGCTCGGCACGGCATGGGTCACCAGCCCGAAAGCCAGCGCATCGGCCGCGCCGACCCGCTCGCCCGTCAGCGCGAGATAGATGCCGGCCGCGCCGGCCAAGCGCGGCAGCGCATGGGTCGCCCCGACATCGGGGAAGAAGCCGATGCCGACCTCGGGCATGGCGAAGAGGTAGCGGTCACCGGCGATGCGGTGGCTGCCATGCAGGGAGATGCCGACGCCGCCGCCCATGACGATGCCGTCGATCAGCGCGACATAGGGCTTCGGATAGCGCTTGATGCGGGCGTTGAGGATGTATTCCTCGCCCCAGAAGGCGAGCATCGCGTCATGACGGCCAGCCTTGCCGAGGTCGTGCAGGGTGCGGATGTCGCCGCCGGCGCAGAAGGCCTTCTCGCTCGTGCTGGTGACGACGACCCGCTCCACGGCCGGGTCTTTTTCCCAGGCGTCGAGCGCGCGGGCGAGTTCGCGAACCATCGGCAGGGTGAGCGCATTCAGCGCCTTCGGCCGGTCGAGCACGACCATGCCGGCCGCGCCGCGCACCTCGCACAGGATCTCCGGGGTCTGCGACATGCGGCTGCGCTCCCTGCTGCGTCGGCCCGGTTCTGGGCCGCGCCGACGACGCTTGTCAACGCGCTCGCGCGCCGGACGGTCCGTGCGACCACAGGCCCTTTTTTGGAACGGTTCCGATGTGCTACGGTTCTGTGACCGGCCCTGCCGGCAGACCCAGCCGACGGAGGCCTCATTGGACACCCGGAACGTGCGGCCCTTTCCGGCGCCGCAGCTTCGCCCGGACATGGCCCCCGCGCTCGGCCTGACCCGGCGCATGCGGCGCAACCGCAAGGCGGAATGGTCGCGCAGGCTGGTGCGCGAAACGCGGCTGACGACCGATGATCTGATCTGGCCGCTCTTCCTGATGGATTCGAGCGAGGCCCGCACACCCGTCGCCTGGATGCCGGGCGTCGACCGCCTCAACATCGACGAGGCGGTGCGCCAGGCCGCGCATGCGGCCTCGCTCGGCATTCCGGCGATCGCGCCCTTCCCCTTCGTCGACAAGGCGCTGCGCGACCCGACCGGCTCCGAGGCGGTCAACGCGCGCAACCTGATGTGCCGGGCGGTGCGGGCGATCAAGGCCGAGGTGCCGCAGATCGGCATCATCTGCGACGCGGCGCTCGACCCCTACACCTCGCATGGCCATGACGGCGTGATGGAGGGCGAGCGCATCCTCAACGACGCCAGCGTGGCGATCCTCGTCCAGCAGGCGCTGGCGCTGGCCGATGCCGGGGCCGACGTGATCGCCCCCTCGGACATGATGGACGGGCGCGTCGGCGCGATCCGGGCCGCGCTCGACGCGTCGGGCCAGGAGGACGTGCAGATCATGGCCTATGCGGCGAAATACGCATCGGCCTTCTACGGCCCGTTCCGCGACGCGATCGGCACCAACGCCACGCTGGTCGGCGACAAGCGCACCTACCAGATGGACCCCTGCAATTCGGACGAGGCGATCGCCGAGGTCGGCCTCGATCTCGAGGAGGGCGCCGACATGGTGATGATCAAGCCCGGCCTGCCCTATCTCGACATCGTCGCGCGGGTGAAGGACCATTTCCGGGTGCCGACCTTCGCCTATCAGGTCTCTGGCGAGTACGCGATGATCATGGCGGCGGCCGGCAATGGCTGGCTCGACGGCGAGCGCGCCATGATGGAGAGCCTGACCGCCTTCAAGCGCGCCGGCGCCGACGGCGTGCTGACCTATTTCGCGCCGCAGGTGGCGCAGAAGCTCAAGGCCGCCGGCTGAGGGCTCGCATCTGCGCTCGTCCGTGCGAGCGCAGCGAAGCAATCCAGCGACATGGCGCTCGACGCCCCCTGGATTGCTTCGTCGCTGCGCTCCTCGCAATGACGAATGGCGCGTCGCCGGTTCTGCGTTAGGCTGACCGCCGCATGCGCCCTCTCCTGCCGACGATTCTGCTGGGTCTCGCGCTCGCCTCGTGCAGCGAGCGCTTCGACACCGACCAGAAGCGGCTCTGCCGCCAGGCGATTCCCGCCCTGAACGCACCGGGCACGCCGATCACGATCGAGCGGTCGGGAACGGGGTTGCGGCCCCATGTCCTGCGCATGACCTATCTGGCGGGGCCGGCCGCGGGCCCGGTGCGGCGGCGCAGCATCGACTGCCTCTTCGCCGGCGAGGGCCAGGGCCTAAGGCGCGGCGGCCTGATCGGCATCGCCTCCGACGGTCAGCCGATGAACGACGCCAGCTTCTACCTGCTGCGCCGCTTCTATTTGGAGGACCGCGCCGACCCTCCGGTCGACCCCGGCGCAGCCTTGCCATCCTGGCTGCCGGAGCTTCCTCACGGCATGGCCTACGGGCTGCAGCAGGGGCTCAGCGCCCTGCCGACAGCGGCGATCTACGCCCTGCTGGCCTGCGCCTATGCGCTGATCTACGGCCTCAGCGGGCGCATCATCCTGAGTTTCGGCGAGTTCGCGGCGCTGGGCGCGACGGCCGCGGTGGTCGGGGCGGCCCTGTTCGTCGCCGTCGCGGCCTCGACGCCGGTCGCGGGGCTGATGGCGGCCTTCGTGGTCGCCATTCTCGTCGCGGCCCTGCACGGCTTCGCGATGGGGCGCTTCGTGCTGAGGCCCCTCGCCCAGGCCCGAGGCCAGGCGGTGCTGATCGCGACGCTGGGCCTCGCGCTCGCCCTGTCGGAGTATCTGCGGCTGGCGCAGGGCACGGGGCTGCGCTGGCTGCCGCCGGTGCTGAACGAGCCGGTGGCGCTGGCGCGGGCCGGCAGCTTCGTCGTGACCGCAACGCCGCTGGGTCTGGGCGTGGCGGCGGCCGGGTTCGCGGCGACGCTCGGGCTCGTCCTGGTGATCGCGCGCTCGACCTATGGCCGGCAATGGCGCGCGGTCGCCGACGATTCGCGCACGGCCGCGCTCTTCGGCGTCGATCCCGAGGCGGTCCACGACCGGGCGTTGATCCTGGCCTGCGCGGCCAGCGGCATGGCCGGCGTCATCGTCACCGCCGTCTATGGCGGGATGGGGTTCGCCGGCGGCTTCACGCTCGGGCTGAAGGCGCTGATCGGCGCCATCCTCGGCGGCATCGGCACGCCCGCGGGCGCCGCGCTCGGCGGGCTTTGCATCGCCCTGTTCGAAGTGCTCTGGTCGGCGACGATGCCGCTCGAACAGCGCGACATCGCCGTCTATGCCCTGCTCGCCGTGGTCCTGATCCTGCGGCCGGGCGGCTTCTTCGGCGATGGTGCGCTGACGCCGCGGCCCGTCTGAGCGCTCTGCCTGTCCGCCCTCACCCTCACGCCCTCTTCAGCAACCGGACTCCCCACCATGAGCGAGCCCTTCACGATCACGCCAGCGGATATCGAGGCGGCGGCGCGGCGCATCGAGGGGCATGTGCTGCGAACCCCGCTGGTGCCGGCGCCGCGCCTTTCCGAGCTCACGGGCGCGACCGTGCTGGTCAAGCACGAGAACATGCAGGCGACGGCCTCCTTCAAGGAACGCGGTGCGGTCAACAAGCTGCTGACGCTGGACGAGGATGAGCGCGAGCGCGGCGTCATCGCGATGTCGGCCGGCAACCACGCCCAGGCGGTGGCCTATCACGCGCGGCGCTTCGGCATTCCCGCGACGATCGTGATGCCGGAGACGACGCCGCTGGTGAAGGTCGAGAACACGCGCTCCCATGGCGCCCGCGTCGTGCTGCATGGCGAGACGCTCTACGAATCCGCCCAGAAGGCGCGCGAACTCGCCGCGGCCGAGGAACTGGTCTTCGTGCATCCCTATGACGATCCCGCCGTGATGGCCGGCCAGGGCACGATCGCGCGCGAGATGCTCGACGACGATCCCGATCTCGACGTGCTGATCATCCCGCTCGGCGGCGGCGGGCTGATGGCCGGCAATGCGGTGGCCGCCAAGGCGCTGAAGCCGTCGATCGAGCTGATCGGGGTCGAGGCTGCGCTCTACCCCTCGTTCTTCAACGCCATCAACGCCGACGACCTGCCCGTCGGCGGGCCGACGCTGGCGGAGGGCATCGCGGTCAAAACCGTCGGCGTCCAGACCCTGCCGATCGTCTCCAGCCTCGTCTCCGACATCGTGCTGGTCGGCGAGGACCTGATCGAGCGCGCGGTCTACGCTTACGCCAGTCTTCAACACAGTCTTGCAGAAGGCGCCGGCGCAGCCGGGCTCGCCGCGATGCTGAAGGAGCCGGGGCGCTATGCCGGGCGCAAAGTCGGCCTGCTGCTCTGCGGCGGCAACATCGACACCCGCCTGCTCGCGGCGATCATGGTGCGCGAGCTCGAGCGCGAGGACCGCATCGTCGCCTTCCGGCTGACGACGGCCGACCGGCCGGGCCTGCTCGGCAAGGTCGCGAGCCTGCTCGGCGAGCAGGGCGCCAACATCCTCGAGGTCAGCCATGGCCGGCTCTTCCTCGACGTGCCCGCCAAGGGCGTGACGCTCGACGTCACCGTGGAGACGCGCGGCAGCGCCCATTCCGCGGCGATAGAGGCCGCCCTGCGCGAGAGCGGCTTTGCGCCCCATCGCGTGCTGCCGCGCGGCCTCGCCGGTCGCGACCTTGCAGAACCGGGACGCTGACCAAACATGATGTGGCGGCCAAACCGGCCCGACCGAGAACAGGACACCGATCCCGATGAGCGACACCCGCTATGGCCAGCCCCCGATCGTCGCGGTGGGCGAGCGACCGGTCCAGGATGTCAGCGGCGTTCTGGGCTCGCGCATCTTCGCCTGGATCGGCGACATCATCATCCTCGCCATTCTCGGCACGCTGGTCTGGTTCGCGCTGGCGGTGCTCGGCATCATCACCTTCGGCGCGACCTGGCTGCTGATCCCGATCGCTACCGTGGCGACGGCCCTCGGCTATGCCGCGCTGACCATCGGTGGCCCGCGCCAGGCGACCTGGGGCATGCGGATGGCCGGGCTGCGGGTCGAGACCGCCACAGGTGGCCGGCCCGACGGGCTGGCGGCGGCGGTGCACGCCCTGTTGTTCTATGTGGCGGCCTCGACGGTGGCGCTCTGGCTGCTCGACATTCTCTGCGGCATCGTGCGCAGCGACCGGCGCCTCGGCCACGACCTGCTCACCGGGCTCGTGGTGGTGCGCGCCTGACGTCGGGGCGGCAGGCGGGCCTTGTTGCCGACGAGGCTGCTGCTAAACTCGGGTTCGACCCCGATGCCGGAGCGAACCTGACGTGACGCGCCCGTTGCGGGATGCCCCGCAATTCTACCTGACGTCGCCGACGCCGTGCCCCTATCTGCCCGGGCGCGAAGAGCGCAAGGTGTTCACGCATCTCGTCGGCGCCCGCGCCCGCGATCTCAACGACGTGCTCAGCCATGGCGGCTTCCGTCGTTCGCAGAGCATCGCCTATCGCCCGGCCTGCGAGACCTGCCGGTCCTGTGTTTCCGTGCGCGTCCTGGTGGATGATTTCCGTCCCTCGCGCAGCTTCCGCAAGGTGATGTCCTACAACAGCGACCTGATCGGCGAATGGCTGCCGCCACGGCCGCGCTCGGAACACTACTCGCTGTTCCGGACCTATCTCGACGAGCGCCACCCCGATGGCGGGATGGCGACGATGTCGGCGCTCGATTTCGCGATGATGGTCGAGGACACGCATGTCGAGACCGCGCTGATCGAGTACCGCCGTCGCGGCCCCGACAGCGGCTTCACCGGTCGCGGCCGGGGCGATCTCTTCGCGATGGCGCTGACGGATACGCTGAGCGACGGGCTCTCCATGGTCTATTCGGTGTTCGACCCGTCGCTGGAGGCGCGCTCGCTCGGCACCTTCATGGTGCTGGACCATATCGAACGAGCCAGGCGGCTGCGCCTGCCTTATGTCTATCTCGGCTACTGGGTCGAGGGCTCGCCGAAAATGGCCTATAAGCAGCGCTTCCTGCCCCAGGAAAGGCTGCTGCCGCAGGGTTGGGAACGCTTCGGCTGACATCGTCGCTGAGCCCCGACGCCGTTGACGCTGCGGCAATAGGTTTTGTTCATACCAATTCCCGACAATGGTTTTCGCGGTCGCCGGGCTGCGTCACACTGGGCCGTGCCCCGTGGGGCTGGCCCGTCACGAGAAAGGCTTCGGGGGCGTCATGCTGCACTCGCTGTTCAAACTCGCCGCGGAGACGTCGTCCGATGCGCGTCGAAAGCTGCTGCAGGCGGTGACGGACCTGTTCTTCTGCGACCCGGAGCCGACGGGTCTGTCCAAGCACCATTACGGCGAGATCGCGCTGCGCGCCCTGCCCCATCTCGATAGTCAGGCCCGGCAGGGTTACGCCGACGAGGTCGCAGCCGAACCGAACCTGCCGCGCAGCGTCGCCAACGCGCTGGCTGGGGATCCGGATGGCGAGGTGGCACAGCTGGTGCTGCGGCTGTCGCCCGTCCTGACCGACCGCGACCTCGCGGCGATCGCGCTGAACCAGTCGCAGGCGCATCTCGCCGCCATTGCCGAGCGCGCGCGCCTGTCGGAGAACATCACCGACATCCTGGTCGACCGGGGCGACACCGGCGTGCTCAAGACCGTGGGCGGCAACGAGGGCGCCGCCTTTTCCGAGGAAGGCTTCGACCGCCTGCTCGAGCGGGGCCGCGAGGCGGCGGCGATCCCGCGCGCAGTGGCCGTCCGCTCCGACCTGAGCGATGCCCGGGCCGAACGGGTCCTGCGCGTGCTGGTGGAACTGGGCGAGGACGACGATGTCGACTTCGCCTCCGACAGCGAGGCGGCCGCGATCGCGCGGCTGGCGCGGCGCCAGCGGCTTGAGGTCAACCAGCTGATCAAGGATCTGAAAGACCACGCGCGCACGATCGACGACATCGTCGTCATGCTCGCCGAGGAGGACCGCGCCTATCATCTCGCGCAGGTGATCGCCCAGGCCTCGGACATCAGCGCCGAACAGGCGCTGCGGGTGCTGCTGCGGCGCGATGTCAGCGGGATCGCGCTGGCCTGTCGCGCGCTCGAGGTCGGCTTCCCCGCCTTCGCCGCCGTGCTGGCGCTGCGGGCGCGGCGCCTGATGTTCGCCAACAAGGACACCGACGAGGATCTGCGCCGCTACGCGCAGATCGACATGGCGGCCGCCGAGCGCAGCATGCGCTTCATCCGCATGAAGGCGCGGGTCGCCTGAGGGCGCCCTGCCCCGCAGAATCGAATGGTGCGAATTCGCCGATCACGCAGCGTCATCTTAATCATCGGTCAAACCCTCGGCGCTATGGTGGCGCTCTGATTTGTTCCCGGATCGCCCCATGCTCAGCGAACTGTCCCGAATGCCTGCGGAAATGTCGTCGGACAGCCGGCGACAGCTGCTGAATGCGGTCACCGACCTGTTCCTGCTGGACGAGGCGCCCAACGAGGCGTCGCAGGCGCATTACGGCGATATCGCGCTCAAATCGCTGCCGCATCTCGAAGCCGATGCCCGGCGCGACTATGCCGACCGCGTCGCCGAGACGCCGACTCTGCCGCGCGACGTGGCGGTGACGCTCGCCTCCGACCCGGACGCGGACGTGGCCCGCCTCGTCCTGAAGCTCTCGCCGGTGCTGACGGACACGGATCTGGCCGCGATCGCGGTGACGCAGTCGCAGCGCCATCTCGTGGCGATCGCCGAGCGCGCCCGGCTCTCCGAGAGCGTGACCGACATCCTGGTCGAGCGCGGCGACCGCGAGGTGCTGCACACCGTCAGCGCCAATGAGGGCGCCAGCCTCTCCGAGAAGGGCTTCGACCGGCTGATCGAACGCGGCGGGCAGGACGGCCAGATCAGCCTCGCGCTGTCATCGCGTTCCGACCTGACGCCCAACCGCGCCGAGCGCGTCATGCGCATCGTCGGGCAGATGAGCGAGGACGGGACGCTCTGGAACAAGCCGGGCAGCGAGGCGCTCAGCCTGGCGCGCCAGGCCCGCCAGCAGCGGCTTGAGATCAAGCTGCTGATGGCCGACCTTTCGGCCGGCAAGCGCCCGCTCGACGAGATCGTCACCATGCTGGCCGAGGAGGACCGCGCCTTCCACCTCGCGCTGGTCTTCGCCCAGGTCGCCAGTCTCAGCACCGACCAGGCCCTGCGCGTGCTGATGCAGCGCGATGCCAGCGGGATCGCCGTCGCCTGCCGGGCACTCGGCGTCTCGACGGACGCCTTCGGCGCCGTTTTGAAGCTGCGCGGCCGGCGGATGATGTTCGCGAAGACCGCGACAGAGGACGACCTGAAGGCCTATGCCGCGCTCGACACCGCCACAGCCGAGCGGACGATGCGCTTCCTCAAGCTCAAGACCAAGCTGTCCTGACGCGCCAGACCGCCACAAATCCGCGACATTCCGGCCTCTTCATGCTAGTCTGGTTCTGCAGACCGCTGCGACGAGGATGTGTTCGACCGTGAGAGTGCCGCTTCTCTCCGCCGTGATCGTCGGCGCCCTGCTCCTGCCGGGCGCGGCCCGCGCCCAGTCCTGGCTGCCCTTCGACGGCTTCGCGCCGCTGCCCTCCTTCGCCTGGTCGCAGCCGACGCTGGCGCCCGGCGGCGTGCGCTGGGAGGGTTCCTATGCCCGGATCTCGACGGGCTTCAACGTCACCAGTTCGAAGCGCTTCGGCAGCAGCGCCGGCCCGACCTTCGGGCTCGAGGCCGGCGTGATGAAGCGCGAAGGCAATTTCGTCTACGGCATCGTCGGCGCGCTCGATTACATGCCGAGCTTCGGCGGCGCCAACACGCCGGGCTTCGGCCAGGCGAGCTTCACGCGCGACTTCGCCGGCGCCTTCCAGATCAAGACCGGCGTTCTGGTGACACCCGACGTGCTTGTTTACACCAAGGTCGGCATGGCCGCCGCCAACGAGACCTATCGCTGGGGCGCGACGCCCTGGTCGGCGCCGTTCTCGCGCAGAGACATCGCGGTGCGACCCGAGGCGCGCGCCGGCGTCGAATGGGCGGTGACCAACAATCTCACGCTCGGCCTCGAAGTCGGCGTCATCGGCCAGAGCATCCGCTGAAGGATTGAATCAGGTGGTTGCGGGGTTGATTCCGCTGTCGGCTGCAAGTGACTGACGGATCTTGGTTTCCACTGCGTCATGCTCGCCCTTGTGACGAGCATCCACGTCTTGAACATAGCCTTTGCCCCATGACGACGTGGATGGTCGGGACAAGCCCGACCATGACGGCTGCGCCGAGCGTCTTCCTCCTGCTCACCCCCCGAACTTGTTGTTCTTCGGGAAGCCCTTGGGCGGCAGGCGGCCGGCTTCGCCGCGGTGGCCGAGCCATTCCATCAGTTCGCTCTGGGCCACGGTCCAGGTCCGGCCCGAGGTGTCGCGCCAGGTCAGGCCGTCCGCCAGCTTGAAGGTCTTGGCGTCGGAGACGCCGCCCTCCTTGTAGCGCTGCAGCCGCACGCCCTTGCCGCGGCTCATCTCCGCGACTTCCGAGAGCGGGAAGCAGATCAGCTTGCGGTTCTGGCCGATGATCGCGACATGGTCGCCCTCGGCCGGGGTCGTCAGCAGCGCCTCGACGGGCATGTCGACATTCAGCACCTGCCGGCCCTTGCGGGTGTTGGCGACGACGTCGTCGGCGGGGGCGACGAAGCCGCGCCCGTCCGTCGTCACCATCAAGAGCTTGAGGCCGGGCCGGTAGGGGAAGGCCTCGACGATCTCGGCATGTTCCTCGAGGTCGATCATCAGGCGGATCGGGTCGCCGAAGCCGCGGCCGCCGGGCAGCTTGGCCGCCTCCAGGGTGAAGACCTTGCCATTGGTCGCGAGCACCAGGATCTTCGCCGTCGTCTCGGTGAAGAAGGCGGTCTTCAGCCCGTCATCGCCCTTGAAGGTCAGGGTCGACTGGTCCTGGACATGGCCCTTGAGCGCGCGGATCCAGCCCTTCTTCGAGATCACCACCGTCACCGGCTCGCGCTCGACCATCGCCTGGGTCAAGTCGATGTCGGTGGTGTCGGGCATGTCGGCGAAGCTGGTACGGCGTTTGCCGATCGCCGTCTCCGGGCCGAAGAGCTTCTTCACCTGACGGATGTCGTGCTGGATCAGCTTCCACTGCACCGGCTCGGACGCCAGCAGCTCCTCGATCTGGCCCTTTTCCTTGGTCAGCTCGTCGAGTTCGGTCTTGAGCTGCATCTCCTCGAGCTTGCGCAGGGCGCGCAGGCGGGTGTCGAGGATGGCGTTGGCCTGGACCTCGCTGAGCTCGAAGACGCGCATCAGCTCGGTCTTGGGCTCGTCCTCCTCGCGGATGATCTTGATGACGCGGTCGAGGTCGAGATAGACGATCAGCAGGCCGCGCAGGATTTCGAGCCGCTTCTCAATCTGGCCGAGCCGAAAGCGCGAGCGCCGCAGCAACACGTCGCGGCGGTGGTCGAGCCAGGCGCGCAGTGCCTCGTTGAGGCCGAGCACGCGCGGGACCAGGCCGCCGGTCAGCACGTTCATGTTCATCGAGATGCGCGATTCCAGCTCGGTCAGCCGGAAGAGCGATTCCATCATCAGCGCCGGATCGACATTGCGCGCGCGCGGCTCGATGACGACGCGGATGTCCTCCGCCGATTCGTCGCGGATGTCGGCGACGAGCGGCAGCTTCTTGTCGTTCAGAAGCTCGGCGATCTTCTCGATCAGCCGGCCCTTCTGGACCATATAGGGGATCTCGGTGACGACGACATGCCAGGTGCCGCGGCCGAGATCCTCGGCGTGCCAGCGGGCGCGGGTGCGGAAGGCGCCGCGGCCGGTGCGGTAGGTCTCGGCCATCGAGGCCCGGCTCTCGACGATGATGCCGCCAGTCGGGAAATCCGGGCCCTGCACGAAGGTCATCAGCTGTTCGGAGGCGGTCTCCGGATGCTGGATCAGATAGAGCGCGGCGTCGCAGAGTTCGGCGGCGTTGTGCGGCGGGATCGAGGTCGCCATGCCCACAGC
>CALRYW010000104.1:0-13259 GCA_943372485.1 Allobosea thiooxidans
AGCCAAACGCCCCGATCTCGTGCTGGATCGCGCCGGAGATCTCGCGCAGCAATTCGAACAGGCCCTGCATCGGCGCGATCACCTCGCGGTGCAGCGCCTCATAGGTGCCGGTTTCGCGCGGGCCCGGCGGCTCGCCGAAATCGAGCCCGATGGTCGGGTCGGGCCGCAGCGGGAAGATGTCGGCGAGCAGCGCCAGGCAGGCCGGCACGTCGAGCCGCAGCAGCCGCTCGACCAGGACCTCGCGGGTGATGCCGGCATGGGGCCGGAAATCCGGGATATGGCTCGCCCGCAGCCAGATGCCGTGCATCGCCGCCAGCCGCAGCGCATGCAGCGCCACCAGCCGCGCCGGCATCTCCGGAACGTCCGGCGCAGCCGCCTTCAGCTTCAGAGCATCCGAGGAGAGCCGCCAGAACAGGCTGCGCAGCGAAGGCGCGAGATCGAGCCGCGACAGCGCCTCGCCGACGGCGAGCAACTCGTCGCGGCGTCCCTCGCGCACGGTGCGCCGCGCCCGGTCGAACCAGCTGCCGGGATCGAGCGAGTCGAGATAGGCGCGCAGCACATCGAGGTCGCTCGCCGCGAGCGCATGCTCCGCCAGGCGATAGGCCCGGTCGAAGCGGTCGGAGCGCTCGCGCATGGCGTTGAACAGATCGGGTGCGCGCGCCGCCGCCTGGCCGATGCCGTGGACGCTGTTGGCGAGCCAGCCGAGCTGCTGCAGGATCGCGTTGTTGGGAATGGCGCGCAATTCGCGCGGATGGCGGATGCGCGTCGGTCCGCCGGCATCGCTCTGGCGCGCCGCGGGGCGCGAGCCGGTCTTGTCGAGCAGCGAGGGGCCGAAAGTGCCGATCAGCGCGGCATAGCCGGGGTCGTCGACCAGCGCCGTCATCTCCTCGCGCACGGTCTGGAAGAACTCGGTTGCGAAGTCGGGCTCGTCATAGATCGGGTCGGCGACATCGTCGGCCACCGGCACGAGCACCGCCTCGGCGATGCGCCCGACGGTCGCCGCCGCCAGCTGCGGCGTGCCGAACATCAGATAGCCGTCGCTGCCCTGGAAGCTGGTCTCGCGCACATTGCGCAGGCCGGCCTTGGCGAAAGCCGCGCGCGCCCAGGCCGGTTCGAGATAAGCGAGCCGGTCGGCGAGGCTGCCGGGATGGGCGCCGCGCCCGGCGGATTCGCCATGGGTGTCGAAAATGACGAGCTCGACCTCGGCGAGGTCGTAGCGGCGCAGCAGCTCGCAGATGCGGATGCGCAGCCGCTCGATCCAGAAGGTGGCCGCGACCTGGCCGATATAACGGCCGGAATCGGAATAGCCGAACTGGACGCAGAAGCGGCCATGGCGCTTGAGATAGGCACGGAAATGCGGGCTGCGCAGCGCCTCGTCGATGATGCGCGGCCCCTGCTCCAGCGCGTCTTCCGTCTCGAACAGCGGCGAGATCTCGACGCGGTCGGCGATGCCGAAGCGGCTGGCGAGCCAGAGCGCGCAAAGCAGCGTGTAACCGGTCTCGGTTTCGGCGACGAGGAAGCGCACCGCTTTGGTGCCGTCGACATGCTTCACGATCTGCGCGATCGTCATCAGCATCCGCGTCGCCGAGGCGCGCTCGGCCGCCAGCGCGCCGAAATCGACCGCGATGGGCGGAACCTTCGCCAGCAGCCCGTTCACCGCCGAGAGGAAGGCGCGCCGCTGCGCCGGCTGCGTCGGCTCCTCGTCGAGCGGGATCACCCCGCGCATGGCATTGTGGAGCTGCGAGGCGTTGAGCCGGAAATGCGGCAGCGCGATCGAGACGCCATGGGCGATGCAACCGGCCTTGACCAGGCAGAGGGCCATCGTCGTGGCGTCGTCGGCGGGCTGCGCGATGGCCTCGTCCAGGGCCGCGATCAGGCGCGACGCCTCCGGCAGCGCCGCCTCGCGCTCTTGGACCAGCGCCAGCGCAAAGGCCTGCAGCGCCGGCAAAGCGGGCTCAGTGGTGATCGGCGGCGCCAGCGCCAATTGCCGCTCGACCGCCGCCAGCGCCGTGCCGACCAGCTCGCGCACAGCAGCGGTTGCCGGCACGACGGGCAGCTTCTCCAGGATGCGCGCGAACTGGCCCTGCTTCGATTCCAGCCGGTAGCGCAGCGTGTCCCACCAGCCGATATCGGTGCGCCCGTCGGTGTCGCAGCCGACCCAGGAGGCGAGGATGACCGGGCGCGGCGCCAAATCCTGCCAGCGCTCGGGCGCGAGTTCCTGCGCCGCCCGCAGCAGCGCGGCGTTCAGCGCGTCGATCGCGTCGCGGGCATGGCGTACCGCATAGCGCGCCTGCTCGAATTCGTCCTGCAGCGTGATCCGCCCGTCGGGTCGGAAGGACAGCGCGGCATCGCCGATCACCGCCTCGCCGCCCCCCTCTCCGCTGGCCTGAGCCGCGAGCGCATGGGCGAGCCTGCGGCTCATGCCGAAGGTCGGATGCGCCGTGAAGACGGCCGCGAAGCGCAGCCGCTCGACGGCATCGCGATAGGCCGTCAGCGGATCGGGCGCGCCGGACGCAGCCTCCGCGAGCGTGCCGGCGAGCGCGGCGAAGGCCGCCTCGCCGTCGCCGTCGAGCCCGACATAGGCCGCCAGCCGGCCGGCGCGCTGGCGCAGCGCCTCCCGCCCCAGCCGCCGCACCAGCCCGCAGGCGGCCGCGACATCGAGCTCGCCGCGGTCCATCCGCCGCGTCAGCCACAGCGTCACCCGCAGGACCGGGTTGCCGAACGGGTCCTCGCGCGCATCGGCTCGGGCCTGGGCGATCTTGTCCAGCAGCCGCGCCGCCAGCACCGCCTCGTCCCCGATCGCGCTTTCGACCCCATCATTCATCGCTCATCCTCCCGGAATCGGCCGAGGCAAATTTCAGACCGGCACGTTTCAGACCGGAACCGCACGGGAGCGCAAGGCGGCGCGGCACGGCTCTTGCTGGCAACGCCCGCCCGTCTTGCCGGTCCCGCCCGGCCTGCGATGCTCGCCCACGCCTGAGCGCCCATGCCTTGCCGGAGATGCCGATGCACGCCCTGTCCGCCGCCGGTCTGCCCGAGCCTGACGCCGCTGCCGCCTCGATCGTCCTGCCGGCCCGGCCCGAGCCGCTGCGCCTCGATCCGGGCCGCACCGCGCTGATCGTCGTCGACATGCAGAACGCCTATGCCTCGCCGGGTGGCTATATCGACCTCGCCGGCTTCGACATCACCGGCACGCCGGCCGTGATCCAGCAGGTCGCGCTGGCGGCGGACGCGGCCCGCCGCGCCGGCATCCCGGTGATCTTCCTGCAGAACGGCTGGGACGCGGGCTATCGCGAGGCGGGCGGACCCGGCTCGCCGAACTGGCACAAGTCGAATGCGCTGAAGACGATGCGCCGCAAGCCCGAGCTCGACGGCAAGCTGCTCGCCAAGGGCGGCTGGGACTACGCCATCATCGATGCGCTCACCCCGCAGCCGGGCGATCTCGTCGTGCCCAAGCCGCGCTACAGCGTCTTCTTCAACACCAACATCGACAGCCTGTTGCGGGCGCGGGGCATCCGCAATCTCGTTTTCACCGGCATCGCCACCAATGTCTGCGTCGAATCCTCGCTGCGCGACGCCTTCCATCTCGAATATTTCAGCGTCGTGCTGGAGGATGCGACGCACGCCGCGGGGCCGGACTTCGCCCAGAAAGCCGCGCTCTACAACATCGAGACCTTCTTCGGCTGGGTCTCGACCGTCGCCGACTTCGCCGGTGCGGTCGGCCAGCAGCCGCCCGCCTGAGCCCGAAACGCCCCGCGCCGCCCCGCCTGCCCGAAAGCGAGCCCGCCATGTCTGCTGTCGACACTGAAGCCTTCCTGCGTGATCTCTACGAGCTGCGCGCCATCGGCACCTTCAAGTCCGGCGTCCACCGCCCGACCTATTCTCCGCAAGACATGGAGGCGCGTCGCTGGCTGATGGCCAAGCTGACGGAATGCGGGCTGGAGGCCTCGATCGACGGCATCGGCAATGTCTATGGCCGCCATCCCGGCCCCGGCCCGCATCTTCTCGTCGGCAGCCATATCGAATCGCAGAACGAGGCCGGCTGGCTCGACGGTGCGCTCGGCGTCGTCGCCGGCATCGCGCTCGCCCGGGCCGGGCTGCCGGTCGATGTCTGCGCCTTCGCCGACGAGGAGGGCCATTTCAGCCTCAGCCTGCCCGGCAGCCGCTCGATGATCGGCGATCTCACCGAGGAGGCGATCGACGGCGCCCGCAACCGCACCGACGGCACGCCGCTGCGCGAGGCCCTGCGCGCCGCCGGGCTCGAAGGCCTGCCGCGCCGGCTGCTCGAGATCGGCCGATACAAGGGCTATTACGAGATGCATATCGAGCAGGGCACGCAGCTCGAAGAGGCGGGCTTACAGCTCGGCGTCGTCACCGGCATCGTCGCGATCTGGCAATGGCGCATCGTCGTCGAGGGCCAGCAGGACCATGCCGGCGGCACCACCATGGCCGAGCGCCGGGATGCGGGCCTGAGCGCGGTCCGGCTGCTCGCGGCCATCGACGCCGAGTTCCCGCGCCTCGTCGGCGAGCGCACGACCTGGACCACCGGCCGCTTCCGGCTCGAGCCCGACGCCCCCAACATCATTCCCGGAAGGGCCGAGATCCTGTTCCAGTTCCGCGACGTCTCGGTGGCGGTGCTGGAGCGGCTGGAGGCCGGCCTGAAATCGCTGGTGCAGGAAGCCAACCGCCGCGAACGCTGCAGCATCACGCTCTCCTCCGTCTCGAAGGCGGTGCCGGCGCTCTGCGACCCCGCCATGATGCAGGCCCTCTCCGCCGCCGCCGAAGCCATCGCGCCCGGCGCCTGGCAGACCATGCCCTCGGGCGCCGGCCATGACGCGCAGGTCATCGCCCGCAAGCTGCCGGCCTCGATGCTGTTCGTGCCCTCGATCGGCGGCATTTCGCATCACTGGACCGAGGACACGAAGGACGAGGACCTCGCTTTGGGCATCCAGGTGCTGCACGGTGCGGCCGGGCGCTTTCTGGCGGGGTAGACCGCGCGGGGCGCAGGGTTGCGTCACTGCTGGCGCCCCTTGCCCGGCGGCGACCGCGCCCGCATAGGAGCGGGCACAGCCGGAGCCGTTCTCCGGCCCCGGCCCTTGCGAAAGCCCCTCGTGTCAGACCTCGCCTCTCCCGCTCCGGTTGCCATGGCGCGCCGACGCCTCTGGCTCGGCATCGGTTGCGGCCTGCTGACCAGCCTGATCTGGGGCGTGCAGTCCGTCGTTTCGCGCCAGTCGGTGGCGGATGGGCTGAGCGCGGCGGACGTCACCATCCTGCGCTTCGTCGTGGCGTCGCTGATCCTTCTGCCCCTGGCGCGGCGGCGGATGCGGCCCTTTCCGGTCGGCGCGCTCGGCTGGCGGCGGGCGCTGATCCTGACCGCGCTCGCGGGCGCGCCCTATGCCCTCGTGCTGGTCGGCGGCGCGACCTTCGCCCCGGCGCTGCACGCCTCGGTGATCGTGCCCGGCCTGATCCCGGTGATGACGGTGGCGCTGGCCTTCCTCGTGCTGGGCGAGAGGCCGGGGCCGCTGCGGCTGCTCGGCCTCGCACTGGTGCTGGCCGGCATCGGCGCCTTCGGCTGGCAGGCCTTCGGGGAATCGGGCGCGGGGGCCAATGCCTGGATCGGCGATCTCTTCTTCGTCACCAATGCGGTGATGTGGTCGGCCTTCGGGCTTCTGGCCCTGCGCTGGCGGACGGACGCGATCGACGTCACCATCGCGACCTGCCTGCTCTCGCTGCTGATCCTGCCGGTCTTCGCGGCGACCATGCCGATCCGGCTCGCCGAGGTCGCCTGGTCGGCGATCGCGCTGCAGGCGCTCTATCAGGGCGCGCTGGTCGGCGTCGGCGCGCTGTTTCTCTACACCAAATCGGTGGAACTGCTGGGCGCTGGGCGCGCGACGCTGTTCCTGCCGCTCAACCCGGTCGTGACCGCGCTCGCCGCGATCCTGCTGCTCGGCGAATATCCCTCCCCGGTCGAAATCGCCGGGATGGTGCTGGTGATCGCCGGCATGAGCGTCGCGCTGCGGGCGCGATAGGCAGACGCGTCAGCGCCGCCCGATCCAGCGGCGCACCCGGCCGCGATAGGCCAACCAGGCCGGCCCGAACAGCGCCTCGAGATGGCGCTCCTCGCGCGCGATGGCGAGTTTCAGGACCAGGACCGCGGCGACGAGCCCGGTCACGATCAGCCAGAGATTGCCGAAGCCGAGCCCGGCCCCGACCATCATCAGGGTGTTGCCGAAATAGATCGGGTTGCGGCTGATCGCGAAGGGCCCGCTCTCGACCAGCGCGGTCGCGGCCCGGTGCGGCAGGATGTTGGCGCGGGCACGGGCCATCGTCGCCATCGCGGAGAGGTCGAAGCCGGCGCCGACCGCCAGCAGCAGCCAGCCGACGGGGCCGAGCCAGCCGGCAAGCGCGCCATCAGCCGCCGGATAGGGCAGCGGCAGCAGTCGCTGCAGCGCCATCGCCACCAAGATCGCCGCCCCGTAGAGCATGGGCGGCCAGGGAAGGCGGTTCGGCCGGTCCGTCGCTGCGTCGATCATCGCGATCTCCTCCAGACGGTGGCGGCCGGCCCACCCTCAGCCCTTGTGATCCTCAGCCCTTGTGATCCTTGGCGATCGGCTCGACATAAGCCAGCCCCATGTCCCAGGGGAAGTAGATCCAGGTGTCCTGGCTGACCTCGGTGACGAAGGTGTCGACGGTGGGCACGCCGGCCGGCTTGGCGTAGACCGTGGCGAAATGCGCGTTCGGCAGCATTTCGCGCACGACGCGGGCCGTCTTGCCGGTATCGGTGAGGTCGTCGACGACGAGCACGCCCCGGCCCTTGCCGTCGCCGATCGCCTTGATCGAGGGGGCGACGTCCTTGAGCACCTTGAGCTCGGTCTGGTTCTTGTAGTCGTGATAGCTGGCAACGCAGACCGTCTCGATCAGACGCAGGCCGAGCTCCCGGCAGATGATCGCCGCCGGCACCAGCCCGCCGCGCGTGATGCAGACGATCGCCTCGAACGGCCCCTTCTCCGCCAGCCGCCAGGCGAGCGCCCGCGCGTCGCGATGGAACTGGTCCCAGGAAACGGGGAAGGCCTTGTTGGAGGTCGGCTCGGCCATGGCGCGGAGGCTCCGGATCGGTCTCGGGCGCGAACGGCCCTTCAGCCCGTGGCAAAACCCTATCGGCGCGCCGCTGGCAAGAGGCGACGCGCCGTTCGTCCCCGCAAAAGCCGTTGCGTCAGGCGCCGAGCCTCGCCTGCTCGGCCGCAATCATCGCCTTCACCGCCGCCATCGCCGCCGCCAGCGCATCGGGATCGCGCGAGCGCACCACGACATTGGTGTCCGGCCCCGTCTCCGAGAAGAACGGATAGGAGCCGATCGAAACATTCGGATGCGCCTTGGCGACCTCGGCCAGGGCCGTGCCGATATCGCCCTCGCGCAGGCCGGCGCGGGCCGTGTCCGAGAGGATCTTCACCCCCGTCTGCAGCGTCGGGGCAACGACGTCGAGCATGGCCTGCATGATCGAGGGCACGCCCGCCATCACATAGACATTGCCGATGGTGAAGCCCGGCGCCTTCGAGACCGAATTGGCGATGAGATCGGCCCCGGCCGGAATCCGCGCCATGCGCAGCCGCGCCTCGTTAAGCTGGTCGGGCGGGAAACGTTCGGCGAGCATCGCGATGGCGCGCGGGTCGTGGTCGATCGAGACGCCGAAGGCCGCGGCCACCGAATCGGCGGTGATGTCGTCATGCGTCGGGCCAATGCCGCCGGTGGTGAAGATGTAGGTGTAGCGCACGCGCAGCGCGTTCAGCGCCGCGACGATCTCCTCCTGGACGTCCGGCACGATCCGGACCTCGCGCAGCTCGATGCCGATATTGGTCAGATACTCGGCGATGTAGCCGATGTTCTTGTCCTTGGTCCGGCCCGACAAGATCTCGTCGCCGATGACCAGGATCGCGGCCGTCACGCTGGCCGGGGAAGAGGTGGTCTCGCTCATGGTCATGCCCGGCTCCTGGCTGCGGCGCGAGGCGCGCTCCGCCTCCTGGCGCCGCTACTGCTAGGGCTTTGCCGGCGCCGGCTCAAGCGGCGCCTTCGCCGCGCCTTCAGCCGCTGACGACAGCCTCTTCGGCCGGCCTATGCGGCCGCTCGAAGACGAGATTGAGCCGCGTCTGCGCGCGCAGCGTATAGCCGCTGCGCTCCAGCAGGGCGGCGAGGTCGCTCTGCCAGCGCTGGCGCGAGTCCTCGATGACGATCAGCCCCGGCCAGAGGCTCTGCGGCGCGTCGCGCAGGAAGGGCTCGAGGATCAGATCCTCAGCCCCCTCGACATCGAGCTTGATCGCGTCGAGACGCTCATAGCCCTCGTTCTCGACCAGCGCGAGCAGCGTCATGGCGGGAACCCGCACCGTGGTGCCGGCGCTCGAGCGCAGGATGCGCACGCTCGACTCGCCGCGATTGGTCGGGTCGATGAACAGCGTCAGCTCGCCCGGCTTGTCGGCGAGCGCGCAGGCCACCGCCTTGACCGTGCCGAACGGGTTCTGCGCAATGTTGAAGGCCAGCCGCGCGAAGACCTCGGGCTGGGGCTCGACCGCGACGATGCGCGCGCTCGGCCCGGCCTTGGCCGCCACGAAGAGCGAATACGCGCCGATATTGGCGCCGATGTCGATGAAGCGGAAACCCTCACGCAGGCGCGAGGCCAGGATCTCGCGCTCGACGGGATCGAAATACTGCGGGGTGAACAGAACCCGCTTCTCGCAGACATTGCCGTCCGGATAGAGCCGCATGCGCGCGCCCAGCGACTCGATGTCGACCGGGCGCCCCGCGAGCGAGCGCAGGCCGAGCCGGCGCAGGGCATAGGCGAACTTGCGACCGAAGAAGCTGTCGGACGCACAGCGCGTCCAGGCGATGAGGCGCGACAAGCCGCGCGGCGGTGCGAAGGCGCCGTAAGGCTTGTCCTCCGCCTGTGAATGATCGATGCTGGCCATGCTGCCCGCCTGATACACGCGCGCGGCCAGTGACGCCAGCCGGCGCGACACGCCGAGGGTCAAAGCGACGTGAAGACGACGGGACGCAGGGCCGAGCCGCCTTGCGCCGTCCGCCAAACCCAATAGATAGGCCCGGCGAGGAGTTGTCCGGCGAACATGACCTTTGACGAGCCACTGGGCCGGTCGCGGCACCGCGAGCCGGCCATCAAGATTCACGGCGCGGACGCCTTCGCGGCCATGCACAAGGCCGGCCGTCTGACGGCCGAGGGCCTCGACATGCTCGGCTCCTACGTCAAGCCCGGCGTCACCACCCAGCGTCTCGACGACCTCGCCTTCCAGTTCGCGCGGGACAATGGCGCCTATCCCGCCACGCTGTTCTACCGCGGCTACACCAAGTCGATCTGCACCTCGATCAACCATGTCGTCTGCCACGGCATTCCCGACGACAAGCCGCTGCGCGACGGCGACATTCTGAACATCGACTACACGCTGATCGTCGATGGCTGGCATGGCGATTCGAGCCGGATGTACGGCGTCGGCGCGCTCTCGCGGAAGGCCGAGCGCCTGGTCGAGATCACCTTTGAGAGCCTGATGCGCGGCATCAAGGCGGTGCGTGCCGGCGCCACCACCGGCGATATCGGCTTCGCCATCCAGCGCTATGCCGAGGCCGAGCGTTGCTCGGTGGTCAGGGACTTCTGCGGCCACGGCGTCGGCCGCAATTTCCACGACGCCCCCAACATCCTGCACTACGGCTCGCCGGGTGAAGGCCCGCAGTTGAAGCCCGGGATGATCTTCACCATCGAGCCGATGATCAATCTCGGCAAGGCCGGGGTGAAGGTGCTCTCCGACGGCTGGACCGCGGTGACGCGGGACCGCTCGCTCTCGGCCCAGTTCGAGCATACGATCGGCGTTACCGAGACCGGTTGCGAGATCTTCACGCTCTCGCCGTCGGGACGGGACAACCCGCTCGCCGTGCCATGACCGGCAAGGCGGGCACAGGCCAAGGCCGCACGTCGCGGCCTGCCTCTCCCGCGAAAACCTCCGGCGCGCCCATCGAAACGCCGCATTATCTCGGCCATCGCGAGCGGCTGCGCAGCCGCTTTCAGGAGGCGGGCGCCGACACCCTGCCCGATTACGAACTGCTGGAGCTGCTGCTCTTCCGCTCGATTCCGCAACGCGACGTCAAGCCGCTCGCCAAGGAGCTGATCGCGCGCTTCGGCTCCTTCGCCGAGGTTCTGGGCGCGCCGGCGGCGCGGCTGACCGAGGTCAAGGGCATCGGCGAGGGCGTCGCGGTCGATCTGAAGGTGGTCGAGGCGGCACTGCAGCGCATGGCCAGGGGCGCCGTCACGAGGCGCACCGTGCTCTCCTCCTGGTCGGCGGTGCTCGACTACTGCCGCACGACCATGGCCTTCGCCGAACGCGAGCAGTTCCGCCTGCTCTTCCTCGACAAGAAGAACGCCGTCATCGCCGACGAGGTGCAGCAGACCGGCACCGTCGACCACACCCCGGTCTATCCGCGGGAGGTCGTTCGCCGCGCGCTCGAACTCTCGGCCTCGGCGATCATCCTGGTTCACAACCACCCGTCGGGCGACCCGACGCCCTCGGCCGCCGACGTCAAGATGACCCGCGAACTCGTTGATATCGCGAAGCCCTTGGGCATCGCGATCCACGACCACGTCATCGTCGGCCGCGACGGCCATGCGAGCTTCCGCGGGCTGGGCCTGATCTGAAGCGCCCGCGTCCGGAGCCGCCTATGAAATGGGCAGCTCCGCCGAAGGGCTTGGCATCAGCCCCCTTTCCGAACGCGCGTGAATAGGCATAGGCTGGACCAAACGGGGGAAAGACGCCTGCATGGTCGCTTTCGATGAGATGACGGGGACGGAGGGCGATGTCCGGCAGGCCTATACGGCACTGGACCGCTGGCTGAAGGAAGCGCCGCCGGAGATGCTGGCGCTGCGGCGCAGCCAGGCCGAACTCTTCTTCCGGCGCATCGGCATCACCTTCGCCGTCTATGGTGACGAGGAATCGACCGAGCGCCTGATTCCCTTCGACATCATTCCGCGCGTGCTGACCAAGCCGGAATGGACCAAGCTCGAGGCCGGCCTGCGCCAGCGCGTCACCGCGCTCAACATGTTCCTGGCCGATGTCTACGGCCCCAGGGAATGCATCAAGGCCGGCATCATCCCGGCCGATCTGGTCTATCGCAATGCCTGCTACCAGCTCGAGATGGTCGATTTCCAGGTGCCGCACGGCATCTACTGCCACATCGCCGGCATCGACATCGTCCGCGTCGACGCCGACACCTTCTACGTGCTGGAGGACAATGCCCGCACCCCGTCCGGCGTCTCCTACATGATGGAGAACCGCGAGGTGATGCTGCGGCTCTTCCCGGAGCTCTTCGCCACGCATCGCGTCGCGCCGGTCGACAATTATCCCGACCAACTGCTGGCGACGCTGCGCTCGGTCGCGCCGCGCTCCGCTTCCGCCGACCCCAACATCTGCCTGCTGACGCCGGGCCAGTACAATTCGGCCTTCTACGAGCACTCCTTCCTCGCCGATAAGCTTGGCGTCGAGCTGGTCGAGGGCTCGGACCTTCTGGTCAAGGACGACGTGGTCTACATGCGCACCACGCAGGGTCCCAAGCGCGTCGACGTGATCTACCGGCGCATCGACGACGACTTCATCGACCCGCTCGTCTTCCGCAGCGACTCCGTGCTCGGCGTGCCCGGGCTGATCGGCGCCTACAAGGCCGGCAACGTCACGCTCGCCAACGCGGTCGGCACCGGCGTCGCCGACGACAAGGCGGTCTACAGCTACATGCCCGAGATCGTGAAGTTCTTCACCGGCGAGGAGCCGATCCTGAAAAACGTGCCGACCTGGCGCTGCCGCGAGCCGCAGGCCAACGCTTATGTGCTCGACAATCTCGAGAAGCTCGTCGTCAAGGAGGTCAACGGCTCGGGCGGCTACGGCATGCTGGTCGGCCCCCACGCCAACAAGGCGCAGCTCGAAACCTTCCGCCGCAAGCTCAAGGCCCAGCCGGAGGGATTCATCGCCCAGCCGACGCTGGCGCTCTCCACCTGCCCGACCTTCGTGGCGTCGGGCGTGGCGCCGCGCCATGTCGATTTGCGGCCCTATGTGCTGTCGGGCGCCAACGGTATCTCCTGCGTCCCCGGCGGCCTGACCCGCGTCGCCCTCAAGGAAGGCTCCCTCGTCGTCAACTCCAGCCAGGGCGGCGGCACCAAGGATACCTGGGTGCTCGATGCCTGATCTCGGCACCGGCTCCCTGTTCCAACGATCTGTCGACCCGTCCCGCCTCGTCGCCAAAAGGCCCGATCTGACTATGCTCTCGCGCACCGCCGACAGCCTCTACTGGGTCTCCCGCTATGTCGAGCGGGCGGAATACCTCGCCCGCATCCTCGACGCGACGATGCGCCTCTCCAACCTGCCCTCCTCCTATGGCGGCGCCGGCAGTGAATGGCAGAGCGCGGTCGCCACCGCCGGCTGCGACGAGGCCTTCGCCAAGGCCTATGGCGAGGCCAATGAGCGCAATGTCTGCGACTTCCTGACCTTCAACCCCGACAACCCCTCCTCGATCCGCAACTGCCTGGCGCTCGCCCGCTCCAATGCGCGCGGGGTCCGCACGGCGCTGACCTCGGAGATGTGGGACGCGCTCAACGGCGCCTGGCTCGAACTGCAGCGCTTCGAGAAGAAGCGCATGGACCGCGAGGAGTTCGCCCGCTTCCTCGACTGGGTGAAGAACGTCTCGCTCGTCTTCGACGGCTCGGCCTACCGCACCATGCTGCGCGACGACGGCTACTGGTTCTCGCGGCTCGGCGTCTATGTCGAGCGCGCCGACAACACCGCCCGCATCCTCGACGTGAAATACCATGTGCTGCTGCCGGCCAACGAGCAGGTCGGCGGGTCGCTCGACTATTTCCAGTGGACCACCGTGCTGCGCGAGGTCTCGGCGCTCACCGCCTATCACTGGGTCTATCGCGAGGCGGTGAAGCCGCTGCTGATCGCCGACCTGCTGATCCTGAACCGGCGCATGCCGCGCTCGCTCGCCGCCTGCTACGAGAACATCTCGCGCTTCCTCGACCTGCTCGGCGATTCCTATGGCCGCCAGGGCCCGGCCCAGCGCCAGGCGCGCAAGACGCTCGCCAATCTCTCGAGCACAAGCATCGACGACGTCTTCCAGCACGGGCTGCACGAATTCATCGAGGACTTCATCACCGAGAACAACCGGCTCGGCGGCACCATTTTCGAGCAGTATCTGCAGTAAACCGCCGCGGCCGCCCGGCC
>CALRYW010000105.1:0-13244 GCA_943372485.1 Allobosea thiooxidans
GACCGATCGTGACAGCAGCTTCCGACACCACGCATTTCGGCTTCGAGACCGTGCCGCTGGCCGAGAAGCAGGCCAAGGTCGACGATGTCTTCCACAAGGTCGCCGGCCGCTACGATGTGATGAACGACCTGATGTCGGCGGGGCTGCACCGGGCCTGGAAGAGTGCGCTGCTGACCGCCATCAACCCGCCGAAGGACCGGCCCTTCCGCCATCTCGACGTGGCCGGCGGCACCGGCGACGTCGCTTTCTCGGTGCTGGAGGCGGGCGGACCGCAGACGCAGGTCACGGTGGTCGACATCAACGCGGAGATGCTGAGCGTCGGGCGCGACCGGGCGGCCAAGCGCTTCCCCGACGACGACCGCATCGGCTTCGTGCAGGGCAATGCCGAGGCGCTCGGCCTGCCCGACAACCATTTCGACGCCTATACGATCGCCTTCGGCATCCGCAACGTGCCGCGCATCGACAAGGCTCTGGCCGAGGCCCATCGCGTGCTCAAGCGAGGCGGGCGGTTCCTCTGCCTCGAATTCAGCCATGTCGACGTGCCCCTGCTGGACAAGGTCTACGAGGCCTATTCGTTCAACGTCATCCCGCCGATGGGGCGGATGGTGACCGGCGAGGCCGAGCCCTACCAGTATCTCGTCGAGTCGATCCGGAAATTCCCGCGGCCCCAGGCCTTCGCCAGCATGATCGAGGCCGCCGGTTTCCGCCGGGCGAAGTTCACGCCGATGACCGGCGGCGTCGTGGCGCTGCATTCGGGCTGGAAGCTGTGAGGGAGCGCAACCCGTCATGGTCGGCCTTGTGCCGACCATCCACGTCTTGCGACGCGGATGAAGGGAAGGCGTGGATGCTCGGGACAAGCCCGAGCATGACGGATCGACCTGTTGCCGCAGCGGCGGCTGCCCCATGATCTCCTCGCTCTTCCATCTCGCGCGCACCGCCCGCGTCGGCTTCGTGCTGGCGCGCGAGGGGGCGCTCGCCCTGGTCGACCCCTCCGTGCTGCCGCCGCTGGCGCGCGCACTGATCCGGATCGGGCGGCTGATCGAGCGGCGCGAGGCCGGCACCTCGGCGACAAGGCTCGCCGCGGCGCTGACCCGGCTCGGTCCGTCCTATGTGAAGTTCGGGCAGTTCCTGGCGACGCGGCCCGACGTGGTCGGCATGAAGATCGCGTCCGATCTCTCGGCGCTGCAGGACCGGATGCCACCCTTCCCGATGGCGCAGGCCCGCGCGATCGTCGAGGCCGCCCATGGCCGACCGGTCGAGCAGGTCTTCGCCGCCTTCGGCGAGCCGGTGGCCGCCGCCTCGATTGCCCAGGTCCACCGCGCCCGGCTGAACGACGGCCGCGAGGTCGCGGTGAAGGTGCTGCGGCCGGGCATCCGCGACCGTTTCCAGCGCGATCTCGGCGCGATGCGCTTCGGGGCGGAGCTGGCCGAGCGGCGCTCGGCCGAGGCGCGACGCCTGCGCTTCACCGGCGTGGTCGAGACGCTGGCGCGCTCGGTGACGATGGAGATGGATCTGCGGCTCGAGGCCGCCGCTCTGTCGGAGTTCGCCGAGAACACCAAGGACGACGCCGATTTCCGCGTTCCCCAACCCGATTGGCAGCTGACCGCGCGCGAGATGCTGGTCGACGAGTGGATCGACGGCATCCGCCTCTCGGATGTCGAGGGCCTGCGCAAGGCGGGGCACGACCTGCCGACGCTGGGGCGCATCGTGATCCAGTCCTTCCTGAAACATGCGATCCGCGACGGTTTCTTCCATGCCGACATGCATCCGGGAAACCTGTTCGTCGATGCGCAGGGCCGGCTCGTCGCCGTCGATGGCGGCATCATGGGCCGGCTCGGCCTGAAGGAGCGGCGCTTCCTCGCCGAGATCCTGCTCGGCTTCATCACCCGCGACTATCGCCGCGTCGCCGAGGTGCATTTCGAGGCCGGCTATGTGCCGGTTCATCACGACGTCGCCGATTTCGCTCAAGCGATCCGCGCGGTCGGCGAGCCGATCCACGACAAGAGCGCCGACCAGATCTCGATGGCGAAGGTGCTGACGCTGCTCTTCGAGATCACCGGCATGTTCGACATGGCGACGCGCACCGAGCTCGTCATGCTGCAGAAGACCATGGTGGTGGTCGAGGGCGTGGCCCGCACGCTCGATCCGCATCTCGACATGTGGAGCACGGCCGAGCCGGTGGTGCGCGACTGGATCACGCAGAATCTCGGCCCGCTCGGCCGGGTTCAGGAGGCCGGGCGCGGGGCCGGATCCCTGCTGGGAAGCCTGTCGCGCCTGCCGGAGACAGTGACCCGGGCCGAGCGCGTGCTCGGCCAGCTCGAGGACGCCTCGCGCCATGGCTTCTCGCTCGACGAGCGCAGCGTCGCCGCGATCGGCCGCGCCGAGGCGCAGCGCAACCGCTGGGGCAACTGGGCGCTCTGGGTGATCGCAGGCCTGCTTGCCTGGGTGGTGCTGGGGTAACCTTGTCATTCCGGGGCTTCGCGGAGCGAAGAACCCGGAATTCACGGCTTGGTGTGGTTCGACCAGCTTCCCGTTACAGATGTCGAAGAGTATCGGCGGCTCGCCCGGTCGTGGGTTCCGGGTTCGCCGCTGTCGCGGCGCCCCGGAATGACAGGCGACTCAGCCGCAATTCGCCCTGTCGGCCGGCATCTCGGCGGCGATCATCCAGTTCGTGCCGAAGCGGTCGCGCAGCATGCCGAAGCGCGGCGCCCAGAAGGTCTCCTCCAGCGGCATCTGGATCGTCGCGCCCTCGGAGAGAGCGGCGAAGAGGCGCTCGGCCTCCGCCACCTCCGGCACGTTGACCGACACCGAGACGCTGCGCATCGGCCCGTCGCTGCGGCCGGGCGGGGCGTCGGAAGCCATCAGCATCTGGCCATCGAGCTCCAGACAGGCATGCAGGATCTTGTCCAGCCATTCGGGCGGGACATGGGCTTCGGCCGGCGTGCCGCGATGGTCCATCATGGCGGCGATCCGGCCGCCGAAGACGGTTTCATAGGTGGTGAAGGCTTCGCGGCAGTTGCCGTCGAACATCAGATAGGGGGCGATCTTCATCGGTCTCTCCTTCGAACGGAAGTGGGCGATCAGGCCACGCGGCGGTATTGAGCCGTCATGAACTCGCTCCAGCCGCCTTTGCCGTCGGGCATGAAGGAGGCCAGGATGCGATGGTCGGGCGAGACGAGGGTGATGACGTCACGATAGGGGATGACGGCGCCGTCGCCCATCATGTTCGGGCCCGAGGATTCGAGCGTCAGCACGTTGGCGGCTTCGTCGAGGGTGCCCTCATAGAGCCAGTGATGCGTCATCATCGAGCCGATGAAGCTGCCGACGAAGCGTCCCTTCACGGGGTCGAAGCCCAGCGTCATCAGCGTCCTGCCGGTCGTGCCGTCGGGCAGCTGGCCCTCGCCTTCGCCGAGCGTCCAGAGCCCGCCGAGCGAGCGCACGGTTTCCCGGCCCTTGGATTTCTGCCGGGGCTGGTCCGGCCCCATCGCGCAGTCCATCTCCGAGGTCCATTCGCCGACGAGTTGCTGCAGCCAGCCATGTTCCTTCTGCGGTTTGGCGAACATCGTCATCTCCTCCTCGTGACCTCGTTCTCGGGCCGGGTTTAAGTTAACTTATTGGTTTAGTAATCAGTGGTGATCTTCGAGTCAATCCGCTGACCCTCTCCGCCGCCGGCAGTTGTCACGCGCCCGCGGCCACGGCTAAAAGCTCGGCCGAACGAGAGGACGCCCCCCGCCCATGACGTTCGAAATCGCCGCCACACCCGCCGCCGCCGTCGACCGGCTCGAAAGCCTCTATGCCGGGGCACGGGCCGCATTGCGCCGCGACCTGCAGCGCTTCTTCGAGACCGGCCAGGCGCCGACGCCCGACGAGCGCGCGCGCTATCGCTACCCGCTGCTGCGCGTGACCTATGAGCCCTCGCAACTGCCGACGGCGACACGGCGCGGCTATGCGAAGTTCGCGGCGCCCGGTGTCTACTCGACAACAATCACGCAGCCGGCCGAGTTCCGCGGCTATCTGCTCGACCAGCTGGAGCCGCTGGTCGGAGAGTACGGCGCGACCATCGAGACCGGCATCAGCGACCAGGAGATCCCCTACCCCTATGCGCTCGACGGCGGCGACGAGCTGGGCCGCGGCAAAGTCACGGCGGCCGAGTTGGCGCGGCATTTCCCGACACCGCTGCTCTCGCTTGTCGGCGACGAGATCGCCGACGGCACCTTCGACATCGTCGAGGGGCAGCCGCGGCCGCTGTCGCTGTTCGACGCGGTACGGGTGGACTATTCGCTGCGCCGGCTGGTGCACTATACCGGCACCGACTGGCGCGCGGTGCAGCCCTGGGTGCTGCTGACCAACTACCACCGCTATGTCGACCAGTTCGTGCGGCTGGGGCTGGCGGAGATCGAGGCCGGCACGGCACAGGCGCTGGTGACGCCGGGCGGGGTGCGGATCGAGCGCGACGGTGTCGATGTCAGCGCGGCGGAACGGGTGATGTCGGCGCCCTGGCACCGCTTCCAGATGCCCGCCTATCACCTGCTGCGCAAGAACGGGCAGGGCGTGACCCTGATCAACATCGGCGTCGGCCCCTCCAACGCCAAGAACATCACCGACCATCTGGCCGTGCTGCGCCCGCATTGCTGGCTGATGGTCGGCCATTGCGGCGGCCTGAGGCAGACGCAGATCATCGGCGACTATGTCCTCGCCCATGCCTATCTGCGCCAGGACGGCATCCTCGACGAGCTGGTGCCGCCCGACGTTCCCGTCCCCGCCCTGGCCGAGGTGCAGGTCGCCCTGCAGGAGGCCGCCGCCGAGGTGACGGGCGAGAAGGGCGACCATCTCAAGAACCGCCTGCGCACCGGGACGGTCGTGACGCAGGACGACCGCAACTGGGAGCTGCGCTGGACCAAGGAGCGCCGGCGGATCAACCTGTCGCGCGCCATCGCGGTCGACATGGAGTCGGGCACGATCGCCGCGCAGGGCTACCGCTTACGCGTGCCCTACGGCACGCTGCTCTGCGTCTCCGACAAACCGCTGCATGGCGAGATCAAGCTGCCGGGTGCGGCCAACGCGTTCTACGAGCGCGCCGTCAGCGAGCATTTGCGGATCGGGCTCGCGGCGCTGGAAAAGCTGAAGGAGGCGGGCTCGACGATCCATTCGCGCAAGCTGCGCAGCTTCGACGAGCCGCCGTTCCGGTGAGCGAGCCGCGGAGCGCGCGCACCATTATGCGGTGATGCGGTCGATCTCGGCGAGGTCGTCCGCCGTCAGCGCCCAGTCGGCCGCCTTTACATTGGCGGCGATCTGCTCCGGCTTGGTCGCACCGGCGATGACGCTGGAGACGACCGACTGGGCGGCGAGCCAGGAGAAGGCGAGTTCCACCGGCGTGCGGCCGCGCGCCTCGCAGAACGCGGTCAGCGCCTCGATCTTGACCCAGTTGGCGTCGCTGAAGATCTGGCCGGCGCGCTCGGGCAGCTTGGTCAGGCGCGCGCCGTCGGGCATCGGGGCGTTGCGCCTGTACTTGCCCGTGAGGGCGCCGTTGGCGAGCGGGAAATAGGGCAGCAGACCCATGCCGTAATGCTTGAGCGCGGGGATCAGGTCCTTCTCGGCGCCGCGCTTGAGCAGGCTGTACTCGTCCTGCGCCGAGGCGAAGCCGGGCAGACGCAGATCGCGCGCCGTCCAGTGCGCGTCCGCGACCTGCCAGGCCGGCATGTTGGAGCAGCCGGTGTAGCGGACCTTGCCCTGGGTCACGAGATCTTCGAGCGCGCGCAGCGTCTCGTCGATCGGGGTGAGCGGGTCGGGCATGTGGAACTGGTAGAGATCGATCCAGTCGGTCTTCAGCCGCGTCAAGGACTCCTCGACCGCGCTGAGGATGTAGCGGCGCGAACCGCCCTGCCCGCCGTGGAACATGGTCATGCCGAACTTCGAGGCCAGGACGATGTCCTTGCGGCGCGCGCCCAAGACCTCGCCGAGCACACGCTCCGAGCCCGCCTTCTCGCCATAGATGTCGGCGGTATCGAACAGGGTGATGCCATGCTCGATCGCGGCATCGACCACCCGGGCCGCCGCGACATCGTCGATCCGGCCGCCGAAATTGTTGCAGCCGAGGCCGACGAGGGAGACGCGCAGGCCGGAGCGGCCGAGATTTCGGAACTGCATGGGGTTCTCCTGATCGGGGAGAGCCCAGAGGACCAGAGAGGGCTGGCCGTCACAAGGGCGCAGCGCGGCCTGCACCGCTGCGCCCAACGCAAGGCGGGGCGGTTCAGTGGGACATCAGGCAGCAGACCGGCGTCGCCTGGATCAGCTCCTGGGTGACACCGCCGAAGATCCATTCGCGCAGGCGGCTATGCCCATAGGCCCCCGCGACGATCAGATCCGCCCCCTGCTGCCGGACCAGATCCGTGATCTCTCCGACGATCGAGCCGCCGCTCCTCGGCCGCAGCACCGCGCGGGCGGCGATGCCGTACTGCGCGAGATAGCCGCAGGCGTCCTGGGCGCCGTCGTCGTCGGGATCGGCACCCACCGCGAGCACGGAGACCATCTCGGCCCGGACCAGGAAGGGCAGCGCGTCCTGCAGGGCGCGTCGCGACTCGCGCGTGTCCTTCCAGGCCACCACCACGCTGCGCGCCGCCAGGGTCTCGATGCCCGGCGGCACCACCAGGATCGGCCGCCCCAGCTCCATGACGATGTCGCCGGGCGCCACGCCCATCCGCCCCAGTGGCGAATCGCCCGGCCCCTGCCGCGCGAGGACGACGAGATCGGCCGCGCGCGACTGGGTCAGAAGAAACTCGCGGGTCTGCTCGATCGCGCCGCGCCATTCGTGCGCGACCCCATCGGCCGCGCTGCGAAAGAGCGCTTCCGCCTTCGCCAGATCCTCGAGCAGGACCGCACGGCCGTTCTCGACCACCACAGCATCGACCATGCCCGCGCTGTCGCCGTAATAGGGCAGCTCGATCTGGTCGGCACCGAGACCGATCAGGCGACAGGAGAGAACCTTCGCCAGCCTGGCCGCGAAGAGGATCGTGTGTTCGCATCCGGCCCCGAGATGCACCGGCACGAGCAGCGTGCCGATACCCAGGGGCTGGGCCGTCATGAGCGGGTTCGACATGGCTTTCGATCTCCGTGGCGACGCGGCGTCAGGACGCGTCGGCGGCTGCCGCCACCCCGACCGGCCTGATCGTGACGACCTTGTAGGGCAGGAAATCGCCGTCCTGCTCGCGGATCGAGACATATTCCCCAATCTGGAAGCGATGCCGGTCCAGCTTGTAGCCGAACTCGTCGTCCTCGCTGGAGGCATCGTCATAGTCGATGCCCCAATTCGCGCCGCCCTCGCCGCCGGCCCGGTGCAGGAGCCAGCCATGGCGGTCGGGCTCACCGGGACGGAAGCGCCGCACGCGGCATTTGTCCCGGGACGCCTGCCACTCCTGCGCGACGAGCCTGCCCTCGGCATCGAGCGGGGCGGTGATCTCGTAGCCGTCGCGGCTGCTGCCCTCGGGCTGTGCCGGGGTGCGTCCCAGATGAAGCGAGATGCGCTGAAGCATGGTGCCGTTCCTCCGTCGATCGCCGACGAGGACACTGTTCCACCAATCGGAGCGCAAAGGATTGATCCAGCGCAAGGGTTCGGCCACGCATTCGGGCAAGCTGTCGGCAAGACCAACCCTGTGGAGGATCCGCCATGCCCCTCTCGATCAAGAGCGTTCTCGTCGGCTTCACCGAGGACGGACGCGGCAATCACAGCTCGGCCGTCGCCTATGCGATCTCGCTGTCGCAGGCCGCCGACGCTCATCTGACCCTGGAGGCCGCCTCGATGCGCTATGCGGTGCCGGGATCGCTGGTCGGAGCCTTCGGCGCCGAGCTGATCGCGCATGAAAACCGCCGCATCAAGGAGCTGGCCGAGGCCTTCGCCGAACAGTCCAAGGGCCGGGCCGACCTCGCCGGCGTCGTCTGCACCGTCGAGACCCCGTCCCTCGTCTTCGCCAGCCTGTGCGACCGGCTGATCGCCCATGCCCGCGTGCACGACGTCACGGTGCTCGACATGGAGACCGATCCGGTTCAGCGCGACCGCGGGCTGATCGAAGCGGCCCTGTTCGACAGCGGGCGCCCGGTCCTGATCGTGCCGCCGGGCAGCGAGCGCTACGCCGCCAAGCGCATCGTGATCGCCTGGGATGGCGGCGCTTCGGCCGCCCGCGCCGTCGCGGACGCCCTGCCCTTCCTCCAGGAGTCCGAGGAGGTCGAGATCGTGACCGTCACCGGCGAGAAGGATCTCGCCGGCCTGCTGCCCGGCACCGACCTCGCCCCGCATCTGGCGCGGCACGGCATCAAGGTGAGCGTGCGCAACATCGCACTCGGTGAAGCCGACGTCGCCAGCGAGATCCGCCGGGCGGCCGCCGGCTTTTCAGCCGATCTCATCGTCTGCGGCGCCTACAAGCACTCGCGCCTGCGCGAATGGCTGCTCGGCGGCGTGACGCAGTCTTTGCTGCACGAGTGCACGCTGCCGATCCTGATGAGCCATTGAGGCGACGGCAGGTCCCGGAACGAAAAAGGGGCGGACCTTTCGGCCCGCCCCTCGAAATCCGTCAGAAGCGCCCGGTTTCAGGCGACGTCCTGCTTCATCTTCTGGGAGCGCTTGCGCTCGTTGGGGTCGAGGATCGCCTTGCGCAGGCGGATCGACTTCGGCGTGACCTCGACGAGCTCGTCATCGTCGATCCAGGCCAGCGAGCGCTCCAGCGTCATCCGGATCGGCGGGGTCAGGCGCACGGCCTCGTCCTTCGAGGTGGTGCGGATGTTGGTGAGCTTCTTGCCCTTGAGGACGTTCACCTCGAGATCGTTCTCGCGGGTGTGCTCGCCGACGATCATGCCCTGATAGACCTTCCAGCCGGGCTCGATCATCATCGGGCCGCGGTCCTCGAGGTTCCAGAGCGCGTAGGCCACGGCCTCGCCGGTCTCCATCGCGATCAGCACGCCGTTGCGGCGGCCGCCGATCTCGCCCTTGTAGGGCATATAGTCATGGAACAGCCGGTTCATGATCGCGGTGCCGCGGGTGTCGGTCAGGAGTTCGCCCTGATAGCCGATCAGCCCGCGCGTCGGGGCGTGGAAGGCCAGGCGCAGACGGTTGCCGCCGGAGGGGCGCATCTCGAGCATGTCGGCCTTGCGCTCGGACATCTTCTGCACGACGACGCCGGAATGCTCCTCGTCGACGTCGATGATGACCTCCTCGATCGGCTCGAGCAACTGGCCGCTTTCGTCACGCTTCAGCACGACGCGCGGACGCGAGACGCCGAGCTCGAAGCCCTCGCGGCGCATCTGCTCGATCAGGATCGCGAGCTGAAGTTCGCCGCGGCCCGAGACGATGTAGCTGTCCTTGTCGGAAGCTTCCTCGATCTTGAGCGCGACATTGCCCTCGGCCTCCTTGAACAGGCGGTCGCGGATCACGCGGGTGGTGACCTTGTCGCCCTCAGTGCCGGCCAGCGGCGAGTCGTTGACCATGAAGGTCATCGAGACGGTCGGGGGATCGATCGGCTGGGCCTTGATCGGCTCGGTGACGGACGGATCGCAGAAAGTGTCGGCGACCGAGCCCTTCACCAGACCGGCGATCGAGACGATGTCGCCGGGGATCGCTTCCTCGATCGGTGTGCGCTCAAGGCCGCGGAAGGCGAGGATCTTGGTGATGCGGCCGGTCTCGACGGTGGACCCGTCGCCCGAGAGCACTTTGATCTGCTGGTTCGGCTTGGCCGAGCCGGAGACGACGCGGCCGGTGATGATGCGGCCGAGATAGGGGTTGGCCTCGAGCAGCGTCCCGATCATCCGGAAGGGGCCGTCCTCGACGCGCGGCTCCGGCACGTGGCTGAGGATGAGGTCGTACATCGGCGCGAGGCCCTGGTCCTGCGGGCCGGCCGGGTCATGCGCCATCCAGCCCTGCTTGCCCGAACCGTAGAGGATCGGGAAATCGAGCTGCTCGTCGGTGGCGTCGAGCGCAGCGAAGAGATCGAAGACCTCGTTGATGACTTCGGTCACGCGGGCGTCGGGCTTGTCGACCTTGTTGATCGCCACGATCGGGCGAAGGCCGAGCTTCAGGGCCTTGGAGACCACGAACTTGGTCTGCGGCATCGGGCCCTCGGCGGCATCGACCAGCACGATCGCGGAATCGACCATGTTCAGGATGCGCTCGACCTCGCCGCCGAAATCAGCGTGGCCGGGGGTGTCGACGATGTTGATGCGCGTGTCCTTCCAGACGACCGAGGTCGCCTTGGCCAGGATGGTGATGCCGCGCTCCTTCTCCAGATCGTTGGAGTCCATCACACGTTCGATCACGCGCTGGTTGTCGCGGTAGGTCCCCGACTGCTGCAGCAGCTTGTCGACGAGCGTGGTCTTGCCGTGATCGACGTGGGCGATGATGGCGATATTGCGCATGGACATGCGGGAAGGGCCTTTGTCATGGCCACAAGCCGGCGAGGATCGATACCCTGCCGGCGCAGCCCGTCTCGAGGAAACTGGAATTCGCTGCGCTGCACATAAACGTTGACGGACGTTTGAGCAACCACGATCGGCCCGACAGCCGGGCGCAGGGTGAATCGCGACTCTGCGCGACGCGCTCAGATCTGGACGGAGGCCGACCTGATCTTGGCCTCGACCACAGCGCGGCTGACCTGATCGAAGACCAGGCGATAGGCGGCGATGGCTGAGGAATCGAGATTGCCCTCCCCGAAATCGCCGAGGACCTCGAGCAGGATCGCGTCGGCCTGGGCCCTGTAGCGGTCGAGCGCCTCGGCATCCGTGGTGGCGCGGATCTGCGGCAGGATCGCCAGCAGCCGGTCGAGCCCCAGCATCGCCTGCCGGCGCCGGGCCGCGCTTTCGCGCCCGAGCAGGCCAGCCGCGCCGGTGCCCAGCAGCGACAGCGCCATCACGCCGAGATAGAACCAGTCGCCATAGCGCTCGAAGAAGGTCTTCTGCTCGCCATCGATGAAGGCGGCCGCGCCACTATGGACCGGCAGCGGCGCATCCTTGTCAGTGGCCGGCGTTTCCAGCCCCTGGATCTGCGGCAGTTCGGCTGCGAGCGTCACGCGCAGCCCGAGCAGCGCGCTGACCAGGTTGCCGACGACGTCGTCGTCGAGATCCTGGGAGGCGACCAGACGCGAGGTGATGGCGATGGTCGGCAGGTTCTCCGACGGCCGCGGTGGGTCGCCGCCGAGCGCCCCGCGCACGATCTCGCCCGTCTCGATGGTGCGGAAGCGGGCCGCCAGCGCATCCGCCTCGCGGATCGGGATCAGGACCGGATCCTCCCCCCAGGCCGCGCGCAGGCGCCCGGCCCCGTCGCCGCCGGCCCGTGCACCGACCGCGTTGACGCTGAAGAAGGCGTCGATGCGCCGCTCCTTCGTCGCCGGCACGATCTCGTCGGGCGTCAGCCCGACGGTCTGCACATCTGCCGGCCCGACCTCGTACTGGGCCAGCACGAGCTTGAGCAGGGCGATGTTGCCCGGCGGGTTGCGTACGACGCCGACGCGCTTGCCGCGAAGATCGGCAATGCGGGCGATCGCGCTGGCTTTGTCCGTGATCAGGAAGGGGAAGGAGCGGCGGGTGATGAGCGCGGTATCCGCCTTGGCCGGCAGAGCGATGTCGGGCCGGACGATGGCGAGTTCGGCATCGCCGGCATCGACCTTGCGCGCGCTTTCCTCGGAGCCCTCGGTCAGGACGAGCCTGAGGCGGATGTGGGATTTCTCGCGGTTCAGGCCCTGGACGAAGCCCGCAGCCATGCGGGCATCCTCGGAGCCGATCGGGCCGACGGCGAGACGCAGCGTCCGCGGCTGGCTGGCGACATAGAACACGGCCGCGGTGATACCGGCCAGCGCCAGCAGCCCCGCGAGAATGGTGAAACCGCGCCGCCCCTTGCCGAACAATCGAGTCCGCCCGCCCTGTCGCCGCTTCGCTGGCACCGCCTTGCCATGCCAGCATTGCTTCGCCCGTCATCATGTCGCAAGTGCGGCGGCGATCACCTTCGTGTAAAGACGAGCAGATGTCCGTTCCCGCGCAGCCCCTCGCCATCAAAATCTGCGGCCTCTCGACGCCCGAGACCCTGGAGGCCGCGCTGGCGGCCGGAGTCGAGATGATCGGCCTCGTCTTCCATCCGAAGAGCCCGCGCTTCGTGAGGCCGGAAGAGGCAGCGGCGCTGGCCGCAATGGCGCGCGGCCGTGCCGAGATCGTCGCGCTGATTGTCGACCGCGCCATCGGCGACGTCACCGAACTCGTCGAGGCCGTCAGGCCTGACTGGCTGCAACTGCATGGTCGCGAGACGCCGGAGGCGGTGCACGCCCTCAAGGCCGCCACCGGACTGCGCGCGATCAAGGCGCTCGGCGTGGCGGACCGGCACGATCTCGCCGCCTTCGCTGCCTATGACGGCATCGCAGACCGCATCCTGCTCGACGCCAAGCCGCCGAAAGACGCCGGCTATCCCGGCGGGCACGGGCGCGCCTTCGACTGGTCGATCCTGGCGGCGCTCGACCGGGCTTCGCCCTTCATGCTATCGGGCGGGCTCGATCCCGCGAATGTCGCGCAGGCCATCGCGATGGCACGGCCCTGGGGCGTCGACGTCTCCTCCGGGGTGGAGCGGGCGCCCGGCGTCAAGGATGTCGACCGGATCAGGGATTTTGTCGTCGCGGCCCGCGCCGCGGCGGCCGCAGCAACAGAGGCAGGCCGGACATGAACGCCCCCCAGAACCCGAACACCTACCGCTCCGGCCCCGACGAGAACGGGCGCTTCGGCCTGTTCGGCGGGCGCTTCGTCGCCGAGACGCTGATGCCGCTCGTGCTGTCGCTGGAGCAGGCCTATGAGGCCGCCAAGGTCGATGCCGGTTTCCAGGCCGACATGGCGAACTATCTCAAGCACTATGTCGGGCGGCCCTCGCCCCTCTATTTCGCCGAGCGCATGACCGACCATCTCGGCGGCGCGAAGATCTATTTCAAGCGCGACGAGCTCAACCACACCGGCGCGCACAAGGTAAACAACGTGCTCGGCCAGATCCTGCTGGCGCGGCGCATGGGCAAGAAGCGCATCATCGCCGAGACCGGCGCCGGCCAGCACGGCGTCGCCACCGCGACGCTCTGTGCCCGCTTCGGCCTGGAGTGCATCGTCTATATGGGCGCCGTCGATGTCGCGCGGCAGGCCAGCAACGTCTTCCGGATGAAGATGCTCGGCGCCAGCGTCGTGCCCGTCCAGTCCGGCACCAAAACGCTCAAGGACGCCATGAACGAGGCGCTGCGCGA
>CALRYW010000106.1:0-13149 GCA_943372485.1 Allobosea thiooxidans
CCGCGCCTCGATGGACAAGACGCAATGCTCGCGAAGAGACGCTCATGACCTCGATCGTCACCGTCACCCGGGGCCCCTCGCCGCTGATCCTGTCGATGCCGCATCCCGGTACCGGGCTGCCGGCGGAGGTTCGTGCCGCGCTCAACGAACGCGGGCGGCTGGTCGAGGATACCGACTGGCACATGCGCGCGGTCTACGCCTTCGCCGAGCGCTTCCAGCCGACGATCGTCGAGGCGCAGCTGTCGCGCTATGTCATCGACCTGAACCGCGATCCGTCGGGCGTCTCGCTCTATCCCGGACAGGCGACGACCGAGCTGGTGCCGACGACGAGCTTCGACGGCGCGCCGATCTGGACGGTGTTGCCTGACGCCGCCGAAATCGAGCGGCGCCGCGCCGTCTATTTCCAGCCCTATCACGAGGCGCTCGCGGCCGAGATCGCGCGGGTCAAGGCGGCCCATGGCTATGCGGTGCTCTGGGACTGCCACTCGATCAAGTCGGTGATCCCCAGGCTGTTTCCCGGGACGCTGCCGACGCTCAATCTCGGGACGAATTCGGGTGCGAGCTGCGCGCCCGCCGTGGAGGCCGCCACAGCAGCGGCGATGGCCGCGCAGCCCCTGACCCATGTCGTCAACGGCCGCTTCAAGGGCGGCTGGATCACGCGCCATTACGGCCGCCCCGATCAGCATGTCCACGCGCTCCAGATGGAAAAGGCGCTCAGCGCCTATCTCGCCACGGAAGCGGCGCCCTGGAGCTTCGACGCGGCCACGGCAGCGCCCCTGCAATCTGCCCTCTCCGCCATCATTGCCGCAGCGCTGGACGCCGCGGCCCAGCACGAACGGAGCCGTTCATGACCCGCATCGACAACAGCCGCGTCATCCGCAGCCCCCATGGCACGGAGCTCTCCGCCAAGAGCTGGCTGACCGAAGCGCCGCTGCGCATGCTGATGAACAATCTCGACCCCGACGTCGCCGAAAAGCCCGGCGAACTCGTGGTCTATGGCGGCATCGGCCGCGCCGCCCGCAGCTGGGAGGATTTCGACCGGATCTGCGCGTCGCTGCGCTCGCTGGAGGCCGACGAGACGCTGCTGGTCCAGTCCGGCAAGCCGGTCGGCATCTTCAGGACGCATCCGGATGCGCCGCGGGTGCTGATCGCGAACTCCAACCTCGTCCCGGCCTATGCGAACTGGGAGCATTTCCACCATCTCGATAAGCTCGGGCTGATGATGTACGGCCAGATGACGGCCGGCTCCTGGATCTATATCGGCACGCAGGGCATTGTTCAGGGCACTTACGAGACCTTCGTCGAGGTCGGCCGGCAACATTATGGCGGCTCGCTCAAGGGCAAATGGATCCTCACCGGCGGGCTCGGGGGCATGGGCGGCGCCCAGCCGCTGGCCGCGACCATGGCCGGCGCCTCAATGATCGCCGTCGAGTGCAAGCCCTCCTCGATCGAGTTCCGCCTGCGCACCGGCTATCTCGACGAGAAGGCCGACAGCATCGACGAAGCCCTGAAGATCATCGAAGCCGCCCATGCCAAGGGCAAGGCGGTCTCGGTCGGCGTGCTCGGCAATGCCGCCGAGATCTTCCCCGACATGGTCCGTCGCGGCATCCGCCCTGATGTCGTCACCGACCAGACCTCGGCGCATGATCCGCTCAACGGCTATCTGCCGGCCGGCTGGACGATTGCAGAGTGGGAGGAGCGCAAGGAGCGCGATCCCGCCGGGACGATCGAGGCCGCCAAGCGCTCCATGGCCGAGCATGTCAAGGCGATGCTCGACTTCCAGCGCATGGGCGTGCCGACGCTCGACTATGGCAACAACATCCGCCAGATGGCCAAGGATATGGGCGTCGAAAACGCCTTCGATTTTCCCGGCTTTGTGCCGGCCTATATCCGGCCGCTGTTCTGCCGGGGCATCGGGCCGTTCCGCTGGGCGGCCCTCTCGGGCGATCCGGAGGACATCTACAAGACCGACGCCAAGGTGAAGGAGCTGATGCCCGACGACGCGCATCTGCACAACTGGCTCGACATGGCGCGCGAGCGCATCCAGTTCCAGGGCCTGCCGGCGCGAATCTGCTGGGTGGGGCTGGGCGACCGGCACCGGCTCGGCCTCGCCTTCAACGAGATGGTGGCGAAGGGCGAGCTCAAGGCGCCGGTCGTGATCGGCCGCGACCATCTCGATTCCGGTTCGGTCGCCTCGCCCAACCGCGAGACGGAGGCGATGAAGGACGGCTCGGACGCGGTCTCCGACTGGCCGCTGCTGAATGCGCTCCTTAACACCGCCGGCGGCGCGACCTGGGTGTCGCTGCATCATGGCGGCGGCGTCGGCATGGGCTATTCGCAGCATTCGGGCGTGGTCATCGTCGCCGACGGCACGCCGGAAGCGGCCAAGCGGCTCGAACGCGTGCTCTGGAACGACCCGGCGACGGGCGTGATGCGCCATGCCGATGCCGGCTACGAGATCGCGCAGGACTGCGCGCGCGAGAAGGGGCTGAGGCTGCCGGGGATGGGGATCGGTTGAGGCCCCGCTCAGCCGTCCTCGCGTTTGATCCAGCCGGGTCGGCTCAGCAGATAGTCGACCATGCGCGGCGGGATCGCGCAGCGCGCCGCAATGTCCTCGGACGCGTGGGGGAATCGCAACGCGATGTCAGCCTCGCGACCGTCGGCGAGCTTGCGAAGCCAGTCCGGGTCGATCAAGGGCGCACGGCCCACCGCGACGAGATCCCCGCCCGCCGCCATCGCGGCTTGGGCATCGGCGAGCGTTCCCACGCCGCCGCAGGCGATGACCGCGCAGCGTCCTCCAATCACCGCACGGATCTCCGCCAGCGGGCTGCGGCCGTCACCACCGGTCGGAGCGCTGGGAGCCAGATAATTGCGATCCTCGCGCTGCGGCTGCTGAAGGCGGAAATCATCGAGAGACACATGGATGTAATCGAGACCGAGACCGGCCAGCCGATCGACGAGCGCGAGCGCGTCATTGAGCCTGTAACCATCGGGCTCAGGCTCGAACGGCGTGATCCGGTAGCCGAGAACCATGCCCGGCCCTACCGCCTCTCTGGCCGCCCGCACCACGGCGACCGGAAAGCGCATTCGCGCCTCGCGATCACCGCCCCAGCCGTCCAGCCTCCGGTTGGCGCGCGGCGAGAAGAACTGATGCAGCAAATAGTGATTTGCGCCATGGAGCTCGACGCCGTCGAAGCCGGCCTGTCGCGCCCGCTCCGCTGCGGCACCAAAGCAGCCGACGAGATCATCGACCTCGGCCCCGGTCATCTCGCGCGGGGTCAGCGCGCCGGGTCGAAGCGACGCGACGGCCGACGGGGCACGCATCCGTTCCTCACCGATCAGGGTGGGCCGCGCAATGCGGCCGCCATCGTAGATTTGCAGGATCGCAAGACCGCCGCCGGTACGCAGATCCCCAGCCAGCGCCTCGAGGCTCGGAAGGTGCTCGGGCTTTGCCGCTCCGATGCCGTTCCAGGAGCGACCATCCTCATGAACGTAAGCGCATGAGCTGATCAGGCCACCGAAACCCGACAGGCTGCGTCGCCGCACGAAAGCGCGCTCCCCGGCACTGACCATTCCGTCGGGATCGGAGGCATCCGTCGTCATCGGCGCCAGCAAGAAGCGGTTGGGCAGAGTGCGCCCGCCGCCGAAGCGGAAGGGCGTCCACGGATCGGTCATGCCTCCACCGGCTCCCTCTCAAGGGCCGGGACCATCCTCACCGCACCATCCCCATCTGCCGCGGCAGCCAGAGCGTCAACTCGGGGATGAAGGTGATCGCGATCAGCGCCGCGAAGAGCGGGACCAGCCAGGGCAGGATCGCCATGGTGGTGCGCTCGACCGAGAGCTTGGCGACGCGCGAGAGCACGAACAGCACCATGCCGAGCGGCGGGTGCAGCAGCCCGATCATCAGGTTCAGCACCATGATCAGCCCGAAATGGATCGGGTCGACGCCGAGCTTCAGCGCGATCGGCAGCAGGATCGGCACCACGATGGTGATGGCGGCGATGGTGTCGAGGAAGCAGCCGATGAACAGCAGCAGGAGATTGACCAGCACCAGGAAGACCCATTTGTTCTGGGTCAGGCTGAGGATCAGGTCCGACAGGATCTGGGCCGTGTTCGAGACCGTCAGCAGCCAGGCGAAGATCGAGGCCGCCGTGACGATGAAGAGCACGGAGGCCGTGGTCTCGATCGTGTCGAAGGTCGCCTTGGTCAGGCTGCGCAGGGTCATCGAGCGATAACGCACGAGGCCCAGGAAGAGCGACCAGATCACCGCTGCAGCCGCAGCTTCCGTCGGCGTGAACCAGCCCATCGTCATGCCGCCGATCAGGATGACCGGCGTCATCAGCGCCATCACCGCCGAGAAATCAAAATAGTAGTCGAGGCCAAGCAGCACGACGAGCGCAATGCCGATCGCCATGTTGTCCGGCAGGCCCGCCCAGAGCAGGCCATAGGCCAATAGCGGGAAGCCGAGCACGACGGCGACCTCGATGCCGGCCGACCCGATCTCGCGCCAGGAGAAGGTGGCGTCGGAGCCCCATTTGTAGATCCGCGCGAAGATCGCGACGGTGATCATCATGAACAGCGTCATCATCACGCCGGGCACCACGCCAGCGAGGAAGAGCGCGCCGATCGAGGTATTCGACATCATCCCGTAGATGACGAAGGGCAGCGAGGGCGGGATGATCGGCCCCAGCGTGGCGGAGGCCGCCGTGACGCCGACGGCCACCTCGGTGGGATATCCATGGTCCTTCATCGCCTTGATCTCGATCGTGCCGATGCCGGCGGCATCCGCGATCGCGGTGCCCGACATGCCCGAGAAGATCACCGAACCGATGATGTTCACCTGCGCGAGCCCGCCGCGCATCCAGCCGACGAGCGCGACCGCGAAGGCATAGATGCGGCCAGTCACGCCGGCGATGTTCATCAGGTTGCCGGCGAGGATGAAGAAGGGCACGGCGAGCAGCGGGAAGCTCTCGACGCCCGCGATCATGCGCTGGGCCAGAATGACGTCGGGCACGGTGCCCGAGATGATGATGAAGGCGAGCGAGGCGACGGCCATGGCGATCGCCACGGGCACGCCGAGGATCATCAGGCCAAGAAAGGAACCGAGCAGGATCAGCATGGTCGTTCTCAGGCCTCCGAGCCGTCGAAGGCTTCCGGCTTTTCCAGCACGGAATAGCCGCGGCGCAGGTTCTGCCAGGCGACATGGAGCGCCCGCAGCGTCATCAGCGCGAAGGCGAGGACGACGGCGTTGAAGATGATGGACTTCGGCAGATCGACCGTCGTCATCATCTCGTCGGGGATCAGCGACGAATATTTGTAAGTCAGCCAGGTCCCGTAGGCGAGAAAGCCGATGCGGACGGCATCGACGAAGGTCGCCATGATCCGGCCCGTGCGCGCCGACATGTAGCGGTAGAGGAAATCGACCTGGATATGCCGGGAGGCCCGCACGCAAAGCGAGGCGCCGAGGAAGACCACGACAACGAGCGCGTTGATCGCGATCTCCTCGGTCCAGGCGAAGGAGTTGTTGAGGACGTAGCGGGTGAAGAACTGCAGGATGACGCAGCCCACCATGACCCAGAAGGCGGCCAGCGTGATCCAGTCCTCGACGCCGTAGACCGAGAGGTCCGCCGGCGGCGGCGCCTCGTCGAAGACGTGGGCGAGTTCCTCGCCGGTGACGGGCGTGTGGATTTCAGGCGTCTGTGTCATGCGCGGCACTTCTCTTTGGCATCCGTCTCTCCGTCATGCTCGCCCCTGTGACGAGCATCCACGTCTTGAACACCAACTTTGGCAAACGAAGACGTAGATGGTCGGGACAAGCCCGACCATGACCGAAGGGACGCATTCGTGAAGCCGGGACGGCTGTCAGCCGTCCCGGTTCGATGGATGAGCTTACTTGATCGCCTGAATGCGTTCCCAGTCGGCCTTGCGATAACCGAACTGCTCGAAGGTGACGTTCTTCTGGACGTTGGCGAGGAACTCCGCCTTGTCGACCTCGGTCACGGTCAGGCCCTTGTCCTTGAAGAACTGGACGAGCTTGGCCTCGGAGGCCTGGATCTGCTTGGTGGCCCGGGCGGAGGCCTCCTGTGCGACCTCGGTGAAGATCTTGCGATCCTCAGGCGAGAGCTTGTCCCAGAGCTGCTTGGCGACGACCGTGTTGAGATGGTCGACGATATGGCCGGTCAGGACGATGTGCTTCTGCACCTCATAGAACTTCTTGGCCTCGATCGTGGTCAGCGGGTTCTCCTGCGCCTCGACGGTGCCGTTCTGCAGCGCGAGATAGACCTCGGCGAAGGCGATCGGCGCGGTGTTGGCGCCGCAGGCACGCGGCATCGCGAGGTAGGCCGGCACGTCGGGCACGCGGATCTTGAGCCCCTTCATGTCGGCACAGCTCTTGATCGGCCTGTTCGAGGTGGTGTGGCGCGTGCCGTAATAGGTGACCGAGACGATCTGGTGCCCGGTCTTGTCCTGGTAGCCCTTGGCCATGTCCTTAAAGACATCGCTCTTGGTGTAGGCGAGCAGATGCTCGGGGCTGCGGAAGGTGAAGGGGTAGTAGGTCACCCCGATCGGCGCGAAGGAGCGCGCGGCGAAGCTGGAGCCCGAGATGATGATGTCGACCGTGCCCAGGGTGAGGCCCTGGTTGATGTCGGTTTCCTTGCCGAGCTGCGAGGCCGGATAGACGGTGATCTCGTAGCGGCCATTGGTGCGCTTCTTGAACTCGTCCGCCGCCCAGACCGATTCGGTATGGAAGGGCTCCGAGGTCTCGTAGACATGCGCCCATTTCAGCTTGGTCTGGGCCTGGGCCGGCGCGCCGACCGCGATCAAGCTCGCGACCACCGCCGCTATCGTCAGATAGGTCTTCATCATGTTGGTCCCTCCCGTGGGATCGCTCTCGTTGCCTTGGTCGTCTCAGTCTTCTTGTTGTCGTGGTCTTCCAGCGTCAGTTCTTTCTGACGAGGCGGGTCACGACGCTCTCCCGCCCGCCTTGCCGCGTGCTGACCTGCACGCCGTCCCGCCGCGCCGAGCCCGCCAGAGCGGGCCCTTCGCCGAAGCTCTGCGAGAACCGCTCCTGCGAGCGCTGCAGATGCTGCCGCATCGCCGCCTGCGCCGCCTCCCCTCGCCCCTCGGCGATCGCGTCGCGGATCTCGCGATGCTCCGCCACGGCCTCGCGCCAAGAGTCGGCGTTCTCGAAATAGCTCGCGAGCTGGCGAAAATAGGGGTTGATGCGCTGATCGAAGAGCAGCCCGACGAAGCGCGCCAGCACGGCGTTGCCGAGGATCGAGGCGATCGCGACATGGAAGGCCCGATCGAGTGCAACCAGGTCGTCGCCCGTGAGTTCGGAATTTTCCATCTGCGCGAGAATTTCGTCGAGACCGGCGACATCGCGGGGACCGGCCTGTGAGCCTGCCTCGGCGCAGACGGCGCTCTCGATCAGCTCGCGGGCCTTGAGAACCTCGAAAGGCCCCTCCGGCGCCTCGTCAGCCAATGGGGCCAGAGCCGGAAGACCGGCGGGTCTGTCGATGACGTAGACGCCCGACCCCATGCGGATCCGGACCCGCCCCTCGACCTCAAGCGCAATCAGGGCTTCCCGCACAGAGGGGCGGGACACGCCCAGCTTTTCCGCCAACTCGCGCTCCGGCGGCAGCCGGCCGCCCACCGGATACTCGCGCCGATCGATGAGATGGCGGAGCTGGTCGGCGATCTGACGATAAAGGCGTGGCGACTCGACAGTTTCGAGCGGCACAGTCTGCTCCCGGTTTCCGTCCCTGGCTTCCTCTGACGGGAAGCTCGCTTTGGCCATGTGGTCAGGCCAATTGGAATTGAAACAAGCATCATCACGGGGGCGTGTCAATGAGTCGCGAGGGTCCCGGCGGCGGGCGGAGCCGTGCTCAATGCCCGGCTGCCATTACCTCGGCGCGAATCTCCTCGACGAGGCGCTCCTTCAGCGCCACGAATTCAGGGCTCGTCTTGATGGTGTAGGGCCGCGGATGGGGCAGGTCGACCGCGATGTCGGCCTTGATGCGGCCGGGCCTGGCGCTCATCACCACGACGCGCGAGCCGACGAAGATCGCCTCCTCGATGTCATGGGTGACGAAGAGAACGGTCTTGCGCTCGCGCTCCCAGATGCCGAGCAGCATCTCCTGCATCAGTGCACGCGTCTGGTTGTCGAGGGCCCCGAAGGGCTCGTCCAGCAGCAGGATCTTGGGGTCGTTGGCCAGCGCACGGGCGATCGCGGTGCGCTGCTGCATGCCGCCGGACAGCTGCTTGGGAAAGTGGTCGACGAAGCTCGCCAGCCCGACCCGCTCAGCCCAGCCACGGGCGATGTCAATTCGCTCGCGCTCGGCGATGCCCTTTTCGCGCAGGCCGAAGGCAATGTTCTGGACGACCGTCAGCCAGGGGAAGAGCGTGTAGCTCTGGAAGACGAAACCGCGATCGGCGCCAGGCCCGGAGACGGGGGCGCCATCGAGCATGATCTTGCCTTCGCTCGCCGTCTCCAGCCCGCCGATGATCCGCAGCAAGGTGGATTTTCCGCAGCCCGAGGGCCCGAGGATGGCGATGAAGTCGTTGTCGCCGACGCTGAGAGAGGTCGGCATCAGGGCGCGCGTCGGCTGCCCGCCGCGCTGGGCCGGGAAGATCTTCCCGACGTTCTCGACAAGGAGCTTGCTCATCTTGCGACCGACTATCTCTGCGCCCAGGGAAACAGACGCTGGTTGACCGCCTTGAACAGGAAATCCGAGACCAGGCCGATCAGGCCGATGACGATGATGCCGAAGATGATCTGGCCGGTGTTCAGCAGCGCCTGGCTGTCGGTGATCATGTGGCCGATGCCGGAGGATGAGCCGATCAACTCGGCGACGATGACATAGGTCCAGGCCCAGCCGAGCACGAGGCGGAAGATCTCGGCGATCTCGGGCGCCGCATTGGGCAACAGCACGCGCCGCACCACCGAGGTGTCGGTGGCCCCCAGCGTGTAAGCGGCATCGACGAGATCGCGCCGGATCGAGCCGACCGCCACCGCGATCATCAGGATCAGCTGGAAGACCGAGCCGATGAAGATGACGAGCAGTTTCTGCGCCTCGCCGATGCCGGCCCAGAGGATCAGCAGGGGGATGAAGGCGGAGGCCGGCAGATAGCGGGCGAAGGAGACGAACGGTTCGAGGAAGGCCTCGATCGGCTTGTAGGCGCCCATGGCGATGCCGATCGGCAGGGCGACGAGAGCCGCCAGCACGAAGCCACCGACGACGCGCCAGATCGTCATGCCGATGTCGAAGGCGAAGCCATATTGGAAAAGAAGGTTGTAGCCCTCCCGGACCATGGTGAGCGGGTCGGCCAGGAACAGCTTCTGGACATAGCCGCCGAAGGTCGCGACCGACCACAGCGCCACGAACAGCGCAAAGAAGGCGACGCCGTAGCCGATGCGTGCGGGGGCTGAGACCGGCCGGAGGGGTTTCATGGGGACTGTCTCGGTTGATGCCGGCCGCTCGCAGCCGTCATTCTCGGGCCGCGCGCCGCGCGGAGCCGAGAAGCTCGTGATCCAGAGATGCCCGGGTCAAGCCCGGGCATGACGGGTGAAACGTCAGCTCACTTGCCGGCGACGTATTTCGTCTCGACGAGGCTGGCGAGATCGGGCTTGGCCTTGATCAGACCGATCTCGAGCAGCAGGTCGGCGGCCTTGGCCGAGAAGGCCTGCCACTCGCCCGAGAAGAAGGCCTTGTTGCCGGCCGCGTCCGCCCATTTCAGGAAGGCGGCTGACTTGCCGAACTGCTCGCCGGACTGCTTCACATCGGCGCCCATGATGCCGAAGGCCTTGTCCTTCTCCTTGGCAATCATGTCGAGCGCCTCGAAATAGCTCTTGGTGAGCGCAGCGGCGGCGGCGTCATTGGCGGCGAGAAAGGCCGGGGTGCAGCCGAAGGTGTCCATCACCATCGGGTAGTCGAGCGTGGTGGCGATGATCTTGCCGGCCTCGGGCTTGCCGCGCACGGCCGAGAGATAGGGCTCATAGGTCATCGCGGCGTCGTTCTGGCCGGCGATGAAGGCCTGCGCGGCGGGCCCGGGTTCCATGTTGACCACGGTCACGTCCTTCACGGACATGCCGTTCTCCTTCAGGAACCAGGCGAGCGCGAAATAGGGCGAGGTTCCCGGCGCCGAGGCCGCGACGGTCTTGCCCTTGAGATCCTTGATCGAAGCGGTGGCGTTGCGCGTCACCATGCCGTCGGCGCCATAGCTCTTGTCGAGCTGGAAGATCTGCTTGGTCTTCACACCCGCGGCGTCCCAGACGATCCAGGTCTCGACCGTCGTGGCCGCGCATTGGATGTCACCCGAGGCAATGGCGAGGTGGCGGTCCTTCTGCGGAATCTTCTTGATCGTGACGTCGAGCCCGTTCTTTGCGAAGATGCCGGCCTCCTTGGCCAGCGTCAGCGGCGCGAAGCCGGTCCACCCCGAAATGCCGATGTTGACCTTGGTCTGCGCCTGCGCGCCGCCGGCGACCAGCGCCGCCGCGAGACCCAGACCCGCCATCGTTCCCCAACGCTTCAAACCCGTCATGACGAAACCCTTCCCCTGTTGTGATGTCCAACCCGCTGCCCGAGGGTGAAGCCTATCGCAGCGTATGGCGCAGCCGGATGCAACCTTCGTTCCAGCGGAGGTTAAATGCATATGCAAATCCGTCAAGCCGTCGATCACCGGGGCTGGGGACAGCGATGACATTCTCTCGTTTGACAGGATCGGGAACATCCCCTCCCCTGTGCGTCCCTTTGACGACCCTTCCATTCTCTTCCGTGGGATATTCCGAATGAACGGTGCCGACCGCCTCTGCGACACGCTGCTCGTCAACGGCGTGGATGTCTGTTTCGCCAATCCCGGCACATCCGAGATGCATTTCGTCGCGGCGCTCGACCGCAAGCCGGAGATGCGCTGCGTGCTCGGCCTGTTCGAGGGCGTGGTGACGGGCGCAGCCGACGGCTATGCCCGCATGGCCGACAAGCCGGCGGCAACGCTGCTGCATTGCGGGCCGGGCATGGCGAACGCGCTCGCGAACATGCACAACGCGCGGCGCGCCTGGACACCGATGCTCAACGTCGTCGGCGACCACGCGACCTATCACCTCGTCAATGATGCGCCGCTGACCAGCGACATCGAGAGCCTGGCGCGGCCGATGTCGCATTATGTGCACCGGATCGCGACGCCGGAGGATGTCGGGCCCGCGATCGGCGAAGCCTATGCGGCGGCGATGTCGCTGCCGGGCGTCGCGACCGTGATCCTCCCCGGCGACTGCGCCTGGGGCTCGGTCGAGCCGGCCGAGGTCAAGGCGACGCCTGTTCCGGCCTTTCGGACGGTCGCGGCCGAGACCATTCGCGAGGTCGCTGCCGCGCTGCGCCAGCACGGTTCGCGCGCGGCGCTGATGATGACCGGCGCTGCGCTGCGCGCCGGGGCGCTGGAGACGGCGGCGCGCATCTGCGCGGCGACCGGGTGCAAGATGTATGGGCAGATGTCGAACGGGCGGATCGAGCGTGGCGCCGGGCGCGTCGCGATCCCCAAGGTGTTCTACCCCGTCGACATGGCGCTGGAGCAGTTGAAGGACGTGGACCTGCTGGTGCTGGTCGGCGCGCAAATCCCGGTCGGCTTCTTCGCCTATCCCGGAAAGCCCGGCCGCCTCATCCATGATGGCTGCACCGTGACCACGCTGGGCAAGATGGGCGACGACCTCGTCGGCGCGCTCGATGCGCTGGCGGAAGAGGCGGGCGCCACCAAGATCGAGCCCGCCTTCATCGCCAAGGCGCAGACCGAGACGGCGCTGCCCACCGGCACCCTCGACGCCGACAAGGTCTGCACCATCGTGGCGCGGCTGCTGCCCGAGAACGCGATCATCTGCGACGAGTCGGTCTCGTCGGGCCGCGTCTTCTACCAGCAGTGCCACAACGCACCGCAGCACGATTATCTGCAGCTGACCGGCGGTGCGATCGGCGAAGGCATCCCGATGTGCGTCGGCGCGGCAGTGGCCTGCCCCGACCGCAAGGTCATCGGCATGCAGGCCGACGGCTCGGGCATGTACACCGTCCAGGGCCTGTGGACGCAGGCGCGCGAGAACCTCGACATCGTCACCGTGATCTTCGCCAACCGGACCTATGCGATCCTGCATGGCGAGATGCGCGCCGTCGGCGTCAATGATTTCGGCCGCAACGCCACGCTGATGCTGAATCTCGACGAGCCGGCGCTGGACTGGGTCGCGATGGCCCGCGGCATGGGCGTGGAGGCGGCGCGGGCGACCACAGCCGAAGAGTTCACCAGACTGTTCAAGGGCGCGCTCGGCCGCAAGGGGCCGTTCCTGATCGAGGCGGTGATCTGACGCGGACGTCTCATGACCAACGCGTTCAGAACGCCTTCGGCAGACCGGCGTCCTTGAGCGCGTTGTTGGCGGTGTGAGGTTTCACGGTGTTGCGGGGCACCGTGAACGTGCGCCCTGTCCTGGGGCTGTACCAGATTTCGTGAGATCCCTTGCCCTGACGAAGCAATTCGCAACCGGCCGCCTTCAACAGCCTGATCAGGTCAGGATAGAGGTTACCGCCCATCTCAAGCGGCTTGGAGAGGCTTCACGGTCACGAGATGGCTGATGGAGATCGCAATCTCGCTCGAAGCACGGTCGCGATCCCGCAGGTTGTCGCCGATCAGGTCAGGCGCGAGGTCGGTGACAGCCTCGACCAGCGCATCGAGGGTGGGAGCCTCGACGTTCAACCCGGGAATATCCGATTCCACCACGAACCACACGGCATTGTCTGCGTCATGCGAAACGAAGACCCGTAAGGCCAACTGTCTGTCCATCGATCAGCTCGCATCTGGAGAGGCACACTCCATCATGCCTTATGACCCGCCCGTTTCCAACGTCCCGCCGAACTCGCGGTTCGCTGCCTACCTGAACCCACCCAGAAATGCATCGAGGCACTCGCCGATTGCGTCAATCGCGTAGCCGCCCTCCTGCACGACCAATGTGGGCAGGCCGAAGCTCTTCACCTTGCTGGCGATGGTGCCGAAATCCGCGGCGTCCAGCTTCAAGACGCCGATGGGATCATCCTTATGCGCGTCGTAGCCGAGCGCGACGATGACGACATCGGCGCCGAAGGCCCGGATCGCCTCGCCGGCCTTGTCGACGGCCGC
>CALRYW010000107.1:0-12626 GCA_943372485.1 Allobosea thiooxidans
CCCGCAGCTCGACGTGGCGGTCGCCCAGCCCGGCAACAGCCCGGCCGACTGGCTGGCCGGCCCGCTCGACGACCTCCAGCGGCTGCGCGGCCAGAGCCGCATCGTGATCACCGCCGGATCGGTCTTTCTGCGTTCGGAGGGCGCGATCCGCAGCATCCTGCGCGACGTCAACCTGGTCCTGGCCGAGCGCGAGGCGCTGGCGCCACTGGCCGTGACGGGCACCGTCACATGGCGCGGCGTGCCGACCGAGATCAGCCTGCTCTGGCCGGTCGCGGCGGCGCGCGGACGCACCCTGCTGAGCGTCGACGCGCCGCTCCTTAAGCTGCAGTTCGACGGCCAGCGCAGCAGCGCGCCGGAGACGATCACCACCGGCCAGCTCACGCTGGCGACGCGCTCCCTGCCGGACCTGCTCGGCTGGTTCGGCGAAGCGCCGCGCCTGGCGAGCGCGATCGGGCCGCTCTCGCTCAGCGCCGATCTGCGCGCGCGGCCCCACGACACCGCCCTCAGCAATGTCGTCCTGCGCCTCGACGGCGACCGCCTCGACGGGGCACTCAATCTCGCAACGGCGGCGGGGCGGACCGCGCTCTCGGGCACGCTGGCGGGCGCGACGCTGGATGTCGGGCGCCTGCTCGGGCGGGTCGCCTGGCCCTCCGCCTCGCTCGCGCCTGATGCCGCCCCCCTGCCCTTCGAAGCCTGGACCGCGCAGGATCTCGACCTGCGCATCTCGGTCGAGACCGCCCGGCTGGACGGCGCCAGGCTCTCCGATGTCGCGACCTATCTGCTGATCAAGAAGGGGCGCTTCGAGGCCGGGATCGGCCGCGCCAGCGCCTATGGCGGCAGTCTCAAGGGCCGCCTGCTGGCGACCGCGACCCCGGCCGGAATCGACCTCAAGCTCACCGGCGGGCTCGACCGGGTCAATCTCGGCCGCGCCGGCGCCGATCTGCCGCCGCTGGCGCGGCTGAGCGGCACCGCCGCGCTTCAGTTCGGGCTCGACGGGCTCGGCCACACCCTGCCGGAGCTGGTCGGGTCTCTGAGCGGCAAGGGCAGCCTCTCCCTTCGCCAGGGCGAGTTGGCCGGCTTCGCCTTCGCGGAGCTGATGCGCCGCGCCGAGCGCAATCCCGGACTTGCCCTGCGCGACTGGCGCCAGGGCAAGACGGCGTTCGAGAGCGCCGGCGCCACGGCCACCATCGCCAACGGCGTCCTCACCCTCGCCGACGCGCAGATGAGCGGCCAGGGCTACCGCCTCACCCTCGTCGGCACGGCCGGCCTCGCCGACACCCAGCTCGACATGGCGGCGCTGCTGCAGCCCGCCACCGGCCCGCTGCGGCTGCCCTTCCGCCTGAAGGGCCCGCTCGCGGCCCCCGCCTTCGACCTCCAGGCCGAGTCGCTGCTGCGCCCGGCCGCCGCCGGCGAGGCCGAGCCGGCGCCCTCGCGCTGACGCCTCGCATTTCCCCTTCCGTCGCCGGCCGCCTTGCGCTTGGATGCGGCAAGGCCGCGTGACGGCCGTCCGGGACGGCGACGGGAGAGCGGGTGATGAAGCACTGGATCGCGGCCACGGCCGGCCTTTTGGGATGGGTGGCGATGGATCTCTTGAATGGCGGCGCCCCGGCGGCGGCCCAGGACCTGATGACCGAGAAGAAGGTCTTCACTCTGCAAAGCTACACCACGCAAAGCGGGCGCACCCTCAAGGACGTCAAAATCGGCTGGGAGAGCTACGGCACGCTCAACGCCGACAAGTCCAACGCCGTGCTGATCTGCCACTTCTTCTCGGGCAACTCGCACGCCGCCGGCAAATACGCGGCCAATGACGCCGCGGCCGGCTACTGGGACGCGATCATCGGCCCGGGCAAGGCGATCGACACGAACAAGTATTTCGTCCTCTCCTCCGACACGCTGGTGAACCTCAACACCGGCGACCCGAAGACCACCACCACCGGACCGGCCTCGATCGACCCCGACACCGGCAAGCCCTATGCGCTCGCCTTTCCGGTCGTGACCATCGCCGACTTCGTCAATGTCCAGAAGGCGCTGGTCGAGAGCCTCGGCATCAAGCGGCTGGCCCTGGTCGCCGGTCCCTCCATGGGCTCGCTCCAGACCTTCGAATGGGCGGCGCGCTACCCCGAGATGGTCGCCAAGGCGATGCCGGTGATCGGCGCGGGCGAGGCTGATGCCCAGCTGATCGCCTGGCTCGACGTCTGGGCCGCGCCGATCCTGGTCGACCCCAACTGGAACAAGGGCGACTATTACGGCAGGACAGCCCCCAATGCCGGTCTCGCCAAGGCGCTGACGGTGGTGACGCTCCAGGCCAACCATGCCGACTGGGCCAACGCCACCTTCGGCCGCCGGCCGGCGAAGGCGGACGAGGACCCCGCCAAGGCGCTCGGAAACCGCTTCCAGATCCAGAGCATCCTCGACCATGCCGGCGAGGCCCGCGCCAAGGTCTCCGACGCCAACCACTTCCTCTATCTGGTCAAGGCCAACCAGCTCTTCGCTGCAGGGGGCACCTCGCTCACGGATGCGGCGACGAAGATCAAGGCGCCGGTGCTGCTGATCACCCAGCCCAGGGACCTCGTCTTCACCGCCGACATGGTCGACCGCACCGCCGACACGCTGAAGAAGGGCGGCGTCGACGTCACCCATGTCCACATCCACGGCGTGCGCGGCCATCTCGACGGCGTCATCTCGATGAAACAGGCGGAAGGCGCGATCCGGGCGTTCCTGGAGAAGTAAGGGACTTCAACGCCTCCGAGCCGTCTCCTGGACAGGCCGCGAAGCGGCGCCGATCCGGGATCCATCGTTAAACGCGACGGCGCCCCATGATGGATCCCGTGACGGCCTGCGGCCGCCCAGGATGACGGTGATGTTTCCGATGGCGGCTTTGGGTAGCTTCCCTGCACGCTATCTGGCGAAGCGTTCGCGATAGCTCTGTGGGCTGGCGGCGAAGCGGCGCTGGAAAGCGCGGCGCAGCGTCTCCTCCGAGCCGAAGCCGCAGCGCGACGCCACCCGCGTGACCGCCACGCCCTGCTCGAGCAGCCGCCGCGCCGTCTCGATCCGGATCGTCTCGACCGCCTTGGCCGGTGTGCGGCCGGTCGCCTGCCGGTAGTGACGGGCGAAGCTGCGCAGGCTCATCCCGGCGCGATCGGCGAGACGGTCGAGGGTGAGGTCGCCGCGCAGGTTCTCGACGATCCAGCCATGCAGGTCGTCGAAGCGCCCGTCCTGCTCCTGCAGGGAGAGCGCAGCGCTGAACTGCGCCTGTCCCCCCGGCCGCTTCAGGAAGACCACGAGCTGTCGCGCCACCGCCAGCGCCGCCTTGCGCCCGAGATCGGCCTCGACCAGCGCCAGCGCCAGATCGATCCCGGCCGTCACGCCCGCCGACGTCCAGATGGTGCCGTCGCGGATGAAGATCGGGTCGGGGTCGAGATCGACCTTCGGGAAGCGGCGCGCGAACTCGTCGCAGCGCTGCCAGTGGGTGACGGCCCGCCGCCCGTCGAGCAGGCCGGCCGTGGCCAGCAGGAACGCGCCGCTGCACACGGACGCCGTCTGTCGCGCCGCCTGGGCGCGCCGGGTGATCCAGGCGACGAGCCGCGCATCCTCGCAGGCCTCGTAGACGCCCCAGCCGCCGGCGACGACCAGGGTGTGCAGCGGCGCCTCGACCGGCGGCAAAGGATGGGTGCCGAGGTCGAGGCCGGCGCTGGTCCGCACCCGCTCGCCCGCCGCGACGACGACCGGGTCGTAGGGCAGCGCCTGGCCGTCGAGCGCGGCGAGGTCGTTGGCGGTGGCGAAAACCTGCAGCGGCCCCGCGACGTCGAGGAGCTGGACCTTGGGGAAGGCGACGACTTCGATCCGACGGAGCGAGTTTGGCATGAAACGAGGGCTCATTGGCGATCCGGCCAGACCCTGAGCGGCTATCGTCGTGGCGTCAACAAGGATGCTTCGCCATGACCCTTCGCTTCGGCCTTCTCGCCTTTCCCCAGGTCCAACAGCTCGATCTCACCGGCCCTTACGAGGTCTTCGCCTCGGTGCCCGGCAGCGAGGTCCATCTGATCTGGAAGGACCTGCAGCCGCTGCGCTCCGCCACCGGACTGATGCTGACGCCGACCGTGACCTTCGCCGACTGCCCGCCGCTCGACGTGCTCTGTGTTCCCGGCGGCGCCGGCGTCAACGCGCTGCTGGAGGACGAGACGGTGCTCGCCTTCCTGCGCGAGCGGGCGCCCAGCCTGCGCTATCTCACCTCGGTCTGCACCGGCTCGCTGGTGCTCGGCGCAGCCGGCCTGCTGAAGGGCCGGCGCGCCACCTCGCATTGGAACGCGCTCGACTTCCTGCCCCGCTTCGGCGCCACGCCGGTCACGGAACGTGTGGTGCGGGACGGCACGCTGATCACCGCCGGCGGTGTCACCTCGGGCATCGATTTTGGGCTGACGGTGGTGGCCGAACTGCTCGGCGACGCCGAGGCACAGACGATCCAGCTCGCGGTCGAATACGCCCCCCAGCCGCCTTTCGATGCCGGCACGCCGCGGGAGGCGCCCGCCGACATCCTGCAGGCGGCGCGGACGCGCCTCGCCGGGTCCCGCGCGGCGCGCGAGGCGATCCTGGCGCGGCTGTGAGCCCCTACCCCGCCCGCACCACCGCCCGCACCCCGTCGATCACGAACTGCACCGCCAGCGCCGCGAGGATCACGCCGAGCAGGCGGGTCAGCACGATGTTGCCGGTGATGCCGAGCAGGCGGGCGAGCGGCGTCGCCAGCAGGAAGACGACGAGGCAGGAGAGGATCACGAGCCCGCAGATGATCGCCAGTGCCGCCAGCCGCAGCGGATCGCCTTCCGCCCGGCCGGCGAGCAGGATGATTGCTGTGAGTGCACCCGGCCCCGCCATCAGCGGGATCGCCAGTGGGAAGGCGGCGACGTTGCGGATGTGATCCTGCGTGATCGCGGTGGTGGCGGTCTGCTGCTTGCGCTCGCTGCGCCGCTCGAACACCATTTCGAAGGCGATCCAGAAAAGCAGCAGACCGCCCGCGATGCGGAAGGCCGGCAGCGAGACGCCGAGCGCCTTCAGCACGATGTCCCCGGCGACGCCGAAGAAGGCGAGGATGCCGAAGGCGATGATGCAGGCGCGGATCGCGACCTGCCGGCGCTCGGCCACCGACATGCCCTGCGTCAGCGACAGGAAGATCGGCGCCAGCCCGGGCGGATCGAGCGTGACCAGCAGGGTCACCAGCGCGGAGGTGATGAAGTCGAACGGCATGGCGGCACTAAGACATGGCGCGCGGCACACTGGAAGGGGCAGCGCAGCGCCTCGCGCTCAGCCCTCATCCTGAGGAGCTGCGCAGCAGCGTATCGAAGGATGCTCCAGGAGGTTCCGAGAACAATGGAGCATCCTTCGAGACGGTCGCTGAAGCGACCTCCTCAGGATGAGGGCACGGTGTGGGCAAGGCGCCATCGGATGGGATGGAGGCCATTTCGAGCCGCGACGCCTTTCAATCAAGGCAGGAATGTGGAGGGCTGCGGAAGACGTTTCCGAAATGACGCTCAAGCGACTGATTTCATTGACTTAATTTTCCACCGAAAAGCCGGGAGCGCGGCTGGCCTAAACCGGCGGAATCGGCTAGCCAGAAGCTTGAAAAACAACCGGAATCGGGACCCCATCCCTTGAGCGACGACACAGACGACAAGCGCCCGGGCGAGCCGCAGTTCGGCGGCGAGATCAAGCCGATCGCCATCACCGACGAGATGAAGAAGAGCTATCTCGATTACGCCATGAGCGTGATCGTGAGCCGCGCTCTGCCCGACGTCCGCGACGGCCTGAAGCCGGTGCACCGGCGCATCCTGTTCTCGATGCACGAGAACAAGAACCTGCCCGACCGGCCCTACACCAAATGCGCCCGCATCGTCGGCGACACGATGGGTAAATACCATCCGCACGGCAATCTCGCGGTCTATGACGCGCTGGTTCGCATGGCGCAGGATTTCTCGCTGCGCCTGCCGCTGATCGACGGCCAGGGCAATTTCGGCTCGATGGACGGCGATAGCCCGGCGGCCGATCGCTACACGGAAGCCAGGCTGGACAAGGCGGCCATGCCGCTGCTCGAGGATCTCGACCTCGACACCGTCAACTTCCAGCCGAACTATGACGGCAAGGAGCATGAGCCGACCGTCCTCCCGGCGCGCTATCCGAACCTCCTCGTCAACGGCGCCGGCGGCATCGCGGTCGGCATGGCCACCAACATTCCGCCGCACAATCTCGGCGAGGTCATCGATGCCTGCGTCGCGCTGATCGACAACCCCGAGATCACGATCGACGAGCTGATCGAGATCGTGCCCGGCCCCGACTTCCCGACCGGCGCCTCGATCATGGGCCGCAGCGGCATCCACGCCGCCTATCACACCGGCCGCGGCTCGATCGTGATGCGGTCGAAGACGCATATCGAGGAGCTGCGCAAGGAGCGCGAGGCGATCATCGTCACCGAGGTGCCCTACCAGGTGAACAAGGCCTCGATGGTCGAGAAGATCGCCGATATGGTGCGCGAGAAGCGCATCGAGGGCATTTCCGACCTGCGCGACGAATCCAGCCGCGAGGGCGTGCGCGTCGTCATCGAGATCAAGCGCGACGCGCTGGCCGATGTCGTGCTCAACCAGCTCTACCGCTTCACCCAGCTGCAGACCTCTTTCGGCTGCAACTTCGTCGCTCTCAACGGCGGCCGGCCCGAGGTGCTCAACCTGCGCGACTTCATCGTCGCCTTCGTCGAGTTCCGCGAGGAGGTCGTCTCGCGGCGCACGCGCTTCCTGCTCAACAAGGCCCGCGAGCGCGCCCATGTGCTGTGCGGCCTGGCCACGGCGGTGGCCAATATCGACGAGGTCATCCGCCTGATCCGCACCGCGCCGACGCCCGCCGTCGCGCATGCGGCGCTGATGGACCGCGACTGGCCGGCCGAGGATATCGCCCCGCTGATCGCGCTGGTCGACGATCCGCGCCACCCGATCAACGCCGACGGCACCTACCGCCTGTCGGACGCTCAGGCCAAGGCGATCCTCGAGCTGCGCCTCGCCCGCCTGACCGCTCTCGGCCGCGACGAAATCGGCGACGAACTGCAGAAGCTCGCCACCGAGATCGCCGATTATCTCGACATCCTGCGCTCGCGCATCCGCATCCAGGATATCATCAAGACGGAGCTCGCCGAGATCAGGGCCGCCTTCGCCACGCCGCGCCGCACCGTGATCCAAGACTGGGGCTCCGACCTCGACGACGAGGACCTGATCGCTCGCGAGGACATGGTCGTCACCGTCTCCCATGCCGGCTACATCAAGCGCGTGCCGCTCTCGACCTATCGCGCCCAAAAGCGCGGCGGCAAGGGCCGCTCCGGCATGGCGACGCGCGACGAGGATTTCGTCGCCCGCCTCTTCGTCGCCAACACCCACACGCCGGTGCTGTTCTTCTCCTCGCTCGGGCAGGTCTACAAGGAAAAGGTCTGGCGCCTGCCGCTGGCGGCGCCCAACGCCAAGGGCAAGGCGCTGGTCAACATGCTGCCGCTCGACAAAAGCGAGCGCATCACCACGATCATGCCACTGCCCGAGGACGAGGCGAGCTGGGAAACGCTCGACGTGATGTTCGCCACCGCCTCCGGCGGTGTCCGGCGCAACAAGCTGTCGGACTTCGTCAACGTCAACCGCGCCGGCAAGATCGCGATGAAGCTCGACGAGGGCGACCACATCGTCGACGTGCAGATCTGCACGGAGAATGACGACGTGCTGCTGACCACCTCGGCCGGCCAGTGCATCCGCTTCGAGGTCACCGAGGTGCGCGTCTTCAAGGGCCGCGATTCCACCGGCGTGCGCGGCATCACCCTGGGCAAGGGCGACGAGGTGATCTCGCTGGCGATCCTGAAGCATCTCGACGCCACGCCGGAGGAGCGCGCCACCTATCTCAAAGATGCCGCCGCCCAGCGTCGCGCCCTCAACGGCGAGGCCGATGACGCGGCGGAGGCCCCCGCCAATGGCGATGGCGAGGAGGCGGCCGGCGAGGTCGAACTCGGCGCCAAGCGGCTGGAAATGCAGCTCGCCGAGCAGTTCATCCTGACGGTGTCGGAGAAGGGCTACGGCAAGCGCAGCTCCTCCTTCGAGTACCGGGTCACCGGCCGCGGCGGCAAGGGCATCGTCGCCATGGTCGTCAACGACCGCAACGGCAAGCTGATCGCCTCCTTCCCGGTCGAGGACCGCGACCAGATCATGCTCGTCACCGATGGCGGCCAGGTCATCCGCGTCCCCGTCGACGCCGGCCCAGGTAACCGCATCCGTATCGCTGGCCGCTCGACGCAAGGCGTCACGGTGTTCAACACCGACGCCAGCGAGAAGGTCGTCTCGGTCGAGCGCATCGGCGACGAGGGCGAAAGCGAGGATGGCGAGGCAGAGGCCGGCCCGGCGCCGGAGGCGACTGGCGGGACCGAAGGCTGAAGGCGCGGGGAACCCCTTGCATCGAAGTCGGGTAAACCCGACTTCGACACTCTGAGTGCTGATCTCGGGCAGGCCCGAGATCAGTGAGAGGGGCAGGGGTGAGGTGCTGGCCCCTATACCAGAAAGGCGGCAAGCCGACCGCCGCGCGGGGAGGTCACGGCCATAGTGTCAAAGGGCCGACCCCTCTCCCTACCCTCTCCCTACGGGAGAAGGTTTTGCGTGGTGGTTCCGGCGGCCTTTCGATGGCTCACACCGTCTCCAGCAACCCCTTGATCAACGCCTGGCGCGGCGCGATCGACGAGATCAGCCCGTATTCGGACAGCGTATGGGCGCCCTCGCCGTCGATGCCGAGCCCGTCCAGGGTCGGCACGCCAAGCGCGGCGGTGAAGTTGCCGTCGGAGCCGCCGCCGGTCATGGCGCAGTCCTGTAGCGCAAAGCCGATCCCGGCGGCGATGCGCTTCGCCGTCTCGAACAGCGCCGCGCCTTCCGGCGATTTCTCATAGGGCGGGCGGTTCATCCCGCCGGCGACGGTGATCCGGACATCCGGGTCTTTCGGCGCGAGGCCGAGGATATGGCACTCCAGCGCGGCGCCGTCAGCGGCAGTGGCGACGCGAAGATCGACGCTGAACCAGGCATGCTGAGGAATGACATTGGCCGCCGTGCCGCCGCCCATCAGCGCCACCGTGGTGGTGACGCCGCGGGCATAGTCGGTCAGGCCCTCGATCGCCAGGATCTGGTGGGCGGCTTCGCGGATCGCGCTGCGTCCGTCGGCATGGCGCGCGCCGGAATGCGCCGGGCGGCCCTCGAGCTTGACTTCGAAGCGCCCCACCCCCTTGCGCGCCGTGACGATCTTGCCGCCCTCGCGCGCCGGCTCGGTGACGAGCACCGCCGCCGAGGTCCGGCCGATCTCCTCGATCAGCCCGCGCGTCGTCGGCGAGCCGATCTCCTCATCGGGCGTGAACAGGAAGACGAGCGGCCGCTTCGCCTGGCCCGCCAGCGCGACCTGTTTGAAGGCCTGCAGCGCGAGATAGGCCCCGCCCTTCATGTCGTAGACGCCCGGCCCGTAGAGCCGGTCGCCCTCGACCCGCACGGGCAGGTCACGCGTACTCGTCCCGACGGGATGGACGGTGTCGAGATGTGACATCACGGCGATGCCGGCCTCGCCCGTGGCGCGGCCCGCCCGCAGGATCAGGGCGTCGCCGAGCCCGTCGCGGCCGGGTATCCGCTCGACCGCGATCGGCAGGCCTTCGACCTCGGCGGCGACGAGATCCATCATGCCGTTGACGCCGGGGGCATTATGGGTGGGGCTCTCCAGTGCGAGCCAGACGGAGAGGGCGGAGACGGGATCGGGCGTGCTCATGACGGCGCGACCTTGGCCGCGAGCGGGCCGGCCGGCAAGCGCGGCGCACGGCAAGGGCGCCCTGCCCTGATGGCATGGCGCCGGCTGTCCAGGCCTTGACAGCGGCGACCAAATACTAAACCATTTGGAAAAGTATTGACGGGGCCAGATCGGTCCCCGCCCGCAGGAGGTCGCCATGAAGCTCCAGAAGATCACGCCCTTCCTCTGGTTCGATCACCAAGCCGAGGAAGCCGCCGCCTTCTACCTGTCGGTCTTTGCCGACAGCCGCCCGGGACCGGTGGTGCGCAACACGGGAGCAGGACCGGGCCGCACGGGCGACGTCCTCGTCGTCTCCTTCGAGCTGGAGGGGATGACCTTCACGGCGCTGAATGGCGGGCCGCAATTCCGTTTCAGCGAGGCCATCTCCTTCGTCGTCCACTGTGCCACGCAGGCCGAGGTCGACCATTACTGGGACAGGCTTTGTGACGGCGGGCAGCCGGGCCAATGCGGCTGGCTCAAGGACCGCTTCGGCCTGTCCTGGCAGATCGTGCCGGAGCGTTTCGTCGAGCTCGTCAATGGCGGCGACGCCGCCATCACCCGCCGCGTCATGGACGCGATGATGCAGATGACGAAGTTCGACATCGCAGCGCTGGAGCGCGCTGCGGCGGGCTGAAAGCCTGCCGGCCCGGTCCCGTCACACATCGCGCGGGACCTACGCCGGCGGGCACGAACCCTAGAACGGGATGTCGTCGTCGAGATGGCTCGAGGAGGAGCGCGAAGCGCCGCCGCCACCAGCCATCGCCGGCTGGCGCGCACCGCCCCCGCCGCCCATCGGCCCCGAGCGGCCGAAGGACGAGCCCGAGGAGCGATCCTCCATCATGCCGCCGCCCTCGCCATACTCGTCCGAGCCGCCCTGGCCGCGGCTGTCGAGGATGGTGAGCTCCCCACGATAGCGCTGCAGCACGATTTCGGTGGTGTATTTCTCGACGCCCGACTGGTCCTGCCATTTGCGGGTCTGGAGCTGGCCCTCGATATAGATCTTCGAGCCCTTCTTGAGATACTGCTCGGCGACCTTGGCGAGGTTCTCGTTGAAGATCACGACCGAGTGCCACTCGGTCCGCTCCTTCTTCTCGCCCGACTGCTTGTCGCGCCAGGTTTCCGAGGTGGCGATGCGCAGATTGACGACCGGCTCGCCCGAGCCGAGGCGGCGGACCTCCGGGTCGCGCCCGAGATTGCCGACCAGAATGACCTTGTTGACGCTGCCAGCCATGAGAGGCTCCATTTCCTGCGCACATCGAAACCGGCCCATGACCGGAGCCGGACCTTACCGGCCGACCGCGCCACTATCAACGATGTTCCCGTTTTGTTCAAGAGCCCCTCGCAGGGTTGTCCCCCGTTTTCGGTGGGCCGCCGGCCGCGCCCATCATTCCGGGACTTCGCGCAGCGGAAAGCCCGGATGACGGCGGGTTTCCGTGCGGGACCGGTGAGGTCAGCCCCCCTCGCCCCAAACCCGCGCCTCGCTCAGCCCCAGCGCCGCGAACTCGCCTTCCCGCAGATCCGCCTCGCCGACCGAGAAGAACTCGTCGAGCTGCGGCGGCGCCACCGCCGTGCCACTGAGCATGGCATGGGCCTGGCCGCGATGGTGGATCTGGTGCTGGAACAGATGCAGCAGCAACCGGTCGAGCCGCTCGCGCTGGATGCGGGCGCCGCGATGCACGCTGACGATCCGCTCCAGCCCGTCCTCACCCGCCGCTGCCTCGACCACCGCGATCAGCCGCCGGTCCAGCGCCTCCTGCGCAGCCATCAATTCCGGCAGGGTCGCGCAGGGCTCGCGGTCAACCCAGGCGGCGGGACCGAGCGTCCCGCCCTCCATCGCGTCGACATAGAAATGGTCGATGATCAGAATGTGGTTCAGCGTCGCCCGCAGGCTCGGAAAGAACCCGGTGCGCGGCGCCACCCACTCCGCCTGCGAGAGCGCCGCACAGGTGCGCAGCAGCCGGTGATTGGCCCAGAGATTGTTGAAGGCCATCGCGCGATAGGGTCGCAGATCGTCCATGGTCGGTCCTCCTCGGCGAGGAGACTGACAGGAAGCCTGCGACGCGTCATGGCAGCAGGCGCCGCTGCGCCCGCATCCCGGCTCAGGCCGCCGGCTCGACCACCCGCCGGTAGAGATGCCAGGTCGTATGGCCGAGCACCGGCAGGAGCACGACGAGCCCGAGGAAGAGCGGCAGCATCGCCACGAAGGACAGAGCCGCGATCGCCGCCGCGAAGCCCAGCATCGGCAGCGGATTGGTCGCCACCGCCCGCACGCTGGTGATCATCGCCGTGATGAAATCGACCTCGCGGTCGAGCAGCAGCGGAAAGGAGATCACCGTCAGCGAGAACAGGGTCGCCGCCAGCACGGCGCCGACGAGGTTGCCCACCGCCAGGAACATCAGCCCCTCCGGCGTCGTGGTGATCACGGTCAGGAAGCCGGCGAAGCTGGCGAAGGACTGGAAGCCGAGGAACAGCGCCAGCAGCAGCCGCACCTGGTAGAGCCACATCATCATCACGAAGAGCGTGACGAAGGCCATCCAGCCCAGCTCCCGCTGGCCCTGCGCGAAGACGACGCCGAGCACCTGTCCCCAGGCCAGCGCCTCGCCCGCCTCGCGCCGGCGCGACACCTCGTAGAGCCCGACCGCGACGAAGGGGCCGATCAGCACGAACCCCGCCGCCAGCGGATAGGCCAGATAGGGCATGCCGAAGCGCGTCAGCGACAGCAGGATCGACAGCCCGCCCAGCGCATAGATCCCGCCGAAGAACAGCCCAAAGAACGGCGCCGCCTGGAAATCCCTGAGGCCCGC
>CALRYW010000108.1:0-12558 GCA_943372485.1 Allobosea thiooxidans
GACGAGCCCCGGCTCGCCCCCCTATATCGCGGCCTCCGACAGACGGCTGCCTTGAAGCTGGCCGATCATTGGGGCGGGGTAGCTCAGCTGGTTAGAGCAGCGGAATCATAATCCGCGTGTCGGGGGTTCGAGTCCCTCTCCCGCTACCAACATTATCTCGGTTCAATCAAAGCGTTAGATCGCTTCTGAGGTGCCTTGCCGGGTTGCCGCAGGACACGAGACGTCGAAAAACGGCCATCCAAAGGCGTCGCTGACGCAAAGATCCCAAGCCGACGTTTGCACCAGCAACCGGGCTCGCAATAGCCGACGGTTCGCTCGTGAAGGGTTCGTGGACGGCACGAACCGATGTTCCGCCTCCAAAAATGGGCGGCCGGTCATGGTGATCCCCAAAGAATCTTGTGATTTCGGCCCAATCCCCCGATCGTCCTAGGGATCGCTCTTGCCCGACCATTGAGACGCCGCCAGCAGCAGCGACGTGATCACGATCATGATCGTCGAGATCGCGGCGATGGTCGGGTCGATCTGGTCGCGCAGGGCCATGAACATGGCGCGCGTCAGCGTCGAGTTGTCCCCGCCCGAGACGAACAGCGAGACCACCACCTCGTCGAAGGAAGTCAGGAAGGAGAGCAGCGCCGAGGTGACGATAGCGAAGCGGATCTGCGGCATCGTCACCTGAACGAAGGCCTGCGTCCGCGTGGCGCCGAGGCTGCGCGCGACGCGCTCCTGGTCGAGGTCGAAGCTCTTCAAGGCCGATCCGACGATCATCATCACGATCGGCACGGCCAGGATTGTATGGGCCAGCACGATGCCGAGGAAGGAGTTGACCATCTTCAACTGCACGAAGGCATAGAACAGCGCGATTCCGACCAGGATCACCGGGACGATGGTCGGCGTCAGCAGCGCCAGGATCGCGACGCCGGCAAAACGCAGCCGCGAGACGTGCAGGCCATAGGCGGCGAGCGTGCCGACCGGCGTCGCCAGCAGCGCCGTGCAGATTCCCGCCTTGAGCGAGGTCGCGGTCGCCGCCATCCAGCTTCCCGAGGAGAAATAGGCCTCGTACCAGCGCAGCGACCATTGCCGTGGCGGGAACTCGAGATACTGCGAGTGGGAGAACGACATCGGGATCACGATCAGCGTCGGCAGGGCGAGGAACGCCAGGACCAGAACGCCGACGGCGTAGAGCCAGAGCCGCGAGCGATGCGTGATCTGCGTGTCGCTGGCGGCACGGTCGAGCCAGCCCATGCTCAATGCCCTCCGCCGAACAGGCCGGCGCCGCGTGAGAGCCGCGCCGCCAGCATGAGGACGACGAGTGTGATCACCAGCAGCACGACGCCGAGCGCGCTCGCCGCGCCCCAGTTGAAGAACAGCTCGATGTCGTTGGCGATCCGGTTGGAGACCATCGTCACCTTGCCGCCGCCGAGCATGGCGGGCGTCACGTAGAAGCCCAGCGACAACACGAAGACGAGCGCCGAGCCGGCGGCGAGCCCCGGCAGCGACAGCGGAAAGAACACGGTCCAGAAGCCATGGGCCGGCGTCGAGCCGAGGCTGGAAGCGGCGCGCAGCAGGTCGCGGTCGATCGCCCGCATCGTGCTGTAGAGCGGCAGGACGAGGAAGGGCAGCATGATGTGCACCATGCCGATCAGCGTGCCGCCGACATTGTGGACGAGTTGCAGCGGCTCATTCCAGAGGCCGAGCTCGATGCCCCATGTGTTGATCAGGCCTCTGCGCTGCAGCAGCACCAGCCAAGCATAGGTGCGTACGAGCAGGGACGTCCAGAACGGCAGCAGGACCGCGATCATGCAGAGATTGGCCGCGCGTCGCGGCAGCTGCGACAGGAAATAGGCGAGCGGATAGCCGAGCAGGACGCAGATGACGGTGGTCGCGAGGCTGATCTCGAAGGTGGTGCGGAAGGTCCGGCCATAGGAGGGCTCGGCCAGCATGCGCCGGTAATGCTCGAGGCTCAGTGCGCCCGCATCGTCCTGGAAGGACAGCCAGAACAGCCAGCCCACCGGCAGCAGCACCATGATGCCGACGAGCAGCAGCGCCGGCGCCGCCAGCGCGGCCAGCCCCAGCCTTTCGCGCCAATGGTCGCGGCGCAGAGCGGCGGCGTGGAAGTCGCCTCCCTGGTCCCGGGCGAGGTCGAGCGGGGGCGCAGTCACGCCTTTGCCCTCGCTTCATCTGTGAGCAGGACCGTGTCGCCGACCGCGATGCCGACCGTGATGGGCGAGCCGCCGGCCGGCGGAGGCGCGTCGTCGCCGCGCGTGGGCATGCGCAGGGTCACCGGGCTGCCATCGTTCAGCACGATCTGCAGGAGCAGCGTGTCGCCCTGATAGATCGCACTCTGCACATGGCCCTCGAAGCGGTTCATCGCCTCGCTCTCGCTGCCGTACAGAATGCATAGCCGCTCAGGGCGCAGCAGCATCACACAGCGTCCCTGCGCCACCGGAACCTGCGGCGCCCGGATGACGGTGCCCGCCACCCGGCAGATCCCGTCCGCGACATCGACATCGAGGAACGAGGATTCGCCGATGAACTCCGCCACGAAGCGGCTGCCGGGGTGGTCGTAGATCGCGCGCGGCGCATCGATCCGGGCGATCTTGCCGCGGTCGAGCACGGCGATGCGGTCCGACATGGTCAGCGCTTCGCGCTGGTCATGCGTGACGTAGACGGTGGTGGTGCCAAGCCGGTCATGGAGCTGCCTCAGCTCGATCTGCATGCGCTCGCGCAACTGCTTGTCGAGCGCCGACAGCGGCTCGTCCATCAGGATGATGCGCGGCTCGAAGACGATGGCGCGGGCCAGCGCGACGCGCTGGCGCTGGCCGCCCGACAGCTGGGTGATGCTGCGCTCGCCATAGCCGCCGAGCTGGAACATCTCCAGCGCGGCCTCGACGCGCCGGGCGATCTCGGCCGCCGGCACGCGCCGCAGCCGCAGCGGAAAGCCGATATTGCGGGCCACGCTCATATGCGGGAACAGCGCATAGTTCTGGAAGACCATGCCGATCTCGCGCTTGTGCGGCGCCAGCCGGACGACCTCGCGCTCGCCGAAGCGGATGCTGCCCTTGTCGGGACGCAGGAAGCCGGCGATCGCCATCAGGAGGGTCGTCTTGCCCGAGCCCGACGGCCCCAGCAGGGTCAGGAACTCGCCGGGCCGGACGTCGAGATCGACCTCGTCGAGCACGGTCACGGCGCCATAGGCCTTGCTCAGGCGCCGGACGGCGATGGGCAGCGCATTGCCCATCGCGGGAGCGGGAGAAGCCGCGGCGGACATCGCCATCGGCTCCCCGTGATCGGCCGCCTGCCTCATTCGGTCAGCATGTTCTGGTAGGCGGCCGAAGCCTGCGCCTCGAACTTGGTGTACCAGGCGAGGTCGACCGGCAGTTGCTTGGCGGCATTGTCGGGATGGGACGGCAGGGTCTTGGCATAGGCCACCTCGATCAGGCCGAGCTCGTAGGCCTTTTTGTTGGTCGGCCCGTAGGTGATGTATTTGGTGAACTCGGCCTGGTATTCCGGCTTGCTGATCTCGGCGAGGAACTTAATCGCCAGATCCTTGTTCGGCGCGCCCTTGGCGATGCCGTAGCAGTCATAGTCGAGCAGGCCTTGGTTGAAGGTGTAGGCGACCTTCGCCCCGTCCTTGGCGGCGACGTCGAAACGGCCGTTCCAGCCGGTGATCATGTCGACCTCGCCGTCCTTCATGAGCTGGGCGTGCTGGGCGCCGGACGCCCACCACACCGCGACATGCGGCTTCAGCTCGCGGATCTTCTTGATCGCGCGGTCGATGCCACCGGGCTGCGACAGCACCTCATAGACCTTCTCCGGCGGCACGCCGTCGGCCATCAGGGCCGGCTCGAGCGAACCGGCGACGCCCTTGCGGTAGGAGCGTTTGCCGGGAAACTTCTTCACGTCCCAGAAATCGGCCCAGCTCTGCGGCCCGTTCTGGCCATAGGTCTTGGTGTTCCAGGCCAGCACCGTCGAGAACACGTCGCCGCCGACGCAATGCTCCTGCGCCGTGCCTGGAATGAAGTTCGAGGTGTCGATGATCTTGTAGTCCAGTTTCTCGAGGATGCCCTCGGAGCCGGCGCGCGCCGCGCTGCCCGAGCCGCTGGCGACGATGTCCCAGGTCACGGCGCCGGCCTTCACCTTGAGGCGCAGATCGGCGATGCCGCTATAGGTCTCTTCCTTGAGCTTGATGCCGAGCTTCTTGGCGGCGGGCACGAACAGCGCCTTGCTCTGCGCTTCCTGATAGGAACCGCCGAAGGAGACGACGGTGAGCTCCTGTGCGAAGGCCGGCATCGCGCCGGCCAGGCTGAGGAGAAGGACGAGGGTCGATCGCGACGGCAGGATCGGCTGGGGCATGTCATGTCTCCTGATCTGAACGACACAGTTTGCATCGGCAGTCGGAAGGTCGCCGCAGCGCCCCGTCCCACCTCTGTCACGCTGAAGAGTTTGTTGGAATTGGTCTGCCCATAAGGTCCATTCTGAGAATTCGGGAAGGCCAATCCGCCGCGATCAGCGCGCCAGACGATCGCGCCAGCGGTAGAACAGCACGGACGGCGCCAGAAACCAGGGGTTGCCGCTGTAGAAAGGCCTGGTCTGGAACGGCAGATCGTCGAAGGCGGTCGCGCCCTCCGCCAAGCCGAGCACCTGCTGGCCCAGCCGCATGCCGAGATAGCTCGCCATGCCGACGCCTGAGCCGCAATAGCCCATCGCGTAGTACATCCCGTCATGGCGGCCGATATGCGCCAGCTCGTCGAAGGTGTAGGCGACGAAGCCGCACCAGGAATGGCTGATGCGGGTCGTCGCCAGTTCGGGAAAGATCCCGGCGAGATCGGCATGGAGTTTCGGCCCGCTGCGGCGCGGATCGGTCTCGCTCAGCGAGACGCGCCCGCCGAACAGGATGCGGCGGCGATCGGGCGAGGCGCGGTAGTAATAGACGACCTTGCGGGTGTCGCTGACGATGCGGTTGCGCGGAATGAGCTTGTCCACGAGCATCGGGTCGAGCGCCTCGGTCGCGATCACATAGCTGCCGATCGGGATGACGCGGCGGCGCATCCAGCCGGTGAGCGGGCCGGTGTAGCCGTTGGTGGCGATGACGACGTCGCGCGCGGCGATGGTCCCGCGCGGAGTCTCGACTCGAAATCCCTGGCCGGAGCGCGCGATCGCCGTCGCCGGGCAAAACGGCACCAGCTGCGCCCCGGCGGCCAGGACGCGCTCCAGCAGCCCCTGATGGTAGCGCGCCGGGTCGATCGAGGCGTGCTCGGCGAAGATCGCGCCGCCATGATAGAGGTCCGAGCCGATCTCGCTGTGCTGCTCGCCTCGCGGCACGACGTGGCAGGCGACCTCGAGACCCTTCGACTGGTTTGCGACATTGCGCGCCAGCTCCTCATACTGCCCCGGCGAATGGGCGGCATGGAAACGCCCGACCACGCCGAAATCGCAGTCGATGGCCTCGTCGCGAACGAATTCGCCGAGCCATTTCAGCGAGCGCCGCCCTTCCTGAAGGATCGCGACCGCCTTGGCCTCGCCATGGCGGCGGGTCAGTTCCGTAAGGCCCGGTTTGATGCTGGTCGAAATCTGCCCGCCATTGCGCGTGCTGCAGCCGAAGCCAGCGGCCTCGGCGTCGAGCACCACCGTGCTGCGGCCGCCGCGCGCGATCTGGAGCGCCGCCTGGAGACCGGTGTAGCCCGAGCCGACGATGACGACATCGACCTGCTTTGGCGGGTTCGAAGCCGGCAAATCGGGGCGCGGCACGCCATCCCACCAATAGGGCGCCGCCTTGAAATCGGCGCTGAACAGATCGCTCGACATACGGTCGTATCCTCCCGGCCGCATCAGAGCCGCGCCACCACACTCTTGAGCTTGCAGTAGCTGCGCAAGCCCGCCATGCCCTTGGCCCGGCCGAAACCGGATTTCCGGTTGCCGCCGAAGGGCATGGCGACACCGCCGGCGAAGAACTCGTTGATGTAGACCTGGCCCGCATCGACCGCCCGGGCGAAGCGCCAGGCGCTGGCATGGTCGCGCGTGTAGATGCCGGCGACGAGGGCATAGGCCGTCGCGTTGGCGGCGACGATCGCCTCGTCCAGCCCTCGGACGATCTGCACGGTCAGGACTGGCCCGAAGATCTCCTCCTGTACCGGCGGATCGTCGAGGCCATCAGCGAGGATGATGGTCGGCCGGTAGAACCAGCCTCCGCCGCACTCGGCGTCGGGAACGATGCCGCCGCCGGTCAGGATCCGGTTGCCGGCGGCGCGCGCCCGCGCGACATGAGCGTCGATGCGCGCCAGCTGCAGGGGCGAATTGATCGGCCCGATCTGCGCCTCGCTCAGGCCGTGCCCGAGCGTCATGGTTTCGACGCGTGCGACGAGCCGGTCCAGCACCTCCTGCGCGATCGTCTGTTCCACGATCAGCCGGGAGCCGGCCGAGCAGATCTGGCCGGCATTCTCGTAGATCGCGCCGATCACGCCCTCGATGGCCGCCTCGATCTCGCAGTCGGCCATCAGGACGACCGGCGACTTGCCGCCGAGTTCGAGCTGCAGCCGCGTCACATGCTCGGCCGCCGCCCGCATCACACGCTGGCCGGTCGCGACCGAGCCGGTGAAGGTGATGTGGTCGATGCCCGGATGGCCGACGAGCGCGGTGCCGGCCTCCGAACCCGTTCCGGCGACGACGTTGAGAACGCCCGCCGGCAACCCCGCCTCGTGCAGCAACTCCGCCAGCATCAGCGTCGTGAACGGCGTCTGCTCGGCCGGCTTGACGACGAGCGTGCAGCCGGCGGCCAGCGCCGGCGCGATGCCGCGGGCCGCAGTCGAAAGCGGATAGTTCCAGGGCACGATCTGCGCGACCACGCCGACCGGCTCCTCGATCGTCACGCCCAGATGGTCCGGCCCGAGCGGCACGCTGTCGCCCTGCAATTTGTCGGCGGCCCCGGCGTAATAGGCGAGGCAGCGGACGACGCCCCCGACATCGCCCTCGGATTCGGCCAGAAGCTTGCCGGAATCGAGCGTCTCCACGACGGCGAAGCGCGCGGCCCGCTCGCGCAGGAGATGGCTCGCCCGCATCAGGATCTCGCCCCGCGCCGCCGGCGTCAGTCGGGACCAGGGCCCCGACAAGGCTGCCCGCGCCGCCACCACCGCCCCCGCGACGTCGTTGGCGTCGCCTGCCGCGAAGGTGGCAAACGGCACGCCGCGCCCGGGATCGAAGCTCTGCATCTTCGCGCCCGAGATCGACGCCACGAAGCGCCCGTCGATGAAATGCCCGAACGGCAGCCCCGCCAGCGTGCCGCTCCGCCGCGCCTCATCGACCAGCTCAGCCCGGTCGAACCTCACGAAGCCACCTCCGTCACCTGGTAGGCGGCCCGCTCGAGCCAGGAGGGCTCGATCTCGACGCCCCAGCCGGGTTCTGAGGGAATCGCGACCATGCCGTCCTTGGCCTTGGGCGGGTTGCGCAGCAGGCCCTGTTCCCAGGGGTAATAGTCGGGCCCCTCGATCGAGAACTCGACATAGGGCCCGGCATTGGCGAGCGCGCCCATGACATGCAGCGTGAACACCGTCACCAGCGACTGGTTGGCCGAATGCGGCGTCACCGGCAGCCCGGCAGCGGCCGCCCAGCGCGCCACGGTAAGCATGCGGCCGACACCGCCGATATAGCAGATGTCGGGTTGCACCACGTCGACGACGCGCCCGTCGATCATCGCCCGCCAGACCGCGAGGTCGCAGTCCTGCTCGCCGCCGGTGACGTCGAGATCGAGCGCCTCGCGCACCTCGCGCGTCCAGCCATGTTCCCAATAGGGGCAGGGCTCCTCGAAATGCACGACGCCATGGTCCTGCAGCATCCGCCCGACCGCGATCGCCCCGGCGGGCGAATAGCCGCTGTTGGCGTCGACCAGCAGGGTCGCATCCGCTCCCAGCGCCGCGCGCACCTGCGGGACGATGGCGTCGGTGCGGCCCGGCCACTCGTCCCGGTCGCGGCCGCATTCGCGCCCGACCCTGAACTTGAAGGCCTTGAAACCATGGGAATCGCGCAACCGGACGAGCCGTTCAGCCTCCGCCTCCGGCGTGATCTCGCCGCGCTTCATGCTGGAGGCGTAGACCGGGAACGGCCGCGGCGTGCCGCCGAGCAGTTCGCAGACGCTTTTGCGCTCCTTGCGCCCGCGCCAGTCCCATAAGGCCGTGTCGAGCCCGGTCAGGGCGCGGCAGAGGTAGGAGCCTGGGAACTTGTGTTCGCGCTCGCCGATGGTGGCGACGAGTTCGTCGATGGCGAGCGCATCCTCGCCGATCGCCCAACGCGCGACCTGGCGGTGGAAGACGGTGGCGGTGATGTCTGCATTGTAGGGGGAGAGCTGCCCCCAGCCCTGGCTGCCATCCTCGCAGGTCACGCGGACGAAGCCGACATCCACCGTGGTGAAGCTTTCGAGCCGCGTGATCTTCATAGCCACTGCCAATGCTGACGCCGCAACGCCGCGCGATTGCGGCCTCCGGCATGTCCGGAGAGGGGGCTTGAATTGGTCTGAACCCAAGGTCCATTCTGATCAAAGCAGCAGTCCAATCCTCAGGGCGCGCGCATCGGAGACATCATGGTCAAGCGCGAGGAGGGCGTCCTGCTGCAGTCGATCGTGCTGGATCGCGATGGACCGCACGGGCTGAGCGTGCAGATCTGCGTGGGCCTGCGCGAGTTGATCCTGAGCGGCGCGCTCAAGGTCGGCGAGCGCCTGCCGGCGACACGCACGCTGGCGCAGGAGTTCGGTGTCGCCCGCACCACGATCGTCGAGAGCTTCGACCGTCTCGCGGCTGAGGGGCTGGTCGAGACGCGTGTCGGTGCCGGTACCTATGTCAGCCAGGCGCTGGCGAGCGAGCGGCCGGCGCCGGCCGCCGCCGCGGTGGCCGTGCCGACGGCGAAGGTGCGGCTGGCCCAGGCGATGGACTCCGCCTCGAAGCTGTTCGGCGCGCGCCTGCCGCACCAGCCGCGCGCCTTCACCACGGCGATGCCCGCCTTCGATGCCTTCCCGATGGCGCAATGGGCCAAGCTGTCCGGCCGGCACTGGCGGAGGGCGCGCCAGCAGGTGCTGGGCTATCCCGACCCCCATGGCGAAGCGGTGCTGCGGCAGGCGATCGCCGCCCATCTGCGCCTCAACCGGGGCATCTCCTGCGAATGGCAGCAGATTTTCATCGTTGCAGGCGCCCAGCAGGCATTCCAGCTCCTCGCGGCAACGCTGATCAACCCCGGCGACAAGGTCTGGTTCGAAAATCCCGGCGCCATCGGCGCCCGCAACAGCCTGATCCTGTCGGGGGCCGACATCGTGCCGGTGCCGGTCGACGAGTCCGGTCTCGTCGTCGAGGAAGGGCTGCGCCGCGCGCCGGACTTCAAGCTCGCCTTCGTCACCCCCGCCCATCAGCAGCCGCTCGGCGCCAAGATGAGTCTCGAACGTCGCCTCGCTTTGCTCGAAGCGGCCCAGGCGAGCGCGGCCTGGATCATCGAGGACGATTGGGACGGCGAATTCTGCTTCCAGGGCGTGCCGATGGCGACGCTCACCAGCATCGACCTCACCGGTCGGGTGATCTATGTCGGCACCTTCTCGAAGACATTGTTCCCGTCGCTGCGCCTTGGCTTCCTGGTCGCGCCGCCGCAACTCGCCGGGCAGATCGGCATCTGCCTCGACGCCTATTCGCCGGGTGTGCCGACCGCGCTGCAGGGCATCGTCGCCGACTTCATCGTCGAGGGGCATTTCGCCACCCATGTCCGCCGCATGCGAAAACTCTATCAGGAGCGGCATCAGGCGCTGCTGGAGGCGGCCACCACGCATTTGGCCCGAGATCTCGACGTCGTTCCGACCCATACCGGCATGCACACCATCGCCTATCTGCGCGACGGGCTCGACGCCGTGGCCCTGACACGCGCCGCCGCGGAACGGGGCATCACGGTCGCGCCGATCAGCCGCTTCGGCCTGGAGCCGGTTGCGCGCGACGGCCTCGTCCTCGGCTTCAGCGGCTTCACGCAAGCGCAGATCCTGGCCGGTGTCGCCGGCCTGCGGCAGGCGGTCGACGATCTCGCGGCGCGCTGAACCGCGACGGAAATTGGACTGGTGCGCTGCACAGAACGGCCCTTCGTGACGAGCCCAATTCACCCTACAGCCTGTACGCCGCAACCGATCGAAGCCGGCAGGGAGTTCGCCTTGGAGGAGTGGGACGTCATCGTCATCGGCGCCGGTTCGGCCGGTTGTGCGCTGGCCGGGCGTCTGGCTCTGTCCGGCCGCGACCGCATCCTTGTGCTGGAAGCCGGCCCGCGCGACCTGAACCCGTGGCTCCACCTGCCGATCGGCTACGGCAAGACCTTCTACCACCCGCGCCTCAACTGGATGTACCGGACGGAACGCCAGCCCGGCCTCGCCGGGCGGGAAATTTACCAGCCGCGCGGCAAGGTGGTCGGCGGATCGAGCGCCATCAACGCCATGGTCTATATGCGCGGCCAGGCGGAGGATTTCGATGGCTGGGAGCGCCTGGGCAATCCCGGCTGGGGCTGGCGCGACGTGCTCGCCACCTATCGCCGGATGGAAGACCATGCGCTCGGCGAGTCGGCCTGGCATGGCGCCGGCGGCCCGCTGCATGTCGAGGACACCTCGACGGCCGTTCATACCCTGACGCCGCTCTTCGTCAAGGCGGCGCAGGAGGCGGGGCTGCCCTTCAACCCGGACCTCAATGGCGAGACCTGCGAGGGCGCCGGCATCTACCAGATCAACACGCGCGACGGCCTGCGCGAATCCGCGGCCCGCGCCTATCTGCACCCGGCCCGCCGGAGCGGGCGCGTCAAGGTCGACACCGGCATCCTCGTTTCGCGCATCCTGTTCGACGGGAAACGCGCCGTGGGGGTCGAAGGGTGGCGCGGTGCGGAGCGCGTGAGCTACCGTGCCAAAGGCGAGATTGTGCTCGCCGCCGGCGCGATCAATTCGCCCCAACTGCTGCAACTCTCGGGCATCGGCGCTCCAGATATGCTGGCCCGGCACGGGATCGCGACCGTGCAGGCGATGCCGGCGGTCGGCCGGCATCTGCAGGACCATCTCTGCTACGACCATGTCTACCGGTCGCGGAGTCCGAGTTTGAACGACGATCTCCTGTCCTGGCCCGGCCGCATCGGCATGGCGCTGACCTATCTCCTGCACCGGCGCGGCCCTCTGTCGCTCAGCGTCAACCAGGGCGGCGGCTATCTGAAAACCCGGCCAGATCTCGACCGGCCCGACATGCAGCTCTATTTCTCGCCGCTGAGCTATGAACGAGCTCTGCCCGGCGTGCGGGCGCTGATGAAGCCCGATCCCTTTCCCGGCTTCAGCACCAGCGTCTCGCCCTGCCGGCCCCATAGCCGCGGCCATGTCGCGATCCGCTCGCCCGACCCCCGCGTCGCACCCGAGATCGCGCCGAACTATCTGTCCGACCCGCGCGACGTCGTCGACATCCTCGCCGGCGCCCGCTTCCTGCGCCGGCTCGCGGCGACGCCGACGTTCGCCGCCCTGATCGAGAGCGAGATCAAGCCCGGCCCGCACTGCGCCGACGATGCGGCCCTGCTCCAGTCGATCCGCCAGCAGGCCTATTCGGTCTTCCACCCCTGCGGAACCTGCCGCATGGGGCCCGATCCCGCCGACTCCGTGGTCGATCCACGACTGAGGGTGCACGGACTGGCAGGCCTGCGCGTCGCCGATGCCTCGATCTTCCCGGCGATTCCCTCGGGCAACACCAATGCGCCGGCGATGATGGTGGGCGAACGCGCGGCCGACCTCATGCTCGCTCGCTGACGGCGCGCATTGCCATTGCTGCTGGGATCGCTGACACAGGCCCGGGACCTTCGCCACCCCCGCTTTTTCCCCGAGGAGACACCATGATCACGCGCCACGAAGTCACCGGACGGTTGAGCAAGGTGCTCGTCGCCAACGGGTTCGCCTTTCTCTCGGGCCTGACCGCCAAGGACCGCAGCGGCGGCGTCAAGGAGCAGACCGCCGACATCCTCGCGCAAATCGACGGCTATCTGGCGCTCGCCGGAAGCGACAAGACCCGCATCGTCGTCGCCAATATCTGGCTCAAGGACATCTCGACCTTCGCCGAGATGAACGCAGCCTGGGAAGCCTGGGTCGACCCGTCGCAGCCGCCTGCGCGCGCGACCGTCGAGTCACGCCTCGCCGCCGAGAACATCCTCGTCGAGATCCAGGTCCAGGCGCTGGCCGCCAGCGCCTAGACTGGCGGCTCATCGGACAGAAAACCGAAACTGGATTGGCTCGAGGGCGTGTGTGTGGGAGGGGAGGCCGTATGGGTCCCCCTCCCGCGACCAACGCATCTCCGGAGATCGGCGTCGCGGGGGCACGGATCTCCGATGACATCCGGCCCGGCGCCCCTGATCGCCAGCATCGCGCGTGATGCCTGGCCGGAGGGTTGAGCGATGTGCAACCTCTACAGCCACACCCGCAATGTCGAGGCGATGCGCAAGCTCTTCGCCGCCTTCGACGTGGCCGCGCAAATCGTGCCGCAGCCCGGCATCTTCCCCGACTATGCCGCGCCGATCATCCGCAATGAGGGCGGGACG
>CALRYW010000109.1:0-12472 GCA_943372485.1 Allobosea thiooxidans
CCCTCGACCAGCACATAGGGCTCGCCGCCGGCCAGCGTCTCGACGCGGGCGCGCACGCCATAGACCTCGTCGAGCAGGGCCGGCGTCACGATGCTGCGCGGAGCGCCCATGGCGATGAGCCGCGCATGCGCCAGCACCATGACCCGGTCGGCGAAGCGCAGGGCCTGGTTGAGATCATGGATCGAGATCAGCACCAGCATGCCGCGCTCGCGCGCCAGCCGGCGCACCAGGCTCAGCACCTCGAACTGGCGGTGCAGGTCGAGCGCGCTGGTCGGCTCGTCGAGCAGCAGGACGTCCGGCGCGCGCACCAGCGTCTGCGCGATCGAGACCAGCTGGCGCTGCCCGCCGGAGAGCTCGCCCAGACCCCGGAAGGCGAGATCCTCGATCTCGAGGTCGCGCAGCACGCTGTCGATGCGCCACAGTTCCTCGTCGCTGACCGACCAGGCGCCGCCCTGCTTGAGCGCGAGCAGGATCGATTCATAGACCGTGAGCACGGCGTTCACCGCCGTGTCCTGCGGCAGGTAGCAGCATTGCGGCTTGGCCCGGCCGGCGACACGGCTCGTCCCGCCGAGGCTGACCGTGCCATCCCCGGAGGCCAGCCCGGCGATGCGCCGGAACAGGCTCGATTTGCCGGCGGCATTGGCGCCGATCAGCGCCACGACCTCGCCGCCGCGCAGATCGGCGGCATCGACGCCGCTGAGGACGCGGCGCCTGCCATAGGCGACACCGACGCCGCTGAGCGTGAGCTGGACCATCAGAGCCTCACCAGGAGCGTTTCCGGCTCGTCATGATCAGGCTGAAGAAGAACGGCACCCCGATCAGTGCGGTGACGATGCTGATCGGGAAGATCAGGCCGGGGATCAGCGATTTCGACACCACCGAAGAGGCCGAGAGGATGGCCGCCCCCGCCAGCGCCGAGGCCGGCAGGAAGAAGCGCTGATCCTCGCCGATCACCATGCGCGCGATATGCGGGCCGACGAGCCCGATGAAGCCGATCGTGCCGACGAAGGAGACCGGCACGGCGGCGAGCAGGCTGACCAGCAGCATGATCTCGAGCCGCAGCCGGCGGACATTGATGCCGAAGCTCGCCGCCTTGTCGTCGCCCAGCCGCAGCGTCGTCAGCGCCCAGGCCCGGCGCAGGAAGAAGGGCAAGGTGAAGAGCAGCACCGCCGTGGTGATGGCGAGCTTGTGCCAGTTCGCCTTGGTCAGCGAGCCCATGGTCCAGAACACGACCGCGCCCAGCGCCTGCTCGGAGGCGAAGAACTGCAGCAGCGAAAGCAGCGCGTTGAAGGTGAAGACCAGCGCGATGCCGAGCAGGATCACGGTCTCGGTCGTCACCCCGCGCTGCTGGCTCAGCAGATGGATCAGCATCGCCGCGCCCATCGCCATGATGAAGGCGTTGATCGGCACGATGTAATCGACCGCGAAGGGCATCAGCGCGACGCCGAAGACCAGCGCCAGCGCCGCCCCGAAAGAGGCCGCCGCCGAGATCCCGAGCGTGAAGGGGCTGGCGAGCGGGTTGTTGAGGATCGTCTGCATCTGCGCGCCCGCCATCGCGAGCGCCGCCCCGGTCACCACCGCCATCAGCGCCACCGGTAGCCGAATGTCCCAGATCACCACCCTCAGCGCCGCCGGCGCCTCGGAGGGGTTCATGAGCGTGCGCAGCACCTGGCCGACATCATAGCGCGCCGGGCCCAGCATCAGGTCGACCACGAAGCTCGCCAGCAGCAGGCCGAGCATGGCCAGCAGGATCAGTCGCCGCCGCAGCGTCAGCGCGCGATAGGCGGCCCCGGCCGGCGGGCTCGCGGCGACGGTCGCGCTCACTTGCGCTCCACCGTGACCCAGTAGCCCGGCTGGTAGGGCAGGGGCAGGAAGCGCTCGTGCAGTGCCTTCAGCGTCGCCTCGGCATCGAGATCCTTGAACAGCTCCGGATGCAGCCAGGCCGCGATCTCCTGGATCGCCACGAACTGGTAGGGGCTGTTGTAGAATTGGTGCCAGATGGCGTGGACGCGCCCGTCCTTGACCGCCTTGGTCTGGCTGAAGGCCGGCCGCATGGCGAGGCCCGCGAGCTTGCGGCGCGCCTCGGTGAGGTCGCTGCCCGGCCCGAGCCCGACCCAGGCGCCGCCCGGCACATAGGCGCCCCAGTTGCCGCCGGTGATGATCACGACGTCGGGGTTGGCGGCGACCACCGCCTCGGGATTGACCGTGCCGAAGGTGCCGGGGATCAGGTCGGAGGCGAAGTTCTTGCCGCCGGCGATGTCGACCATCTTGCCGAAATTCTCGTTGCCGAAGGACATGCAGCAAGCATCGCTGTAGCCACCGGCCCGCTCCATCATCACCAGCGGTCGCTTCAGCCCCTGAACCTTGGCGAGACGCTCGGTGACGCGGGCGATCTCGCCGGCGCGGAAGGCGATGAAGTCCTCGGCGATCGTCTCCCGGTCGAACAGCTTGCCCATCAGCCGCAGCGACGGCTCGGTGTTCTGGAAGGGCTTCTCGCGGAAATCGACATAGACCACGGGGATGCCGACCGAGCCCAGCTTCTCGACCAGGCTCGCCTCGTCGCTGGCGACCTTCGCCTCGATGTTGAGCAGCAGCACGTCGGGCTTGAGCGCGATCGCCTGCTCGATGTCGAAGGCACCTTCCTTCATGCCGCCGAAGCTCGGCAGCTTCGCGATCTGCGGATAGCGCGCCAGATACTGCTTGTAGCTGTCGGGATCGGCCTTGAGCAGGTCGTCGCGCCAGCCGACGACGCGCTTGAACGGATCGTCCTTGTCGAGCGCGGCGACGACATACATCTGCCGGCCTTCGCCGAGGATGACGCGGCGGACCGGCGCCTCGACCTCGACCTTGCGGCCGAGCACATCGGTGACCGTGACCGTCTCGGCGAAGGCGGACGGGCCGCCGGTCATGAACGAGGCGGCGACCGTAGCGGCTGCGAGCAGGGCGCGAAGGAAGGACATGGGCGATCTCCGGGAAAAGTGGCCGGTTCCCTAGGTCTGACATAGTATTGGGTCAAGCCTTATCTTTTAAAATTATTGCAAACAAAAACAAAACGAGCGTTATCGACAGTAATCATGCCAATCTCGGCTGTTTTCATCGAATTGACTTGCGGCGCCCCGGTTTCCATGGTTCTCGCAGCCGAACGCCCTGGATCTGAAGTGCCGGCCATGACGACCCTGCATCACAATCTGAGCCTCAAGGACGAAATCCGCGACTTCTGGTCGATGCGGTCCGAAACCTTCGACACCATGCCCGGCCACGAGATCTTTTCGGTGGCCGAGCGGCAGGCCTGGCTCGCCCTGTTCGTGCGCCATCTCGGCCCTCCACCGGCTGGCGCCAAGGCGCTCGACCTCGCCAGCGGCACCGGTGTCATTTCCCTGCTGCTGGCCGATCTCGGCTATGCCGTCACAGGGCTCGACTTATCCGAGCCCATGCTCGCCCGCGCCCGCGCCAAGACGGTCGGCAAGCCGATCCGCCTCTATGCCGGCGATGCCGAGGACACGCTGGAAGCCTCCGACAGCTATGACGCCGTCGCCACGCGCCATCTCGTCTGGACGCTGCCCGATCCGCCGGGCGCCTTCCGCGAATGGCATCGCGTGCTCAAGCCAGGCGGCCGCGTCGCCATCGTCGATGTCGACATGACCAATCCGCGCCCCGGCAACGGCAAGGCCCTGCGGCTGCTGGCGAAGCTCGCCCGCATGGTCGCTGCGCCGAAGCCGCCGCCGCCCTACAAGGCGACGCATGACGACATCGTTTCGCGTGTTTATTTCGCCAAGGGCTGCCGGCCGGAAGAGATCGCGCGGCTCCTGGCCGAGGCCGGTTTCGTCGATGTCGCGGTTGACCGCGACCTGCGCGCCATCCACCGGGCGCAGGGCCGCTTCATGCCGCTGCACCAGCGACTGGAGCGCGCCAGCCAGGACCGCTTCATCGTCTCCGCCCGCAAGCCCTGAGGCGCGGACCTACCAGCGCAGCAGGCGTGGCCCGGCGAGCGCACCGAGCCCTCCGGCGACGGCCATCGCGAGGGGATACCAGGTGGCGAGGAAGGGCGCGGCGTCCTCCGGGCAGTGCAGCGCATAGGCGAGCGTCGCCAACCCCGCCGCGCCGACCCCGGCCGCGAGGCCCGTCAGGCGCGGCCGCACCGGTGCGCCGCGCCGGGCCAGGACGAACAGTGCGGCCAGCGGCAGCAGCGCATAGAGCGGCACCAGCACGAGGCAGGCCGACCAACTCTGCCCGAGCATGAGCGCGGGCCAGGCCGGCTTCGGCTGGGTCGCCAGCACGGCAATCGCCCAGGCGAGCACGGCCGCGACCGGCAGGAGGACGAGCGTGAGCACGCCCGCCGCCGCCCGGCCCGGGCGCAGGCTGCGCTGGAAGGCGATCAGCGCGAGCCCGGCCACCGATCCGCCCAGGGCGAATTTGGCGAGGACGGGCGGTGTCATGGCAACCGCGGCCAGGTCGAGCCGCGGCCCGACCATCAACAGGACCGCGGCGGAGCAGGCGGCGAGCCCGCCCAGCGCGGTCAGCCCCGTCGCACGGGCGAAGCCCGTCGTCTCGACGGGGCCGGTGTCGCTGGCGAGAAGGGTGACGAGATCGTCGGTTTTCATGGCGCTGTCGAAACCTGCGGGGGCCTGCTGCTGGTTTGGGAGTTCGGCGGCGGAGCCTGAAAGGTTACGCGGCTCAGGGGGCGAAAGATCATGGTGTCCTCGTCCCGCGGCGGCTGAGCACCTTCGCCATCGCCTTCAGACCACGATGCAGCGCGACCTTGGCGGCGTTTTCGGTCATGCCGGTGGCCTGGGCCGCTTCGGCCAAGCTCCCGCCCTGGAGCTTGACGCGGTCGATCAGCGTCCGCGTCCTTTCCGGCAGGGCGGCGAGTGCGCGCGCGACATCGAGCTTGGCGTCGCTGGCGGCGCTGCCGGGCGCCGGTTGGGACAGCGCCTCGTCCTCGATCGGCAGATGGCCGCGATGCCGGCCGGAGCGGCGCAGATGGTCGATCAGCTTGTAGCGGGCGATGGCATGGGCCCAGGCCGAGACGGGTACCACCGGGTCGTAAGTGTGGCGCGACAGATGCAGCGCCAGCAGCGTCTCCTGCAGCACGTCCTCGACCTCGTCGGCGCCCGACAGGCCGGCCCGCGCCAGATGCCCGCGCAGGAAGCCGCGCAGTCGCCCCCCGATCAGGTCGAGAAAGCGGCGATAGGCGGCGGCGTCGCCCTCGAGCCCGGCCATGAAGGCGGGGTGCAGCACGGCTTCGAAATCGTCGAGCGACACGGGCGGTGAGGGGTCCGGAACAGGGAGGCAGAACTTCTCCTTGCACGGCTTTTCCACCGCTCACAAGCCGGCGAGCGGGCCTCGCGGTCGCTCCCGAACGCCGCTAGCGTTCTTTTCGGGCGCGGCCGGCGATCGGCGGGCCGGCCATGGAGCCGATTGATGATCCGCCGCTGGCTGCTCTGGCTCGCTCTCGCCGGCATTGTTCTGGCCGGCCCCGGACGCGCCGATCCGGTCGAGGCCTGCCCGGGCGAGCGGGGCTGCCAGGTCGAGGGCGGGCATTACCGGCTGATCCTGCCCGATGCGGCTCCTCCCGGGGATTCCCGCGCGGCGCTGATGTTCTTCCATGGCTGGCAGGGCTCGGCCGAGGAAACGGTGGCCGATCCCGGCCTGAGGGCGCTGGCGACGCGGCTCGGCATCGCCCTGATCGCGCCGGACGGCGCCGGGCGCACCTGGTCCTACCCGGGGTCGCCGGGCCGGCATCGCGACGAATTCGCCTTCGTCGGCCGAGTGCTCGACGATGTCGCGGCGCGCTTTCCGGTCGATTCCCGCCGGATCATGGCCAGCGGCTTCTCGCAGGGCGGTTCGATGGTCTGGTATCTCGCCTGCCGGATGCCGGGGCGATTCAGGGCCTTCGCGCCGGTCGCGGGTGCCTTCTGGGAGCCGCTGCCCGCATCCTGCACCGGGCCACGGCCCGCCCTCGTCCACACCCACGGCACGGCGGACGGGACCGTGCCGCTCGCCGGCCGCGCCCTGCGCAGCGGCTTCCGCCAGGGCGATGTCTTCAGGAGCCTCGCCATTCTCGATCCGCAGGCGAGGGCGGTGACGGTGGCGGATTTTGTTCCCTCTCCGGATGCGCTCTCCTGCCTGCGGCCGAGCACGGCGGGCACGACGCCCCTCGAACTCTGCCTGCACCCGGGCGGCCATGTCGTCGATCCCGCCTGGATCGAGCGGGTCTGGCGACTGACGATGGGCGGGCAGGATCCGCGCGCCGATCACCTTTCCGTGAAGCGGTAACCCCGGGAGGCTCCGCCGCGATTGTCATCCTGAAGCGCCGCCCTGGGCGCTTCGCCTGCGAGGAGTGGCCTGCATGACGATCCAGACCCCGCCGCCTGCCCCTACGGCGACTGGCACGGCCAAGCTGATGGGCGCGGACATCATCGCGGCGAGGCTGGCGGCGGCGGGAGCGACCCATGCCTTCGGCATTCCCGGCGGCGAGGTCCTGGCGCTGGTCGATGGGCTCGGGCGCGCCGGCATCCGCTTCGAGCTCGCCCGGCACGAGAACGCCGCCGGTTTCATGGCCGAGGGGCTCTGGCACGTCACGGGCGCGCTGCCCGTGCTGGTGGCGACGCTGGGGCCGGGCGTCAGCAATGCGATCACCGCAGTCGCCCATGCCCAGCAGGACCGCGTACCGCTGATCTTCATCACCGGCTGCGTCGATCAGGCGCTCGCCGAGAGCTACACGCATCAGGTCTTCGACCATCAGGCGGTGCTGCGCCCGCTGGTCAAGGCGAGCTTCCGCGCCGCGCCGGGCACCGAGGCGCTCGTCGTCGACAAGGCGCTCGCCATCGCCCGCTCCGGCCGGCCGGGCCCCGTTCATATCGACCTGCCCATCGCCGTCGCCGAGGCGCCCGTCACCGCGCTTCCGCCGCCGCCGGCCGCCCCGGCGGCTTCCGGCCTGCCCGCCGATCTCGATCGCGCAGTAGCGCTGCTCGCCGGCGCGCGCCGGCCGCTCGTCCTCGCCGGGCTCGACCTCGTCAACGAGAACGCCGCCGCCGCCCTCGCCCGGCTGATCGACAGGACAGGCGCACCGCTGCTGACCACCTACAAGGGCAAGGGGCTGCTGCCCGAGGACGACCTGCGCGTCATCGGCGGCGTCGGCCTCTCGCCGAAAGCCGATGCGCTGATCCGACCGCTGATCGAGGCGGCCGACCTTATCGTCCTGGCTGGCTATGACCCGATCGAGATGCGGCAGGGCTGGCGCAACCCCTGGCCGGCCGACAAGCTGGTCATCGACATCGTCGCCCAGGCGCTGCCGCATGGCATGCACCGCGCGACAATGACGCTCGAAGGCCATGTCGGCACGATCCTCGACCGGCTGGCCGAGCGGCTCTCGCCCGCGACGGTCTGGGAGCGGGGCGAGCCGGCCGCGGTCCGCGCCGCCTTCCGCCGCGCCTTCGCGGCCCCTGACGACTGGGGCCCGCATGCCGTCTTCGAGACACTGCGGGCGGTGGCCCCATCCGGCACGGTCGCGACGGCGGATTCCGGCGCGCATCGCATCCTGCTTTCGCAGCTCTGGCCCTGTGACGGGCCGCGCCGCCTGCTGCAGTCGACCGGGCTTTGCACCATGGGCTGCGCCCTGCCGCTCGCCACCGGCGCCGCGATGGGCAGTGGGCAGCCGACGCTCTGCTTCGTCGGGGATGCCGGGCTTGAGATGGTGCTGGGCGAACTCGCGACCCTGCGGGACCTCGCTCTGCCCGTCGTCATCATCGTGCTGGTTGATGAGGCGCTTGGCCTGATCGCGTTGAAGCAGAAGCAGATGGGACTGGCCCGCGCCGGTGTCGATCTCGGCCTCAGTGACTTCGCGGCGATCGCGCGCGCCTTCGGTGGCCATGGCGCGACGGTGGGCGATCGCGCGAGCCTCGCCCGCGAGGCGGCCGTCGCGTTCGCGCGGCCCGGCTTTAGCCTGCTCGCCTGCCGCATCGACGCCGCCGCCTATGAGGGGGCCTTCTAATGGCCGTGCCGGCCCCGACGTCGAAGCGCCCGCGCGACGAGCGCCTCGACCTGTTCCGCGGCATCACCATGCTGATCATTTTCGTCGCCCATGTACCGGCGAACAGCTGGAACGCCTGGATTCCCGCCCGCTTCGGCTTTTCGTCAGGGGCCGAACTCTTCGTCTTCTGCTCCGGCTTCGCCAGTGCGCTCGCCTTCGGCGCGACCTTCGTGCGGCGCGGCTGGTGGCTCGGCACGGCCCGCATCCTGCAGCGTCTCTGGCAGGTCTATTGGGCCCATGTCGGCCTCGTCGTCGCGCTGGTGGCGCTCGCCGCGCTGCTCGACACTCTGGTCGGCAGCGCCGAACTGGGGCGCCAGTTCGCGCCGCTGATGACGGATCCGGAGCGGGCCCTGTTGGGCCTCGTCACGCTCACCTGGCAGCCCGACTATCTCGATATCCTGCCGATGTATCTCGTCATCCTGGCGCTCATCCCGCTCGCCATCGCGCTGCGGCGGCTTCACCCCTGGCTGCCCTTCCTGATGGTGGCGCTGCTCTACACGCTGGTCTGGACAGAAGGGCTCAATCTCCCCGGCAACCCCTGGAACGGCGCCGGCTGGTTCCTGAACCCCTTCGCCTGGCAGGCGATCTTCTTCATCGGCTTCTTCATCGCGATGAAGTGGCTGCCGGTTCCGCCACTGCGCCGGCCCGTCCTGCTGCTGGCGGCGGCTGTCTTCGTGATCCTGTCGGTGCCCTTCTCCTTCTGGGGCATTCTGGAGATCTGGCCGGCCGCGCAGAGCTGGCGCGACATCCTGCTGCCGGGCGATTTTGAGAAGAGCAACCTCCACCCGCTGCGCATCCTGCATTTCCTGGCGCTCGCCTATCTCGTGCTGAGTGCGATTGAGCCCGTCCGGGACCGGCTCGACGCCGGCATCGGCCATTGGCTCATCCTGATCGGCCGGCAGTCGCTCGCGGCCTTCCTCGCCAGCATCGTGCTCTCGCGGCTCGCCTGGACGGCGTCCGGGATGGCGGGGCATGACGGGCTCGCCGTCGCCCTGCTCAACCTCGCGGGCTTCGCCGCCATCCTCGCGATCGCCTGCGTCGTCGCGTGGTTCAAGCGCGCGCCCTGGGCCGGCCCGCCGCCCGCGCCCCGCGACATGCCTGTCGAGAGACCTTCACCCGTCGCCTCACGCCTGCGTGAAGCGAGTTGAACGGCGGTTGATCGCGCCGCTGCGAACTCCTCTCCGAGCGGCGGAGTCGGGCTTCGCCGGAAACGAGGGTGAGCCCCATGTTCTTCGACCTCTGCGGCAATAGGATCGGCGTCGCCAATGATGCGGCCCGGCTCGCCTGGGACGACACGCTGGAAGCCGTGCTGGCCCATGCCGCATCCGCGCCCGAGCATCTCGGCCGGACGCTCGCGGCCGATCCGGGTTTCGCGCTGGCCCATGCCTCCAAGGGCCTGATGCTGCTCTCGCTCGCCCGGCCCGAATTGCTCGGCACGGCGCGCGACTGCCTCGCTCAGGCGCGTCGCGCCGGCGCCGAGCGGCCGGTCACGCCGCGCGAAACGACATTCATCGAGGCCCTCGGCCTCTGGCTCGATGACAGGCCGCGCCGCGCCGCCCAGGCGCTGGAGGCCGTGCTGGCCGACCATCCCCGCGACGTGCTGGCGCTCAAGCTCTCGCACGGCATCCGCTTCATGCTCGGCGACCAGGGCGAGATGCTGGCCTGCCTGCGCCGGGTCGTGCCGCATGTTCCGGCCGGGCATCGCCTGAGCGGCTATGTTTTTGGCTGCTACGCCTTCGCGCTCGAGGAGCGCGGCCTCTACCGCGAGGCCGAGGCCGCCGGGCGCCGCGCCGTCGAATGGGCGCCGCGCGATGCCTGGGGGCGCCATGCCGTCGCCCATGTGCTGGAGATGACGGGACGGACCGAGGAAGGTGTCGCCTGGTTGGCCGACAGCGCCGGCTGGGCGCACGCCAACAACTTCCGCTTCCACATCACCTGGCATCTCGCCCTGTTCCAGCTGGAGCGTGGCGAGACGGCGGAGGTGCTGCGCCTCTATGACGAGGGCATCCGGGCCGAGCAGACCGACGATTACCGCGACATCGCCAATGGCGCCGCGCTGCTGGCACGGCTCGATTATGCGGGCGTCGATGTCGGATCGCGCTGGGAGGAACTGGCGGCGAAGGCCGAAGCCCGCATCGACGACCGCCGCCTCGTCTTCGCCGATCTGCATTACGCGCTGGCCCTGCTCGGCGCCGGGCGCGACGAGGCGGCCAGCACCATCGCGCGGTCTCTGGCAGTTGACGGACGTGTCCATGCCAGCGGCGAGCGGCGCGAGGCCGCCCGCAGCGGCGCGCTCGCCGCCCACGGGCTGATCGCCTTCCACGAAGGCGACTATGGCGAGGCCGCACGCCTGCTGGGTGCCGCGCGTGCTGGCTTGGGTGCCATCGGCGGCAGCCACGCCCAGCGCGACCTCTTCGAGCAGGCCTATGTCGAGAGCCTGATCCGCTCCGGCGCGCATGACCGCGCCGCGCCTGTGCTGCGCGAGCGGCTGGCGCGGCGTGGCGGGCATAACCTCTTCGCCAGCCGCCGGCTCGCCCGCGTCGAGAAGACCCGCACGGGGCTGGCGGCGCTGGCTCTCGCCGCCATCCCGATCGCCATTGCACATTGACGCCAGGAGGCCGACGCCATGATCTCTCACCGATCCGCCCTGATCGGCCGTCGCGGGCTGCTGGCCCTGGTCGCGATCCTGGCCCTGCCGGGCGTCGCGGCCGCGCCCGCTATGACCGGGAAGCCCGTCAACACGCTGGGCTCGGCCGAGGGCGTCGCGATCCGCGGCTATGACCCCGTCGCCTATTTCCGCGAGGGTGGCCCGCGCCAGGGCTCGCCCGAGCACGCCGTCCGCCATGACGGCGCCACCTGGCATTTCGCCAGCGCCGCCAACCGGGCGCTCTTCCTGGCCGATCCGGAGCGGTACAAGCCGGCCTATGGCGGCTTCTGCGCCTACGGGACCTCGCGCGGCTACCTCGTGAAGATCGAGCCCGAAGCCTGGTCGATCGTCGAGGGCCGCCTCTACCTCAACTATGATCTCGACGTGCGTGCCACCTGGTCAAAGGACACCGGGACCTATCTGGCGCGCTCCGAGCGGAACTGGAAGCATCTGACAGCGCGGGACATCCGCTGACGCAGCTCAGTCGGCGGTCAGCGCCTCGACGGCCCGCCGGATGAACGGCGCCGCGAAGACCACCACGGGCAGCATCATCGCCCAGGACAGAAACCAGGCCGATAGCCAGCGCTGCAGGGCAGGGGCGGTCCCTGGACCGGCCACCACGGCCACGCCCGAGGCGACGGCCGAGGTCAGCCCGGCCTGGATCACGCCGAAGAGGATGTGCGCGTAACGCCTTGGAATCGTCATGACAGTGGCTCCGTGGTCGGATGAAGCGTGCGGCAAGCCACTTTCATGCCAGGGTTGCGGCCCCTCAGATCGAGCGCGTCAGCCCGCCATCGACCCGGATGTTCTGCCCGGTGATGTAGCCGGCGTCCGGTGAGAGCAGGAAGGCGATCGTGCCGGCGATCTCCTCACGGCTGCCATAGCGCTGCATCGGCACGCGCTGGCGCCGTTCCTCCGTCGCCGGGAGGCTGTCGATCCAGCCCGGCTGGACGTTGTTCATGCGGATGTTGTCGGCGCCATACTGGTCGACGAAGATCTTGGTGAAGGTCGCGAGCCCCGCCCGCGCCATCGCCGAGGTCGGGAACATCGCCTCGGGCTCGAAGGCCCAGGCCGTGGTGATGTTGACGATCGCGCCGGATTTCTGCGCCTGCATGATCGGCGTCACCAGCCGGATCGCCCGGACGGCGCTCAGGAAATAGACGTCGAGCCCGCGCTGCCAGTCCTCGTCTTTGATCTCGAGCAGCGGCCCGCGCGGTCCATGACCGGCACTGTTGACCAGCGCGTCGACGCGGCCCCAGCGCTCCATCGTGAGGTCGACCAGGCGCTTGACGTCGTCGCCGGAGAGGTTCGAGCCGGTGATCCCGAGCCCGCCCAGCTCTTTCGCCAGCGCCTCACCCTTGCCGGAGGAGGAGAGGATCGCGACCGCGTAGCCGTCGCGCGCGAGGCGCCGCGCCGTCGCCGCACCCATGCCGCTGCCGCCCGCTGTGACGATCGCCACCTTCTTGGTCATGTCGATCTCCTCCCTTGTCTCGCGCCCGTTGTAGCGAATAGGCTGCCGGTGCGGATAGGGGCTCTCGTCAGGATGCTGGCCCGGGTGGAACGTCGTTGTGTCGCCCGAAGCGCCTGTTGAGCGTGAGCGGAGCCCTCGTCCGGCCTCGAATGCCCAAGATGCCGATCGCGGCCAGCCGCGGCTGGCACGAGCCTTGCCTCGGACCAAAGCCACCCAGAATGGCCTTCACAAATCAAAAAACAGGGGAACGAAGACCGATGCAGATGCCGAACATCAGGAAGACCGCCGCGCTCCTGGCCTTTGCGGCCGCCACCATGGGCCT
>CALRYW010000110.1:0-12430 GCA_943372485.1 Allobosea thiooxidans
TCGAGGATCTGGTGGACGCGCAGGTCGCGGACGATCTTCTCGATCCCGTAATCGGCGAGATAGCCATAGCCGCCATGGATCTGCAGCGCCTCGTTGGCGACGGTGAAGCCCGTATCGGTGGCGACGCGCTTGGCCATGGCACAGAGCTTCGTGGCGTCCGGCGTCTTCGCATCCAGTGCCGCCGCGGCCCGCCAGAGCAGGCTGCGCGCCGCCTCCAGTTCGGTGGCCATGTCGGCGAGCTTGAACTGCAGCGCCTGGAAATCCGCGATTCGGGAGCCGAAGGCCTTGCGCTCCCCGGCATAGGCCAGCGCCTTGTCGAGCGCGCTTTGCGCGCCGCCGAGCGAGCAGGCCCCGATGTTGAGCCGCCCGCCATCCAGCCCCGCCATCGCGATCTTGAAGCCGATGCCCTCGGGCCCGAGCCGGTTGGCGACGGGCACGCGGCAGTTCTCGAAGATCACGGCGCGGGTCGGCTGCGCGTTCCAGCCCATCTTCTTCTCATTGGCGCCGAACGACAGCCCGGGTGTGCCCTTCTCGACGACAACTGTCGAAATACCCGAGGGGCCGGCCTCGCCGGTGCGGACCATCACGACATAGAGGTCCGAGACGCCGGCGCCCGAGATGAACTGCTTCTGCCCGTCGAGGACATAGTGCTCCCCGTCGCGCACGGCCCTTGTCTTGAGCGCGGCGGCGTCCGAGCCCGCGCCGGGCTCGGTCAGGCAGTAGCTCGCCAGATGCTCCATCGTGCAGAGCTTCGGCAAAAAGGCCGACCGCTGCTCGGCCGAGCCGTAGCGGTCGATCATCCAGGCGCACATGTTGTGGATCGAGATATAAGCCGCCACCGTCGGGCAGCCGGTCGAGAGCGCCTCGAAGATCAGCGCCGCATCGAGCCGCGTGAGGCCGGAGCCCCCGACATCCTCGGCGATGTAGATGCCGCCCATGCCGAGCGCCGCTGCCTGGCGCATCTCCGCGACGGGGAAATGCTGCTCCTCGTCCCAGCGGATGGCATGGGGCGCGAGCGTCTCGGCGGCGAAGCCCAGCGCCATCTCCTGGATGGCGATCTGGTCTTCCGAGAGGGCGAAGGGGGTCATGGGGCGTTCGTCTCGATCAGAAGGATCAGGCGGGCATAGGGGGTGGCCGTCAGTTTGCGAGCGAAGCGCGCGTCGGATGTGGCGAGGCGGGCGCCGCGCCTTTCCGTAAAGGCCAAAAACAGACAGTCGGCGCAGGGATGGACCAGTTCCAGCGACAGCTCGAGCGCACGCGAAACCTCCGGCATGCTTGGCTCGACCGGCACGAGCCCTTCGGCGAAATCGTAAGCGGCACGTGCGAACGCGGATGTAACGGCATCGCGCCTGACCGATCGCGTCAATGCATTGGCCAGTTCGATACGGATCAGGTCCGGCGCCAACAAGGTCTCCGCCTCAGCCATAGCGGTCCTTGCCGTGCGGCTGCGTGGACCATCGACCACCGCGTCGAACAGCATGCTGGTGTCGACGATCATCACAGATGGCGTTCCCAATCGTCTGCTTCATCGCGGATTTCTCGAACAATGTCGGCCCCGCTGATTGTCACTTTGGGGAACCCATGTTCGCGCTCGAACTTCTCGAACAGAGCCTTCCGATCCGCGCTGGTCAGCGGAGCGCCACGCGTTAACGCGAGGCTGGCTTCGTGCTGCAGCGATGTGCCGTTGAGTTCGGCCTTGAGCTTCAATCGCCGCACCACCGCCTCCTCGACGTCCCGGATCAGCAGATTGCCCATACCAAAACCTCCTTGCTATCAATTATGCTAGCAAGGAGGCGGTTCATTCTCAACCCATGGTCGGGATGACGAAGCTCGCGCCGTCCTTGATGCCGCTCGGCCAGCGCGCCGTCACCGTCTTGGTCTTGGTGTAGAAGCGGATCGAGTCGGGACCATGCTGGTTGAGGTCGCCGAAGGAGGAGCGCTTCCAGCCGCCGAAGGTGTAATAGGCCAGCGGCACCGGGATCGGCACGTTGATGCCGACCATGCCGACCTGGACCTTCGAGGCGAAGTCGCGCGCCGCATCGCCGTCGCGGGTGAAGATCGCGGTGCCGTTGCCGTATTCATGGTCGTTGGTGAGCTTCAGCGCCTCGTCATAGCTCTCGGCGCGCAGCACGGAGAGGACCGGCCCGAAGATCTCCTCCTTGTAGATGCGCATGTCCTTGGTGACGTTGTCGAACAGGCAGCCGCCGACATAAAAGCCGTTCTCATAGCCCTGCATGGTGAAGCCGCGGCCGTCGACAAGCAGGCTGGCGCCTTCCTGCACGCCGATATCGACGTAGTTCTTGATCTTCTCCATGGCGGCCCTGGTGACGACCGGGCCGTAGTCGGCGGTGACGTCGGTGGAGGGGCCGACCTTAAGGCTCTCGACCCGCGGGATCAGGCGCTTCACCAACTCGTCGGCGGTGGCCTTGCCGACGGGCACCGCAACCGAGATCGCCATGCAGCGTTCGCCGGCCGAGCCGTAGCCGGCGCCGATCAGCGCATCGACCGCCTGGTCCATGTCGGCGTCGGGCATGATGATCATGTGGTTCTTGGCGCCGCCGAAGCACTGCACGCGCTTACCGGCCGCGCAGCCACGGGCGTAAATGTATTCGGCGATCGGGGTCGAGCCGACGAAGCCGACGGCCTTGATGTCGGGGTCGTCGAGGATGGCGTCGACCGCCTCCTTGTCGCCGTTGACGACATTGAGGATGCCGGGAGGGCCGCCCGCCTCGATGAACAGCTCGGCGAGGCGCATCGGCACGCCCGGATCGCGCTCGGAGGGCTTCAGGATGAAGGCGTTGCCGCAGGCGATCGCAGGGCCGAGTTTCCAGAGCGGGATCATCGCCGGGAAGTTGAACGGGGTGATGCCGGCGCAGACGCCGAGCGGTTGGCGCAGCGAGTAAATGTCGATGCCGGGGCCGGCACCGTCGGTGAACTCGCCCTTCATCAGGTTCGGCACGCCGAGCGAGAACTCGACGACCTCGACGCCGCGCTGGATGTCGCCCTTGGCGTCGGGAATGGTCTTGCCATGCTCGCGGGCGAGCAGTTCGGCCAGTTCGTCGTTGTTCTGCGCAATCAGGTCGAGGAACTTCATCAGCACGCGGGCGCGGCGCTGCGGGTTGACCGCGGCCCATTTCGGCTGCGCCTCGGCGGCGTTCTCGACGGCAGCGCGCAACTCGGCGGCCGAGGCCAGCGCGACCTTGCCGATGACCGTCCCGTCCATCGGCTGGTAGATGTCGGCGCTGCGTCCCGAGGTGCCGGCGACATGCTTGCCGCCGATGAAGTGCCCAACCTGACGCATCGCGTCCTCCCCTACCAATGGTGATGTCTTGAACCGGTGGTCTCCCCTACCATTCACGTTTGTGCACGGCTATAGCGACGTTGGACGAAGCGGCGTGCGGAAAAGCAAATACCGGGGAGCGTGGCGATGGAGCGGTTCGACTGGGACGATCTGCGGTTCTTCCTCGCGGTCGCGCGGTCCGGGCGCCTGACGGCCGCCGCCCGCCGGCTCGGGGCCGATCATGCCACGGTCTCGCGCCGGATCACCTCGCTCGAGGACTCCCTCAAGGCCAAGCTCTTCGAGCGCCGGCCACAGGGCTACACGCTGACGGCGCATGGCGAGCGCCTGCTCGCCCGCGCCGAAAGCATGGAGACCGACGCGCTCGCGATTCAGAGCGACATCGGCGGTGCCGACATGGTGCTGGCCGGCACGGTCCGCATCGGCGCGCCCGATGGCTTCGGCACCGCCTTCCTGGCGCCGCGTCTCGCCAAGCTCGCCAGCGCCTATCCGGGTCTCGAGCTCCAGCTCATCGCCATGCCGCGTCTTCTCTCGCTGTCGAAGCGCGAGGCGGATGTCGCGATCACGCTCGCCCCGCCCAAGGAAGGCAAGGTCGTCGCCCGCAAACTCTCGGATTATCGCCTCGGCCTCTATGCCAGCCGCGATTATCTCGACGCGATGCCCCCCGTGACGACCCCGGAGGACCTCTTCGCCCATCGCATCGTGGGCTACATCGACGACCTGATCTTCACGCCCGAACTGGATTATCTCGACGAGATCGCCAAGGGCCTGCGTGCCCAGGTCCAGAGTTCGAGTGTGCTCGCGCAAATGAACGCCGTGATCGCGGGGGCCGGCATCGGCGTCATCCACCATTTCATGGCGGAGGGCGAGCCGCGCCTCGTGCCGGTGCTGCCCGAGAGCGTCTCGATCACGCGCTCTTTCTGGCTCCTCGTCCATGCCGATCTCAAGGACGTGGCACGCGTCCGCGCGATCGTGGATTTTCTCGTGCGCGAAGCCAAGGCGAGCCGCGCCCTGCTGATGGGTGAAGCCGCGATCGCAACATCTGCGCCGTGACGGCGCCGTCGGGCGGCTACACCAGGGTCAGATCCGCCAGGGCAGGACGTTACCGGGCAGCCGCTTCGCCAGCAGGTCGAGAACCAGCATTGCAGCCAGGATCACCCCGGAGGCGCTGATCGCCACGGCCGCAGCCTCGCCCGCAAGGCCCGCTTCCTTCAGCGAGAACAGCACGACGCCCAGCGTCTCCGTACCCGATGACCACAGCAGCGCCGAGACCGTCAGTTCGTTGAAGGCGACCAGAAACACCATCAGCGCGCTGACCATCGCCGCCGGCGCCAGGATCGGCGCGACGATGAAGCGCAGCATCTGCCAGAGCGTCACGCCGTCGAGCTTGGCCGCCTCCTCGTGATGCGCCTCGATCTGGGCCATCGCTGCCAGCGGGGCCTTTAGGGCGAGTGGCAGGAAGCGCGCCAGATAGGCGAAGAGGATGATGAAGGGCGTGGCGTAGATGCTGACGCCCAGCAGCGGCAGCGGCTTCAGGAACATCAGGATGCAGGCGATGGCGAGCACGACGCCGGGCAGCGCATAGGGCAGTTCGATCACGGCCTCGACGACGCGACGCATGCGACCCATCCGCCGCTCCAGTGCATAGGCGAAGGCGATTGCCGCGAGGGCGAGGATCACCGCGGCGCTACCGGCGAAGAGGAAGGAGTTGCGGAAGGCCCTGACCGTCACATCCTGCCGCAGCAGCACTTCCGCGAACTTGTCGAAGGTCAGGCTCTGCCAGCTGAGCGCGACGCCGAGCGCGGGCGTCAGAGCCTCCGCCAGCAGGGCGAGGAAAGGCAGGCCGAGCTTGATCGTCAGCAGCAGGAGAAGCCCGCCCAGCACGATCGGGCGAGCCTGCCCGAGCGTCCAGAACGGCTCCAGGGGGCGCTCGATCTCAACCTTGCCGCCGGCCCGGCGCGTCGCCAGCATGCCGGCTGCGATGCCCACCGCCGCCACCAGCGCGACGAGGATCGACAGCGCCGCCGCATCGGGCAGACCGGCAGGCCCGAAGCTCGACAGCCGACGATAGATCAGCGTCGGCAGTGTCAGATAGTTCACCGGCAGGCCGAGCAGCGCCGGGATGCCGAAATTGCCGACGCCCGCCACGAAGGCCAGCAGCGCCGCCGCGATAATCTGCGGTCGCAGCACCGGCAGCAGGATGCGCCCAATGATGGTCGCCGGGCCCGCCCCCTCCATCTGGGCGGCCTCGATCAGCGAATGCGGCACGCTGCGCAGGCCGGTCCAGAGCGTGATCGCGACCAGGGGGGCGTGATGCAGCGCCATCACCAGCGCGATGCCGCCGCGCCCGAGCAGCGGGTTGGGCGTGCCGGGAGCCGGTGAGAGGCCGATGAAGGTGAGAATCGGCGAATGCGGCGCGAACAGGCTGAGGAAGGCCAGCGCCGCCACCTGCGGCGCGATCATCATTGAGAAGACGAGCGCAAACGCGATGATCCGCTTGCCGCGCACATCGGTGACGGCGAGCAGGATCGCGGCCGAGCCGCCGATCAACAGCGCGCCGATCGCCGAGAGGCCTGCGGTTTCCAGCGTATGCAGCGTCGCATTAACGGCGGCCCGGCTGCCGATTTCCGCCAGCGCCGCCTCGGGCGCAAACTGCCAGCCCGGCGCGAAGGCGGCCGCCACCAACCGCAGGAAGGGCAGGGCGCCAAAAAGGATCGCGCAGACGGTGACCAGCAACGGCAGGCCGAGACCGTCCGGCAGGGCGAGGCCCAGCCGGGACGGGCGGGGCCTTGCCGTCTGCCAACCTGTCTGGGCAGTGAGCGTCACTCGAAGATGGCGGTGAAACGCTTGCGCGCGGCCGCTTCGTCGGCCAGCGCCTTGGCGGCGTCGAACGGCATCAGCTTGATCGCGCTGCGGGCAGGGTAGCCGGCGGGCAGGGCGACCTCGGGATGAGCCGCGACATAGCCCTGCTTGAGCGCCAGTTCCTGGCCGTCCTTGGAGAGCAGGAAGTCGACGAAGGCCTTGGCGGCTTCAGGGTTTTTGCTGGTCTTCAGGATCGCGACCGGCTCGCTGACGGCCGAGACGCCCTCGCTCGGGAAGACGAACTCGACGGTTGCGCCCTTGGCCTTTTCGCGGATCGGCATGAAATCGACGATCATGCCATAGAGCTTCTCGCCGGTTGCGACCTGGCGAAGGATGTCGCCATTGGCACCGGCGGCGAGCGCACCATTGGCCTTCAGCGCTTCGTAGAAGGCCCAGCCGGTCGGCAGGTTGCTGCTCAGCGTGATCGTGTGAATCATCGCTGCGCCCGAGTTCAGCGGGCTCGGCATCGCCAGCAGGTTCTTGGCCTCCGGCTTGGTCAGGTCGAGCCAGCTCGCCGGCTTGATCGGAGCCTTGGTGTTGTAGACGATGCCGGTGGTGATCAGCTTGGTCGCGAACCAGAACCTGGCGGGATCGTGGATGCCGGCCGGATAGGCCGAGAGGTCGGCTTTCTCATGGGCCAGCAGCCGGTTTTCCTTCTTGAGCCCTTCCATCGTCACGGCGTCGGCGATCAGGAGCAGATCGGGCTGCGGGGCGCCGGCCTCGAACTCGGCCCGCAGCTTGGCCATCACGCGCGGCGTTCCGTCGCGCACGAAGCTGATCTCGACCTTGGGATGCTTCGCCTTGAACGCATCGATGGTCTGCTGAGCATCGGTGTTGGGCTGGCTGGTATAGAGAACCAATTTGCCTTCGACCGCCGCGGCCGGGCCGCTCAGCAGCAGGCCGGCGACGAGGCCGGCGCTCAGCACGGAAAAGGACGCCTTGAAGCGCATGGTGGTCTCCTGGTGATATGTCCTGGGCGGGTCTGCGCTGGCGGTAGTCTGCGCATATGACATATCCATGAAGCTGCCGTCATGATGGGGACGTCCGGGCACTTTGTCGCTTTGCGCGGCTGCCCTGTGCCGGAGCGGGTTGACCCTCCCGTCCGGGCATCCCACTTTCCGGCCTCAAGCCTCCGCCTGCGACGGGATCGCCATGACCGCCTCCAAGCTCGACCAGCTCCGCCAGATGACCACCGTGGTCGCCGATACCGGCGATATTGAAGCGGTCCGCCGGCTCGCTCCGGTCGATTGCACGACGAATCCGACCCTGATCCTGAAGGCGGTCGAGACGCCGGCCTATGCCGATCTGGTCGACGAGGCGATCCTCTGGGGTAGGAAGACCGGCCGGGGCACCGACACCGTCCATGCCGTCTGCGACCGTCTCGCCGTCACCTTCGGCGCCGAACTGACGAAGATCGTTCCGGGTCGCGTCTCGACCGAGGTCGATGCCGATCTCTCCTTCGACACCAAGGCCACGATCGACAAGGCGCGCGCGCTCATCGCCGCCTATCAGGAGCGGGGGATCGAGAAGGACCGCATCCTCGTCAAGATCGCCTCGACCTGGGAGGGTATCCAGGCGGCCAAGGTGCTGCAGGCCGAGGGCATCGACTGCAACCTGACGCTGCTGTTTTCGCTGCCGCAGGCGGTGGCCTGCGCCGATGCCGGCGCCTTCCTGATCTCGCCCTTCGTCGGCCGCATCCTCGACTGGCACGTCAAGGCCGGTGGCGGGCCCTACACGGCGGAGACCGACCCCGGCGTCGTCTCGGTGAAGAGCATCTACGCCTACTACAAGACCTTCGGCATTCAGACCGTGGTGATGGGCGCCTCGTTCCGCAACACGGGCGAGATCGAGGCCCTGGCCGGCTGCGACCGCTTGACGATCGGGCCGGGGCTCCTCGATGAACTCGCTGCGGCGACGGGAGATCTGCAGCGCAAGCTCTCGCCCGCATCGTCGCCTCAAGCGGATTCGGAACTGGCTAAGAAGATCGTTCTCGACGAGAAGGCCTTCCGCTTCGCGCTGAACGAGGACGCCATGGCGACGGAGAAGCTCGCCGAAGGCATCCGTGGCTTCGTCAAGGACCTCAGGAGCCTGCGCAAGCTTGTCGCCGCGCGGCTGGCGTGAGCCGAGCGGGCGGACAGGGGGTGGATCAGTTCGCCTTCGCCGCGGCCTGGGCCGTGATCGCCGGCTTCGGCGGTGCGGTGACGGTGTCGAAGAAGCTGCGGCCTCCGGCTGCGGCCATCTCGAGCTGCTGCTTCCAGCCCTTGCTGTCCTTGCCACCACCGAGCGCGGTGAAGTCGGCACGGCGGTTGTCGTCGCCACCGCGGGTTCCCTGATAGACCATCACGCCCTGGGCGGTGACGACGATGTCGCCGCGGCGCAGCGTCGGGTCCTTCAGATACCAGTGCGGGTCGGTGGCCGGATCGAGCTGGACCACGGGCGGCTTCGGCTTCGACGAGACCTCGGGTGCCTTCGCCTTGGGCAGACGCGGCTGCGGTTCGTCATATTCGTAGATCGGCGTCGCCCGCAGGCGCGGGCCGCCGCCGAAGATAGCCCGGCCGAGCTCTTCGAACAGGTTCGCCGCCTGGACCGACGGCGCGCCCGAAACGGCCATTGCCGCCGCCAGCCCCAACATCGTCATCCGCCGCGCCGTCATCGTCGTCATCCCCCGCCAATCGGCTGATCAACGAGGAATGGTCGCAAAAGGTTCAGCGCAGGTTCACCGATGCGGTTAACATTTTTTTCGCGATGCGGCGGTAGCCCCCATCACCCTTTGGCCGCCAGCGCCTCCGCGCGGATGGTCGAGAGCGACTTTGCCGGCGTGATCGCCTCCGGATCGAGCAGGCAGTGAATGATCGAGGGCTTGCCCGAGGCGACGGCCCGCTCGAAGGCCGGGCCGAACTGCTCGGTCGTCTCGACGCGCTCGCCATGCCCGCCAAAGGCCCGCGCATAAGCCGCGAAGTCGGGATTCTTCAGCGTCGTCGCCGAGATGCGGCCCGGATACTCCCGCTCCTGATGCATCCGGATCGTCCCGTACATGCCGTTGTCGACGACGATGACGATGACCGGGAGGTCATATTGCACGGCGGTGGCGAAATCCTGCCCGTTCATCAGGAAGCAGCCGTCGCCGGCGAAGGCCACGACGGTCCGCTCCGGATAGAGCCGCTTGGCGCCGATCGCAGCCGGCACGCCATAGCCCATCGAGCCCGAGGTCGGGGCCAACTGCGTCGCGAACTTGGTGAACCGATGGAAGCGGTGCACCCAGGTCGCGTAGTTGCCGGCGCCGTTGCAGAGGATCGCGTCGTCGGGCAGGTGGTTGCGCAGCCAGCGCACCATCTCGCCGGGATGGAACGTCCCCGCCACCGGCGCTGGCTGCTCGCTCCAGCCGAGATAGGCTTCATGCCCCGCCGCGGCCGCTCCGGCCCAGGCGATCTGCTGCGGCGGATGCACCGTCTCCAGCGCCGCGCAGAAGGCCGTGGGTGAAGCGTTGATCGCCAGTACCGGCCGGTAGACCCGGCCCAACTCCTCGGCATCAGGGTGGACATGAACCAGTGGCCGGCCCGGATTGGGAATACCGAACAGCGAATAGGACTGGCTCGGCATCTCCGACAGCCGCCCGCCGACGAGGATGACGAGATCGCTCTCCTTGATCCGCGCCAGCAGCTTGGGATTGGGGCCGATGCCGAGATCGCCTGCGAAGTTGGGGTGGTCGGCCGGGAACAGCATCTGCCGCCGGAAGGAGACCGCGACGGGCAGGTCGAAGCGCTCGGCGAAGCGCTGGAAGCGCGCGATCGCCTGCGGATCCCAGCGCGAGCCGCCGAGGATCGCGACCGGCGATTTCGCCGCCCAGAGCCGCTTCTGCAGGTCGATCGTCTGCAGCAGCGACGGATGGGTCTCGGTCACCTGATAGGGTTCGGCATCGACCGCCGCGACGACGTCGGTCAGCATGTCCTCCGGCAGGGCGATCACCACCGGGCCGGGCCGGCCCGACGTCGCGACATGGAAGGCGCGGCTGATGATCTCGGGGATGCGCTCGGCCTGGTCGATCTCGGTCGCCCATTTCGTCATGGTGCCGAAGACGGCGCGATAGTCGAGCTCCTGGAAGGCCTCGCGCTCGCGCATCGAACGGTCGATCTGGCCGACGAACAGGATCAGCGGCGTCGAATCCTGATGGGCGATATGGACGCCGGGCGAGGCGTTGGTGGCGCCCGGCCCGCGCGTGACGAAGCAGATGCCGGGCTTTCCCGTCAGCTTGCCCGCAGCCTCGGCCATCATGCAGGCGCCGCCCTCGGCCCGGCAGATCGTGACCTTCAGCTTGGCGTCGTGCAGCGCATCGAGCACGGCGAGATAGCTCTCGCCGGGAACGCAGAACGCGTCGGTGGCGCCATGGATCAGGAGTTGGTCGACGAGGATCTGCCCGCCGGTGCGCTTGGTCGTCGTCATTGCGGCGTTTCCGTTACTTGACTAAGTTGGTCATGTTGAATGAGGAGGCGGCCATGACGCGCGTCACCGTCCACGAAGCCAAGACCCATCTTTCCCGCCTGCTCGCGGAGGTCGAGAAGGGCGGCGAAGTCGTGATTTCGCGGCGCGACAAGCCAATTGCGCGGCTCGTGCCGATTGAAACGGTGCAGCCGGAGGTTCTCCCGGCGCGTCGGCCCGGTCGCATGCAGGGCTTGATCGATATTGGGCCTGAGTTTTTCGAGCCGCTGCCGGACGATGAACTGCGGCTTTGGGAAGGCCACGGCGATTGAGGCTTCTGCTCGATACCTCGACGCTCATCTGGTGGGCGAATGACAGCGCCAGCCTGAGTCGCGCCGCCCGGACAGCCATCACCCGCGCTGAAATCGTGTTCGTCAGCGCGATCACGGCCATGGAGCTTTCGACGAAGCTGCGGATCGGCAAATTGCCCGAGGCCGCCCTGCTTGTGGAGGAGTTCGACCGCCGCTGCGCCGATGAGAGCTTCGTGCTGCTGCCGCTGTCCCATCGCCATGCGCTGTTCGCGGGCTCGATCCGAGCAGAGCCGCGTGATCCCTTTGACCGCATGCTGGCGGCGCAAGCGATCATCGAGGACCTGACAGTCATCGCTTCCGACACCGCCTTCGACGCCCTCGGCGCGCGCCGCCTCTGGTGACGCCCTCACCGAACGGCTCCGCCCCAGGCCGGATCATTCACAATCTCGTCGGCATGCTGGCCCAGCCGCGGGCTGGGGCGCGGCGAGACCTGACGGACACCGTCCATGACGATCGGCGAAGCGACCGTCGGGATCGCCCCGCCCTTCGCCTCGGTGCTGGCGAGATCCACCCTCACGCCGCGGGCGACCACCTGCCGGTCGGCGAAGACCTCGTCGACGGCATTGATCGGGCCGGCCGGGACACCGACCTTCTCCAGCGCCGCCAGCAGGTCGGCCTTGGTGTAGCGCTGGCAAAGGGCATGCAGCCTCGCGGTGAGCGCGACGCGGTTCTTCACCCGCGAGCGGTTGTCGACATAGGTCGGATCGTCCGCTAGGGCTGCCTCGCCCAGCACTTCGCAGAGCTTGCGCCACTGCCCGTCATTGCCGGTGGCGATGATGATGTGCCCATCCGCGACCGGGAATACGTCATAGGGCACGATGTTGGGGTGGGCATTGCCCAGCCGCGGCGGCAGATTCCCCGAGACGAGATAGTTGAGCGCCTGGTTGCCGAGCACGGCGATCTGGCTGTCGAGCAGCGCCATGTCGAGCGTCGCGCCTTCTCCGGTCGCGTCGCGCCGGCGCAGCGCCGAGAGGATGCCGATCGTGGCATAGAGCCCGGTGTAGATGTCCGCCGTCGCATAGGCCGCCTTCATCGGCGCGCCCTCCGGCTCGCCGGTCAGCGACATCACCCCGCCCATGCCCTGGACCAGGAAGTCGTAGCCGGCGCGGGGCGCATAGGGGCCGGTCTGGCCAAAGCCCGTGACCGAGCAATAGATCAGCCGCGGATAGGCGGTCCGCAGCGAGGCCGCGTCGAGGCCGTACTTCTCCAGTCCCCCGACCTTGAAGTTCTCGACCACGACATCGGCATGGGCGGCGAGCTTGCGCACCAGCGCCTGGCCTTCGGGCGTGCGGAAATCGGCCGTGATCGAGCGCTTGCCGCGATTGGCGGAGTGGAAATAGGCCGCGGACAGGTGCTCTTCGCCCGTCCCCTCGACGAAGGGCGGCCCCCATTTGCGGGTGTCGTCGCCCTCGGGTGCCTCGACCTTGACGACATCGGCGCCGAGATCGGCCAGCACCTGGCCGATCCAGGGCCCGGCGAGGAT
>CALRYW010000111.1:0-12054 GCA_943372485.1 Allobosea thiooxidans
GGGGGCGCCAATTCCGCTCGGCGGGACAAAACCGGACAGAGTTCCGGCTTTGCGGCCCCCCACCCTAACCCTCCCCACCGCAAGCGGGGGGAGGGGATTGGGACCGTTGCGCCCGACGGGAGAAGCGGCTTGCGCGCCCTACCCCCGCAGCGCGGCCCCGTAGCGCTTGGCCATTTCGGCGACGATCTTGGCGCCCACCGCCTCGATTTCGGCTTCGGTCAGCGTCTTCTCGACCGGCTGGAGCGTGACCGCGAGCGCGACCGACTTCTTGCCGGGCTCGACACCCTGGCCCTCATAGAGATCGAAGACCGAGACATCCGAGATCAGGGCGCGGTCGGCGTTCTGGGCGGACTTGACCATCTCGCCGGCAGCCGTCGCCTGGTCGACGATGAAGGCGAAGTCGCGCGTCACCGGCTGGAAGCCGGAGAGCGAGAGCTTCGGCTTGACCTTGGTCGGCTTGTATTTCGGCAGCGGCAGCGCATCGAGATGGATCTCGAAGGCGACCAGCGGTCCCTTGACGTCAAGCGCCTTGAGGATGCGCGGATGGACCTCGCCGAAAGCGCCGATCACGCCCTTGGGGCCGAAGCGCAGCGTCGCCGAGCGGCCGGGATGGGCCCAGGCCGGGCCGCCGGCCACGACCTGCAGCCCGCCGGTCGGGACGCCGAGCCCGGCCAGCAGCGCCATGACGTCGGCCTTGGCGTCGAAGGCATCGACGGGCCTGGCCGCGCCGTCCCAGTGGCGACCGGCCCCCTCGAGCTTGGCCGTCCCGCGGCGCAGACCCGTGGCCGCCATGAGCTGGCCTTCTGGCTGATCGTTCTGGAAGATCTGGCCGACCTCGAAGAGCGCGACGTCGCCATGGCCGCGATCGGCATTGGTCTGCGCGGCGCGGATCAGCCCCGGCAGCAGCGAGGGCCGCATGTCGGAGAGATCGGCCGCGATCGGGTTGGCGAGCACGAGTTGGCGCGAGCCGCCGCCGAACAGCTTGGCCGCCTCGTGGTCGATGAAGGACCAGGTCACGGCCTCGACCATGCCGCGGCTGGCGAGCAGGCGCTTGGCCTGGCGGGTGCGCTTCTGGAGAACGGTGAGGACGGGCTTGATCACCTCGCCGGCGATGCGCGGCAGCGGCGTCGAGACAACGCGGTCGAGCCCGGCGATGCGCAGGATCTCCTCGACGAGATCGGCCTTGCCGCCGACATCGGCCCGCCAGGAGGGGGCCGCGACCTTGACCCGCTCGCCCGGGCCCGAGACGTGGAAGCCCAGTGAGGTCAGGGCGAGCTTCATCTCAACCACCGGCAGGTCGAGTCCGGTCAGGCGCTTGACCTCGGACCAGGGGAAGTCGATCGCATGGCCGCTCTCGGGCAGCTCGCCCGCGAAGACCATCTCGGAGGGCTCGCCACCGCAGAGCTCGACGATCATCGCCGTGGCGAGATCCAGCCCCGGCCGGCAGAAATCCGGATCGACGCCGCGCTCGAAGCGATAGCGCGCATCGGAGGTGATGCCGAGCGCACGCCCCGAACGGGCGATGTTGAGCGGGTCCCAGAGCGCGCTCTCGACCAGCACATCGGTGGTGCCCTCGTCGCAGCCCGAGGCCTCGCCGCCCATGATGCCGGCGATCGACTCGACGCCCGCCGCATCGGCGATGACGACCTGCTCGGAGGTCAGCGTGTAGGTCTTGCCGTCGAGCGCCACGATGGTCTCGCCGTCGCGGGCGCGGCGCACCACGAGGTCGCCCTTGACCTTGGCCGCGTCGAAGACGTGCAGCGGGCGGTTGCGGTCGAGCGTCATGAAGTTGGTGATGTCGACCAGCGCGTTGATGGGCCTGAGGCCCACGGCGCGCAGCCGCGCCTGCAGCCAGTCCGGCGACGGGCCGTTCTTGACGCCGCGCACCAGCCGCAGGCCGAAGGCCGGGCAGAGCGCCTTGTCCTCGGCCGCGAGTGCGAGCTTTACATCGACCGGGCAAGGGAAGCTGCCGCGCACGGGCGTGCCCGACGGCGTCGTCGTCTTGCCGAGGCCGGCGGCGGCGAGATCGCGCGCGATGCCGGCGACGCCGAGCGCGTCAGCCCGGTTGGGCGTCACGGCGATCTCGATGACCGGATCGCTCAGGCCGGCATAGGCAGCGTAGGGCTGGCCGACCGGAGCGTCCTGCGGCAGGTCGATGATGCCGTCATGATCCTCGGAGAGCTGCAGCTCGGCGGCCGAGCAGAGCATGCCGTTGGATTCGACGCCGCGGATCACGCCCTTGCCGAGCGTGATGTCCTTGCCGGGGATGTAGGTGCCGGGCGGGGAGAAGACGCTCTTCATGCCGGAGCGGGCGTTGGGCGCGCCGCAGACGACCTGCACGGGCTCAGCCCCGCCGGTGTCGACCAGGCAGACGCGCAGCCGGTCGGCATTGGGATGCTGCTTGGCGTCGATCACATGGGCCACGGTGAAGGCGGCGAGCGCCTTGGCCTTGTCCTCGATGCCCTCGACCTCAAGCCCGACGCGGGTCAGGGCCTCAGTGATGGCCTCGACCGTATCGGTCGTGTCGAGATGGTCTTTGAGCCAGGAGAGCGTGAATTTCATGGGAGCTTTACTTGCGATCTCGGAACAACAGGGCGACGGCGATCTCGCGCCATTCCGCTGCTTCGATATGGGATTTCAGAACTTCAACCACGGCGTCCGTGCGCTTGAGATAGGCCCGCACTCCAAGTCGCGTCAGCTGGCTCGGGCCCGGATCGTAGTCCGCGTAGTGCCGAAGCTCCTGCAACTCAACAAAAAGAATCGCAAGCTCCAAAGCGGCGCCACGCTCCAAAACCTGATTGAGCCGCTTGAACTCGCCCCTTGCCTTGGTGTGGTCGAGAGAGCGGTAGATCCGGTTCCACGCTTGGCTCTGCCGGAAGCGCGATCCGACAAGTGTGTCGGCGCAGTTTTCGGCCACGGCGTGAAACAAGGCGTAACAAGCGGTGCTGATCGCGCGCTTGAGATCGGCATGCCGTGGACGCCGGCCACGTGACACGAGAAGCGCGACCTGATCCAGCAGATGCTGCGAATACTTCACGAGGCACGTCGCCTGCGCGACCGCGTTTCATCCACCGCCTCGCCTTCCGGGTCATCAAAGGCGATCCAGATGTAAGGAAAGCGCCCGTCTTCGTTCTGACGCAATGCGTGCAACACGCGCTCGCGCAGCTGAGTGATCCGAGCTTCAAGATCAGCATTAAGTGAGCCGAGAATCTTGCTGCTGATGAATATCGCGGGTTCGTCAGCATGATCCACGCCAACACGAACCTCCAGGCCCTCGAAGCCGCTTGGGCCGAAGAGTTCCGTATAGATCGGTTCGATCTGACTCTTGATCTGCTCAGGCTTCATCCGCTGAAGCTCCCACATGTGAACCGCGTTCCGGCTCATCATGATACAATGTCGGCCGGTTCTTCGCCACGACACCAAAGCGGCTATCGTCTCGCCGCCTCGCCTGTTTGTGTCGCCCGGCTCGACACGGCCTGGGACATCGAACCCGGCGCGGCGTTCAGCTCGTCCTCCCCGTCCGTCTTGATCTTCATCGCGTTGCCGCGCCAGCTGACCTCGCGGGCGACGAAGGCATAGGCCCAGACGCCGGGAAAGACGATGTCGCGGATCAGCAGCGCCAGCGGCATGCGCCAGGAGCCGTACCAGCCGACGCCGCGCGCAAACGCCAGCTCGGCCACGTACCAGGGCAGCAGGACGAGGAGCGGAGCGAGCCAGGCGGACAGGCCGAAGGCCGGCAGCGCGATGGCCGCCGCCAGCACCGCCAGCAGCGGACCGGAGAGGATTTCAGGCAGGAAGAAGGGCAGGAAGGTGACGCGCCGCAGCCGCGCCCAGCGGAACTGGCGCTGGACGACGTCATGCAGGCTGCGCTGCCCTAAAGGCTGCTCGAAGGGCTGGCCGACGAGATGGACCTGCTTGCCGGCGCGGCGCACGAGCTTCGTCGCCGCCGCATCCTCGGCGATCTCCTCGCCGAGCACGGCGATGCCGCCGCGGGCATCGAGGAAGGGCTTGTTCCAGAGCATCGACTTGCCCTGCGCGAAGCCGAAGCCGCAGGCTTCGCCGGCGAACTGCCAGCGCGCCTGGAAGGTGTTGAGGAAAGCGCATTCCAGCTCGGACCAGAAGCCGACGGGCCGCGAGCCCACCGGCGTCGAGCAGACCAGCCCGGTCTCCTCCCCCCAGGAGGCGAGCATGCGCTGGATGAAGGTCTTCGGCATCAGCACGTTGGAATCGGCGAGGATGACCCAGTCGGTCTGCGCCGCCTCCCAACCCTTGACGCAGTTGTTGAGCTTGGGATTGGCACTGACCGGCACGTCGCCGGTCACGAGCTTGACGCGATCCGCCCCATAGCGGGCGATCAGCTCCTCGACCATCGGCACGATCGGGTCATCCACATCGGCGACGGCGAAGATCGTGACGTAGTCGGGATAATCCAGTTCGAGCCCGGAAATCGCCGTCTCGCGGCTGAAGGCCTCGATGCCGCGCAGAGGGCGCACGATCGTCACCGGCGGCCGCGCCGCGAGCAGGGCCGTCTGCCGGTCGCGGCGGCGCAGGCGAATGTAAGCGATCGCCTGGCAGAGCAGGTTCGTCGCGACGAGCACCGCGGCGAACAGGCCTGCCCATCCCGCGGCCGTCATGACATCGCCCTCCGGTTGGCGGCGGCACTCACGCGGAGAGACCGCCGGTCAGCGTCGGCAGGTCGAGCGGGCGGAAGCCGTAATGGCTGAGCCAGCGCACATCCGCCTCGAAGAAGGGGCGCAGGTCCGGCATGCCGTATTTCAGCATGGCGATGCGGTCGATGCCCATGCCCCAGGCGAAGCCCTGGTAGATCTCCGGATCGAGCCCACAATTGCGCAGCACGTTCGGGTGGACCATGCCGCAGCCGAGGATCTCGAGCCAGTCCTCGCCCTCGCCGAAGCGGATCTCGCCGCCCTTGCGCGAGCACTGGATGTCGACCTCGACCGAGGGCTCGGTGAAGGGGAAGAAGGAGGGCCGGAAGCGCATCTTGACCGTGTCGATCTCGAAGAACGCCTTGCAGAACTCCTCGAGGATCCACTTGAGGTGGCCCATATGCGCCTTCTTGTCGATCACCAGCCCCTCGACCTGGTGAAACATCGGCGTGTGCGTCTGATCCGAATCCATCCGGTAGGTGCGGCCCGGGCAGATCACGCGGATCGGCGGGGCTGAGGCCAGCATGGTGCGGACCTGGACCGGGGAGGTGTGGGTGCGCAGCAGCTTGCGCTCGCCATTCGCATCGGGCGCGAAGAAAAAGGTGTCGTGCATCTCCCGGGCCGGATGGCCGACGGGGAAATTCAGCTTGGTGAAGTTGAGGTCGTCGGTCTCGACATCGGGCCCCTCGGCGATCGAGAAGCCCATGTCGCCGAAGATCGCGGTGATCTCGTCGATGACCTGGCTGATCGGATGGATGCGACCGCGGGCTTCGGGCCCCTCGCGCACCGGCAGCGAGACGTCGATCGTCTCGGAGGCGAGCCTGGCCTCGAGCGCCGCTTCGCCGAGCGCCTCCTTCCGGGCCGACAGCGCGGTCTGAACCTGGTCGCGCAGGCCGTTGATCAGCGGCCCCTTCTCCTTGCGCTCGTCGGGCGTCATCGCGCCCAGCGTCTTCAGCAGCGCCGAGATCGAGCCGGCCTTGCCGAGCGCGCCGATCCTGACCTGCTCCAGCGCGGTTTCGTCCTGCGCCTCGGCAATCTCGGCAAGAAGGCTCGCGCCCAAGTGATCGATCTCGTTCATGCCTGCTCTGGTCCGTTTGCGAGGCATCTTCTAGGGTGTCGCCAGCCTCGATGCTAGAGGCAATCACGCCGGCAAAGCAGCCCGGCCTGCGCAAAACCGGGGGATTTGACGATGATGGGCGCCACTTCATGACAAGGCTGTTGCAATCGCGGTTGCGCCGCGCGCGGCTGCGGGCCGGGCTGCCAATCGTCGCATTCGTCGCCGCCGCGCTCGCCGGGCCGTCGCATGCGCAGGACGGCCGGCGCATCAGCATCACCGGCGAGATCGCCGACAGCTGGTGCACGGTCAGCGGGCTGATGTTCGCCAAGGGCAGCGCCCATCACCAATGCGCCGTCTGGTGCGCGCTCGGCGGCATTCCCGTCGCGATCCGCGACGCTGAAGGCGCGCTCTACCTGATCCTGCGCATCGGTGACGACAGCGACAGCGTCGCCAATCCGCGCATCGCCCGGATGGCCACCCATGAGGTCACGGTCGACGGCGAGCTGCTCGAGCGCGACGGGGTGAAATACCTGCTCGTGGACCAGATCGCCGACGACAAGGGCGTCATCAACCTGACCCATGACGAGCACGGCATCCAGCCGTTCGGGAACTGAAGCGATGCGGACCTCGACAGCCTTCATCCTGAGGAGCGCAGCGGGGCTTGGCGTCGCGGCGCTGGCCGCCTTGGCTCCGGCCGTCGCCCAGGCCGCCGAGCCCTGGGGCATTCCGCATGAAAAACCGGTCGTGCTGAAGGGCCGCGTCATCGAGGCACTCTGCCATCTCAAGGGCGTCTGTGCGCCCGATTGTGGCGCCGGCAAGCGCCAGCTCGGCATCCTTGAGGCGGATGGGCGCTTCCGGCTGGTTGGCAAGGGCCAGGTCGATTTCGCCGGGGCTGCGCCCGATCTCGCCGGCTTCTGCGGCCGGGAGGTCGAGGCCGACGGGCTCTTGATCGAGAACCCGGCGATCACGCTGTTCTTCGCCCAGGGCGTCCGGGAGGCCGGCAGCACCGCCCCGTTCACGCCGACCGACCGCTTCAAGACGCAATGGGAGGCCCGCAACGGCGCCGCGCCGGAATGGTGGCGCGCCGATCCGGAGTCGAATGCGATCATCGCCGAGACCGGGCCGCTCGGCATCAAGGGGCTCCTGCCCCAGCCGAAGCCCTGAAAGCGGGATGCCGGGCCTGCCGACACGACGCGCACTGCTGGCCGGGCTCGCCGCCGGCTGGGGGCTGCCGGCGCTGGCGCAGCATCACGGCCATTCTGGTCCGGGCCATTCCGGCCATGCCGCGCCCTCCCCCCGGCCCGATCCGCTGGCGGGACGCTTCGGCGGGCCGTTTTCGCTCATCGATCACAGCGGCAAGGCCGTCAGCGACGGCGACTTCCGCGGGCGCTTCATGCTGCTCTATTTCGGCTTCACGCGCTGCACCGACACCTGCCCGATCGACCTGCCGACGATCGCGCAGGCGCTGGACGGACTCGGGCCACTGGCGGATCGCGTGGCGCCGCTCTTCGTCACCGTCGATCCGGCGCATGACACGCCCTCCGTGCTGGCGGCCTATGTCGGCGCCTACCATCCTCGCCTGATCGGGCTGACCGGCAGCGAGGCGCAGATCGCCGCCGTCGCGAAGGCCTACAAAGTGCATCGCCGCAAGCTGACGCTGCCGCATCACGCTCCCGGCGAGCACAGCGTCGACCATGGCTCGCTGACCTATCTGATGGACCGCGAGGGGCGTTTCCTGACGCTCCTGCCGCACAAGACCGGCGCGGATCGCATGGTGGCCATCTTGCGGGGCTATCTCGCGTAAGGCTGGGACAGCCCCACCGGATTCGCAAGACATGCCCGACACGACAGACATGCCCGACAGCACGGCGCAGAAGACCTCGCCCTCCTACCGCCTGGCGGCACTCGACCCCGACTTCATCCTCGGCGATTCGACGCGCGGCGCCCGCTTCATGCTCGAATACCAGAAGGCCGAGGACCATTTGCGCGCCCGCGGCATCCTCTCGACGATCATCGTCTTCGGCTCGGCGCGGGTGCGCGAGGGGCAGCCCTGGTAAGAGGCGGCGCGCTGGTGCCGGGCGATCTCGGCCGCGACCATGTCATCGCCACCGGCGGCGGACCGGGCATCATGGAGGCCGCCAATCGCGGTGCGACGGAGGCCGGCGCGCTCTCGATCGGCTTCAACATCACGCTGCCGCACGAGCAGGAGCCCAATGCCTGGTCGACGCCGGATTTGACCTTCCGCTTCCACTACTTCGCGATGCGCAAGATGCATCTGGCGATGCGGGCAGCGGCGCTGGTGGTCTTCCCCGGCGGCTTCGGCACGCTCGACGAGTTGTTCGAGATCCTGACGCTGGTGCAGACCGGCAAGATGCGCCCGGTCCCGATCGTGCTCTACGACCGCGCCTATTGGCAGGCGCTGCTGAATCTCGAGGTGATGGCGAAGGCCGGGCTGATCCGGGCGCAGGACCTCGCCCTCTTCGCCTATGCCGACACGCCCGACGAAGCCTATGCCCGCATCGTCGAGGGCGCGGGAGATAACTGGCGGCCGGCGACAGAGGATGGCGTGCAGACTTAGAAGAGATCAGGCGCGGGATCCCCTCTCCTGGAGGGAGAGGGGTAGGGGAGAGGTGTCGGCCCCTCGACCAGCCAGGCGCCTGCCCTAGAAAAAGCCGCGGTGAGGTTTCAGGCCAAACGTCAAACGGCCGACCCCTCACCCTACGCTCTCCCTCCGGGAGAGGGTTCCCCGCGCTGCCCGAGCCTACGGATCAAACAAAAAAGGCCGGCATAGCTGCCGGCCCTTCCCGTATTTCATCCAAGCCGACAGCTCAGGCGGCCTGGGCCTGCGGCTCGGCGGCGAGCGCGGCCTTGACCGCCTCGACCACCGCCGTGAAGGAGGCGGCGTCGTCGATGGCCATCGCCGAGAGGGTCTTGCGGTCGAGCTCGATGCCGGCCTTGTGCAGGCCGTTGATGAACACCGAATAGACCAGGCCGTGCTCACGCACCGAGGCATTCAGGCGCTGGATCCAGAGCGCGCGGAACGAGCGCTTCTTGTTCTTGCGGTCGCGATAGGCGTACTGCATCGAGCGATCGACGGCCGCCTTGGCGGCGCGGATCGTGTTCTTGCGGCGGCCATAGAAGCCCTTGGCGGCCTTGAGTGTCTTCTTGTGCTTGGCATGGGACGTTACGCCCCGTTTCACGCGAGCCATGTTCGATCTCCGGAAAGGTTAGGGGGCGTCAGCCGTTGGGGAGGAAATATTTCTTCACGTTGGCCGCATCGCCCTCGAAGAGAGCGGTGGTGCCGCGGTGATTGCGGAGCTGCTTGTTGGTCCGCTTGATCATCCCGTGACGCTTGCCGGCCTGGGCGTACATAACCTTGCCGGTTCCGGTGATCTTGAACCGCTTCTTGGCGGCCGATTTCGTCTTGATCTTGGGCATTTTCGCTCCTCATAGGTCGCGAGCGCGCAAACGGCGCCGCTTCATGTTTGCTTGCTGGAAGCAAAGATCGACCGCCACGGCAGCCCTTATCAGCCGGGCGATCGAAGGCCGCGCGTATGACAGAAAAGGATGGGGCTGGCAAGCGCGAGGGTGCTGGCGGGCAAAACCGCCCCGCCCTACTCCGCCGCCTGGACCAGCGCTGGCCCGCCTTCGCCCTGAAGGCGCGCGCCGAGGCGGTCGACATCGAGCAGCATCAGCATACCCGCCGGTTCGCCGCGGGCGTTGCGGGTCGCGACGACGCCGAGCGCGGGAATGTCGGTCTTCGAGGTCAGGTCGCGCAGCGGCTGCAGGTCGGAGGCCGCGATCTCGGGGATGAGGCCGAGCGTATCGACGATGAGCCCGAGCGTGCGGCCGGCCGCACGCACGATGACGATCTGCTGCTCGTCGGAGGAGGCGTCGGGAATGCCGAGCAGCCGGGCGAGGCGCAGCACGGGCACGGGCTGCCCCTCATGCAGCTTGTAGCCGGCGAGCAGGCCGTCTCCCGCCTTCTTGGCCGAGGGCTTGAGGCCAGCGATATCGACTGCCTCGACGACGTCGCGGGCCGGGACGCCGAGCCAGTGCCGCCCGATATGGAAGGTCGCGACCTCGAAGGCCTCGGCACCGTCGGCGGGTTTGTGGGCCGCGAGCGCCACCGATGCGGCGCCCGCGACCGGGCGGGCCGCGCTGTCCGCCGCAACCTCGCCGAGCGGGACCGCGCAGAGCGCGACGACGTCGGCCCGGTGACCATCGCTGGTCTTGTATTCGCGATAGCCCTTCGACAGCGCGGCGCCGACCGCCATGTGCTTGCCCTCGAAGCTGCGGATGCCGGCGAGATCGCCATCGCGCTCGAGCGTGGCGGCATCAATCGGCAGCGGGCTTTGCGCACCCACCGGGAAACGCGGATCGCTGGAGGAGATGATCCGGCCATCGCCGCCCACCAGCAGCGTGAAGGCGCCCGGCAGGGCCGCGCCCTCCTCGTCGGTCGGGAGCGAATCGGCGAGGATCGCCGCGAATTGCGGGATGGAATCGAAGACGACGGCAATGCCGCCGAGTGCCCTGCCCCCGACCGGGCTCTGGACCGCGGCGGTGTAGATCAGCGTCGCGGCCCCTTCATAGAGCGGCGTCGGCTCGAAGGCGGAGACAGCGTAATGCTGGCCGGTGCGCAAAGCGATTGTGCGGGCGACCCATTCGGCCTCGAGCGTCTGCCCGACGAGATGCGCCTGCGACGGCTGCGACACGGCGACGACGCCGCCCTGCGCATCGAACAGGATGAGGTTGCTGTAGACGGTATAGAGCGCGTTGATGCTGGCGAGGATCTCGCCGCAGAGCCGGCGGCCCTCCGGCGAAGGTGCCGCCAGGACCCGGGCGAAGCTCGTATTCAGCGCCCACCAGCGGCAGTCATTGGCGCGCTCGTAGAGGTTGCGGTCCATCACGTCGATGGCGAAGGCGGCGCGCGAGCGGCACTTCTTCATGATCGCGGCGACGACGGTGCGGTGGAGGTCGCCGATCGAGGCGTCGCAGACGGCCTGCGTCTTGCGCCCCGCGCTGGAGATCTCCCAGAGCAGGATCTTCGAGAAGGCGGCGTTGGCGGCGGTCGAGCCGGCCTGCCGGATCGAGCCGTTCCAGACCGAGCGGTTGAGATCGCCCTGGATCGCCGCCGCCTGGCGCGAGACATGGCGCAATTCGTCCGGGAACAGCCCGGCCCGGCTGGTGACCGCGGCGAGCAGATCCTCGCCGATGCCCTTGCCGAGTTCGCCATCGTCCTGGTCGAAGGCCGCCTCCAGGGGGATCAACCCGAGACCGAGCCAGCCCGGGCCCATATAGCCCTGATAGCCCGCCGTGCCGCAGGCCATGGCGAGATATTGCCGGCCGCCGAGGCGGATCACCGGGTCGCGCCCCTGGAGCGCGGAGGGGAAGAGCCTGAGGCCGGCCGGCAGCTGGATCGGGCAGGAGCCGGCGATCACCTCGCCGTCGGGCGAGACGCAGGCCAGCACCGTCCAGTCATGCTCCGGCAGGAGCTTGCGGAAGATGCCTTCCATCTCGTCGGCCAGCCGGAAGACGAGGAGCAGCACGCCAAGCGGGCGCTTGGCTCCATCCTCGACGCGCCAGGCATAGACCAGGGCCTTCTCGTCGGCGACGAAGTCGACGAGGCCGTAATGCTCGACATAGGCGCCGGTCGAGGTCAGCGCCTCCGTGACGATCGGGTGGCGGGCCTCCTGCGCCGGATGGGACGCCAGCCGGGCGCGGATCGCGCCTTCGCGGTCGACCAGCACGATGTCGGAATAGACCGAGTATTTCGCGACATAGTCGCGGAAACGCGCCTCGATGGCCGCCCGCGCCTCGGGCGAAACCGGCGCCTCCAGCATCTCGCGGATGTCGGTGTCGGCGGCGAGGAAGCCGAGATCGGCGGTGCGCTCGAACAGGTTGCGGACCAGCACGTCGATGGCGTTCTGCGCCTTGATGCGCAGATCGGCCATCGCCTTGTCGCGGGTTTCCTTGGCGAGGTGGCCGAGCAGGCTCGCGGTCAGCGTCTCGAAGGCCGAGCGCGTGCCGGACATTTCGGTGGCGTTACCCGAGAGTTGCCCGAGCAGGGTCAGCGTGTCCCAGGACGCCTGGAGCCGGTCGAAGACCTGCCGGTAATCGTCGATCGCCCGCATGTGCCGGATCAGGCCGGCGAGCGCCGGATCGATCTCGAATCCCTCTCGAAGCGTAGGCAAGTCGCAGGCGCCTCCGGTCGGCCGTCGCCCGCCGGTCCAGCACCGAACGAGGGACGCGAACAAACGCAGCCAGCCGGCTGCAATGCGCGCGGAAGAAAATCATCAAGCGCGCCGATTCGCATCCATCCGCTCAGGT
>CALRYW010000112.1:0-12043 GCA_943372485.1 Allobosea thiooxidans
ATCGCGGCGATGGCGGCGCCGTCCGACATGTCGGCGGCGCTGTAGCGCGCCTCGACGCCGAACTCGCTGGCGATGCTGGCGCGCTCCCGCTCGATCGCCTCAGCGGGACCGAAGCCGTTGATCACGACATTCGCCCCCGCCTGCGCATAGGCGCGGGCCATCGCCAGCCCGATCCCAGAGGTCGAGCCGGTCACGATCGCAGTCCTGTCCTTCAGCATGATGTGTCCCCCTTCCCGATGACGCCCGAAGACAGGGACTCGCCTAGCATGGCCGACGCCGCGCATGCGCGCGAAAGCCCGGAAGAACAGCATGTTGCGGAGCGCAGGTGCGAGATTGCAGCAAGAGCGGGCCGCCGGGATCGGCGTCGCAGGCGGAGGCGTATCAGAAGCGCGGTTCGGGCAGGCTTTCGACCAGCTGGCTGAGACCGGTGCTGTAGCGTTCGCGCAGATCCGCCCAGTAGGGATGCTGGGCGGTGAACTTGGCGAGCTGCCCGGCCATCAGGCTGCCGGCCTCGTAGCGCAGCAGGTCGATCGGCGGGGCGACCGAGAGGTTGCTGCGGATGGTGGCGTCGAAGGAGAGCAAAGCGAGCTTCGCCGCCTCGTCGAGCCCGCTGCGCATCGTCAGGGCGCGGTCGAGGATCGGCTTGCCGTATTTGGTCTCGCCGAGCTGCAGGAACGGGTTGCGGCTCGAGGCTTCCACGAAGTTCCCGGCCGAATAGACCTGGAACAGGCGGTGGCCGTCGCCGACGATCTGGCCCCCGACGAGGAAGCTCGCGCTGGGATCACCATAAGGCTCGACGTAGCTGCGGTTGAGCCGCATCACCTCGCGCAGCACGGCGCCGACGGTCTGCGCGACGTCGAACAGGCTGCGGGCGGCGAGAATGTCGCCCTCGGGCCCGACCGTGCCACCGCGGCCGGCATTCTGGCGGACCATGCTGATCACCGCCTGGGTCGTGGCGAGATTGCCGGCCGACAGGATGGCGACGACGCGCTCGCCCGGTTTCTCGAACAGCGCCAGCTTCTTGACGGTCGAAATCTGGTCGACGCCCGCGCTGGTGCGGGAATCGGAGGCCATGACGAGGCCCGTCGCAAGCCAGATGCCGAGGCAGTAGGTCATGGTCGCGTCTCCCTCTCGGTGAGCGACGACTATGGCATGGTTGCGCCACCGGCGTGACGCCGGATCTGGCCGCGCATGCTGCGGAGGCTGGCGAAGCCGCAGCGCCGGGCGATTTCCTCGATCGGGAGGTTCTTCGTCTCCATCAGGCGCAGGCAGCGCTGGGTGCGCCGCTGCTGGATGAAGCGGTAGGGCGAGACGCCGACCTGCGCCTGGAACTCCCGCGCGAAGTGGAACAGGCTGAGCCCGGCGAGCGCTGAGAGCTCGGTCAGCGACAGGTCCTTTTCGAGATTGTCCTCGATATAGGCCAGCACCCGCCGCACCTCGATGCGCCGATAGGACGAGCGTTCGCGGTGCCCGGCGGCGCAGCGCAGCAGGCTGCCCGCGAGGTGGGTCACCGCGCTGTCGAGGAAGAGCCGCGAGGCGTCATCGGTGCGCGCCAGCTCGATCCAGAGCGCCCGGCACGCCGCCTCGAGGACATTGTTCTTGAAGTAGTGGCCGATGAGGGGGCGCAGCGCCGCCTCTTCATGCGCGAAGAGCTCGTCATCGAGATCGGTCAGGAGACCGCCGCTCCAGGTCAGGACCAGCAACCGCGTCGGCCCGGCGATCTCGTAGCGCACCTCGGTTCCCGGCGGCACGAGCAGGAAGTCGCCGCGACTGCGCGGCCGCTGCTTCCAGCCGTCGCCATAGTCGAAGCGCGTGGGGCAGGCCGCCTTCAGCGGCAAGCCGAGAACCCAGTCCGTGCTGGCGATGTCGGTGAAGTCGTGCGGCTGCTGATCGACGACGAAGCCGTGAAACTGGCTCCAGAGATGTGTGCGGTGCTCCTGCGGGAACTGCGAATAGCCAGACGACCGGTAGAAATCCGCGAAGGAGCGTCGCGGCCGGCCGGGGCTGGCGATGGCGTGCGTGGTCATCGGTCCTCCTTTCGCCTGAGCATGGCGCGGTCGCCGCACCGCAAAAAGGGGCTTTCGCGACCCGTGACGCCTCCTTGCCGGGTCCGGGCCCACCTTCGCAGCAAGATCGCGCCCCGGCGTCATCGCAAGATGATTTGCCCTCGGCTAGCCTCTCGCAAGTGCAAAACCCGGTGACCCGACAGCGAAAGGTGCGGATGTGAAGTCTGATCCCGCAACCGTGTTCGGTTCCGCACGCTCGCCCCGTGGAGCGGCGGCATGATCGACGCGTTCGGCTCGCAGCACGCGCTCGATCATCCGGTCGCCGGCCAGGCCTTCGCCGCTGCGGTCGGGGCCCTGGCCGGCCACCGGCCCGATGCGGGCGCCCATCTCGAAGCCGCGCTGGAGGCCGAGCCCGCCTTGACGGCGGCCCATGCGCTCGCCGGCATGGCGGGCATCGTCCTGGCCGGCAAGGACAACCTCGCCGATGCCACGATCCGCCTGCAGCGGTCGCGCGCGGCGCTCGGGCGCAATGGCGGTGGCACAGCCTTCGAGCGGGCGCTCGTCGGTGCCCTCGACCATGCCGTCGCCGGGCGACTGCGTGCGGCCGCCGATGTCCTCGACGATTTCCTCTACCGCGATCCCAACGCCTTCCTGGCCGCCAAGCTGTCGCATGCGCTGCGCTTCATGACGGGTGACGTCGACGGCATGGTCAGCCTGACGGCCCGCCTCAGCCTCGAATGCGAGCGCTCGAATGCCGGTTATGGTTATCTGCTCGGCTGCCACGCCTTCGGGCTGGAGGAGATCGGCCGGCTGCACGAGGCGGAGCGCGTCGGTCGGGCCGCTCTGTCCGTCGCGCCGGACGATGCCTGGGGCCTCCACGCCGTGGCCCATGTCTTCGAGAGCCGAGGCCAGACCACCGACGGCACCGCCTGGCTCGAGGAGCACCGCGCGGTCTGGACCCGCTGCAACAACTTCTCGCGGCATTTCGCCTGGCATCTCGCCCTGTTTGCGCTGGAGCGCGGCGACCACGATGCCGTCCTGGCAATCTATGACCGCGACGTCGCCGGCGAACTCTCCGGAGACTTTCGCGACTTCGCCAATGCCGCCTCGATGCTGTGGCGCCTCCGCCAACTCGGCATCGATCCGGGCGCAGCGCGCTGGGAGGCGCTGGCGGAGATCGCCCGCCGGCATGCGCGCGGCACGACGCTCGTCTTTGCTCAGCTCCACTTCCTGATCGCGCTGATCGGGGCCGGCCGGCGCGATGAGGCGGCCGCCTTCGCCGAATTCATCCACGAGAGCAGCCGTGCGGCCACCGACCAGGCCAATGTCGCCCGCAATGTCGGCGCCGAGCTCGCCTTCGCGCTGGTCCAGGGCGAGCCCGGCGGGGTCTCCGACGTTCCGGTCGGCTTTCTCGCGCGCCGGCTGCACCGGCTCGGCGGGAGCCATGCCCAGCGCGACGTCTTCCTGCAGGCGCTCGCGGGGATGGCGCATGCGGCCGGCGACGCCGCGGGCCTGCGCCAGGTGCTGGCGGTGAGGCGGCGCAACAAGGCCGACGATCCATCGGTAACCAAGCTGCTGCGCCGAACGAATTCGGCGTCAGCGCATGTCCCAGCAGACCCGATGGGTGGAGACCGACGATGACCATGGCAGCCGAAGCGAAACCTGCGATCCTTCAAGGCCGGACGGCCCTTCACCTCTTCGCCGGCGGCCTGGCGGGCCTGCTGATCTGGGAGGTCTGGGCCCGCGTGCTGACCAAGGCCGTGCTGGGCTATCCGCTCGAGCCCGCCGGACTGATTGACGCGATCGCCCAGCACAGGCTCGGCCTGTCGGTGCCCTATCTGATCCGCGAGGCGCTGCATTACGGCGTCGGCATCATCGGCTATCCGGTCGCCTATTTCGTGATCTCGCGCTTCGTGCCGCGCTGGCCCGTGGTGCTCGACGCCATCGTCTTCGTGACCTTCAGCGCCGGTATCGCCGGGCTGATCGCGGCGGGCAGCTTCGCCCCGATCCACTTCATCTTCTGGACCGCGGCGGTCGGGCTGATCGCGACGCGGCTGATCAACCGCAGCCCGCTGATCGCGGATGCGATCACCTGGGGCAATTTCACCTGGTTCAACGCGCTCGGCCTGATGGCACCGGTCGGCGGGCTGTCCTTCTACTTGCTCGGGGAGGGGGGTGAGCTCTCCTATATGAGCTTCGTCGGCCACGTCATCTATGGCGCGGTGGCGGTGTGGCTGTTCGAGCGGCTCGAAACCGGCGCTGGCCGGGACTGAACCCGGGTCAGCGCGCGATCCCCCGCGCAGCAGCCCCATCAGAAGAGGCACGATCATGAGCGCGCAGATCCGAATCAAACCCGCCGATTTCGACAAGAAGATCGGGCTGGTCCTGCAGGGCGGTGGCGCACTCGGCAGCTATCAGGCGGGGGTATACGAGGCGCTCGCGGAGGCCGGTTACCATCCGGACTGGGTGGCCGGCATCTCGATCGGCGCGATCAACGGCGCGATCATCGCCGGCAACGCGCCGGCGGACCGGATCGCGCGGCTGCGCGGCTTCTGGGAGCGCGTCACCGCACCGGTGGCGAGTTTCCCCTTCCTGCCGTTCTCGCAGACGATGAACCGGCGCTGGCATGCGGCGAGCGCCCTGCTGTTCGGCCAGTCGGGCTTCTTCGCGCCGCGTCCCCTGACCGAGTGGTTCGGCTCGCCGGTCAGCTTCTACGAGACAGCGGCCCTGCGCAGCACGCTGGAGGCCTTCATCGACTTCGACCGGCTGAATGCCCGCGAGACGCGCTTCAGTGTCGGCGCCGCCAATGTCAGGACCGGAGACTTCGCCTATTTCGACAGCCGCGAGATGCGGATCGGGCCCGAGCACATCATGGCGAGCGCGGCGCTGCCGCCCGGCTTCCCGCCCGTCGAGATCGAGGGCGAACATTACTGGGATGGCGGCCTGGTCTCGAACACGCCGCTGCAATACGTCCTCGACTACGTGCCGCGACGTAGCCGGCTCACATTCCAGGTCGACGTCTTCAATGCCGAGGGCCGGCTTCCCGACGATCTGGAGAGCGCGATGGAGCGCGAGAAGGACATCCGCTACTCGAGCCGGACCCGCGCCGCGACCGACATGGCCCGCGTCATCCACGACGTCCGCCACAACATCAACAGCCTGATCGAACTCCTGCCCGATGATCTCCGCCGCACCAAGGAGGCGCAATTCCTCTATGATTTCGGCTGCGTGACCCGGATGGACATCGTGCGGCTGAGCTATCGCCCGGTCGATCCTCAGGGTCAGTCGAAGGACTACGAGTTCAGCGCCGACACCATGGAGGCGCGCTGGGCGCAAGGCGTTCTCGATGCGCAAGCGGCCCTGTCGGGCAGCCCCTGGCTCGAGCCGATGCCCGAGGAACTCGGCGCGCGCCTGTTCGACGGCGCCTGGGCGACCAACGCCCCGGCGCAGACGAGCCTGCTGGCGCGCAGCCGCCCGGCCGCCGCGGAAGCGGGCTGAGGGCGCGATGGAGACCGCCACCATCCTCGTCGCGCTCGGTCAGGCCTGGCTGCTGGCCGGGCTCGGCGTCGGCGTCGCCTTCCTCCTGTTCGGCCTGGACAGGATCGATGCCGCGGCGCGCGGAGCCTATGGATTCAGGCCCCTGCTGCTGCCGGGGCTCGTCCTGCTCTGGCCGCTGGTGATCTGGCGCTGGCTCGAGGCGTTGGCACCGGCTCCGGCGCGATGCGGCCCGCCATCGCTGCGTCGGCGGCATAAGCGTGCCCATGCCGTCCTCTGGCTCGCGCTCGCCGGCCTGCTGCCTCTCGTCCTCGCCACGGCGCTGGCTCTGCGGCAGCACGACCTGCCGGCACCGGCCTCGCTGCGGATCGACGCCGGCGCGCGGGAGGCGGAGGAATGAGCGTCGCCTATCGGCCGGTCGGCTGGACGCGCAGCAAGATCGTCTACGACGCGGTGCTGCTGGCTGGGATCGCGCTCTATCTCGTCGCCTTCATGCGCTTCGCGCCCGGGGCACGGCCGACCGGCGCCCTGCTCGACGCCCAGTCCCTGGCGATCAAGGCCTATGGCAGCTGCGCCTTCCTGCTGCTGACCCTCGTGCTGATGATCGGGCCGCTCGCCCGGCTCGACGAGCGCTTCCTGCCGCTGCTCTACAACCGCCGCCATTTCGGGGTGATCACCTGCGCCGTGGCGGCGAGCCACGCGATGGCGGTTTTCGACTGGTATTTCGCCTACAGCCCGCTCTCGCCCTGGGTCGCGCTGTTTGCGACCGACGTGGCCTCGGGCGAGCTTCGCGGCTTGCCCTTCATTCCCTTCGGCGTGCTCGCCTTCCTGATCCTGCTCGTGCTGGCGGTGACCAGCCATGATTTCTGGCTCGCCTTCCTCGGCCCCCCGGTCTGGAAGGCGATCCATATGAGCCTCTATGGCGCCTATGGGCTGGTCGTGCTGCATGTCGCCTTCGGCGCCCTGCAGGATGCGCGCAACCTGAGCCTGCCGCTGCTCGTCTGCGGCGGGGCGGGCGCGCTCATCGCACTGCATCTCGCCGCGGCCTGGCGGGAGCGGCGGCGCGACCAGCCGGCGGAACGCGATCCGCAGGGCTGGATGACCGCCGGCTTGATCCGCGACGTTCCCTCCGGGCGCGGGCTTGTGGTCCCGCTCGCGGACGGCTCGTCGGTCGCGATCTTCCGCGAGAACGACAGCCTCGCGGCAATCAGCAATCTCTGCGCCCATCAGAACGGCCCGCTCGGCGAGGGGCGGCTGCGCGACGGCTGCGTGATCTGCCCCTGGCACGGCTATGAGTACCGCCTGCGCGACGGCTGCGCGCCGGCGCCCTTCACCGAGCGCGTCGCAACCTACCGGCTGCGGCTGGAGGGGGAGGCGATCCTGCTCGATCCGCGCCCCAATCCGCTCGGCACCACGGTCGAGCCACTCGTTATCCCCGGGGCCCTGCGATGAGCGACCGCGCCGAACCCGACGAGTTCTTCATCGGCTGGAGCGGGCGGACGGGCCCACGTCTCGCGCGCTTTCTCGCCGCGGTCGCGATCGTCTGCGTCGCGGCGATGGCACTGGCCGGATACGGGCTCAGCCGTCACGCGGACGATCCCGCCGCAGGCCTGCTGCGGCTGGGCGAGCGCGATGCGGCCGGCGGGCCGGTGCGCCCCGAGGACTGGGGCGGCGAACAGGTGCTGCGGGGCCATGTCGCGCGCCTGGGCTATCCGCTGCTCCACCTGCCGCCGAGCGCCGACTTCCCGCGGGGGCGGGTGATGCTGCTGAGCGGAGACGGCAAGCGCGGCCCCGATCTGCCCGCCGCCGCAGGGCCGATGGAGTTGCGCGGCAGTGTCCTCCGCCGCGGCAGCCTCGACATGCTCGTGGTAGACGGCGCGGCGCCACTGCCCGGTTCGCCGGATCTGCATCCGGCGATGCATGAGGCGCTCGGCCGCTGGCGGATCGCCGGCGAGATCTGCGACGGCAAGTGCTACGCTGGCGCGATGCGTCCCGGAGCGGGGCTGTCGCACAAGGCCTGCGCCAATCTCTGCCTGATCGGCGAGGTGCCGGCCGTGTTCGTCACGGCCGATCCGATCGCCGGCAGCCGGTTCCTGCTGCTGGCGAGTGCCGATGGCGGCCCGCTTCCGGCGACGCTGCTCGGCCGCGTCGGCATCCCGGTGACGCTGCAGGGCGAGGTCGAGCGGATCGGCAACGTTCTCGTGCTGCGCCTCGATCCCGAGCCGTCGAGGCGTCCGTGAGCGATCGTCTGCTCGGCCTGGCCGCAACCCTGCTCGCCTGTGCCCTGGCCTGTGGCGTCTTCCTGCAGGCGGCGCCGCTGGCCGCCCTGATCGGCCTCGGCGAACTGCATCTCGTCCTGCGCCTCGGCCTGACCTTCATCGCGCTCGGCCTGCTCGATGCGCTCCTGACGCGGCTCCTCGCCCGCATCCGCCCCCATCCCTGACCCGAGAAGCACTGGATCCGACGATGACCGAGACGTCTCCCATCGTGATCGTCACCGGCGCGGCCGGCAATGTCGGCCGCGCGCTGCTGGCCACGCTCGCCACGCGCGGGCATCGCCTGGTGGCGATCGACCGACAGGCCTCCGCCATGGAAGATCTGCTCGCGCCCTTCGGCGGCCGCGAGCGCCATCTCATCCTGCCCGATCTCGACCTCTTCGATGCCGGGGCCTGCGAGAGCGCGATCCAGGCCTCGCTGGCGCGCTATGGCCGCATCGACGGCATCGCCCATACGGTCGGCGGCTTCGCCTCGGCGGCGGCGGCCGAGGGCGGCCCGGACCTCTGGGAGCAGATGTACCGGCTGAACGTGCTGACGACGCTGAACATCTTCCGGGCGGCGCTGCCACCGATGCGGGCGGCCGGGCGCGGCAGCCTCGTCGCCATCGGCGCCGGCGCCGCGATCAAGGCGCCTGCCGGGCTCGCCGCCTATGCGGGCGCGAAGAGCGCGGTCCACCGGCTGGTCGAGAGCTTCGCCGACGAACTCAAGGCCGACGGCATTCGCGTCAACGCGATCCTGCCCAGCATCATCGACACGCCGCAGAATCGCGCCGCCATGCCCGACGCCGACCACAAGGCCTGGGTCCAGCCGCGCGAGATCGCCGATGCGATCGGCTTCCTGCTGGCCGAGGACGCCAGCGGGGTCACGGGCGCCTTCATCCCGGTGTCGGGCCGCCTCTGAACCGCGGCGGTTCAGGCGAAGGCGGTTCTCTCCAGCCGGATATCGACCTCGCGCTCGACGAAGTCCCATTCCCGGGTCGCCCGCAGCCGCGCCAGCAATGCGTCGAAGGCGGGCGCATCGGCCGGGGCGAACTCGAACCAGGTCAGGAAATCGAAGGGCTCGCCGAGATCGCGGCTGTGGTGGAGCCGCCGCGCGATCGCGGGCAGATAGTCCATGCCGATGCGCGTGTGCTGCGAGGTCTCCTCGAAGATCGCGCGCCGCTCATCCTGGGCCAGGTCCCACCAGGCTGCCGACTTGCGGATCGGGATCAGCGCCGCCTGCGTCGCCTGCGGACGGTCGAGGCCCTCCTGCCGGCGACGCAGGCCGTCCACCTCCTGGCGCGTCGCATAGCGGGTGTTGCTGAGCGTGCCGAGCAGGCGCCATCGGACGGCGCCGCCCTCCGCCCCGGGCACCCAGGGGCGAATCGTCAAGGCATCGGCCGCGGCGAGGCTCGCACCCCGATGGCTGGCGATCGAGCCGATCCGCCACTCTCCGGCCGCACCGGCGCTGAAGGCAAAAGTCGAGGCCACCGCGATTCCTTCCGGTTCGTCTGACAGCGGGATGGCAAAGAGCCCTTTCGGTCTCGCACATCCAACTTGGCGATGTGTGGGATGCCCAAGGCGATCTTTCCTCGGCAATGACAGCCTACACAGACTCGAATGTCATCAGTGATCGGTTGGCCAAGTCCGATGCCAGCAATGCGGTATGGCAGCGGGATCTTGCAATGGGCCTGGTTCGCATGGGGAGCATCCATGGTAAGTTGGGAGATCGCGAGAAGGCGAATGTAGCACTTCAACAGGCACAAGAAATTCTAAAGTGGCGGCAACAAAATTCGCCGGACAACCCGCAGTTGATCTGCAACATAGCGCTTTTTTGACCAAGAATTTGCTAAGCTGAAGTCAAGGTGTCGCATCAACATCATCAAATGGCCTCGAACACCCTTCGGCTGTTTTGGGAATGTCCTTTAAAGTGAGGATTTGATCCATGAGCGCGACGTTCAAAGTTGTTTCAAATAAAGTCGGACACAATCAGCCTTTTGGCCCGGACACCCGCCGCGTGCTGCAACTTCTAGCGCGAGCGGACTATCTTAAGGAATCACAGGCAACAGGCCAGTGGTCGGATGCGGCTAGCACTGCATTGCAAACGTTCTTGAAAAAAGCAGGGTTTCGGCCCTCATCTGTAATCGATCCTAATGAGAAATCGGACATATTGCTCGCCTTATGCATGAAAGCAAATGTTGTTCTTGAGATTGATTCCGATTTGCGAAAATCTGCCGCTTTTTTGAATTTCTGGAGCAAAATAAATTCTTTGAATATGAAATATGCTTGGAGCGGCAAGCCAAATTGCGGAGAAGATAAACTTGTTTATGGCTTTTTCGGCTATCGTAATTTTTTGATTTTTACAAATAAAAATAGTTATTTTGACGTAGGCTCGGATCAATATGGAATGAATTGTATCTCTTTTACCAACCTTGCGTTATCTATTTGGCGGACCGGGTGCGCGCACGATGCTCCTTATGACGTCAGTCAGGCTGCGGGCGGTTTCAATCCAATTGCCAATCGATACGGGATGCGGTGTGTCAATAATCCCCGTTTTGTACCATCATCGAACAATTTTGAATTTGGATCCACTGATCTCGCGCATGAAGTACCGACAAGACCGGCTCCTCCAATACCGCTAAGACCAATACAAAACCCGCCTGCTGTAGCAATCCAACGCAGTAGCCCAACCGCGAAATTCCTCGATGGATTTTTCTATGACGCCAGTGATGTGATGCAGGCGACAGCGTCCAATCAACTCTATTATCTGCAATGGAATTACCAAGCGCAGGCACTCAGCAACGGTAATATTCTGCCAGCAGGCTTTGGTCACCATGATACTGTCTTGCTGAATGGCGACGTGTACGAGATCAACACCACAACACCGGCATTGCGAAAAACACCGTTAGCCGCACGTTTGAAAATGGCGCCCGGCAATGCGGTTCGCGTCATGGGCCCGGCGTGACACGGGGTAGGTGCGGATTCCGTTTCATTCCGGCCGGGTTTTCTTCTCCCGGATGGGAGCAGGAGGCGCGGAGCGCCGGATGAGGGCCGGCCGGTGCCGGGGAGCGCGCCGCGGCTCCGTGGTGTTCCAGCGCCCGGCGGCGAGCCCTCACCCTTGCGCCTCTCCCATCCGGGAGAGGCGTTCCCTGCGCTTGATCCATGAATGTTGCGATCAACATATCCACGCCGGGCTGCTAAAGTAACAAGAAGTGCTTTTGACAGCTCATGCAAAAATTGCTCATTCCAAATGTGCGGACGTTATAATCACCACAACGTATACACGCATTTCCACTAATAGGCCTTTTCTCGATCGCCTCAGCGCGGACCGAAAGCATACGCCTTTTTGCACAGTCGAGATCTACATGGCAATATCGAGCCAATTCGTCGGCGCTTGCGAATGATGCTGCAATATGTAACGGTACCAGAAAAGCGTCTGCAAAGCGTTTTGCTTGCCATTCTCCAGACTCTTCGTTTGCTAAAAATCGTACATTTTTATCAGGGCCAGGCGAAAACTTCTGAGCACTCGCATCATGAAGAATTATATGACCAATTTCATGGGCAATTATCAGACGAGCCTCTTCGTCGTCGAGTCTAGCATTGTCCAAGACCCATTTTTCGACGTGAAGTTCTACCGCTTGGTAGCCATGCCTGCGTTCATTTAAAAAACGAACATACGCTGGGCCGTCACCCTTCAAGTCATCAGATACAACGATTTCAAGGGCCTTCCCCACCAAAAGGTGAGGAAGGACTTGTTCAAGGAAGTATAAAATATTGAATGTCGGAGAGTTGATATTTCCCTCTGATTTCCGCCACTCAAGTGCAGCGCCTTCAATCTGACCTGATTCAAGCCAAGAAACTTTTGAATCGTTAAGCATGGCTATGTTCCTGGGTCGGGATTTCTAATTGATTAACTACACCCAGTAGTGCTTCCACAGGTATTACATTTCAAGCAAGTTCCATTGCGTACAAGCGTAAAATTCCCACATTCACCGCATGAATCGCCGACATAACCTTTCATGATTGCTTCGGCGCGACGCTCGGATGCGGTCGGTGCTGCCGCTGATGAAGAAAAGGGGAGCTTGGCCATTTCCGGCTCGCCGAAGCTCTCCTCCTCCTTCAGCGCGGTGGCGCCGACGGTGGTGAAGGCGGTGACGGTGGCGCCGCCGCGCGCGCTCGTCTCGGTGCCGGTCGCGAGGCCGGCGCCGCCCTGGATGGCGTGGAAATTGATCGGCTTGCCGCGGCGGAAGCCGGTCGAGGCGAGCGGGCTCGAGGTGATCGGCGTCG
>CALRYW010000113.1:0-11718 GCA_943372485.1 Allobosea thiooxidans
CGGGTATCCGCTTTCACACAGCGGTTTCACACATGGCCCTTGCGATGCCCCGTCCCTTCGCTACCAAGTCGGGATCCTACTACCTCAACGTTCGGGTTCCGAACGAGCTCCGGGAGGTCGCGCGCGGCCGTCCCGTGACCCTGCCGATCAACGGCGAATCGGTCACCGTGACCGTCACTGACAAGGTCTATGTGTCGCTGCGCACGAAGAGTGCGCGCGAAGCCAAGGACCGCTTCCAGATCGCTCTGAACAGGCTGGCCGCCTATTGGGATTCGCTGCGGACCGTCCCGGTGGCGCTGACGCCGATCGAGGTCAAAGCCCTTGCCGGCGAAACCTACCGCAACGCCGTCGATCGGCTCGATGCCGACTTTGATTTCAATGACCGCATCGAGGCCTTTGCCGAGGAATACAACGCCACGACGCAGGTCTTTATCGACAAGGGCTACGCCCCCAAAGTTGCAGAGCGATTGGCCTCGATCGAGATGGATGACCCTCGGGCACTCCACACCTATGCGCTAAGGCATGGCGACGGCGTCATGAACAGTGGTGAGGTCGCCAACGCCGCCTTCGGCGCCGAAGCACGCCAGCTCGCGGCAGACAACCAGATGCAGTTGGACGAGAGGTCGATCGAGCGGGTCGCCAGGGAACTCGTCAACGTCGGCAAGGCCTTCGGCGAGCTTGCGGCACGCCGCCTCTCCAGCGCAGACCACTCCGATGAGATCGGCAAGAACCTCCCGACTTGGACCCCTCCCACCCCGCCCGGCAAGACTAGCGCGAAAGGAGACCGTGAGCCCGAATCCGTAGCGGACCTTTACAAGCGCTGGTGCGCCTACCAGACCAACAAGAAGGCCGCGAGCACGCTTCGACGCTATGGCCCGTCGCTGGAGTCCCTGGATCGGTTCTGGAAGGGCAAGGACTGGCGGCTCATCGGAGGCGACGAGATCTTCGACTGGGCCAACCACCGCCGGGACGTGGACGGTATCGCGCCGCGCACGATCAACCGAAACGACCTTGTCGCCGTCTCATCCGTCTTCGCCTGGGCGACAACTCGCCAGGGCGGACGCAAGCGCGACGAGAACCCAGCCTTGGGGATCAAGCTCGACGTCGATCGGCAGACCACGACGCGGGAGAAGTTCTTCAAGGACGCAGAGGTGTCCGCGATCCTGCTAGCGGCGCGCCACGCCAAGCCGAGTCGGCGCTACCCGCGCGCGTCCGCCTCTCGTCGCTGGGCACCCTGGATATGCGCCTATACCGGCGCCCGGGTTCAAGAGGTCTGCTGGCTCAGCCGCCAGGACATCAGGCAGGAAGACGGTATTTGGGTCATCCACTTCCCGCAGACGAAGACCAACGTCGCCCGCACGGTCCCTATGCACCCTGCCCTCATCGACGAGGGCCTGCTCGGCTTCTGGGAGAAAGCCCCTGCCGGCTTCCTCTTCGTCGGCGACGTTCCCCAGAGGGAAGGCGCTACGCGGAGCCCACAGGAGCAGCGCGCCAGCGAACTGGCCGAGTGGGTTCAGGAGCAGGTGGAGCTAGAAGATGGTGTCAGCCCCAACCATGGTTGGCGTCATACGTTCGTGACGAGGGCCGAAGAGGCGAACATCTCGAAGCGCTTCAGCAACGCCATCACCGGTCACAACCACGGCAAGGACGTATCGGACGGGTATTTCCGTGGCCGCATGTCGGCTCTCAAGGTCCGGATGGACAAGTACCCGCGCTACGAAATCGTCACGCCCTGAAGTGGCCCCTTGCCGACCTCTGGAACGTCTGCTTTCGGGCAGTCTATAGATCGACCGTCAGCGACGCGGGTACAGCTTCGAGGTCCTGCGGGCGAGCCTCTATACAAAGAGGTGACGACGAAACGCCGGTCCTCGATCCGCCGCAAGAAGCACCGGCCCAGCGACTCGATATCGTTCATGGTGTTAGGCTTCGAAGACCGCGACGTCGTCTATGAACGAGTGATCATCCCAGCGAAGTTCGCGGAGCGTCTGCACGAATTCGGGCGCGACCAGCTTGTGCAGCCTGTCCGAAATGGCGGCAAGCGAGCCGGCCTTGAACTCTGAAAAGCCGTTCGGGATAACTCATCTTCTAAGACGCGGCGTCCAGCTTTCGACCAAAGCGTCCTCCTCGTCCGCCTCGTCCTCCACTTCGACCTGCCCGATGGTCCCAGAAGAGAGCACGGTAAGGCACTTTCCATAGGTTCCAAGGCCAATCGTTTGCTCACGGATCTTGGCGTTGCTCGTTCCACCAAGCCAAAAGCGAACCAGGGTCTCCTCGTCGACCGCCGCGCCGGCGGAGACGTTCTCCGGGACGGATGCGAACGCCGCAGTGGCCGTACCGCTCGGGACATCTGTTCCCTTCCGGATGAAGGCTAGGCCCGGCAGGGTCTTCATCGCCTCGGATAGTATGCAATAGTCGATAATTCCGCGGGTGCTGACGACAACCGCGACGGCATCCCCGGTGAGCTCGGCGTACCTTATGGCTGTCGCCGTCAACGACGTCCTGCAGTCGTCAGACAATTCGTAGACGATCCCCAGACCGGGATCCCGACGTGCGATCGCTCGCCTGAAAAAGCCGCTTGGCATCAGGAGCCCCGCCGCGAAGGCGTCTGCTTCCAGTTCGAATGGATCACCAGAGACGAAGCCGGCACGCGACTCGTGGACGCCGTCCTTCAGGACGTGGTCGACATGGCCTTCCAAGAAGTAGTGACCAAGCTCGTGCGCGACGCTGAATCGCTGGAAGCCCTCACTCTGAACGTAGGTCGCGTACATGATGCCGAAAACGTTGCCATGTCGAAGCAACATGCCCGACACGCCATCCGCCGTGTCGGGTTTCGGCTGCACGACGATCCCCCGATCCTCAGCAATGGCAAACGGGTCGACAGGCAGCCTTTCCAGTCCCTCGTCGCGTAAAAAGGCTTCGGCTTTCTGCTTGGCCATCTTAACGCGGAAGAGGTGATTCACGGCTACCTCACTTCTTAGCTTGGCTCCGGGCTGCCAGCATCTGCAGAAAGTCCTTGGCCAGCTCCCGGTCACCACCGCTGAGCTTGCCTATATCGCGGAACAATGGATCGCCTGCTTCAGCGCGGCCAGGATCGTCCACGCGGCCCAACAGATAGTCTGCCGTGACCTCGAGGGCGTTTGCAAGCCTGCTCAGCGTATCGAAAGACGGCTTACGCGTACCGCCCTCAAAATGCCCCACCGAGCTCTGCGGCATGCCGCAGCGAAGGGCCAGGTCGTTTTGGCTCCACCCTCGGAGGTCGCGCGCCGCCTTCAGGCGCTCGGGAAACATATCGGTGGGCAACTTAGAGTTGGTCATATCGAACTCGCCATAGTGACCTTGACGACTATTACGAGTCGCCTTAAATTGATCGACATGGAAATTATGTCGCTCTCGACATGATGGCAAGCGCGGAGTTGGCCAGATGGCTCGCGATCACGTGAATCACGGCGAAATCGTCCGATTTTGCCAAGAAAAGGTTAATTTGCCCAAGGACAAGGCCGATACCTACCGCGCTCAGGCCGATCGCCTTCGTGACCGTCTCGACACCTACATCGCAGAACATCCGGACTTCACGCTCAAGAAGATGAGGCTGTCAGGCAGCCTCGCGAAGGGCACCGCGCTGCGCTCGCTGAACGACATCGACGTCGCATGCTACATCAGCGTGAAGGATGCGCCCTCGGACACGCGCACCTTGGGGACATATCTCGCGGAACGCCTGCGTCGCCTGCCGAACATCAGCCCCGACCAGATCAAGCCGCAGACCTATTCGGTGACTGTCTCCTATAGCGGTAGCGGCCTCGACGTCGACGTCGTGCCGATCCTCTATGACGGCGATCCGAACTGGTATGGCGACCTCGTCAGCCAGAAAGACGGAAGCCTCCTCAGGACGAGCATCACCAGGCACGTGCAGTTCGCGCAAAAGCGCAAGTCTGCGAGCCCGACGCACTTCGCCCAGGTAGTCCGGCTCGCCAAGTTCTGGGCCAAGCGCAAAAAGGACGAGAGCGAAGATTTCCGCTTCAAGTCCTTCATGATCGAGCTGATCATGGCCCATCTGGCTGACAGAGGCCTCGACATGTCGGACTACCCGACGGCTTTGCGCGGGTTCTTCGACTACATCGCGCAAACGGGCCTTACGGAGAAGATCGTTTTCGCCGACTACTACCAGAGCGGGACCGTCGGCGCCTTCCCCCATCCGATGCAGATCATCGACCCGGTGAACGCGGCCAACAACGTCAGCTCGCTCTACACCCAGCGGAACGTCGACCTGATCGTCGATGCCGCCCTCGAAGCCGGCGACGCCATCGAGGCGGCCCTCGGCGCCCCCACCAAAGGCGAGACCGTCCGCTATTGGCAGAATGTCTTCGGCTCCAGCTTCAATCCGTGAGGACGACATGACAGGCAGCTTCACGATCACCGAGAGCCAAACCTTCACGATCACGCACGCGCGACATATGGCGGCGAAGGTCGCCACCGACTTGCGCCGCCTCCGGAGCTTCTACGGCAAGCCGTCCGACAAGGAGATCGCCGAGTGGCAGGATGAGGTCACCGAACTCCTCAAGGCTGGCTACCTTGGGACGCTGACGATCGGCTTCCGTCGCAACGGCCAGTGGATCGAGCCGACGCTGCGCTACACGGCACGCGACTTGGCAGGCGCCAGCGCCAACGACGACGACCCTGGCGGGATTCCGCCGCGCGCCAACGTCGAGGGCGCCTCGATTCACAACTACCTGACCTACACCGCCGCTTGGGATGCCCTGAGCTCTGCGGAGCAAGTCGCGTTCAAGCAGAGGATGCCGTTCCAGCGCACGGGCGCTCCAGAGCCCACTGTCAACGGCCGCCTCGTTTCCGACCGGACCTATTCGGCCGGGGGGCAAGCCCTTGGCCGCGCGATCGTGAGGAACTCCTGATGAGCACGACCCCAGATCTTGCAGGCCTGTTCGAAGGCGCCTCGACCTATCCAGACGTCGACGCCCGCGCGCGACTCAACAATCTCGTTGGGCTCGACACCCACAAGTCGCGTCTCAGCAAGATGCTCGCGGTCCTCGTCAACCCCGATGGCCTCAGCGCTTGGGTCGAAAAACACCATCCTGCGGCCGAGGCCCTCGTCAAGAACGTGATCCGGCGGCCGCCTCTGATCGTCCTCGCGGGCGACGTGGGCTCGGGGAAGACCGAATTGGCAGAGACCATCGGCGACGATGTGGCGCGGAGGGAAAGCATCCGGATCACCTTGCTGCCTCTCAGCCTCTCGGCCCGTGGCCAAGGTCGCGTCGGCGAGATGACCCAGCTGATCTCCGCCGCGTTCGAGCACACGGTCAGCGAAGCGAGAAAGCTGAAGTCATCGGGCACGAAGGCGCGAGGCGCCGTCATCCTGCTGGTCGACGAAGCGGACGCGCTGGCTCAGTCCCGCGAGGCCGCTCAGATGCACCACGAGGACCGCGCCGGCGTCAACGCGTTCATCAGGGGCATCGACCGCCTAGGCAACGGCGCACTGCCTGCGGCCGTCATCATGTGCACGAACAGGGTCGACTCGCTCGATCCAGCGGTGCGCCGCCGCGCGGCAGAGATCATCACGTTCGATCGGCCCAACGACGCTCAGCGCCGCGCAGTCATCACCACGACCCTGCAGGGCACAGGCGTGACCGCCTCGCAGATCGAAGGCCTCGTCGCCGCCACTGGGCCAGCAAGGCCACGCGACTACGGCTTCACCTTCTCCGACCTCACCCAGCGCCTGATCCCGTCGATCGTGCTCGACGCGTATCCCGACACCAGCATCAATCCGGCCAGGGCGCTTGCCATCGCGCAAGCCATGGCTCCCACCGCGCCATTTCAGGACAAGAGCCGATGACCACTTGGAATCTGTCGACCCTCCTGGCGAACCTCCACACCGACATCCAGGGGCAACTGAACATCTCGCGCGGGTCGTTCGGCCATACCGGCACGAAGGGCGACGCCAGCGAGAAGGTCTGGCTGGAGCTCCTTCAGAAGTACCTACCCAAGCGATATCAGGCCGAAACGGCGCACGTCGTCGACAGCGAGGGGAACTTCAGCGATCAAATCGACATCGTGGTCTTCGATCGGCAGTACTCACCGTTCATCTTCGACTTCAAGGACCAGAAGGTCATCCCAGCGGAAAGCGTCTACGCGGTCTTCGAGGCAAAGCAGACGGTCGATGCCAGCCTGATCGCCTATGCGCAGGACAAGGTCGCCAGCGTCCGAAACCTGCACCGCACGTCACTGCCGATACCGCATGCCGGCGGCACCTTTCCCGCCAAGGCGCTCTTCCCGATCCTCGGCGGAATCCTGGCGTTCGAAAGTGAATGGTCACCCGCGCTCGGGCCGTCACTGGAGCGCGCGCTCTCCGACACGACCAATCCAGGTCGGCTGGACCTCGGCTGCGTCGCGGCACACGGTCACTTCAGCCGCACCAGCGGCGACGTCTACGAGTTCGTTAACGAGGGAAAGCCCGCAACGGCATTCCTCTTCAAGCTGATCGAGAAGCTACAGTTCAATGGCACCGTGCCTATGATCGATATCGGGGCATATGCCCGCTGGCTTACACAGTGATGAATGCACCGGCCAACCTGCAGCAGTCCAACGAAACCCTTGCCAAAGGTAGAGCCGTCCACACATGGCGCATCCCGGTACAGCCCGGCGCCTACACGTTCCCTACCCACTCGCCCAGCCGTCCATCGGCGAACAGCCTCGGCTCAACCAGGCTGACCTGCGATGTGAACGTGGTCCCGTGCCGAATGGCCGCCTGCATGTGCAGCGGATCGGCCGTCGTCGCCCGCCCGTTCACCAGCGCTTGCATGGCGAGTTTGGCGTCCCGGTCGCGGGTGCCCCGCCGCGCTGGCCAGACCGCGATCTGCCCGCACGACAGGTACGCGGCGATCAGAGCGCCTTCAGCAGCCAGCCGGGTCTGGTGAGCCATCGGGCCAAGCCGCATCGCGTCCTTGAGAAGACGGTCGGCGGCGCTGAAGTAGTCCCGGGCCTTCTCGAGGATGGCCTGCATGTCCAGCCCCTCGCGTGCGAAGGCGGACAGGACCTGGAGTTGCTCGTGCGTGTAGATCCGACGCGTCGCCAGACGATCGATTTCGGCGGCGAGGTCGAAGCCCTGCGGAGGCCAGGGGTAGAGCGCGCTTTCGCGGACGGTCGTCTCCGCGCGCGGCGGCACCGTCGCCTGTCCAGGATTGAAGGCTGCCAGCGCAATCCGTCCTCGGACGAAGTCGCCGCTGCCCTGCCAGTTGGCCAGCCATTCCCGGGTTGGCTGCAGGGAGACCTTCGCGTCGACGTCGTCGATCGACGACGCCGGGAAGATCGAGACGATCATAGCATGCGCGCCGGCGATCGTGAGCAGCGCGATCCGCGCAAGCGAGTCGACGTCGGCTTGGCTGGCGCTCCAGCCATAGGCGTCGCGGTGCGCTTCCGCCCTCACCGCCGCATCGCACAGGTCCGGCTTCGATTCCCGCAGCGCGATCAGATCGGCGATCGTGGGATCGTCGTGGAGGCGGGTGAGGATCGCCCCGATGGGGTCAGCCTGCCGGCGGTCGCGATCCGGCTGCGCGGCGAGATGCTCGAGATTCAAGTTCATGTCTGTTTTCCTGCTCCACGGGGGTGACGACCGGCTGGCCGCACCTCATCGCTCGCCAAACGAAAAGGGCGCCCCGACAGGACGCCCTCTTGCTTTCCTCAGGTGCCCGGAGGCTCAGACCAGCGGATGCGCCGCCAGCATCTCGCGCAGGGAGACCGACATCTTCTTGGCCAGCGACAGGGTCGCCGCGAGCTGCGGCGTCGGGTGTGGGACGACCAGCGCGGCGAGGTCGTCCCATCGGTCGAGATCGACATGGGCCGGCGACATTGCAATCCTCAGGAGCGCGATGCGAGCCTGTAGCCTCGCGCCCTCCAGCGCCATGGTGATCTGCTGGTGCTCCTCATGGCCAAGGTCGGACGAGACGAGGTTTTCCGCCCAGCGATCGGCCTCCCGGGCGTGAAGCTCGACCGTGCGGTAGAGCGCGTCGAAGTCCGGGGCCTGTTCGACGAACGCCCGCAGCGAAGCGGCATCCTCGATGCGATGCACGGTCGCGGTGCTGCGGGATGCCTCGATCTCGCGGTAGCTGGCCACGGCGTGGGCCAGCGCGTTCGTCGCCACCGCACCGGCCGTCTTCGTGGACAGCGGCTCGATCCCGAAGGCCGTGCGGGCCAGCGGCTCGAGGGTAGGATCATCGAGTTCGTGCACAGCGCGGATCAGGGCGAAGCCGTGCTCGCGGCGCGCATGGTGGTCGGCGGCGGTGCGCGCCGGCAGCAGAGCCAGGGCCAGCGTGGCGTCCTCTGAGAGCATGGCGAAGGCCTGGGGCGTCGAGACGTGCTCGCGCACCAGGAATGGCGCCGAGGCTTCCGCCAAACGAATGAACCGCTCGAGCTCCTGTGACCGCTGAGCGCACCGAGCGGCGATGGCGACCAAAGAGGGGGTTTTGAGGATGAAGGCGGCGTAGTCGCCGTCGCTGGGACGATCGAGCTGCATCGCGGCGAGCTCGGAGATGACGGGACGGACCGTCGTATCGAAGAGAACATGGTGGAGAGAGAGCAGGTCGGAATGGGTGCTGGCGGTCATGGGTCTATCAAACGTTTGGGATGAGGGAGGTTGCCCTGACGGGCGTCTCGATGAAGCCGCCAGGCCGTCTTGAAAACGGCCTGGCAGTGCTAGGCGATCAGGCGGAAGCGTGACGACGGTCGGAGGGTGCGCCATCACGGCGCCCGGCATGCTGGCTGGCACTCGACCAGAGCGGATTAGGCGGCGACGCCGTGCCGATCACGAGCTGGTAGACGACGGTCTCGACGATCGTCAGGAGGCGGTCGGCGTCTTCGCCGATCGGGCGGAAGATGTAGATTTCTTCGGCGGGCGAGATCCTGGCGGGCTCGCCGAATTTGAGCGCGGTGAAGCGCTGCTGATCGCGGGGATCCAGACCCACCAAGGCGCAGTGCGCGACGCCGTCGCTCTTCTCGAGCCAGGAATTCAGGCTGGCATTCGACATGGCGTGGTGGAGGCGCTTCTCAAATTCACCGCTGCTGACCCCAGCAGGCAAGATCACGTCGACGCTGCGTGCTTCCAGAGTCACCGGGGCCCCCGGCAGCGGCTCGCGGGTCGGCAGGATCTGCTGGAATGTCCACCTGTCGAAGCCAGGATCGAAGACGCCGCCGGTCGCGAGCTTGCGATGGGAGCCGTACCGGTCTCGGTTGAGCGCGTCCGTGCGGCGACGGATATCAGCGCATTCGGTGCTCGCGACCTTGTAGAGCGGCAGGTTGAGGTCACGCGCAGCACCGAGCAGGCCGATGGCGTTGTTAGGCGAGGTGATCTGACCGCAGGCGGCGACATAGGCGTGCACGAGGATGCCGGGCACATAGTGCTCGGTGAAGCGCGGGTCCTGGAAGGCGTCGGCAGGAAGCGGCGTGAGAGCCGTACCGCCGATCCGCGGCCACTGGGTCTTGAAGTAGCGCATCACGGCGGCGGCCGAGTGGGCCGGCTGGAGCGGACGGCCGTTTGCAGGCGGGCGGGTCTTCTTCGTCATCGTCTTCATGTCTTTTCGGCTTGGGATGTCGGGCTGGGCTTATCGGGGGTTCTGGTTCCGAGGCCTCACCTCTCAGGCTCGTCTGGATCCATGCGGCCACGCCGCCCCGGCCGGGACGAGCCGCTCCCGACCGGCCACCAGTCCGTCGGGTCTTCACATCATCACCGGAACCGGTCCGGGCCCTCTTCGCGATGGGCAGCCAGGAAGCCGATGGGTCGCACCTGCGGCGATGCCGACACGAGCTCTTCGGCCGCCACGATGTCGGCGATGGTCAATGTCGCGCGCCCACCGGCCGCCGCGTAGCCGAAGCCAAGCCGCAGGAGTTTGCCGAGGCGGCGCGGGTTATGACGCGCCGCGCGCGTCAGGACGTCGTCAGTGGGAACGGCGACGCCACCCTGAAGCTCGCCGACAATCCCCTCAGCGATCAGCCGCGTCACCGCCAGGAGGGCATCGCCCCGCTGCGGCGCGATGAAGAACGTCAAGAGACGGTCGAGGATGAAGTCGGGAAGTGCCCCGATATCGTTTGCGGTAGCGATGCAGATCGCGCCCGACAGGTCGAAGGGCACCCGTACGAACTCATCGACGAGGGCCCGGCTGTTTTCCGGCTCGAGGACGGTCAGAAGCGTGTTGAACGGCTTCTCGTCGCGATGGGTGACGAGCTTGTCGAGCTCGTCCAGCAGGATGATCGGCTGCGCCGTCGTGCCCATAGCCATCGCCTCCGTCAGCTGTCCCATGCGGGCTGCCTTCCAGGACGTCGGGTGTCCGACGACCAGCCCCTGGGCGTCGCTGTTGACCGCGCAGTTGATCGCGTGGATTTCGGTGCCCAGGGCCTCGGCTATCTGACGGCTCGCACGGGTTTTCCCTGTCCCGGGCGCACCGTGTAGCATCAGTGGTGGCACGGCGATCGGCGTGCCGGTGCGCATCGACAGCACCGCCGAGCGGATGATCAGGTCGACCACGGGCTCGAATCCGGGGCACCGCGTCCTCACCAGGCCCAGGGCGGTGACGTGCTCTTGGGTGGCGATCAGGAGAGGGCGCTGTCCGGCCCTCGCGTCATGGTAGAGCGCGAGGAGGCGGTCATAGCGGCTCTGATCCGCCTCATTAAACGCAGTCGGGGAGCCGTAGAATTCCTCGTGCGGTCCGTAGTACGGCCGGCCGAGGAGCATTTCGATTTCGCGGAGTACCGCGTCGCGGTCATAGACCGCTCTCGTCGGCGGCAGCGGAACGTCGCCAGGCGTTTCGTCCTGGGTCATGGGCGCCCGCGAGCTTGTCTGCTTACCTCCCTTTGCCTTAGGAGCAGCGGCGGCCGGCTCGGGGGAGGCGGGGCGACGACGCGCAATCTTCATGGGTTTATCCGATTATTCGAGGCCGCAGAGCGGACCTCGTCCCGCGGGGTGGCCTTGATGACCTCCACAAACCCGGCTCGAACGGAAACAGGCGACGCCTCACGGGCGCCGCCTGATCCAGATCGACGTTTTGAACTTCAAGCTCCGACAAGAACGGTGGTCTGATTTGGGAGCGGCATTGGCGGCTTGATCAGCTGCCTCAACCTTTGACTTGGCCAGAACGCTGTTCGCCTGGCTAGAACATCGTTCCATCTGCCGAAATCGACGTAGAACAACGTCCTGGAATTGCCTGATCGATTTTCAGAACACCGTTCTGGATCAAGGACCCGAACCGGACGACGTTGACCCCACGCATGGGAGCGGCGATTGGCGGGCTCGGTCAGCAATTTGGCGCTTTGCCAGGTCAGAACGCTGTTCCACCGGCGAGAACAACGTTCTGATTGCCAAAACGGGTCAAGAACATCGTTCTGGGATTCGCCTGAGGGACCATGGACGGAACGACGTTCTGACTCGAAAATCAGCTCGAAGATGGTGCCTGGATGTTGGGTAGCCCAAGCCCAGAGATTACCAATCCAACAGCACGGTCGACTGAGCGCGTTCCTGACCAGAGGGCCATGTTGGCGCCGTGGGAAGCCCGTGTTGGCCGATTGTAAACCGGACGGGACGGCCCTCTGAGCGCGCTCTGGACCAGAAGCCCGTCTCGGCGCCGCTGGAAGCCCGTCCTAACCGATCGCAAACCGGACAGGACGGCCCTCTAAGCGCGCTCTGGACCAGAGGCCCGTGTTGGGGCCGTGGGAAGGCCGTCC
>CALRYW010000114.1:0-11385 GCA_943372485.1 Allobosea thiooxidans
CGATGTCCTCCCTGTCGTGCGGCCGTGACCAGGTGCTCGGGACATCGATCCTCCGGGTTGTCGGAACTCGGCCATCTGCGTCGAGATTCAGGCCCGACAGCCGGTCCTCGCCGCGTCGTTCGGGATGGGCGCAACTGTGCCCCATGAACATGGGCTGTCGCCGCCGGCCGACAGCGGCTAGCATGCGACAGCCCTGACGGGGGTTGGCCATGGCGCGGGTCGGCGGCCTGCGAGCCGGGACGGGGGAGCAAGGCGGCGCATGATCGAGGTGCTGCTCGTCGAGGATGACGCGCCGACGCGCTGGCGCCTCCAGGACGCGCTGGGGGCGACCGGAGAGTTCGCCGTCACCGCCGCCGCGACCGCCATGGAAGCCCGGGCCCGCCTTTCGGAAGCGGCGCCTCGGGTGCTGCTGACCGATCTGCAACTCCCCGACGGCCATGGCCTCGACCTGATCCGGGAGACGCGGCAGCGCCATCCTGAGACGGAGATCATGGTCATTTCGATCCTCGGCGACGAGGAGAGCGTCATCGCCGCGATCCGCCAGGGTGCGACCGGCTATCTCCTCAAGGACGCCTTCCCGACCGACATCGCCGCGACCGTGCGCGATCTCGTCGCCGGCCATTCGCCGATCTCGGCCTCGATCGCGCGCTTCATCGTGCGGCGCACGCAGTCGCAGCCCGCTGCCACGCCGGCCCCGCAGGGGCTCAACACGGCGCGGCTGACGCCGCGCGAGATCGACATTCTCTGGGGCATCGCCAAGGGCTTCAGCTATGCCGACATCGCCGGCCATCTCGGCCTGTCGCGGCAGACGGTGCCAGGCCATATCAAGAACATCTACCGCAAGCTCGAGGTCAACACGCGCGGCGAAGCGGTGTTCGAGGCTCTGCAGCAGGGCCTGATCCGGCTGTGAGCGAGGCGCCGGCTGGCCGGGAGGCGCTCGCGGCGCCCGTGAGCGCGCCGCGGACGGCGCTGTGGCTGGCGGGTTATCTGGCGCTGCAGTCCGTCGTCGTCGGGCTCTGCCTGCTGCTCGCCGCGCTGCCGGCGCCCGAGCCGCCGGCGCGCTACGCGCTGTCGCAGGCGCGGCTCGAGCCGGCCGGACGCACCGTGCAACTGCCGCACCATCTCGATGTGCGCTTCACCATGGACGATCCGCCGCTGTTCAGGCTGAGCTTCGAGGGTCCGGCCCCGGAGGCGGACGCCTGGGCGGTGATGCTGCCCCGCTTCACGAACGGCGTCGAGGTGGCGGTCAACGGCGTCGCCATTCTCGACAGCCGCCGCACGCCCTCGGCCAATCGGCCGGACCGCAGCACGCCGGAGATCGCGGTCGTCCCCTCCGTGCTGCTGCGCCCCGGTGTCAACGAAATCACGGTCCGGCTCCTGGTCTGGGGGCCGCTGACCGGTTTCCTCGACCGGGTCTATGTCGGCCCGGACGCAGCGCTGCGGCCGGCCTATGAGCGGCGGGTGCTGCTCTTCGAGACGCTTCCAGTGGTCCTGGCAGCCTGGCAGAGCATCCTGGCCGTCATCCTCGGCATGATGTGGCTGATGCGGCGGCACGAGCCGGAATATGGAGCGCTCGCCGCCTCGATGGCACTCGGCGTGACTCAGACCTTCATTTCCGCGCCGAGCGGGCAGTCGCTCTATGGCGGGCTCAATGCCGTGCTGATCGCATCGGCACCGCTCGAGAGCGCCTTCGCGCTGGTGTTCTTCGTGCTCTTCCTGGGGCTCAGGCTGCCGCGGGCCGCAGCACTGCTGTTCCTGCCGGGGCTGATCATCACCGTCGCGGGCCTGCTGGGTGGTCCCGGGCCGGTTCGCAGTCTCTATCTCCTGCTTGGGCCGTTCACCGTGATGTTCTGTCTCGTGCTGACGGCGGTGATTATCGCGCTCGTTTTCCTGCGGCGGCGCGACACGATCACCCTCGTGCTCGGGAGCGCGGTGACGGTGGTTCTGTTCTTCTGGGCCTTTGATATCCTCTCGATTCTCGATGTCGCGTCGGACCGGCGGATCTTCTTCTCGCGCATCTCCTACTCGGCCATGGTGATCGCTATCGGGATCGGCCTCACCTGGCGCTTCGCCCGCGCCCTGAACCAGGTCGACGGCTTCGCGTCGCGCATGGTCGGGCTCGTGCGCGAAGCGGAGGACAAGCTGCGCGCGACCCTGGCGCGGGACGAAGAGCGGGCGCGGGCCATGGCGCTGGCGGGAGAGCGGACACGTCTGATGCGCGACCTGCATGACGGGCTCGGCGGCCAGCTCGTCAGCATCGTCGCGTTGAGCGAGCGTCAGCGCAGCGGCGGTGCGCCGATCGGCGAGGCGGCGCGGGCGGCGCTGCGCGATCTGCGACTGGTGATCGACGCCATGGACGACATCGGTGGGGATCTGATGTTGGCGCTCGGGGCGTGGCGGGAGCGAATCGCGGCGCAGTTGCGGGCCCACAGCATCGCGCTGGCGTGGCGTGTGCTGACGCCGCAGGGGCTGCCCGTCCATCCCGAGCTGCGGCCGGGCCACGTCATCCAGATCCTGCGCCTGCTCGACGAGGCGGTGACCAATGCGGTCAAGCATGGGGGTGCCGGCACGATCACTGTCGAGATCGAGACCGTCGCCGCGACGGATGGAGATCGCGGCCGTATCAGCGTGCGGGACGACGGCCGGGGCTTCGACGCCGAGGCCGGCAGCCCCGCCCCGCCTTTGGCCGGGCGGGGCCTCGCCAATATGCGCCGACGGGCGGAACGCTGCGGCGGGCAGCTCGCGGTCGTCTCCGGTCCGGAGGGGACACGTGTGACGCTCGACCTTCCCAGCCGCTTCGCCGATCTCGACGCACCCCGGGGTTGAGAGGCGTTAGAAGCGCCCGACGCGGTTGACCGGGCCGCCGCGATTGGCCGGCGTGCCGGGGCGCACACCGACGCCGCGCGCGCCGGCGCCGACCCCGCGATAGGGCGTCGCCACCGCGCGCGCCGCCGGGGCGGCGACCACGGGCGCGCCGACCACGACCGGCGCAGGGCGGACCACGACCGGAGCCGGGCGCGCGACGCAGCCCTTCGGCACGCCCACCGTCTTGCAATAGACGACCGCCTCGGCCGGCGCGGCGCCCAGCGTCAGGCCCGCCAGCGCGGAAAGCGCGGCCAGGGCGAGGCCGGTGCGCGTGAACTCTGGAATGCGAACCATGGTCTGGTGCTCCCTGTATTGCGCGTCTGCGGCCCGGCCGGACGACCTTGCCCTTGCGACGTCGCTGCAATCTGAGACTCTTCGCCCGCCATTGGTATCCCATGAAAATGGGGTGGCGGGGCCCCGCCCGCGATGGCGTGATAGGCTGGCCTGTCGTATCGGAACTGGCAGATGCGGCTGGCTGAAGCGAGGACATCATGCCGGGCGAATCAGCCATGCCTGCCGTCGCCGCGGCGGGGGAGACCCTGCGCAGCGGCATCGCGCCGCTCGATGCGGTGCGGCGTCTGATCGAGACGCTCGACCGGGAGGTCGTCACGGCTCTGACGACCGTGCCTAGGTTGCCGGGCGAGTTGGTCGCTGTGGTTGAGCGCGGCTGGCCTCATGCGGCGACCATGCTGCCGCGTACGCTAGCCGTCTGCCTCATCGTCGCGCTGGTCTATGTCGCGACGCGGAGCATGCTCGCGCGAGCGCGGCGGAGGGCCGGAACCGCCCGGAGTGCGCTCGCCGGGATGGCGGGGCTCGCCGGCCTGGAAATCCTGGCGCTGCTGGCGGCGGCGCTGGCCGGACGGGTGCTGCTGGTGCGGGGGCTCGGCATCCTGCCGGGCTCCGAGGCGCTGCCGCGCGACATGGTGCTCGCGCTGATGCGCTGGCTGATGGGGCTGACTCTCCTGATCATCCTCTTCCAGCCGGCGATGAAGCGCTTCCGGCTGACCCGCGTCGACGACGCCGGCGCGCGCAAGGCGGTCCGCCGCTTTGCGATTCTGCTTGCGCTCGCCCATCTGCATGCGGTCCTGCTCGGCGCCGCGCAGGGGGTCGGCCTGAGCGGCGAGGCCGCCAAGCTGATCTCCGGGCTCGTCGCTGCCGCGCTGACGGCCAGCGCGATCCAGATGTTGGTGTCGCTGGGGCGACACGGCATCGGTTCGGGGGCGCAGCTGCTGGCGATCGGGTTCAGTGGCCTCGCCCTTGTCTTCTGGCTCTGGGGCTGGGTGAGTGGGGTCTTCGCGCTCTATCACGGCGCGGTGGGGACGATCGTCGTGTTGCTGTTGGCGCTGGCGCTCGACCGAGCGGTGGCCGTCAGCATCCGCGATTCGCGCCAACCGGCCGAGATGCGGCAGCTCTTCGTGCTGCGCGTGGTGATCGACAGCATCGCCGTGGTCATGATCCTGCGGATCGGCCTCGAATTCTGGCTGGTCGACGCTTTCGGCTGGCTGCCCACCGCGGGCGCGCAATTGTTCGGTTACCGGCTGAACTTCGCCTCGATCGTGTTTGTGCTGGGGGCCGCCGGCGCCGCGCTCGTGCATGTCTGGACCGAGGCGGCGCTCACGCCGGTGGAGGGGGCCGGCACGGTACAGGAGCGGGATGCGCGCCTCGCCCGGCTTTCGACGGTCTTGCCGATTCTGCGCGCGACCACGATCACGCTGATCGGTGTGGTGTTCTCGCTGGTCGGACTCTCGGCGCTCGGCATCGATATCACCCCGCTGATGGCCGGTGCCGGCATCGTCGGCCTGGCGATCAGCTTCGGCTCGCAGGCCCTGGTCAAGGATATCGTCTCGGGGGTGTTCCACATCGTCGACGACGTCTTCCGGATCGGCGAATCCGTCGAGGTTGGTGACCGGCGCGGCCTCGTCGAGCAGATCAACCTGCGCAGCATCCGTCTGCGCGAGGACGATGGCCGGCTCCACACCATTCCGCTCGGCGAACTCGGGGCGGTCACCAATCACAGCCGCAAGCTGGTGCGCCTGAGCGTCACCGTCGCGCTCGACCGCGCGCCGGACCGCAACGACATCATGCTGTTCACGCGCCAGGCCGCCGCCGCCCTGCGCAGCGAGCCGCCGATCCGCCAGGCCATCGTCGGCGACATCGCGGCCAAGCTCAACGAGCCCGCGGAGGGCGAGAGCGCCGCGTTGGTGTTGGCCTTCAGCATCGGTGCCGCGAGTGCCGAGCGCGGCCGGGCGCTGATTCAGCGGCTGGTCGAGGAGGCGATCGACGAGCTCGCGATTCCCGGCATCCGCCGCAGCGTGACCGTCGCCACGGACGCCCTGTCGAGTGCCGTGCCCGTGGTGGACGTCCTGCCCCAGGCCGCCGTGTGAGTGCTCCCCATGAAAGCGCTCCCCATGAACATGGCATGGGCGGGGGAGGCGCATCGCGTCATGGTCCGGGGGCACTCCGGTCGTGCGACCGCGGGACGACTGCCATCCGAGAGGATCGACCCATGAAGACATCGCTGTTGCTCGCCTGCTCCCTCCTGGTCGCGGGCACCTCCTTCGCCGGCGCCCAGTCGGGCCCGACGCGGGCCGAACAGATGGCCTGCCGCTCAGACGCGCAGAAGCTCTGTGCCTCCTTCATCGGCCAGCCGCAGCCGATGAACGCCTGCCTGAAGGACAACAAGGCCAAGCTCTCGAGCGACTGCCGCAAGGTGGTCGAGGCGCGCGGCGGCTGAACGCCCGCGTCGGCGCGGCCGGCGGTGTGTGGACCAGAGCGGCAGGGGGATTGCCGATGCGAAGCGGGCTGGGCCGGATCGCCCTGATGGGGGCCGCGTGGCTCGCGCTGGCGGCGGGCGGCTGCGCCGGACCGGGCCGCGGGCTGCTGGTGCCGGTGGCGAAGCCGCCTGCCGAGGCGAAGACCCGCACCGTGCTGGCGGTCACGACACGCAGCCCGGCCAGCGCGCCGCCGGGCCATCTCTTCTCGGGCGAGCGTGGCGATGCGGCGCGCTATGCCAGCCTCACCTTGTCGCTGCCGCGAGGGCGGGCGCCGGGTTCGGTTCCGACCGATGCCGATAGTCCCGACCCCGACAAGCATATCGCGCTCGTCGAAGCGCGCGAGCTCGACGCCGCCCAGTTCGCCGGGTTCGCGCGCAGTGAGCTGAAGACGCGGCGCCGGGCGCTGGTCTTCACTCATGGCTACAACACCCAGTTCGACGAGGCTGTGGTGCGCCTCGCCCAGATCGTCGATGACACGAACTATGCCGGCCTGCCGGTCCTGTTCAGCTGGCCCTCGCGCGGCGAGGTCCGCGACTATGGCTACGACAAGGATTCCGCCAATTTCAGCCGGGACGCGATGGCCGATCTGCTGGCGCGGCTGGCGCGTGATCCAGGGATCGACGGCATCGACGTCTTCGCCCATTCGATGGGCAACTGGCTGACGATGGAGACCCTGCGCCAGCTCTCGATCGCCAAGGACGACAAGACGCTGGCGCGCTTGGGGACCATCGTGCTGGCCGCGCCCGATGTCGACATGGACGTCTTCCGCACCCAGATCGCCCGTTTGAGGCCGCTGACCTCGCGCATGGTGCTCTACGCCTCGAAGGACGATTATGCGCTGGGCCTGTCGCGGCGCCTGTTCGGCGGCAAGATCCGCGCCGGCGAAAACACCGATCTCGGCCAGTTCCGCGGTCTCGGCATCGAGGCCCATGATCTGTCAGTGGTTGCTGGCGGCGTTGGCCGCAACCACAACAAGGCGTTTGGGGACGGCACCACCATCGCGGCAATCGGGCGGGCGATCTCGGATGGTGCCGGGTCCGCCCGGCAGGAGGGATCGTCCCTGAACGAGCGCATCGAGTCGTTTGGCCGTTCCGTGACGCTTTTGGGCGATGCCCTCATCCCCGGTCCACCCCTGTGAGGATCCCGGTGACCAACCACTCCATCTCCTCCCGGCTGACGGCCATGTCCGCGCTGCTGGGCCTCGCCGCCGTGCTGGCCGGTTGCAACGAGAAGCCGGCCGCCTCCGCGCCGCCCCCGGCCGAAGTCCGCGTGGCGCCGCCGGTTGCGCGGCCGGTGACGCGTTATCTCGAGCTCACCGGCCAGACCGCGGCAGCGAAGCGGGTCGATCTCGTCGCGCGGGTCTCGGGCACGCTCAGCGAGATCCGCTACAGCGACGGCGCCGCCGCGAAGCAGGGCGACGTGCTCTTCGTGATCGAGCCGGACAATTACCGGCTGAGCCTGCAGCTCGCGGAGGCCGCCGAGGCGCAGCAAAAGGCCTTGCTGGTCCAGGCCGAGGCCGATCTCGCCCGCCAGAAGCAGCTCGCCCAGCGCCAGGCCGCCTCGGAGGCCGCGCTCGACAACGCCCAAAGCCGGCGCGATTCGACGGCCGCCGCGCGCGAGCAGGCGGCCGCCCAGGTGGCGCAGGCAAAGCTCAACCTGGCCTATACCGAGGTGAAGGCGCCGTTCGACGGCATCGTTTCCGCCCATCTCGTCGATCAGGGAGCGCTGGTCGGCGTCGGCGGGCCGACGCTGCTGGCCTCGATCGTCCAGAGCGATCCGATCAAGGTGCGCTTCTCGCTCGACGAGCAGACCGTGCTGCGGATCCGCGAGGCGATGCGCCAGCGCGGCCTGACGCTCGCCGGGCTGGGCAGCATCCCCGTCGGGATCGGGCTCGACACCGATGCCGGCTATCCGCATCTCGGCCAGCTCGACTATGTCGCGCCGGAGCTCGACATGGCCAGCGGCACGCTGGCGGTCCGGGCCTCGGTGCCGAACCCGAAAGGCGTGCTGCTGCCGGGCCTCTATGTCCGCGTGCGGCTGCCGCTGCAGAAGGACGTGCCGTCCTTGCTGGTGCCGGAGGCGGCACTCGGCGCCAGCCAGACCGGACGCTATGTGCTGGTCGTGAACGGGCAGGACCTTGTCGAGCAGCGGCCGGTCGAGATCGGCGAGGCGAGCGAGGGGGGACTGCGGGTCATCCGCGCCGGCCTGTCGGCCGGCGACCGCGTCGTCGTCGGCCTGATGCAGAACGCCATCCCCGGCAGCCGGGTGCGACCCGTTACCGACGTCGCGAAGGCCGCGCGCTGATGGCCAAATTCTTCATCGAGCGGCCGGTCCTGGCCAATGTCATCGCGGTCCTGACCGTCATCCTCGGGCTGGTGGCGCTGCTGCGGCTGCCGGTCTCGCAATATCCCAACGTCGTGCCGCCGACGGTGCAGGTCACGGCGCGCTATCCCGGCGCCAGCGCGGCCGTGATCGCCCGCGAGGTCGCGCTGCCGATCGAGCAGAAGGTCAACGGCGTCGAGGGCATGATCTACATGTCCTCGACCAGCACCAGCGACGGCCTCTACACGCTGACCGTGACCTTCGCGATCGGCACCGACGCCGACAAGGCGCAGATCCTGGTGCAGAACCGCGTTGCCGCGGCGCTGCCGCAGCTGCCCTCCGTGGTCCAGACGCAAGGGGTGCAGACCAACAAGCGCTCGACCGCGATCCTCCAGATCGTCGCGCTGACCTCCGACCGGGCCGGGCATGACAGCCTGTTCCTGTCGAACTTTGCCACGCTGAACCTGCTCGACGAGATCGCGCGGTTGCCGGGCGTCGGCGCCGTCAACGTCTTCGGGGCCGGCCAATACGCGATGCGGATCTGGCTCGATCCGCAGAAGATGCAGCTGCGCGGGCTGCTCCCGGCGGACATCGTCAATGCGGTCAACCAGCAAAACCGCTCGGTCGCCTCCGGCCAACTCGGCACGGCGCCGACGGCCGGTGACCAGGCCTTCCAGACGACGTTGCTGACGCCCGGCCGTCTCGACGAGGTGGAGGCCTTCGAGGCGATCATCGTGCGAGCCGACGGCAACCGCATCACCCGCCTGCGCGACGTCGCCCGCGTCGAGCTCGGCGCCCAGGCCTATGGCCAGGATTTCCGGCTGAACGGCCAGCCCTCGGCCGGGCTCGCCATCTTCCAGCTGCCGGAGGCGAATGCGCTCGAGGTGGCCAAGCTCGTGCAGACGCGGATGACCGCGCTCGCGGCCCGTTTTCCCGAGGGGATGGGCTGGAGCGTGCCCTTCGACACGACGCGCTTCGTCGAGGCCTCGCTCGGCGCGGTCTACAAGACGCTGGTCGAGGCGGCCGTGCTGGTGCTGCTGGTGATCCTGATCTTCCTGCAGGACTGGCGCGCGACGCTGGTGCCGGCCACCACTGTGCCGGTGACGATCATCGGCGCCTTCGCGGCGATGGCGGCGCTCGGCTTCACCGTCAACATCTCGACGCTGCTGGCGGTGGTGCTGGCGATCGGCATCGTCGTCGACGACGCCATCGTCGTGGTCGAGGGCGCTGCCCATCACATGGAGCGGGGCCTGAGCCCGCATGATGCGACGGTGCGGGCAATGGAGGAGCTGATCGGCCCGATCATGGGCATCACGCTCGTGCTGATGGCGGTGTTCCTGCCGGCCGCCTTCCTGCCGGGGCTGAGCGGCGAGATCTACCAGCAATTCGCTCTCGTGATCGCCGCCACCGCGCTGATCAGCGCCGTCAACGCGGTCACGCTGAAGCCGGCGCAATGCGCGCTCTGGCTGCGGGCGCCCAAGCCCGTCGCGCAGCGCGCCTGGATCTACCGGATGTTCGAGCGCGGCTACGGCGCCTGCGAGCGGGCCTATGTGCGGCTGGTGCGCCGGCTCGTGGCGCGCAGCGCGGCGGTCTTCACGGTGACGCTGCTGCTCGTCGGGGCGTCCGTCTATGCGCTGAGCCGGATCCCGACCTCCTTCCTGCCGGTCGAGGACCAGGGCTACATGCTGGTCACGGTGCAATTGCCGGACGGGGCTTCGCTGTCGCGCACGACGGCGGCCCTCGACGAGGTGACGAAGCGGGCGCGCGCCGTGCCGGGCGTGGACAAGGTCATCGCCATCGCGGGCCTGTCGGCGCTCAACGACAATGCCAGCCTCGCCAATGCCGGCGTCGCCTATGTGATGCTGACCGACTGGAAACAGCGAAAGAAGGGCGAGGATCTGCTCGGGCTCTACGGCGCGCTCAACCGGGCGATGGCCGATCTCGATGACGGGGCCGCGCTGGTGCTGCCGCCGCCGCCGATCCAGGGCATCGGCAATGCCTCGGGCTTCACCATGAAGGTCGAGCTGCGCGACGGCAGCTTCGACTATGCCAAGCTGCAGCGCCTCGCCGACGCCATCGCCGAGCGGGCCCGCGCGCAGAACAGCTTCCAGGCGGCGCGCAACACCTTCAGCGCCCAGGCCCCGCAAGTCGAGCTCGCGATCGACCGCACCAAGGCCGAGGCGCTGGGCGTTTCCTTCGGCGCCGCGACCGACGCGCTCGGCGCCTATGTCGGCTCGGCCTATGTCGGCCAGTTCAGCAAGGGCGGCCGCGTCTTCCAGGTCTTCGTCCAGGCCCAGGCCGAGGCACGCATGGAAGCGGAAGGGCTGCGGACGCTGAAGCTGCGGGCCAAGAGCGGCGAGATGGTGCCGCTCGGCGCCATCGCCGATATCCGCCCCGGCATCGGCCCGTCCCTGATCAGCTTCCACAACCTCTACCCGGCGGCGACGCTGATCGGCGCGCCCAACCGCGACGTCAGCTCGGGCGAGGGGCTCGAGATCCTCGCCGAGATCGCGCGCCAGACGCTGCCGCCCGGCACGGGCTATGAGTGGGCGGCGCTCTCCTATCAGGAGAAGGAATTGGCCGGGCAGGTCTTCCTCGTCTACGGCTTGAGCCTGCTCCTGGTCTATCTCGTGCTCGCTGGGCAGTATGAGAGCTGGATCGCGCCGCTCGGCATCATCCTGTCCGTGCCGCTGGCGCTTCTGGGGACGGCCGGCGCGATGCTGGCGCTCGGTCTCTCCAGCAATCTCTACACCCAGATCGGGCTCGTCCTGCTGATCGCGCTCTCGGCCAAGAACGCGATCCTGATCGTCGGCTTCGCCCGCGACCTGCATCTCAAGCAGGGCCGGCCGCTGGCGGAGGCGGCGATCGAGGCGGCGCGACTGCGGCTGCGGCCGATCGTGATGACCTCGCTCGCCTTCATTCTCGGGCTGGTGCCGCTGGTTCTGGCGAGCGGGGCGGGGGCCAATGCGCAGCGCTCGATCGGTTTCGCCACGCTGACCGGCATGATCGGCTCGACCCTGCTGACCGTCGTGGTCGTGCCGTCGCTTTTCGTTGTGCTGCAGAAGCTGGAGAACCGGTGGCGTCGCGGTGCCGATGCCGCGCCCGTGGCCCGTGAGACGGCGCATGGCGCGGAGCCTCGCTGAGCGCTGCCGCCGGCCGTCCCGGGACCCCTGCCACCGCAGGAGCGTGCTGCGGGGTGCCGCGCTCTGACATCGACGGGTCCGACGGCAATTGCTCCCATATCAAGAGCGAGGGCGTCGAGTTGGCCGGCGACGAGGCGGCACGCTGTCTCGCGCTCGACGCTCTGCCCGACATGGTGAGGGCGGTGCTGCCCGACGGCGACCCGCGCGAATTCGCGGTCTGCGTCCGGGACCAAGGCGGGCGGGCGATCTAGAGCGCGAGCCTCACCCTGACGGGCGCCTGG
>CALRYW010000115.1:0-11329 GCA_943372485.1 Allobosea thiooxidans
TCGGGGCTCTTCTCCAGCAGCCCGCGCAGGTTCATCATCTCGTCGGTCATCGGGGATCTCTCGGTTCAGGGTTGGATCTCGCAACCCAAACCTAACCGGCAATCGCCGATGACCACCCTCAGCTACACCACGCTATGGGACACGACCTCGCGCTCCTCGCGGTGCATGTCTGGCGCCACTGGTAGCCCCCAACAGGTCCTGCTTGGGACCCGTCGCATTTGATGTTCTCGTTGCAGCCTTCCTTGGCGGAGCGGATGTTACGCTTCCACCATGGACCTCGAAACGAAACGCCAGTTTCGCCGTGTTAGGATGGTCGAGCCCGCCCACATCATCGCAGCGGGTGTTGTTCAGCACCGAAGTGTGACCCACCCTCAAATGTCGCTTAACCCATTCAAGTTATGAGGTTATCTTTATCAGAAGAGGGGTCTTGATCGGCGCCGGCTGTGACCCCTCCGCCAAAGGCAATACGCCACTTAAATCAATGGTTTATTGGCATAATTCTTAGGGTCAATCTTCGGCGCCTACTCACCGTGATGTCGGCGGACAGGATCATCGTCATGCGCGACGGCAGCATCATCGAGAGCGGACGCTATGACGATCTGATCCGAAGCGGCGGCTTTTTCAGCGCGTTTGCCGCGCGTCAGACGCTCGTCTGACGCGCCCTGCCGCCTTTCTCCAGGACAGGCGGTCCAGCTGGGCCAATGACCGACCGAGCAATCTTGCAGCGTCACAGCGACGTCATCGGGCCGACGAATTGTCAGTGGCCGAGGAACCGTCAGTCTAATCGGATCGATCGGGTTTATGGCGCTCATAATCAAACCGCGATCGCTTTCACTGATGACCAAAGCGGAGCGGCGCGCGCCGGGCGCAAGCTTCATCGTCTCGGTGTTTGGCATGTTCGACCTCGCGACGCCGGATTCAACTCGGTTCGAGGGCGAGCAAGGCCTTTGGCTCATGGTCGCCAAGGAGTTGCCCGCGGGCGCGATCTTCGACATCGGCATGCCGAAGCCGACCGCCGAGGTGCTTGTCGCCGGCCATGCCGCAGCACCAGGCGGCGCGTTGGTCCAGCGGATGGGGCTGGCCTGGGCCATCGGCGGGTTGCAGAAGCAACTGCTGATCACGGGAGACCGCTATTGGCGCATGGCGGGCGCAACTGCAGTGCCGACCGAGCCACAACCCTTCGTGCAGATGCCGCTGACGCCGGCGCTCTGCTTTGGTGGCGAGGGCCACCCCGTCAACCCGACTGGATTGGGTTTCAGGGCTCAGGAGCGCCTGATGGCGCAGGAGACCGTGGCGCTGCCGAACATCGAAATCCCGGAGCGGGCCGTCCGTTCGATCGGCGATACGCCGCCGCCGCCGCGCTTCGGGCCGATGGCCATCGATGCCGAGGAACGCCTGCAATTTGCCGGCACCTATGACGATGCCTGGATGAAGACGCTCGCGCCCGGGCTGGCCGCCGACGCCGACCCGCGCCTGTTCCTGTTCGCTCCGCAAGACCAGCGCCTGCCCAGTTACATCGCCGGTGACGAAGGCTATGGGTTGCGCAATTTCGCCGCCGATGCACCGGCGATCCAGGCCTATCTGCCGGGTTTCCGCGTCCGTTGTTTCCTCGGCTGGACCGATCCAGGCAAACCGGTCGTCGAGGTGCCGCTGCGGATCGACACGCTCTGGCTCTTCGCCGGCGCACGGCGCGGCGTCTTGGTCTATCGCGGTGCGACGCCGGTCGAGGACATCGAGGCCGCCGATGTCGCCGACGTGATGGTGGCCTATGAACGGATGGCGGAGGAGCCGCGCCCGTTGAGCCATTATCTCCATGTGCGCGCGCTGCGCACCAACCCTGAAACCGCGTTCAAATACGCCTTCGCCGATCACCAACTCGCGCCCGCCATTCCGCAGAGCGTGATCGACGAGCGCAACGCCAGACGCCAGGCCCTGGCCGCCGAACGTCGCGCCAAGACCCGCGCCGATACCGAATGGATGATCGCCCAGGAAATGGGGCGCTCGGGGCTGCCGAAAGAGCTTTGGCCCGAGATCACCGTTCAGGACGCCGAGGACCATGGCGTGCCGATGCCGCTGCCGGAGGAGATCGCGAGCGGCGAAGTCGATCTCGCCGCCATTCTCGACGCGCTGGAGGCCGTCCAGGTCAAGGCCGAGGCGCAACTCACCGAGGCCATCGAGGAGAAGGCGCCGCTGATGGCGGCAATGAAGGAGATCGCTTCGGACGAGGCCGAGCCCGAGGCGATCGACCGGCTCCTCGCCATGCTCGAGCAGCCCGATCTGGCACAGGGGATCGACGCCGAGATCGCCAAGATGCCTGATGCCAGCATCCTGCCGCCCGAAGCCGCCGACCACGCCGCCGAATTCGACAAGCTCGACGCGGTCAAGGACTGGCGTCAGATCATGCTCGACGGCGCAAAGCCCGAAATTGACGAGAAGGCCCAGTTCGCGCTCGCCCGCGCGCGCTTCCTCGGGTTGCCCGAGGGCCGTCCGCTGGAGCATGTCCGCCAGAATCTGGGCGACGACGTGTTCGCCTTGCCCGAAATGGGGGAACTGCCGGACTTGCCGGCGAGCGACGCCGAGCCTCTCACCGAAGAGACCGCCTTCGCCAAGGCGATGGACTTTCTCGAGACTAGCCCGGACGCCCCGCCGGGCGCGGCCGACAAGATCAAGGGCGTGATGGCCGATATCGACGTCCAGCTGCGGCGCAGCCTGCCCCATCTCGGCGGGGACGGCGGCTCTGCCCTGGCGGCGCTGAACGCACTGTCCGCGCCTGCGGCCGAACCGCCCCCGGCGACGCCGGCGGCGGCTCTCGATGCGACCGCCGTCAAGCTGGCCAAGGCCAAGACCGACATCCACGCCTCGCTCGATCAGGCCGAGGCGCAGATGGCGGCGCCGCTGCTGGAGATGCGCCGCCTGTCGCCGCAACCGCTGAAGCCCGACACGCCGCTGACCCCGGCCGTGGCGAGGGCCTTTGGAGCATTGATCGTCGAGCAGGCCCGGGCCGGCATCGTGCTCGCCGGCCGTGATCTGGCCGGCGCAGACCTGTCGGGAACCGATCTCTCCCATGCCGATCTGTCCGGTGCGATGCTGGAGAATGCCAGGCTCGACGGCGCCAATCTGGTCGGAGCCAATCTGGCCCGGGCCACCTTGTGCGGGGCCTCGCTGGTCGGCGCCGACCTCAGCGGCGGCGATCTGACCGAGGCCAATCTCTGCCAGGTCGATGGCCGCGGGGCGCGCTTCGTCGGCAGCCGCCTGATCGACGCGACCCTGATGGGAGCCAGGCTTTCGCAGGCGGTGTTCGACCAGGCCGAACTCCGCAATCTCACGGCGATGACCGTCCCGCTCGACTCGGCTTCGTTTCGCGGCGCGCGCGTCAGCGACTGCGTCTTCATGCGCACCGATCTCACGGAGACGAAGTGGGAAGGTGCGGTGCTCGAACGCCTCCAGGTGATGGATGTGGAATGCGCCCGCATGAGCATGGCGCAAGCGCGGCTGTTCGAAGTCGGCTTCATCATGGCGCGAGCCGCGGAGGCCGATTTCAGCGACTGTGAACTCTCGAGCGTGATCTTCGCCGGCGGCGTCGATCTGCGCTCCGCGCGCTTCCCGCGGGTGCGCACCCGCCAGCTCACCTTCCAAAAGGCCGATCTGAGCGATGCCGATTTCGAGCGGAGCCGGCTCGACGGGGCCTGCTTCGTCGAGGTCGTCCTGGCGCGCGCCCGTTTCCGGGGCGCCTCCCTGAAGCAAGCGATGCTCTCGCGCAATGATGCAGCCAGCGTCGATTTCTTCGCCGCCAACCTGTTCGAGGCACAGATGAACCGGGCCGATCTGCGCGGGGCGCGCCTGCGCGCGGCCAATCTCTACGGCGCCGATCTGGCAGATGCACAACTGGACGGCGCCGATCTGAGCCGCGCCAATCTCGGCCGCACGATCTTCGAGGTTGCCAGCGATGGTTGAGAGCCTCTTCGAGCATCTCCAGCACAACTGGCCCTATCGCGACGGGGCGCTCGACGGCCATGACCTCGCCGGCGCGACCCTGGCGGACGGGACCGTGTTGAAGACCTCGTTTCGGGGTTGCTCCTTCACGGACGCGACGCTGCGGGACATGACGTTCGTGGAGTGCGACTTCACCGGCTGCCGGTTCGACGGCACGCGCATCGAACGCAGCACCTTTATGTCCTGCGCCAGCAGCCAGAGTTCCTGGCGCGAGGCGAAGGTCCAGACCACGAGCTTCATGGCCTCCTCACTGACCGGCGCCAATCTGACCGCCGCGCGGCTGACGCAGTCATCGCTGATGCGCTGCGACCTGACACAGGCCGTCCTCGCCCAAGCCGCCTTCGAGACTTCGGCGCTGATGGAGTGCGGGCTAGACGCGATCGACCTCACGCAAGCCACCCTGCGCAACACCGCGATCATCAAGGCGGATCTGCGCCGGGCTCTTCTCGAAGGGCTCCTCTGCGACACCGTGCTGCTGACGGAATGCGACCTCACCGGACGCGATCTGCGCTCGCTGGCGCTGGCTCGCGCCAATCTCACCAAGGCCAGGCTCGACGGCGCCAATCTCTCCGGCGTCGATCTCGGCGGCACCATGTTGCTCGAGGCGAGTCTGACCCGCGCCGACCTCTCACGCTGCCATGCCCCGGGCGCGCTTTTCATCAAGGCGGATCTGCGGGGCGCCAATCTCTCCGGCGCAGCACTGAGCAATGCCGTGTTCCAGGAGGCGGCGATGCCGGCGGCCAACCTCGACGGCGCGCAGCTCGACATGGCCGTCTTTACCCGAGCGGATGCCCGCGCCGCGACGTTCCGGCGCGCGCGGCTGGACTATGCCCTGTTCCATCACGCCGCCCTCGACAATGCCGATTTCAGCGGCGCGCGCTTCCTGCGCACGGATCTGCATTGCGCCACGACCGAAGGCACGATTTTCATGGGCGCCAGCGGTCAGATGCTCGACACCGTGATGGCGCGGGCTGTCGGTGAACTCTATGATCCCAACGTCGTGAAACCCTTCAGCCTCCGCAGGTGATCCTATGCCGTTCTGGAACGGAAACGGGCCGATGCCCGGCATGCATTTCGGCTTTCCCGATGTCTGCAAGGTGCCGACGCCGGTGGGGCCGATTCCGACGCCGTTTCCCAACATCGCCCTGACGCCGACCTCTATCCCGAGCCAGGTCAAGGTTCTGGCGATGTGCATGCCCTCGTCCAACCTGATGACGACGACGCCGATCTCGAATGGCGACAATCCCGGCGTCGCCATGGGCCTGCTCTCGGGTATCGTGATGGGCCCGGGCTCGGCGATGATGGGCTCGACCAATGTGCTGGTCGGCGGCCCGCCGGTCGCCAAGTTCGCGATGCCGACCAAGCAGAATGGCGTCAGCCCGAACACGGTCGGGATGACGATCGTTCCCTCACAGATCAAGGTCATGGCTTTACGCTAGGTCAGCCTTCCCATTCCGCGGTCAGGAGCGCCCCGATGTCCAACATCGATGAGATCGTGTCAGCCGGCGAACCCTATTTCCGGGTCGTGCAGCCAAAATCCTCGACCGCTGCGTTCGCCGAATCCTCCTATTTCCGGCTCGGCAGCTATGTGCAGGGCGCGACGGGAGAGGACAGTCTCGTCACCGGGCTGAGCACGACGACGAGCACGGTTGCCAAGGCCGAGAAGAGCGCGAGCAGCCAGGCGGGCGACGCGATCAAGAACGTGAAGGGTGATCCCGCCAAAAAATTCTCGGCGACCAGCCAGGCGACCGAAACCTACACGACCACGGCCAGCGCGCCGATCCCTTCATCGGGCAACGGCGTCCTGCTCTATACCGATGGCGACCTGCAGCAGAACGTCAAGGGGGCGACACTCGCCAAGCTCGGACAGGGCCATGTCACCGAGGTCACGACCGCCGACGCCAAATATGCGGTCAAGGCGGGAAAATACGACCTCACCGCCACCAACGGCATCTTCATCAAGGCCGGCAGCTTCGATGCGGCGGGCAAGACTACGGCCGGCGCCAATATCGAACTGACCGCCGGCGGCTACATCAAGCAGACCGCCTATGGCGATCTCGACGAGGTCACCTACGGGATCACGCATAAGCGCTTCCATGGCATCGCCAACGACATGTTCATGGGGCTGAAGTTCTCATTCTTCTTCGGACTGGAAACCTCTGTCAAACTGGCAGGCAGATTGACGATCATCATGAGCGCAGAGCTGTCATTCAAGCTTTCGACCGGGTTTTCATTGACAATAGCCATTGATCGTAAAATCTTTGTTGGCGGTTCGGTGAGTTTTTTCTTCGGTGCAAAGGTCGACACCGTCACCGGCTTGGACATGAAAACGGTTGTCGGCGCATCGTCGAAGATCGTTGTCGGCGCGGATTTCAAGCAGGCCACGTCGGACACGAAAATTCTTACCGCAACGGATATTAAGATGGCACCGGTGGGAGATCTCAAGAAGGTCGGGGTCAATCTCACGGTTTGCGAGTTCGATCTGAAGGTCGAGATGGCCGCGATTAAAAGTGGTGATATGGCAGCGCAGAAGAAGACCATGCAAGCGACAGTAACGAATCTTGCTACGGAATTCGGCTCAGCATATTTTACAACCAAAACGATCAACATCTACGGTTGATGGTGATGGGGGGGCCGTTGCTTCAAAAGTCTTTGTACACGACGATCGCCGTCCTTGATCAGGCACCCGGCATGGCGTTCGGGCGCATCGTCGACTGCGACCAGAACGAGGCTACGGTGACGGTCGAGATCGCAGGAGTGGCACGGCAGGCGCAGATGGCGACGGGTTGTCTGATCCGCCCGATCGTCGATGACCGCGTCCTGACGGTGAGCCAGGGCGACGAGACATTCATTCTCCAGGTGCTCGAACGCATCGGTCCGAACTACGCCACGCTCGCCTTGCCCGGCCACGGCAATCTCGCGATCGAGGGCGAGACCCTGTCGCTGACCGGCCGCCAGCGCCTGGCCCTGAAGGGCGCCAGGATCGATCTGCAGGCCAAGGCGCTGGCTTTCCTCGCCGACCGAACGACCTGGCTGGGCCAGGCCCTGACCGCAATCGTCGGGCGCTTCCATGTCTCGGCGCGCAGCCACGAGACCAGCACCGAGACGCTGATCGAGAAATCCGTCAACCGCACGACCATTGTCGATCAGACCGATTCGCTGCGGGCGCAGATGCGCACGGTCAAGATCGCCGGTGTCACCAGCGAGACCGCCCAGAGCAAGGTGATCGCGGTCGCCGATGATCTGCGCATGGACGGCCAACGCATCACCATGGGCTGAAACGAGGCCGCGGGCGCCATGTCGGTCACATCACCATTCGGGGCGGTCACGGGCGCGCAGGGGCTGGCGGCCGCACAGGGCTATCTGAGCGCCGGGCGCCTCGACGAAGCTGAGGCGCTGCTCGACGAGCTGCTGAAAGCGCGGCCCAACGACGTCGAGGCGCTGAACGCGCTCGGGGGGCTCTGGCTCGCTCGCAAGGATGGCGACCGCGCCAGCGCCATCCTGTCGGCTGCCGCCACCGCCGCGCCCGACCATTTTGGGCTGATCAACAATCTCGGCATCGCCCATCAGATGGGCGGGCGCTTCGCCGAAGCCATCATCTGCTTCGAGCGCGCCTGCGCGCTCGCCCCCGGGCGCGAGGCGCCGCGGCTGGCGCTGGCCATGACGCATTTCCTCAACAGCGACCTTCCGGCCGCACGCGCCATCGCGGAAGACATCCTGGCGCGCTCGCCCGACAGCGCCGACGGCCATGCCGTGATGGGCCTGATCGCGCTGGCCGATGGCGAAACGGAGACGGCCGAGGCGCATCTGCGCCAGGCGCTTTCGGCGAAGCCGGATGACGCCGCCAGCCTGCGCGCTCTGTCGGTTTGCTGCAGCCGGCGTGGCGACGCGCTCCAGGCCCTGCATCTGGCGGAGCGGGCGCGACTGGCCGCCCCGCTCGACGTCGATACGCTGGAATTGCTGGCTCGGTGTCAGGCAGAGGCCGGGCGGCTCTCCGAGGCCGAGGCGACCTGCCGCAAGGTGCTGGCCTTCGCGCCGAACCATCTCGGCCTGCGCGCGCTGCTGGCCCAGATCCTCGTCGCGGCCGGACAGTCCGATGCAGGTGTCGCCGAGCTGACGCGCGTTGCGCGCGCCAACCCGAAATCGGCCGAGGCCGTCGTCGCCTTGGCCGCCACGCTCCGGCAGTCGGGACGTCTCGAACAGGCGCAGCCGCTGATCGAGCATGCGCTGAAGCTCGACCCGGTCAACGCCCCGGCACTGCGGCTGAAGGGCGAGATCGCGCTGGCGCTCGGGCAGTTTCCGGGGCCGATCGCGGGGCTCGATCCCGGCGGCTCGCGCATCGTGGTGCCGCCCGACATGAGTGCGGCGGAGTTCATCCTGTTCTCGCGCTTCCTGACCGCCCTCTCCCCTGACGGAGAGCCCGTCAAGCTCAGCGCCGATGAGCGGTTTCTGCCCATCGCCAGTCATCTGGGCCTCGCGATCGACCTCGCCGATCCGGCTCCGGGCGAAGCGGTCCTGCCACTGCCGGCGCTGCTGCGCTGCTTTGATCTCGATCCGGACTGGCTCGGCGGCATCAAGCCCTATCTCCGCCCCGACCCGTCGCTCGCGGAGCGCTGGCGCGGCGCGCTGTCTGAGCATCCCCGGCCCTGGATCGGCGTGCTCTGGGATGGCGGCCCGCCCGGCCTCGCGATGGATCAGATCAGGTCGGCCATGCCCGAGAACGGGAGCTGCGTTAGCCTGATGACCGGGGAGGCCCGGCACGGGCTCGCGGCCTGGCCGGAGGCTATCGACGCCGGCCGTTACATTGCCAGTTTCGACGACATGATCGCCGCCATTGCCAATCTCGATTTCGTTGTCGGTCCTGATGTGGCGGCACTGCATCTGGCAGGTGCACTGGGCCGCAGCGGATTTGTCGCAGCGGCGGCTGGCTGCCCTTGGTATTGGTCCAACCGGGACGGGCAGTCGCAATGGTATCCAGGCCTTCAAGTGGCAAGGCAGGGCAGAGTGGCCAATTGGAGCGACGTGACGTCTGTTTTGCGTCACGCTTGCTCTCGCGTTCATGATCAGATTTCGTGGATTGAGTAGTCTGCAGCTCGCAAATTGTTCTGCCTATCACCTAGCGGAACGAGCCAAGAGCCAAACTGACACTCCACGGGGTACCGGACAACGCTCTCACCCGCGATCAGACGACCTTCGATCCCTGGCACTATGTGCCGGTGCTGGCCCGCAAGCCGGGCGCCCTGCGCAATGGGGCGTCCTTCAAGGACTGGATCCTTCCGGCTGCGCTGGACCGGGTGCGCCGGAAGCTGGCGGCGGCGCAGGATGGTGACCGGCAGATGGTCGATATCCTGACCACGGCGCTGAGCGACGGCTTGCCAGCGGTCGAAGCCGCCTGCGCTGATGCGCTGAAGCAGGGCGTGCATTCGGCCGACGTCATTCTCAACATCCTGGCCCGACGCCGGGAGCCGACTGCTGCGATCACCATCATGACGCCCGAAGCGCTGCGCCTGCGCCATGAGCCCACCGCCGATTGCGCCCGCTACGACAGCCTCAGGAGAGCCGTGTGATGGAACGCTCGGAGATCCTCGCCACCATGGGCGAGCTCAAGCTCTATGGCATGAAGGCCGCCTTCGACGAGATCATCACCACGGCGGTGAAGCGCCAGCACGAACCCCAGCGCATCGTCGGCGATCTGCTTTCAGCCGAGATCGCCGAGAAGCAGGCGCGCTCGATCAAGTACCAGATCACCATTGCCAAGCTGCCGCTCGCCAAGGACGTCGGCGACTTCGTCTTCGATGGCACGCCGCTCAACGAGACGCTCGTCCGCGACCTGGCCGGCGGCAACTTCATCGCTCATCAGCGCAATGTCGTCCTCGTCGGCGGCACCGGGACCGGCAAGACCCATCTCGCCATCGCGATCGCCCGTGCCTGCATCCGTGCCGGCGCGCGGGGGCGCTTCTTCAACGTCGTCGATCTCGTCAACAAGCTCGAGGCCGAGGCCCGCGCCGGCCGGCAGGGTCGCAAGGCCGGGCGCACTCCAATCGGGGGGCAATATTGCGCGCCGTTTGACATCCCATGTCGTCGATCAGCCCGCGCACGACATGTTCGAAGATCAGGCGCGCGGCGAGCTTGCTGCGGTCCGTAACGGGGGCCTGGCCGTTGAATGCCGAAAGTTGGCTGCGGATGTGCCGATAGCGCTGCTGATTGTTCTGAGCTGTCTGCAAGGGGAGGAGCCATGCCATTCGATCCGCCAGGAGGTGGCGGGCGGTGACATAGTCGCTCGTTCCCAGTGAAAGCCGGACTAACCGGCTTGGTGAGCCAGGACTGAAGCGCTTCAGTCGCATTTGCAGATAATAGCGGCCGCCGTCGCGGCGAGAGAGATGGGAGGAGCGGGCCACGCGAGGTCTCGGAATCGAGAGGGGTCGGTGTGAGACATCCCTGTGAGATGTCGCACAAACCGCAGGCGTGGTTCGCTTTGGGACAACCAGTAAATTCAGAGGCTTGAACCGCATCGGAGGTTCAAGAAAAAAGGTGGTAGCGGGAGAGGGACTCGAACCCCCGACACGCGGATTATGATTTAGCCTCCGCTCATAGTCAATTCCGTTACATTCTATGACGTATCCGATTGAAACGCCACCGATTTATCCCGCTGCAAATGAAAAAATCGTATCAATCTATATCGAGCGGTTTCATACTAGCACGATTAGCTGTGTTACCCCTCTGTTACCCTTGTCTCGAACGCGCTGCGGCCGTCTGTGACCCAGAACATGGACTGCTCACTTAACCAAATTACGATCTGTTGCTTATTGCCAAGATTCATACCCTGACGCATCAGGCAAGGTTGTGCATTATGAATTTATGGCAAAACAAAAACTCGAAGCCCGCACCATTCCATCACTACGAACTCGCGATAAGCGGTATGACGTCTTCGACGTTCTGTTGCCAAGCTTCGGAATACGTGTCTCTCCCAGTGGGCGTAAAGCGTGGTTCGTCTTTACACGAACAGCCGGAATTCAGCGCCGCATAACGCTCGGCGTGTATCCGTCTATGTCTCTGGCCGAGGCTCGCGATGCGGCGCGGATATCGCTCTCGTCAGCGCCGGCCGAAGCGGCCGTTTTGCCGGTCCCAGTTCTGGTGCTCCGCGATGCCATTCCTGAGTTCGTCGAAAAACACGCGCGGCCCAAGAACTGAACCGCCCCGGCTTTGCCGGAGGCCCCAACTCCTGAGAGGATGGGGCTTATGACGAGCAAGACGACGAACAAATTCTCGCCTGAAGTGCGCGCCCGCGCGGTGCGGATGGTGCTGGATCACGAGGCCGAGCATCCGTCGCGTTGGG
>CALRYW010000116.1:0-10850 GCA_943372485.1 Allobosea thiooxidans
TGGTAGCGGGAGAGGGACTCGAACCCCCGACACGCGGATTATGATTCCGCTGCTCTAACCAGCTGAGCTACCCCGCCCCAATGATCGGCCAGCTTCAAGGCAGCCGTCTGTCGGAGGCCGCGATATAGGGGGGCGAGCCGGGGCTCGTCAAGCCTCGCTGCGTCAGACTTTACCGATGGCGGAAGCGAGCTTGCGCAGCCGCACCACCTTGAAATAGCCCGAGCCGACATGGGTGGTCTCGTAGCGCCCGGTGCGGGCGGCCCAGCCGGTCAGGCGGCTGACCTTGAAGTCCGAACTCCAGCCGACGGCGCGGGCGAGTGGCGCGAGCGCCGACCAGAGCGCCGCGAAGGGCCCGCCATCGTCGACGAGGCGGCTCGAGATCACGATCTCGCCGCCGGGCTTCAGCACGCGGTCCATCTCGGTCAGCGCCTGCTCGGGGTCGGGCACGAGGGTGATGACGAATTGCGCGGTCACCGCATCGAAGGCCGCGTCGGCGAAGCCCAGCCGGCAGGCGTCCATCACCAGCAGCCCGCGCACATGCGAAAGGCCCTGGCTGGCGACCTTGCGCTTGGCCACTTTCAGCATGTCGAGCGAGAGATCGGCCCCGACGACGCGCGAGCCCGCGGTGAAATAGGGCAGTGTCAGGCCGGTGCCGACGCCGATCTCAAGGATGTCGGGCCCGCAGGCGCAGGCGGCGGCGACGGCCTCGCGCTGCGGCCCGGCCAGCAGGTTCTGGTAGATCCGGTCATAGATGCGCGCCCAGACGGCATAGACGCGCTTCTGGCTTTCGAGATGGTCTGGCACCGGCATGGAGCGGCTCGCGAGCAGGATGGACGAAGAGGAGCCGGGCGGCCGGCGTCAGGACAAGGCGAGGTCGGCGGCGGGCCGCGCCTGCGGCATCCGCAGTTCGGGGCGGATGATGGTGCCGCCGCCGAGCACTCGGGCGCCGGGGCCGGCATCGGCATAGATCACGCAGGCCTGGCCGGGCGAGACGCCCTCCTCGTCGGTGGCGAGCTCGACCTTCAAGCCCACCTCGTCGCGCAGCAGCCGCGCCTCGCGCGGCGGGCGCGTCGAGCGCACGCGCACGGCGACGTCGAGGCCTTCCGGCGGCAGGTCGTCGAGCGGCATTTCGCCGAGCCAGTTGAGGTCGCGCAGCCGGACCTCGCGGACGTTGAGTGCCTCGCGCGGGCCGACGATGACGCGGGCTTCGTCGGCATCGAGCCGCAGGACATAGAGCGGCTCCGGCGTGCTCAGGCCGAGGCCCTTGCGCTGGCCGACGGTGAAGCGCAGCACGCCCTCGTGGCGGCCGAGCACCCGGCCGTCGAGATGGACGATTTCGCCCGGCCGCGCCGCTCCCGGCTTCAGCCGCTCGATCACGTCGGCATAGCGGCCATTGGGGACGAAGCAGATGTCCTGGCTGTCAGGCTTGTCGGCGATACCGAGCCCGAGTTCGGCGGCGAGCGCGCGGGTCTGCGCCTTGTCGATGCTGCCGAGCGGGAAGCGCAGCAGGTCGAGCTGCTCCTGCGTCGTGGCATAGAGGAAATAGCTCTGGTCGCGGCTGGCATCGGCAGCGCGGAACAGGCCGCGGCGGCCATCGGCCAGCTCGCGGCCGACGACGTAATGGCCGGTCGCCAGCGCGTCGGCCCCGAGTTCACGGGCGAGCCCGAGCAGGTCCTGGAACTTCACCGTGCGGTTGCACTCGACGCAGGGGATCGGCGTCTCACCGGCGAGATAGCTCTCGGCGAAGCGCTCGATCACGGCGTCGCGGAAGCGGTTCTCGTAATCGAGCACGTAATGGGGAATGCCGATCTGCTCGGCGACGCGGCGCGCGTCATGGATGTCCTGCCCGGCGCAGCAGGCCCCGGCGCGGTGCACGGCGGCGCCGTGGTCATAGAGCTGCAGCGTCACGCCGACGACGTCATAGCCCTCGCGCTTGAGCAGCGCCGCCACGACCGATGAATCGACGCCGCCCGACATCGCCGCCACGACGCGCGTGGCCGCGGGCGGCTTGGCGATGTCGAGGGAGTTGCGGGGCGCGGTCATGGAAAGCGGGGCAGTCCTGCGGCGGGGGAGGCGAGACGCGGGCTCTATACCGGTTTTGGCGCGGCGCGGCCAGCCGCGATGGGCAAAAGCTGCCGCCCGGTGGCCCCGACGCGGCCGATCTTGCCGCGGCCGATCGGGCTTCCTGCTTCTAACGTTCTGATTTCATTGATTCTGCTCCTGGCCCAGGCATTGCTGTGAGAGCCGCAGGGGCGTTCTGCGCCCGTGTTGCGGACAAGACGATGTCGATACAGCCCCTGTCGAGTTCCCCCTCTCCCGCCGATGGCGCGGCCGCACGCCGGCGCATGGCCGATCGCGACGCCGATGCGGCGCGCGAGAGCTTCGCCCTGCCGGCGGACGAGCCGGCACCGGACACGCGGACGGCGAGCCGCGAAGCCCGCAGGGAAACCGCGCCCGCGGCGGATCAGGCCGCCCGCGAAGCGCCGGAGACCCTGCGCGCCAGCGACGGTCAAAACGCGCGGACCCAGGCCGAGGCCGAGAACCGCGCCAAGACCGCTGCCTCCGACGAGACCGCCGCGGCCGAGCCGGGCGCGAAGACGGCGCCCGCCAAGCCGTCGCTCGCCGAGCCCGGCAAGAGCGTCGCCGCAACCCCCGAGGTCCAGCCGTCGGTCGGGCCGACGGGTGCGAAGCTCGACATCGCGGCGCTCATCAGCATCGCCGCCGCCGCCGAGGGCGAGAACCAGGGGACGCCGACCCTGCCGGTCGCCCCCCCGCCGGTCGACCCCTCGCGGGTGGCGGGCGAGTTGTTGCCGACGCCGACGGTCAAGACGAAGGCCGCAGGCGCCACGGAGGGCGGCGAGGAAGCGAAGGCCAGCGAGAGCGCCACGGCCACGGCGGCCGACGCCGCCGTGCCGACGCCCGTGCCGGTGCTGTCCCTGCTGGTTCCCGCCTCCGTCACGTCCGAAATCCCCGCTGCGACGGCCACCGGCACGGCGGCAGTCGGCGAGGAACAGAAGCAGGCGAAACAGGCCGATGCGGCCAGCCTCGCCGCCGAGTCGGCGGCCCTCACCGCGGCCGGCGCCGCAGCCAGCGGCATCGCCGCCCAAGCCGGTGCCGAGACCGCGGAGCCCGGCACGGCTGCGGCTGGCGGCGAGCGCATGCCGGCGCGGCCGGGTACCCCGGCGCAACCCCATCTGTCGCTGCTGGCGGCCGAAACCGGCGCTGCGCCGAAGGCCGAGGCCCTGCCGCAGGCTCCGGGCGAAGGCCTCGACCAGCCGGCCAAGGCCGAAGGCGGCCCGGCGCTCCAGCCCGTCGCCGCGACCGAGACCAGGCCGGCCGAGCGCTTCGAGCACCTGCTGAACGCCATCGATGCGTCGGTGCAGCCCCAGCAGGGCGCGACACGACCCGATCCGCTGCGCCTGATGACCGTGCCGGACCCGATCGTCGCCCCGCCCGGCCAGCCGCAGGGGCAGACGGCGGCAGAGGGGCCGCCGACCCCGCTGCATGTTCTGCCGATCGAGATCGGACTCAAGGCCCTCGCCGGAGCGCGCCAGTTCGACATCAGGCTGGATCCGGGCGAGCTCGGCCGCGTCGATGTCACGCTCTCGATCTCCGACACCGGCGAGGTGAGCGCGAAGATGGTCGTGGACCGCGTCGAGACGCTGCATCTGCTGCAGCGCGATGCCCGCACGCTCGAGCGCGCCTTCGAGCAGGCGGGGCTGAAGCCCTCCGATGCCGGTGTCGACATCAGCCTGCGCGATCCCTCGGACCAGTCCGGCTTCCGTCAGCAGCGGCAGCAGGACGAGGCGCCGCAGCGCTCGCGCGGGCTGATGAACACCGCCGATTCCGCCGAAGACACCCCCCTCGTGACGTCATCTGCGCCCCAGCGCCGCTTCGTGCGGCTCGGCGGCGTGGACATGAGCGTCTGATCCAAGGAGGAGCGCCATGGCCGTCTCCAGCACCACCAGCTCGACCTCGAGCACGACGAACACCACGAGCAACTCCACCACCGTTTCGGGCGGGGCTGCGATCGCGCAGAACTTCGACCAGTTCCTGACCCTGCTGACGACACAGCTCAAGAACCAGTCGCCGCTCGATCCGCTGGACACCAACCAGTTCACGCAGCAGCTCGTGCAGTTCGCCGGCGTCGAGCAGCAGCTCAAGACCAACGAGACGCTGAGCTCGCTGCTGAGCCTCAACTCGGCCGGCACCGCGACGAGTGCGGTCGGCTTCATCGGCGCGACGATCACCTCCGACGGGGCGACGACGCGGCTGGAGAAGGGCAAGGCCGAGTGGCAGGTCAATGTGCCGCGCGGCGGCGTCGCGACGATCACGATCAAGGATTCGAAGGGCAGCGTCGTGCAGACGCAGACCAAGACGCTCGTCGCCGGCGACCAGCAATTTACCTGGGACGGCAAGACCTCGACCGCGCAGACGGCGGCGGACGGCGAATACACGGTCACGATCGACGCCAAGGACACGGCCGGTGCCACGATGACCGCCACGACCAAGATCAGCGGGGTGGTCGACGGCGTCGACTTCACCGGTTCGATTCCGACGCTGAAGATCGGCGCGATCAGCGTGCCGATCGACAAGGTCAAGAGCGTCGTCCGGACGCAATGAGAGCGAATCACCGATGTCGAAAGCCAGCGCCTTCGCCTTAGGCAATTCTTAAAGCGGTGGCCCTATGCTCCTCACAAGTAGCTCTGTTGAGTTGTGTGAGTGTACCATGACCGAGCCTTTGCGACCGCGGGTGAAATACGTGATCGGACCGGACGGAAGTCCGCTGACGATCGCGGACCTCCCGCCGATGAATACCCGCCGCTGGGTGATCCGGCGCAAGGCAGAGGTCGTTGCCGCGGTGCGCGGCGGCCTGCTCAGCCTCGAAGAAGCCTGCCAGCGCTACACGCTGACGGTGGATGAGTTCCTGAGCTGGCAGATGTCGATCGACCAGCACGGTCTGGCCGGCCTGCGAACCACCCGCATCCAGCATTACCGGCAGTAATCGCTGCCAACCCCGCGATATCCTGCAAGGCGTCGGTCCCCGGACCGGCGCCTTTTGCGTTCCGGCAAGCCGCCTCCGGCCGGTCCGATGCCGGTCGCGTCCACAATCTTTAACGGCCGCCCGGCAAAAATTAACCGGGCGCTAACCACGCACCGGGAAAAACTTGCCTAGTGACCCGCGATCAGGAGCGGGCAGGACGGCTTTGTGAAACGGATAGCGGCGTGAGCGGCATCGTCGAACAGTTCTCGCGTTTCGGGGCGCCCCGCCTGGCGGCCATGCTGGCGGTCACGCTCGCGCTGGTCGGGTTCTTCGCCTTCGTCATGCTGCGCATGTCCCAGCCGACCATGGGCGTGCTGTTCTCCGACCTGAACGCGTCCGACGTCAGCGCCATCCTCAAGGATCTCGACACGCGCGGCGTGAAGTACGAGCTGCGTGGCGACGGCCAGACCATCCTGGTGGACAAGACCGTCGTGCCGCGGCTGCGGCTCGACCTCGCCAGCAAGGGCATCCCGGCCGGCGGCGGCGTCGGCTACGAGATCTTCGACAAGGGCGACGCCTTTTCCTCGACCAGCTTCGTCCAGAACATCAACCACATGCGTGCGCTTGAGGGTGAGCTGTCGCGGACGATCCGCTCGATCAGCCGCGTCCAGGCGGCGCGCGTGCATCTCGTGATCCCGGAGAAGCGCCTGTTCGAGCGCGACCGCGAGCCGCCGCGCGCCTCGATCGCGCTCAAGCTGGCGGGAGAACTCGATGCGGCGCAGGTCCGCGCGATCCGCCACCTCGTCTCCTCGGCCGTCGACGGGCTGAGGCCCGAGCGGGTCTCGATCGTCGACGAGCGGGGTCGCCTGCTGGCCGACGGCGCCCAGTCGGAGAACGGCGCCGCTGGGCTCGGCATCGAGGAGCGCCAGGTCGGGATCGAGCGCCGGCTCAAGCTCCAGATCGAGGATATCGTCGCCAGTATCGTCGGCCATGGCCGCGCCCGCGTGCAGGTTTCCGCGGCCCTCGACGTCAACCGCATCGAGAGCCGCTCCGAGACCTTCGATCCCGAGAGCCGCGTCGTCCGCTCCAGCCAGAACCGCACGGAGGCCTCGACCACCTCGGAGGGTGGCGGCGGCGTCACCGTCGGCAACGAACTGCCCGGGGCCCAGCCGGGCCAGGGCGGCAATGCGCCCCGGGACAACTCCCAGAAGAACGAGGAGGTCGTCAATTACGAGATCTCGCGGACGACCCGCACCGAGGTGCTGGAGGGCGGACGCGTCAAGCGTCTCTCGGTCGCCGTTCTGGTCGACGGCACCTATAGCCGCGGCGCCAATGGCGAGGTGAGCTACCAGCCGCGCAGCAACGAGGATCTTGAGCGGATCGGCCAGCTGGTGCGCACGGCGGCGGGCTTCGACGAGTCCCGCGGCGACAAGCTCGAGGTCGTCAACCTGCGCTTCGCCGAGGCGCCGCCGACGGTAACCGAGCTCGTCGAGCAGAGCCTGATGCAGCAGCTGCTCTCCTTCACCAAGGAGGACGTGGTGCGCTTCGCCGAAATCGGCGTGATCGCCCTGCTGACGCTGATCGTGCTCATGGTCGTCGTCCGGCCGCTGCTCAAGCAGGTCCTGACGCCCGATCCGGGGGCCGCGACGCGGGCGCTGCCGATGTTCATGCGCAACGGCGTGGCAGTCGCCGCGCCCGACTCCACGGGCGATCCGGCGGGGACGCGCACGCTGGCCACCGGTGGCGAAGGCGATCCGCTCCAGGCCGACATGCCGTCGGAGCGGATGCTCGCCGTCGCGCAGATCAAGGGGCAGCTCAAGGCGCAGTCGGTCGAGAAGATCGGCCAGATGGTCGCGCAGAACCCGGCGGACAGCGTCGCGGTGCTGCGGACCTGGATCCACGAAAAAGCCGCGGCATGACGGGTCACTGAGCCATGGCCGAAGAACGTTCCCTCGCGACGCGCGCCGCTGGCGGCCGGGACACCGGCTCCATCGAGGGCGGTGGCATCGGCGTCACCAACATCGACGAGATGACCGGGCCGCAGCGGGCCGCCGTCATCCTGCTCGTCCTGGGAGAACAGCACGGCAAGCAGATCTGGTCGGAGTTCGACGACGAGGAAATCCGCATCATCACCCGCGCCATGGCGGAGCTCGGCACGGTCGATTCCGACGATGTCGAGCGGCTGATGCTGGATTTCGTGGGCAAGCTGTCCAGCGCCGGCGCCGTCACGGGCTCCTTCGACCGCACGATCTCGCTGCTCGAGAAGATCCTGCCGACCGACCAGGTCGCCATGATCATGGAGGAGATCCGCGGCCCCGCCGGCCGCAACATGTGGCAGAAGCTCGGCAACATCGACGCCGTGGTGCTCGCCAACTTCCTGAAGAACGAGTACCCGCAAACGATCGCCGTGATTCTGTCCAAGATCCGCCCCGAGCACTCCGCCAATGTGCTGCGCAACCTGCCCAATGATCTCTCGATCGAGGTCGTCGGGCGGATGCTGCGGCTGGAATCGGTGCAGAAGGAAGCGCTCGACCACATCGAGAACACGCTGCGCACCGAATTCGTCGCCACGCTGACCGCGACGCGCCGCCGCGATCCGCACGAGATGATGGCGGAAATCTTCAACGGCTTCGACCGGCAGACCGAGATGCGCTTCCTCTCCGCCCTCGACGTCTCGAATCAGGATTCGGCGGCGCGCATCCGGGCGCTGATGTTCACCTTCGAGGATCTGGGCAAGCTCGATCCGGCCGGCCTGCAGACGCTGATGCGCCAGGTCGACAAGGATACGCTGACCCGGGCGCTCAAGGGCGCGAGCGAGTCGATGCGCGACTTCTTCTTCGGCGCGATGTCCCAGCGGGCGGTCAAGAACATGCAGGACGATATTCAGAGCCTCGGGCCGATCCGCCTCAAGGAGGTCGACGAGGCGCAGACGAAGCTGGTCACCCTGACCAAGGAGCTCGCCGACAAGGGTGAGATTGTCCTGTCCAAGGGCAATTCTGAGGACGAGCTGGTCTATTGACGATGAACAATGCCACGAAATTCACGTTCGGGACCGACTTCCGCGAGGGTGGACGGCGCGCCGCCGGCGAGGCCGAGGTCGCGGCCGCGCGTGCCGAGGGGCTCGCGCTCGGCCGCGAGGAGGGCCGCCGGGACGCGGAGAATCAGCTGAACGGGCTGCTCGCGCAGCTGGCCCGCTCGGCCGAGCGGCTCGTCGCGCATGAGGCCGCGCATGCCGCCGAGGTCGAGGCGAGGGCCGCTTATGTCGCCATCGTCGCGGCGAAGGCGCTGGCGGGTGCGGCGCTCGACGAGCGCCCCCTCGCCGCGCTGGAGACCGGTCTGCGGGAGTGCCTGGCGCAGGCGCGGCAGGCGCCGCATCTGGTCATGCGGGTCAACGACGCTGCCGTCGAGGCGGCGGAGGGGCTGGTCAAGCGGCTGGCGCAGGAAATGGGTTTCGCGGGTCGCCTGGTGGTGCTGGGCGAACCCGACATCGCGCCCGGGGACGGGCGCATCGAATGGGCCGATGGCGGTTTCGTCATCGAGGCGGAGCGGCTGAAGCTGCTGGTGGACCAGGCGGTCGCGACCGCCTTCCCCGGCTTCCGGCCGCCCGCGCAGTGAGGATTGAGCGATGAGCGCCGACAATGACCTCAAGCTGCCGCCGCTGAACCCCGCGGACCTGTCGTTCGATCACAACGACGCGTCGGTCGCGCGGTCGGGCCCGATCCCGGTCAAGACGGCCGAGGACCTCGAGCAGGTTTTCGACGTCCCGGTCAATGTCTCGGCCGTGCTGGGGTCGTCCAAGATCGCGATCGGCGACCTGCTCCAGATCGTGCCGGGCGCGGTTCTGGAACTCGACCGGCGTGTTGGCGAGGCGATCGATATCTTCGTCAACGAGCGCCTTGTCGCCCGCGGCGAGGTCGTGGTCGTCGAGGATCGCCTCGGCGTGACCATGACCGAAATCATCAAGGCGGACCGGTGATGGCCGGTCCGCTCGCCACGTCTTCACGCAGAAGGGCCTGAGCCATGCGCCTCATCATTGCCGGCGGTCTCAAGGGACAACTCATCGCGGCCGCCAAGATCGCGATCTCGCATGGCGCCAACGTCACCCATACGGAGGGGCTGGAACAGACGCTCGCGGTGCTGCGCGCCAAGGGCGCCGATCTGCTGATGGTCGAGGTCACGCTGCCGGTGGCGCAGTTCGTCGCCGCGCTCGAGGCCGAGCGCATCCGGACCCCGATCGTCGCCTGCGGGACCTCGACCGATGCCCGGGCCGCCGTCGCGGCGATCCAGGCCGGGGCGCGCGAATACGTGCCGCTGCCGCCCGATCCCGAGCTGATCGCGGCCGTGCTGGAGGCCGTCGCCGCCGACCAGTCCAGCCTGATCTGGAAGGATCCTGCGATGGAGCGCGTGGTGCAGCTGGCGGCCCAGGTCGCCCGCTCGGACGCGCCGGTGCTGGTGACCGGGGAGAGCGGCACCGGCAAGGAGGTGATCGCGCGTCACCTGCACCAGAAATCGCTGCGCAAGGACAGGCCCTTTGTGGCGGTGAACTGCGCGGCGATCCCCGACAATCTGCTGGAATCCGAGCTGTTCGGCCATGAGAAGGGCGCCTTCACCGGCGCGATCGCGCGCCGCATCGGCAAGTTCGAGGAGGCCAATGGCGGCACGTTGCTGCTGGACGAAATCTCCGAGATGGATGTCCGGCTTCAGGCCAAGCTGCTGCGCGCGCTGCAGGAGCGGATGATCGACCGCGTCGGCGGCACGACGCCGGTCAAGGTCGATCTGCGCATCATCGCCACCTCGAACCGCAATCTCGGCGATGCCGTCCGCGAGGGCTCGTTCCGCGAAGACCTGTTCTACCGCCTCAACGTCGTGCATCTGCGCCTGCCGGCGCTGCGCGAGCGACCGGGCGACATCCTCGCCCTGGCCGATCACTTCGCCCGCAAATACGCCGAACTCAACGGTGTGGCGGTCCGCCCGATCGCCGCCGACGCCCGCAAGCTGCTGCTGTCGAACGGTTGGCGGGGCAATGTCCGCGAACTGGAGAATACGATCCACCGCGCGGTGCTGCTCGCGCGGGGCGCCGAGATCGGCGCCGAAGCCGTGCTGACTCCGGAGGGCGAGACGCTCGGCCCGGCGGCGGGGCGCGACAGCGCAGCCCGCGCCGCGCAGACGGCGGAGGCCGTCACCCGCTCGCTCGTCGGCCATACGGTCGCCGATGTCGAGCGCGAGTTGATCCTCGATACGCTCGACCACTGTCTCGGCAACCGGACGCATGCGGCCAAGATCCTGGGGATCTCGATCCGCACGCTGCGCAACAAGCTCAGCGAATACACATCCGCTGGCATCGCGGTCGCCGAGCCGGGTCAGGCGCGCCTCAGCGCGCTCTGATCCGCCTCGCGCCGCTCAGTAATAGCGCCGGCGATAGCGCGGGCGGGCATAGTAACGCGGGCGGGCGTACACGCGGGGACGCACATAATAGCGCGGCCGGGCATAGTACCGGGGCCGGGCATAATAGCGCGGCCGGCGGTAATAGTACTGGCTGAACTCCGCCTCGGTCTTGCCCAGTCCCTCGGCGAGTTCGGCGTTCACCGTCTCGTCGTCACGCGCGGGACCGTGGTCCGGCGCCGGGGTCGGCGTTGGAACCGGCTGGACCGGCTGGGCCGCCTGGGCCGCGGCCATGCCTCCGAGGCTTGCTGCGGCGAGGCCGCCGATCAGTGTCGCGATGAATGAACGTCTGTCCACGGCGTACTCCGATTCTGTTGGTTTGCTGACCTTACCTTGCGTTCATAGCCTGAAATCCGCGCTCCCGGGTAATGCATATGAAGGATGCGCGGTTGCGTCTGCGAGCGGATCAGCGGACGATCACGCG
>CALRYW010000117.1:0-10704 GCA_943372485.1 Allobosea thiooxidans
TCGGCGCTGCGCAGCGCCATCAGCTCACGCGTCTCATGGTCGATCGCCTGTTCGAGGCGGTCGAGAACGGCCCACATGGCGCGAGAGGTGGCGCTGGGTGCGGCGGGCTCCTCCTGCATCATCACGGGCGGCGGCACCAGCGCGGGGAGCGTGGGCTGGACGTCGGCGGAAGCAGGCGCGTCGGACGATTCGGTCATGGCTCAGGCCTGTCGGAAGTTGGAGCGGGCGACGCTACCAGAGGTGGCCGGCTTGGTCAGGTTGAGGAAACGCTGCTCGACGGAGAGCGGGATGGCGAGGTCGCGGGCATTGGCGCCGGCGATCCGGCCGTCGAGCAGCTTGTGCGCGGCGGCGACGGTGCCGTCGGCGGAGCCCGTGTTGTTGCGGGCGGCGATCGCGGCCTCGACCTTCTCGCGGATGCCCAGCCCGCCCGCCTTGGCGATCTGGTTGGCGATCTGCTCGGAGAGCATCGAGCGCCAGACCCCGCCGGCGGTGCCGCTGCCGAAGTTGTTCGCGGTCGCCTCGGGCATCATCTGCTCGATGAAGGTCTGGATGACCTGCGCCTCGAACTGCTGCATGGTTTTGGCGGTCTTCGACGGGACCGCCGGTGCAGCATTGTCGAGCTTAGCCGGCGCAAGAGAGGCGAATTTTTCGCGGGCTCCGGCGAGTCCGGGGATGCCGCCGGCGGGTGCCGCCTCGTCCACCGCGGCGGCGAATTGCGTGCCGGCGATGCCATTGCCGAGCTTCTGGAGCCGGTCGACGGCAAGCTGCAGGCGCGCCGGATCGGCGGCGCGGGCCACGTCGAGCACGATGTCCGACGGAGGAGAAATCGCCATTGTCACCTTCCAGGGTCGTTGCCAGGGTCGTTGAACGATCTGGAGCCGATCATCGCCCACCAGGCTTGTTTCAGGCTTGCGGGCGGGCGCGGTGTTTTCGGCGTCCCTCCGCCGAGAGTCTCGTCCGGCAGCGCTCAGAGCGTTGCCGCCCGCTGGCCTTCGCGCGCGTCCATGACCTCGACGAGCGCGCCATCCTGGTCGGCGCGCAGCTTCACCTTGCGGACATGGTCGGCGAGGCGAGCGGTGCGCTTCTCGCGACCCGTCTCGGCGAGCACCTGCCTGGCCTGGAGGATCGCGGCCGCTTCGAAGCGCGAGGCGGAGACCTCGGTGCGATGCAGGCGTCTCGCGGTCATGTCGGCGAAGAGCCCGGCGGTCGGCCCCTCGCCGTTCAGCGCAGCGACCAGGGCGCGGGATTCGGCGCGCGCGGCGGCAGCCTTCAGCTCGATCGCCTTCTGGCGCCATTCGGCGAGCTTGCGGATGCGCGACTGGATCGACAGCATCCGCTCAATCGCCTTGAGGCGCTTGCCCTGCATGGCCGCTCAGCCCCGCGCCAGCCAGGCCGAGAACGCGGTGATGAACAGGCTCAGCGCCTCCGGCCCGGAGAAGTAGAGCAGGAACAGCCCGCCCGCGATGACGAAGGGCAGGGAGATGAAATAGACCGGGATCTGCGGTGTCAGCTTGTTCATCAGGCCGATCGCGAGATTGACGATCACCGCATAGATGATGAAGGGGCTGCCGACGCGCAGGGCCAGATTGAAGGTTTCGGATGCCCGGTCGGCGATCTGGATCAGCCCGGCCTGGGCATCGAGCGGCGTGCCCGGCGCGATGCGGGTGTAGGAGCCCGCCAGCGCGCGGATGACCTCGGCATGCTGGTTGGTGACGAACATCAGCGTCGCCGCGGTCAGGGTGATCAGCGTCACGAAGGGGGCCGAGGCCTCGGCCTCGTCGATCGGCAGGCCCGGCAGCTGGCCGAGGCCGGCGGTCGTCGCCATCGCGGTCGCGATGGTTTGCAGTGCCAGGAAGAAGAAGCGCGCCATCAGCCCGATCAGCGCCCCTGTCATCGTCTCGGCGAGGACGACGCGCAGCAGCGTCGCCGGACCCGGCGAGACGAGATGGGCGAAGGCCGGCAGCACGTAAGGCGTGAGCGCCAGCGTGACGCCTATCGCGATCATCAGCCGGAAGCGGACCGGGACGCGCGGGCTGGAGAAGCCCGGCATCAGCATCAGGCAGGCGCCGATGCGACAGAAGATCAGGAAGGCATGCAGCACCGTGTCTGGCGTGAACGGTGTCACGAGATGGTGCCCAAGAGGTTGACCTCCAGCCCGCGCGCGATCTCGACATGCGAGAGGACGGGTAGCGCCGGGAAGATGCGCTCGACGATCATGCGGACGTAAGGGCGCGCATCCGGGCTGGTGACGAGGACGAAGCTCTGGCCCTGGTCCATGCGGGCGCGGATCGCCGTCGTTGCCTCGGCCGCGAACTCCTCGATCAGGCGCGGATCGATGTCGAACTCGACGACCTCGCCCTTGCCGTCGCGACGCAGGCTCTCATGGAAGGCGAGGTCCCAGCGGTTGCCGAGCCTGAGCATGTTGAGCATGCCGCCCTGGGTGAGGTCGCCGCAGATCTGCTGTGCCATGCGCATGCGCACATGCTCGGCGATCTGCTCGGCGCGGCGGACATGCGGCGCGATTTCGGCGACGACCTCGAGGATGAGGTGGAGATTGCGGATCGAGACGCGCTCGGCCAGCAGCAGGCGCAGCACCGCCTGAAGGCTCGAGAGCGACATATGGGCCGGGCAGATCTCGTCGAGCAGCTTCTTGTACTCGGGCCCCAGCCGGTCGAGCAGCGCGCGCATGTCCTTGTAGGACAGGAGTTGGCCGAGATTCTTACGAATCGTCTCGCTGAGATGGGTGAGCAGCACCGAGAGCCGATCGACCGGCTGCATGCCTTCGCGCCGGACCTCGTTGGCATAGCTTTCCGAGACCCACATCGCCTTGACGCCGAAAGCGGGCTCGCGGACCTCCTCGCCCGGGAGGTCGGGCAGGCGGCCGTCGCCGACGACGACCAGCATGCTGCCGGGGCGCATCTCGCCGCTGGCGGCGACGGTGCCGTGGATGCGGAATTCGTAATGCTTGGGCGGCAGCGTCAGGCTGTCGGAGAGTTTGATCTCGGGCACGACGAAACCATATTGCTGCGCAAATTTCTTGCGCATTTTGCCGACGCGGTGGGCGAGTTCGCTGTGCGAGGTCAGCATTTCGGCGGCGAGCTGCTTGCCAAGGCTGAGCTCGATTTCCGCCGTGCGCAGCGATTCCCTGATCGTATCCTGGCTCTCGCGCGCGGCTTCCTCGGCCTCCATGGCGCGGATTTCCTCGGCGGCCGCGGCGCGCTCGGCGTTGCGCTTCGGAATGGTGTAGCCGACGAAGGCCATCAGCCCGCCGAGCAATGCGAAGGGCAAAAGCGGCAGGCCTGGCACCAGCGCCAGGATCACCATCAAGAAGGAGGCGACGAACAGCGCGCGCGGATAGTGCCCGAGCTGGCCGAGGATCGCCTGCTCGGCCGTGCCCCGCGTGCCGCCCTTGGAGACCAGAAGGCCGGCGGCGAGCGAGACGATCAGCGCGGGGATCTGGGTGACGAGGCCATCGCCGACCGCGAGCTTGACGAAGACGTCGGCGGACTGGGACAGCGACATGCCATGGCGTGTGACGCCGATGATGATGCCGCCGAGGATGTTGACGGCGGTGATGATCAGCCCGGCGATGGCGTCGCCGCGGACGAATTTCGAGGCGCCGTCCATGGCGCCGAAGAAGGAGCTCTCCTCCTCCAGCTCGTGGCGGCGCCGCTGCGCCTCCGGCGCGCCGATCAGCCCGGCCGAGAGATCGGCGTCGATCGCCATCTGTTTGCCGGGGATGGCGTCGAGGGTGAAGCGGGCGCCGACCTCGGCGATGCGGGTCGCGCCCTTGGTGATGACGATGAAGTTCACGGTAACGAGGATGATGAAGACGATCAGGCCGATGACGAAGTCGCCGGCGATGACGAAGCGGGCGAAGCCGTCGATGATGTAGCCCGCCGCATGCGAGCCCTCGTTGCCATGCGCGAGGATGACGCGCGTCGTGGCGATGTTGAGGGCCAGCCGCAGCATCGTCGCGACCAGCAGGATGGTCGGGAAGGAGGAGAATTCCAGCGGCTTCTTGATCCACAGCGCCACCATCAGGATCAGCACCGAGAGCGCGATCGAGAACGCCAGGCCGAGATCGATCAGGAAGGCCGGGATCGGCAGGAACAGGATCGACAGGATGCCGATGATGCCGATCGCGAAGCCGATGTCGCGGCGGCTGGCCGGAGGCTCAGCCAGCATCGCCTTGGGCGCGACCTTGCCGGAGATGAGATGGGGCGTGGCCATTCTGGCACCCTGTCCTGTCGTCGGGGATGCGCGCCCGTCGGCGCGCGCTCAGAAGCCGCGTTCGATGCGGCCGTAGACGCGTTCGGTGAAGGCGAAGACCTGGGCGCCGGTGAAGGCGCCCGTCGCCGCCATCACGATCAGGATGACGACGATCTTCGGCACGAAGGTCAGGGTCGCCTCCTGCACCTGCGTCAGGGCCTGCATCAGCGCGATGATCAGGCCGATCGCCATCGCGGCGGCGACGGCGGGGCCGGCCCCGATGATGATCGCCCAGACGGCGTCGCGCATCAGGTCGAGGGCGTCGGCCTCGTTCACGGCTGCCGCCTCAGGCTTCCGTCGTGGCGGGCTTCAGCGCCGCGATGCCGGCGATGATCTGGTCGAGCTTGGCATTGGCCGTGACCGACTGCTCGACCTGCGAGAGCGCCGCGAATTGCTGGACGTACTGCGCCGGATCTGTCGGGTTGGTCGGGTCCTGGTTCTTGGCCTGGGCGATCAGGAGCCGGAGGAAGGTGTTGTAGTCGCCCATGGCGTTTCTGGTGCTGGTCGAGCCCGAGGTCGTGCTCGTCGTGGTGCTCGGGATGCTGCTCACGTCCATGATCGGCTCCGCCGGGTTCGGGTGGCGACCCGCCGGGCGGCGGGCCTCGTCTCGTCAGGCGCGCTGGGCCTCGCACCGCATCGGCGCGACGGCCGCAGCCCTCACCGTCGCCGGCAGGCTAGGCTCCCTGGCCTGTCCGGAGCTTGCGAGGATGGCGGCTTCGGCCGGATAGAGCGCCCGCAGCTGCTTGAGCGCCTCGAAATGGCGCTCCTCGGCGATCAGCCGGTCGATGCCCTGGAGGCCGAAGAGCACGCTCGCATCCTCGAAGATGCAGGCGGTGGTCATCAGCATGCGGTCGAAGAGCAGCCGGGCGGCGCCGGCGTTCTTCGGGTCGATCAGCATGGTCTGGACGACGAAGTAGAGCTGCCGCAGCGGCGTCGTCGTCTCATCGGGCTGGATGACATGGGTTTCGAGCAGGAAGGTCGCGTCGTTCATCAGCTCGAGGCTGACCTTGCGGTCGAAGCGCAGGATCGCCCCGTTGATGTAGATCTTCTCGTTGGCGCGCAGAGAGAGGTTCATCGGCTTGTCCATCCTCCGGTTCAGGCCAGGCTGTCGCGGATCATCTTGTTGACGTCGATGACCGATTGGAAATCCTCGGACTGTCCGAGCCGCAGCGCCTCGCCCTGGCGCAGGGCGAAGAGGCCGATCGAGATCAGTGAGGCGCGCAGGCTCTCGGGCAGGCCATTCTCGGCGCTGCCGAGATCCTCGATCAGCAGCGTCCAGAGCCGGCGCAGGAAGCCGACCGCCTCGATCGTCTCCGGGGAGGCCGCCCCGGTCGGGCGCGCTTCCTCGAGCAGGGTCACGGCGTGGTCGAGCGCGCGCCATTCCTGGGCGCGGGCGAGGGCATAGTCATCCGCGGCCATGGCCGCATAGGAGCTCTGGTACATGGGGCATCTCCGGACGGGTGGACGGGAGGGCGGCTTAGGCGCGCAACCGCCCGGCCGCGCCGGCGCGGCCGGAGCGGGCGGCGAGTGCGGTTGGCGGGGCGCCCGGCGGCCTGTGACGGCCGGGCGCGGGGTCAGCTCATGTATTTCAGGATGTTGAGCTGCTGGATCCTGACGGTCAGCGCATAGGCGGTGTCGAGCTGCGTCGTCAGATCGGTGACGCGGACATTGGCCTCGTAGGGATCGACATTCTCGAAGGCCTGGATCTGCCTGGCGACGATGTCGCGCTGGATGGTGAGCCGCTCGCTCGAGACCTTGACCCGCTCCTCGATGGCGCCGAGCTGCGCCTGCGTCGCGGTCAGGCCGAGGATCGCCTTGTTGACGCTCTCGATGCTGGCGTCGACGACGGCGCGGAAGGCGTTGGTGTTGAGGGTCTCGGTGCCGAGGTCATAGGCCATGGTGTAGGCCATGGCGAGGTCGCGCATGGTCTGCGTGTTGGCGTTGGTCGAGACCTCGACGACCTCGCTCAGCGAAATCCGACCGGTCATGTTCTGGTCGAGCGCCGAGGACCAGTTCGTGGTCCAGGCCGGATTGGCGAACTCCGTCGGCAGCACGGTTTGCAGGAAGGTCGTCATGTCCGCCTGGGTGATGTTGGCGACGGCGGGCGCGTTCTGGGCGAAGCCGAAATGGCCGAGGAAGGCCGCGTCGATCGCGGCCTTGTTGCCCGGGGCCGGGGTGGCGAAATAGTCGGTCACCGGGCGCTGCTGGGTGTTGATGCCGGCGAAGAGGAACTGGCCGCTGGAGGACGCGTTGAGCGAGGCCGTCAGCGCCTGGAGATTGTTCTTCGCCTCCGACTTCAGGACCTCGGCGCCCTTGTCGCCGTCGCGCACGCTGATCAGCGTGGCGAGGAACTGCTCGGCGGTCTCGCGCATGCCGTCGAGTGCCTTCTGCGTCACTTCGAGCCGCGAGGCGACGAGGCCGTTGGTGTCGACGATGCCGTTCAGCCGGTCGTACTGGTCGCGCAGGCCGACCGTCTTGCCGGTGCTGCCGCCGAGCGTCAGGCCGATATCGGCATGGCGCAGCGTGGTCGATTCGGTGGTGGCGTCGGCCAGGCTGTCGCGGGCCTTGGCGACGGCGTTGCGCAAGGTGCCGGAGAGCGAATAATTCGAGATGAAGCTCGTCTTCATGGTCGTTACCTCACGGCCTGCAGCAGCGCCTCGAGCATCCGGTCGATGGTCGAGATCAGGGTCGACGAGGCGTTGAACGAGCGCTCCAGCTCCATCATCAGCGTCATTTCCTCGTTGATGTCGACGCCGGTCACGTTGGAGAGCGCAGCCGTCGTGCGCTGGAGCAGCGCGGTCTCATAGCCGAGCGTCTGCGTCGCGGTCTGGCGCTTGGCCTCGAGCCAGCCGACCGAGGAGCCGGCGAAGCCGACGAGGGTGTCGGTCGGGTCGGCGTCGGTGGCGGGGTCGAAATTGCGGCTGGTGCCCAGCGCGGTCAGCAGTCCCTGGATGCGGTCGGGAAAGCCGGCGGCGCCGCTCGTGTTGTAGCTGTAGTTGGGGTCGAGCGGGTCGGAGATGCCGCCGTCGCGCAGCCGGTCGAGATCGCCGCCCTGGGAGGGGTCGGCATTGGCGTTGACGCGGATCGCGCCGGCGAGGCCCGCGACCGTCACGCCGGTCGCCGGAATGGCGGCGGGGCCGGGCGGCGGGCCATAGGTGAAGAGGCCGGCCTGGTCGGGCCCGACGCCGGTCTGGTCGCTCTCGGCGAAGACCTCGATCAGCCCGCGGGCGATCTCGTCGAGCTGGCTCTGATAGGTGACGGTGATCGCGTCGCGGACGATCGAGGATCCGTAGATCTGCCCGGATTTCAGCGGCATGATCGCATTGGGGCCGGTGACCGGCACGCCGTCGACATAGACCGCATTGCCGGGCGTGCCGGCCCCGAGTGCGAAGCTCGGCGCCATCGAGACCCTGCGCGGCACCGTCTCGAACAGGGTCACGCCGCCATCGGTGTAGATCACCATGTCGTTGTTGGGGCGGGTGGCGACGCTGATGCCCATCTCCTCCGCGAGCTGGGAGAGGATGCGGTCGCGCGTGTCGAGCTGGTCGGTGATGTCGGCGCCCGACTGGCTGCCCTTGACGATGGCGCGGTTGGCGAACTCGAACTCCTTGAGCAGGCTGTTCACCCGCTCGACGCCGAGCGCCATGTCGGCATCGGCCTGTTGGCGGACGGTGCGCACCGCCTCGCTGGCGGCGTTGAGGCTGCGGACCATCTCCGTCGCCTTGGTCAGCACGTTCTGCGCGAGCAGCGGGTCGTCCGGCGTCACGCCATATTGCTGGAGGGCGTTGGTCAGCGCGCCGAGCTTGGCCGCGAGCGACTGGTCGAGTTCGGGGTCGTCGACGGTGGCTTCCAACTGGTCGAGCGCATCGACGATCGCCTGCTGCCCGGCGGTCGTCGCGGTCGAGCCGAGCTTGGCCGCGAAGAGCACCGAATCCATCGCCCGGCTGATCGAGGCGATCCTGACCGCCCCGCCATAGGTGGTCACCAGCGTGCCGGCCTTGCGGTTGTAGTTGGGGTCGTCGGCGCCGGCGACGTTGCGCGAGAGCACGGAGGTCTGGGTCGAGGTCGCGGTCAGGGAGGACTGCGCCACGTTCAAGGCGGATGACAAACTCATGGCGGCGTCCCCGTCTCTCTTTGCGGCGCGCTCAGCGCTTCAGGTTGACCAGGACGTCGAGGATTTCCGAGCCGGTCTGGAAGACCTTCGAATTCGCCGTGTAGCTGCGCTGCGACTCGATCATCGCGGTCAGCTCGGAGGCGAGGTCGACATTCGACTGCTCCAGCGCCCCGGAGCGGATCGAGCCGAAGCTGCCGCTCTCGGGAAAGCCGACGATGACGTCGCCGGACAGGTTGCTGACCGAATAGACATTGCCCGATTGCGGGGTCAGCTGGTCCGGGCTCGGCACGGTGGCGAGTGGGATGCGGTAGGTCGCGCGCCGCGCGCCGTTCTCGAAGACGGCGTAGACGGTGCCGTCATTGGCGATCTCCACGCTCTCGACCGCGCTCGGCGCGTTGCCGTCGACGGCGAGTTCGAGCGCGGTCTCGCCGGTCGCGACCTGCGAGACCTGGCTGAAGTCGATCGTGGCGGTGGCGCCGCCGGGGATGGCGACGGTGAAAGTCGCCGGCGCCGTGGTGAGCTGGCCGGTCGGGCCGAAGGCCAGCGCGACGTTGGCGAGGGGGGCGCCGGCATAGGGGAAGCCGCCGGCGGTCGCGCCCGCCTGGTCGAAGACCACGGCCTGCCAGGTATCGGGCGCCGTGCCGGTCTTGGCCATGTAGACGTCGAGGAACTGCTTGTTGCCGAGATTGTCGTAGGAGACGATCGACGACTTGCTCGAATAGGTGCTGCCGGCGACGTTGTCGGAGGGCAGGGTGCCGGCGGCGATCACCGTCGCATTGGAGTCGAGCACGCCCTTGATCGTGCCGCTCACCGTCGGGCTCGCCTGATAGGCGACATTGGCGAGGTTGATGCGCTCGAGCCCGTCGAGGCTGTTGGCGACGACGGTGGGGTCGCCGTTCTCGATCGGATAGCCCATCAGGTAGAAGCCCGCCGAATTGACCAGTTCCTGGCTGCCGTTCTTCACGAAGGCGCCGGCGCGGGTCATGTAGGGCGTGCCGCCGGCATCGGTGACGACGAAGAAGCCGTTGCCGCGGATGGCGAGGTCCGTCTTCGAGGTCGAGCCCATGATCAGGCCCTCGTCGGAGATCGCGTAGCGCGTCATCGTCTCGACGCCGCCGGAATTGTATTCGCTGTGGTTCCCTTCGGAGATCAGCGAGGAAAACTCGGTCGAGGCGCGCTTGTAGCCGACCGTGTTGACGTTCGCGATGTTGTCGCTGACGGCGCCCAGCTTGCTGCCCTGGGCGGCCATGCCGGATACGCCGGTGCGCATGATCCCGAAAATGCTCATCTGCCGATCTCCAAGCCAAGCTTTCGAGGCTCATCTGATCTCGATTTGCTTGCCCGAAGCTTTCGCCGGACGATTTCGGGGTTTTGATTCAATTTTGATAGAAACGGATTGATGAATACGACCCTATTCGACTCCATATACTATAGGCGCTCCCGCGCGCCCGATTTCGGGGTCGGCCGGCCGGGAAGCAGAGGCTCCCTCGAGACCCGATCCAGACGTCGTCGCGGCTAAATATCGAGAGTTAACAAAAACTATATGCTTTCTCATAAATCCGTATAACGGTCTTTAATCGAGGTTTCCGTAGTGTTTCATCTCAAGTCTCTTCGTTCCAATATTGCGTTGACCATGACGAAGACGATCCTTAGCGTCAGACTGCTTCCCGCTCTTTTGAGGGGAAGTTGTGCCGATGCTGGGGGGTATCCATGTATATCGTCATCGATGACCGGGTTCTCGTCACCGAAGGATATCAGTCTCTGTTTACGGGCGAGGGTGTTCCGGCGATCGGCTTCACCCCCTCGCGCTTCCAGGAATGGGTCGAGGACACCTCGGCCGATCATCTCAACAGCGTCGAGGCCTTCCTGATCGGAGATTGTGCCGAGCGGTCGAGCTTCCCGACCATGATCCGCCGCCGTTCGCAGGCGCCGGTGATCGCCATGAACGAGGCCTCCTCGCTCGAAAAGACGCTGGAGCTCTTCGCCGCCGGCGTCGACGATGTGGTCCGCAAGCCGGTGCATGTGCGGGAGATCCTGGCCCGGGTGAACGCGATGCAGCGCCGGGCCGAGAAGCGGCGCGCGACCGATGACGAGGTCACGATCGGCGAGATCAAGGTCCATTTTGACGGCAGCGATCCCGAGATCGCCGGCGAACCGATGGCGCTGCCGCGCCGCGAGCGCCGCATCCTCGAATTCCTGATGCGCAACCGCGGCCGCTGGGTGACGAAGACCCAGGTCTTCAACGCCGTCTACGGCCTGTTCGATGCCGAGGTCGACGAGGCTGTGGTCGAGAGCCATGTCAGCAAGCTGCGCAAGAA
>CALRYW010000118.1:0-10667 GCA_943372485.1 Allobosea thiooxidans
GCCTCGCCGCAGCGGCCAGGGGTTCTCCGCCGCGCCACCCTCGATCCGGGCCTGGCCGCCATGGGCGCGCAGGACCTCCTCGACCGGGACGATCTCCTGCGCATGACCGCCGCAGGCGAGATAGAGCGCGCGCGGCAAGGTGAACTCGATCGGCGCGACGATGGCGGGCGTCGGGACATAGCCGAAGGCGTTCTTCGGCATCCGCAGCACGTCGACCATGACGGTGATGCCGCCGCCGGGCCAGACATAGACCGGCGCGCCGCCCATGGTGACGCGCGTCGTGCCCGATTGCACGGAGCGGGTGAGCAGGATCGGGTTCTCGGTGACGCCGGCGCGCAGCGAGCCACCGGCGCCGGCGACGAACAGCACACTGCACAAGGACGGCTCGCAGTTCTCGCCGATGCGCTCGACGACCTGGCGCACGGCGGCGGGCATCTCCGCCTCCACCGGCAGGAGGTTCTCGTCGAGGATGCAGTAGAGCGAGTCCTCGCCGGTGGTCGAGGTCATCAGCAGCCGCATGCCGGGCCAGGCGGTGCCCGGGTCGATCTTCTGGATGATCGCGAGCGGGTCGGTGATGTCGGTGCCGCCCCAGCCCAGCCCGGGCTGCGCGACCTGGAAATAGCGGCCGGGCGTCGATTTGCGGCCGCGGACGCGGATTCCGGCGGGTTTCATGTCGAGCACGCGGCCGGCCTGATGCTCGGTCAGCACGCCGGTGATGTGGTCGTCGACGACGATGACCTCGTCGACATGGCCCTGCCACTGCTTGGCGAAGATGCCGATCGTGGCCGAGCCGCAGCCGACGCGCATGCGCGTCTCGGGCTTGCCGTCGACGATCGGCGCCTGGCCGGCCTGGACGACGACGCCATGGCCGCCATCGATGGTGAGTTCGACCGCCTCGCCATTGCCGAGCTTCAGCATGGTCTCGCAGGTGGTGTTGCCCTCCTTCTTGGAGCCGCCGGTGAGATGGCGCACGCCGCCGATGGAGAGCATCTGCGAGCCGTATTCGGCGGTGGTGACATGGCCGACCTGCTCGCCATTGACGCGGATCGCCGCGGTCTCCGGGCCGAGATGGCGATCGGTGTCGATCTTCACCTTGAGGCCGCAATAGGAGAAAATGCCCTCGGTCACCACGGTCACCGTGTCGACGCCCTCATGCTGGGACGAAACGATGAAGGGCGCGGGCTTGTAGTCGGGATAGGTCGTGCCCGAGCCGATGCCGGTGACGAAGACGCGCTCGGCCGGCAGGATCGAGCCGTCCCAGTCCTGCGCGGGCTCCGTGAAGGCGACGAGGGGCTGGCCGTCCTCGACCGCTTCCGCCAGCAGCACGACCGGGTCGGTGCGGATCAGGAGCCCGTTCTCGTTGGCATAGCGCGAGCAGGCGCCGGCGCGACCGGGGCGGATCCGGCAGAGCACCGGGCAGGCATCGCAGCGGACGATGCCCTCGTCGCCCTCGGCGACGCCGAATTTGCGCGAGCGCTCGGCGAGCACGCTCTCCTGCGCGCTCATCGGGTTGATCTCGTTCACGAGCGACCCTCCTTGGCGCGCAGCAACGCCCAAAGCCGGTGCGGCAGCACGGGTACCTGGCGCGGCGTGACGCCGGTGGCATGGCGGATCGCGCCGAGGATCGCGGGCGCCGTCGGGACCAGCGCCGGTTCGCCGATGCCCTTGGCGCCCGACGGGCCGAGCGGCTCGGGATCCTCGACCAGGATGATGTCGATCGGGGGCACGTCGCCGGCAGTCGGGATCAGGTAGTCGTGCAGGTTCTCGGTGCGGCCGGGGAGGTATTCCTCCATCAGCGCCAGCCCGATGCCCTGGGCGATCCCGCCATGGATCTGGCCTTCGACCAGCATCGGGTTGATCGCGCGGCCGACGTCATGGGCCGCGACGATGCGGTTCAGCCTGATCGTGCCGAGATCGAGATCGACGTCGAGCGAGGCGATCTGCGCGGCGAAGCCATAGGTGGCGTAGGGGATGCCCTGGCCCATTGCGTCGAGCGGAACGGTTGGGGGATCGAAGGAGCCGATTCCCTCCAGCACCGTGCCGTCTGGCTGCGCCGGCAGGGCGGCGAGGTCGATCCGGGCGATGACGCCGTTCTCCGCGACGGTGACGGTTGTCCCCTCCAGGGCCAGCAGCCCCGATGGCCCGGCATTGGTCAGTCGCAGGATCTCGGCGCGCAGCGTGGCGGCGGCGGCCTCGGCGGCCCGGCCGGAGACGAAGGTCTGGCGCGAAGCGGAGGTCTTGCCGGCGTCGAAGGTGAGCGCCGTGTCGCCGAGCACGAGGTCGAAGTGCTCCACGGGCAGGCCGAGCGCATCCGCCGCGATCTGCGTCAGGACGGTGGTCGAGCCCTGGCCGATGTCGACGGCGCCGTTCCAGAAGGTCAGGCGGCCATCCTGCGAGAGCGTCACCCGCATGGTCGAGGGGTTCGACATGCCGGTGTTGCCGATGCCGTACCACATGCAGCCGATGCCGACGCCGCGGCGGGTGCGGCCCTCGCTCGCATTGAAGGCTGCCGCATCCGCCAGCAGCCGCTGCCAATGCGGCTTCAGCGTCTCCAGGCATTCGGCGAGGCCGACGCTGGCCTCGAGACGCTGGCCTGATGGCGTCGTGTCGCCGGCGCGGATCGCGTTGATCAGCCGGAAGTCCAGCCGGTCGAGGCCGGCGGCGGTGGCGAGATCGTCGAACAGGCTCTCCTGGGCGAGCGCCGCCTGCGGCACGCCGAAGCCGCGGAAGGCGCCCGAGGGCGGGCCGTTGGTGTAGATGGCGCGGGAATGATTGCGCACATGGGGCACCTTGTAGGGCCCCGTCGCATGAACCGGCACGCGGCCGGCGACCGTCGGCCCCCAGGAGGCGTAGGCGCCGGTGTCGAAATCGCCCTCCATCGCATAGGCGACGAGCCGGCCGTCCACATCGCAGGCGGCCTTAGCCTGGATCGAGGAAGGGTGGCGCTTGGTCGAGGAGATCATCGATTCGATGCGCGAGAAGACGCAGCGCACCGGCCGGTCCAGCACCCAGGCCGCGACCGCCAGCATCGGCTGCAGCGAGACATCGAGCTTGCCGCCGAAGCCGCCGCCGCAGGCGGAGGGCAGGATGCGGACGCTCTCCAGCGGCAGAGCGAGCACGCGGGCGACCTCGTCGCGGTCCATATAGGGCGCCTGGGTGCAGGCGAAGATTTCGATGGTGTCGCCGATGCGCTTGGCATAGCCGGCTTCGGGTTCGATATAGGCGTGCTCGACGAAGCCCGTCTCGAAGGCGCCCTGGGCGACATGGGTCGCCTCGGCGAAGCCCGCCTCGACATCGCCACGCTCGACACGGCCGCGCGTCAGCACATTGTCAGGCACGAAATCATGCAGGGTGAAGGCGCTGTCGGCCAGCGCCGCGGCGCTGCCGATCATCGCCGGCAGGGGCTCCCAGGCGATCGGGATGTCGTCGATGCCGAGCGCCTCGACCGCCTCCTTCTCGCCGACCACGGCCAGCACGCATTCGCCGCGATAGCGCGTCTCCCCGGTTGAGAAGACGGGCTGGTCCTTGAGATGCGGATAGATGCCGAAGGAGTTCTCGCCTGGAACATCCTGCGCGGTGAAGACCCGCACCAGCCCGGCCCGCGCGGCGACGAAGGCGTCGAGATCGCCCAGGGTGAAGCGCGCGCGCGGATGCGGGCAGCGGATCGCGCGCAGCCAGAGCGCGTCCTCGGGCGCGCTGTCGGCCCCGTAGCGCTCGGAGCCGGCGACCTTGGGGGCGCCGTCGAGACGGGCGAGGCGGCTGCCGATCGAGGCTGTCTCCCTCCCCCCGCAAGCGGGGGGAGGGAGACAGGCAGTGCCCTCATCGAAAAAGCGATGGGCGTCGCGCACCGCCTCGACGATCTTGAGATAGCCGGTGCAGCGGCAGAGCACGCCGCCGAGCGCATCGAGCGTCTCGCGCTCGCCGGGCTGCGGGTTGCGCCGGAGCAGATCATAGGCCGCCATCAGCATGCCCGGCGTGCAGATGCCGCACTGGGCCGCGCCATGCAGCTGGAAGGCCTGCTGGAGCGCGGCGCCGATCGCGGTCTGTGCCAGCCCCTCGACGGTGAGCACGTCGCGGCCAGCGATCTGGCCGACCGGCACGAGGCAGGCACAGGCCTGTGCGTCGTCGATCAGGACGGTGCAGGCGCCGCAATCGCCGGCATCGCAGCCGACCTTGGTGCCGGTGGCGCCGAGGCTGGCGCGCAGAACCTCGCTGAGGCGGCTGTCGGGGGCGTCGCCCAGCGCGACATCGGCGCCGTTGAGCCGGAAGGCGATGGCGTCCGTGGCCTGAGCGGTGGCCGCGAGGGCCGAGCGGTCATGAATGGTCACGCAGCGGCCTCCATCGGCTTGTCGGCGAGTTGGGTCAGCGCCCGGCGCACCAGCACGAAGGCCGCATCGCGGCGATAGGCGGCGCTGGCGCGGACATCGTCGATGGGCGCCAGCGCGGCGAGGTCTTCGGGCTGGACGAGGGCGGCGAGATCGCCGGCCGGCTGCCCGATGAGCCGGGCCTCCAGCGTGGCCAGACACTGCGGTGCGGCCGAGCAGGCGCCGACGGCGATACGGGCGCCTGAGACCAAGCCCGCCGCGTCGGTGGCGATGATCGCGGCAACGGAGGCGATGGAGATGACGAGATAGGCGCGCGCGCCGAGCTTGAGAAAGGTCGAGCGGGCGCTCTCCGGCTGGGCGGGGATGTGGATCGCGACCAGGATCTCGTCGGGCGCCAGCGCGGTGCGGCGGTTGCCCAGAACGAAGTCTGCGAGCGGCAGGCGGCGGCGGCCGCGCCGGCTCGCAAGTTCGACCTGCGCGTCGAGCACCAGCAGCGGCGGCACGCCGTCGGCAGCCGGCGAAGCATTGCAGAGATTGCCGCCGATCGTGCCGCGATTCTGGATCTGCACGCCGCCGACCTGACGGCTGGCCTGTTTCAGGGCGTTGAAGGCGGGCGGGAGCGTGGCCTCGGCGACGGCGCTCCAGGTCGCGGTCGCGCCGATCCGGGTTCCCGCAGCGTCGTGCTGGATGGCGGAGAGTTCGGGCACGGCGCCGAGGTCGAGCACATCACGGCTGAAGGGCTGGAACCAGGCGCTCTTATACGTACGGACCGGATAGACATCGGTGCCGCCGGCGAGGAGCGCCAGGGGCGTCTCGCCGGCCTGCGCGCGCAGCGCCAGCGCCTCCTCCAGCGTGGTGGGCCGCAGATAGCGCGCCATGGCCAGCTCCCCTAGACTGTGACGATCCGGAACCCGTGCTTATTATTGTTAGTATACAAACAAGGTGGCGCAAGCAGATTTTGCGGGCAGCCGGTGCTCAATCGAGACGCGCCAGCAGCGCGAGCAGGCGCTCGGCTTCCTCGCGGGAGAGGGGCGACAGGGTCGCGGCCGTGATGGCGCGCGCCTTCTCGGTGAGGCCCGGCATCGCCTCCAGGCCGGCGGGCGTCAAGCGGACGCGGACGCGACGCTGGTCGTCCGGGTCCGGGCGACGCTCGACCAGCCCGCGCTCGGCGAGGCGCGCGATGACGCCCTTGATCGTCGCGGGGTCCATGGCGGTCATCCGCCCGAGCTGATTCTGGGAGATATCCTCGCCGCCGCCAAGTTTCGCCATCGCGGCGAACTGGGTCGGCGTCGGCCCGTCCTCGCCCATGATGCGCTGGAAGATCGCGATGTGGCGCTGCTGCGCACGCCGCATCAGGAAGCCGACCTGCTCCTCGAGCACATAGCTCTCAGCCGGCTTCCGCCCGCGCCTGGCGGCGTCGGCAGGCGTCTCGCCATCCACCTCGACGATGGGGGACTCGATGCGCGTCATGGCGGTCTTCTAGCCTCCTCGGCGGTGGGCGCTCAGGCGCAAGCGGGCGACCTCGCCAGCAGCTCGCCAGCCCTTGGCCAGCCCCTTGCCAGCGGCGGCGGGCCTCTCCATGATTGTTATTACACATTCAATCACCGCCTGTCCCACAAGGGCGTCGGCGGCCTGTGCTCCGGAGATCCAGATGGCTCACGACGTCGCGGCGGGACCCGCCAAGGGCAAGCTGGTGATCCGCAACATCGGCCTGCTGCTCTCGGGCGATCTGACCAAGCCGATCCTCGATGCCGATGCGATCGTCGTCGTCGACGGGCGCATCGCGGCGATCGGCAAGTCGGCCGATCTCGATCTTTCGGGCGCCGAGACCGTGATCGACGCGAAGGGCTCAGGCCTGTCGCCGGGGCTGATCGATTCCCATTGCCACCCCGTCTTCGGCGACTGGACGCCGCGCCAGAACCAGCTCGGCTGGATCGAGATGGGGGTGAATGGCGGCGTCACCACGCTGGTCTCGGCCGGCGAGGTGCATCTGCCGGGCCGCCCCAAGGACGCCATCGGCGTCAAGGCGCTGGCTGTGACGGCGCAGCGCTGCTTCCAGAATTTCCGCCCGGCGGGCGCCAAGGTGATCGCGGGTGCGCCGGTCGCCGAGCTCGATTTCGGCCGCGAGGTCTTCGAGGAGCTGAAGGCGCTTGGCATCCGCCATATCGGCGAGATCGGGCTCGGCACCGTCGCCAAGGGGCCCGACGCCAAGCGCGTCGCCGACTGGTGCCGCGAGATCGGGCTCGAATCGATCATGCACACCGGCGGCCCCTCGATCGCCGGCTCGCATTTCGTCAACAAGGACGATGTGCTGGAGGCCCAGCCCGACGTCGTCAGCCACATCAATGGCGGGCCGACCTCGATCGCTCATGGCGATATCCGCATCCTCTGCGAGAAGGCGAAAGGCGCGCTCGAGGTCGTCCATAACGGCAACGAGAAATCGGCGCTGGTGGCGCTTGAGGCGGCGCGTGAGGCTGGCCGCTTGGCGGATGTGCTGATCGGCACGGATGCGCCCGCCGGCTCCGGCGTCCAGCCCAACGGCATGCTGCGCATGATCACGCTGTTGTCGAGCCTCGGCGGGCTGCCGGCCGAGCAGGCCTTCTGCCTCGCCACCGGCAATGTCGCGCGCCGGCGCTCGCTCGATGCCGGGCTGATCGCGGTCGGCTATCCCGCCGATTTCGTCTTCCTCGACAAGCCGCAGCATTCCTCGGGCAAGGGCCTGCTGGAGGCGGTGTCGCTCGGTGACATCCCCGGCATCGGCATGGTGGTCATCGACGGGCTGGTGCGGACCGGGCGCTCGCGCTCCACTCCGCCGTCGCACAGCGCCCCGGCTGTTGTCTGAAAGGCCGCCCCATGAGCGTGCTTGTTGAGATCCGCCGCATCCAGACTACCGTGGAGGAGATCTTCCACGAATTCGGCCCGCTGTCCGGCCGCACCGAGCGCATCGCCTCGGTCTGCGCCGTTCTGACCAACCCCTATGCCGGCCGCTATGAGCCCGACATCATGCCGATGATGGAGGCGCTCAAACCCGCGGGGCTGGAGATGGCGACGCGCTGCCTCAACGCGCTCGGCGGCGATCCCGCCACCGTCGAGGGCTATGGCAAGGGCGCCGTCGTCGGTTCGGCCGGCGAACTGGAGCATGGCGCGCTCTGGCATGTGCCGGGCGGCTACGCGATGCGCGAAATCCTCGGCAACGCCAAGGCGATCGTGCCCTCGACCAAGAAGGTCGCCGGACCGGGCGCGCGGATCGACATTCCCGTCACCCACATCAACGCCTGTTATGTGCGCAGCCATTTCGGTGCGGTGGAGGTCGGCGTGCCGGGCTCGCCCCAGGCCGACGAGATGGTGCTCATCCTCGTCATGACCACCGGCGCGCGCATCCATGAGCGCGTCGGCGGCCTGCGCGCCGACCAGATCAGCGTCTGGGACGGGCAGCGCTGAGCGCGCGCCCCGCCCCGACATCCTTCTTTCCGCCGGAGCCCATCATGCCCGCGACCATCCGCAAGATCCTGACGCAAGTCGACGAAACCCTGATCGAAGGGGGCCAATCCGTCTCGCCGCCGACGCGGCGCGCCGTCTCGGTCGCCGTGATCGCCAACCCCTTTGCCGGAGTCTACCGCGACGATCTGGGAGAGCTGAGCGAGATCGGCGTCGAACTCGGCGATCTCCTGACCAAGCGCTGCCTCGCGGCGCTGGGCATCGAGCCCGGCCAGGCCGAGAGCTTCGGCAAGGCGGCGATCGTCGGCGAAGGCGGCGAGCTGGAGCATGCGGCGGCGATCCTGCACCCCAAGATGGGCACGCCGGTGCGCGCCGCGCTCGGCAAGGGCCCGGCGCTGATCCCCTCCGCCAAGAAGCGCGGCGGACTGGGCACGCCGATCGACGTGCCGCTCGGCCACAAGGATGCAGCCTATGTCCGCTCGCATTTCGACGCGGTCGAGGTGCGGGTCACGGACGCCCCGCGCGCCGGCGAGATCCTGGTCGCGATCGCGGTGACCGATTCCGGCCGGCCGCTGCCGCGCATCGGCGGGCTGACCAAGGACCAGATCAAGGGCGAGGACGGGCTGCGGTAGCGCCACCGTCATGCTCGCCCTTGTGGCGAGCATCCACGTCTTGGTCATAGGGTTCGACGAGAGAAGACGTGGATGGTCGGGACAAGCCCGACCATGACGAAACCCCGCTCTGCCGCTACCCGCCCAGCGACATCGTCAGCGGCGGCTTGACCTCGGGCGGGAGCGGCGAGGTGTAGCCCTCGGCGCCCAGGCGCTTCTTGTGGTCGGCCTTGGCGGCGGCCATCAGCGCGGGATCGAGCAGGACGGCGGCGCCGGTCGCCGCCATCGCCTTGGCGACATGGACCATCGCCTTGTGGGCGGCCGGCGTCTTGCCCTGGGCGACGACCTGCCAGGTGTGGAAGGGCGTGCCGATCGCCACCGTCGGCGCATGGGCCTGCACGGTCGGGACCGCCCAGCTGACATCGCCGATATCGGTCGAGCCGATCGCCGGGTTGCGCTTGGCGTCCATCGGCACGAGGAAATCGGCCAGGGGCGCGCCGGTATCCTCCATGCCGATCGTGCGCCAGATCGAGGCGATCTCCTGCGGCTGCAGGGTCTTGCGGATGTCCTGGGCGAAGGCGCGGTCGGCGTCGTCGAAATGCGGCGGGCCGAGCTCTTCCATGACGCCATGCATGGCCTGTTCGAGTGGAGTGTTGCCGAGCAGGTCGGAGACGGCGCTGACGATGCGCATCTCCATCTTGGTTTCGGTCATCAGCGCCGCGCCTTCGGCGATCTTCTTCACGCGCTGCACGAGTTCGAGCATGCCGCGGAGGTCGCGGGCCCGGATCGAATAGCGGACCCGCGCGTGGGCCTGGACGACATTGGGGGCGATGCCGCCGGTGTCGAGCACGGCGTAGTGGACGCGGGCGTCGCTGGGCATGTGCTCGCGCATGTAGTTGACGCCGACATTCATCAGTTCGACCGCGTCGAGCGCGCTGCGGCCGAGATGGGGCGCGGCGGCGGCATGCGCGGTGCGACCGGTGAAGGTGAAGTCGGCCCTCGTGTTGGCGAGCGCCAGCGGCGGCGCCACCTCCCACCAGCTCGACGGGTGCCAGGAGATCGCGACATCGGCATCGTCGAAGGCGCCGGCGCGGACCATGAAGGCCTTGGCGGCGCCGCCTTCCTCGGCCGGGCAGCCATAATAGCGCACGCGGCCGGGCAGCTTGTGCTCGGCGAGCCAGTCCTTCATCGCCACGGCGGCGAGAAGCGCAGCGGAGCCCAGGAGGTTATGCCCGCAGCCATGGCCATGGCCGCCGGTCTCGACCGGAGCGTGGCTGGCGACGCCGGCTTCCTGCGACAGACCGGGCAGGGCGTCATATTCGCCCATGAAGGCGATCACGGGTCCGCCTTCGCCGGCCTCGCCGATGACGGAGGTCGGGATGTCCGCAATCCCCTTCGTGACGCGGAAGCCGTGGTGCTCCAACTCGGCGGCGTGCTCGGCGCAGGAGCGCGTCTCGGTGTAGCAGACCTCGGGCATGCCCCAGACCCGCTCGCTCAGCGCGATCAAGCGCTCCTTGTTGGCATCGACGTGGCGCCAGAGATCGTTTCGGTTGTCCATGATGGTCCTGCCTTGGTCAGGTCGGCATATGACCAATCGCGCCCCGTCCCGTCCAGCCGGCAGACGCATGGCCGGGACGATTCCAGGACAGTTTCATGCATGGCCGGCAGGCAGCCCTGTCAGCGGCAGGTGGCGGAGGGCGGCGCAGCGAGATCGCTGAGGATCGGGCAGTCGGGCCGGCCGTCGCCCTGGCAGGTCTCGGCGAGATGGCGCAGCGTGTCGGCCATGGCCTGGAGCTCGGCCGCCTTGGCTTCGAGATCGCGGACATGGTCCATGGCGAGGCGCTTGACATCGGAACTGGCGCGGCTCTTGTCGCGCCAGAGCGCGAGCAAGGCGCGCGTCTCGTCGAGCGAGAAGCCGAGATGGCGGGCGCGGCGGATGAAGCGCAGCGTGTGCAGATCATCACCGGCATAGACGCGGTACTGCGCCTGCGTGCGCTGCGGCGCCGTGATCAGCCCGATGCTCTCGTAATAGCGGATCATCTTGGCGCTGACGCCCGATTGCCGCGCCGCTTCACCGATGTTCATCGCGTCACGCCTCCTCTTCTGCCGGCTGCGCCTTCGCCGGGCGCGGTGTCGGATCGATGGCGCCACGCAGCGCCTCGATCGGCGCGGTCGCCGCCTCCAACACCGTGCGCTCGACCGCCCGGTAATGCGCCAGGACCTCGTGTCCGAGCGGCGTCAGCCGCGCGCCGCCGCCCTGGGCGCCGCCGGGCTGGGCCTCGACCAGAGGCTG
>CALRYW010000119.1:0-10496 GCA_943372485.1 Allobosea thiooxidans
GTCGAGCAGGCGGCGAAGGCGGCCGGGGTTGCGATCGCGGTGCCCTTCGCGGCCGGCCGTGGTGACGCCACCGCGGAACAGACCGACGCGGATTCGTTCAAGGCGCTGGAGCCTCTGGCCGACGGCTTCCGCAACTGGGCGAAGACGGACTACGCCGTCAGCCCCGAGGAGATGCTGCTCGACCGGGCCCAGCTGCTCGGCCTGACGGCCCAGGAGATGACGGTCCTCGTCGGCGGCCTGCGCGCGCTCGGCGTCAACCATGGCGGGACGAAGCACGGCGTCTTCAGCGACCGCGCCGGCGCCCTGACGACGGACTTCTTCGTCGCCCTGACCGACATGGCCTATCGCTGGGAGCCTGTGGGCAAGAACACCTACCACATCGTCGAGCGCAAGAGCGGCGCGGTGAAGTGGACGGCGACGCGTGTCGACCTCGTCTTCGGCTCGAACTCGATCCTGCGCGCCTATGCCGAGGTCTATGCCCAGGACGACGGGCAAGAGAAGTTCGTCAAGGACTTCGTCGCCGCCTGGACCAAGGTGATGAACGCCGGTCGCTTCGACCTGAACTGAGCCGGCATGGCGGCTGCGGCCGGCTTACGCCACCTCTATCCCCGCGCCTGACGGCGCGGGGATTTTTGTTGGCGGGCGCGGTCTCGCAGCCTGTCCTGCCATCGCTCCTGCGGCATCGGCGCCCAGGGGGACTTCGCGCGCTTGCGGCGGCGGGGCGACAGGCCAATATCGGGGTCATGACAGCGCTGATCGTCTGGTTTGATGGCGGATGCCCGCTCTGCCGCCGCGAGATCGCGGCGATGAAGCGTCTCGACCGTGCCGGCCGCATCACCTTCCTCGACGTCGCCTCGGACGCGACCGAGTGCCCGATCGACCGCGGCGCCCTCTTGGCCCGCTTCCATGCGCAAGAAGATGGCGTGCTGCTCTCTGGCGCCGCGGCCTTTGCCGCGATGTGGCGCGCCGTCCCGCTGCTGCGCCCGCTGGGCCTCGCAGCACGCAATCGCCATGTCGGGTCGGCGCTGGAATGGCTCTATGTGCGCTTCCTGCGCCATCGACCGGCCCTGCAGCGCTGGGTCACGGCCCGCGAGGCGAAGCCCTGAACCGGCGCCCTTGAGCAGCCACGGCCGGGCGACCCTGTCTCGACGTCAGGGCCGTCGTGGCGCCATTCGCCCACAGCCTCGTGCAGGCAGCCGTCGCCGCCGTTCTCTTGCGGCATGGGATTCGTGCATACAGCATACGCGCCTGCCGGCATGGCGCCCGGCTCCGGGGCGCGTGATGATGACGTCCGCTCGCGACCACGCAGCGGGCGCGCAAAGAGGCCGGGTGGACGCGAAACGCTGTCCGCGAACCGGCCCGCACAGGGAGGACAGGACGGATGGCGTTGCCACTCGCGGGCATCAGGGTGCTCGATATCTCGCAGGTCATGGCCGGGCCTTTCTGCTGCATGCTGCTGGCCGACATGGGCGCGGACGTGATCAAGATCGAGCCGCCGGGTACCGGCGATTCGACACGTCAGTCGATGGGCTTTCGCCTGAAGGGCGCCGACAGCCCCGGCTTCCTCGCGCTGAACCGCAACAAGCGCAGCATCGCGCTCGATCTCAAATCGGAGGCCGACCGCGCCGTCCTCTACGCTCTCGTCCAGACCGCCGACATCCTGATCGAGAATGCACGCCCCGGCGTCGCGAAGCGCCTCGGCATGGACTACGAGACGCTGAGGGCGCTCAACCCCCGCCTGATCTTCGCGAGCATTTCGGGCTTCGGCCAGACAGGCCCCTGGTCGCAGCGACCCGGTTTCGACCTGATCGCCCAGGCGGTCTCGGGCGTGCTCAGCGCCAACGGGCTGCCCGACATGGAGCCGGCAAAGAATTCGATTCCCGTCGCCGATCTCGGAGCCGGACTGTTCACGACCTATGCCGTGCTGAGCGCGGTGATCGGGCGGCAGAGTTCCGGCAAGGGGCAGTTCGTCGATGCCTCGCTGTTCGAGGCGGCCCTCGCACTTTCGGTCTGGGAGACCACGGAGCTGTGGGGGACCGGCAAGACGCCGGAGCCGATCGGCTCGGCCAACCGGATGTCGGCGCCTTATCAAGCGGTCGCGGCTTCCGACGGCTGGTTCGTGATCGGCGCCGCCAATCAGGGCCTCTGGATGAAGCTGCTGAAGGTGCTCGGCCGCGAGGATCTGCAGGCGGATGCGCGCTTCGCGACCAACGCCGCGCGCATCGCCAACCGCCTCGAATTGATCGCCGCGATGGCGCCGACCTTCGCCTCGCGCCCGCGCCAAACCTGGATCGACGGGCTGCTGGAAGCCGGCGTGCCGGCCGCGCCGATCCTCGACTATGCGCAGGCGGTCGTCAGCGAGCAGGCCGTGGCGCGCGAGATGGTGCAGATGGTGCCGCACCCGGTGGAAGGAGCCTTCAAGGCGCTCGGCTTCCCGGTGAAGCTCAGCGCCACGCCGCAGCAGATGCGCCTGCCACCGCCGCTGCTCGACCAGCACGGCCCGGAGATCCGGCAGGAGCTGGTCGCGCGCGGCCTGCTTGCTCCGGAGGCCGCGGGCCTCACGGCCAACATGGCACCGGCGCGCCCGCGGATCGGCTTCATCGGCATCGGCATTATGGGCGAGGCGATGGTGCGCCGCCTGCTCGATCTCGGCCACAGCGTGACCGTCTGGAACCTCGAGCCCGAGCGGCTGGCGACAGTCCTGCCGCATGGTGCCGTCGCGGCGGCGTCGCCGGCAGCGGTTGCGGCCGCGAGCGACATCGTCATGCTCTGCGTGCTGCACATGGAGGCCGTCGAGCGCTGCGTCCTGGCGCCGGACGGGATCGCCGCTGCGGCCTCGGCTCCGAAGCTCGTCATCGATTTCTCGACCGCCGATCCGGAGGGGACACGCAGGGTCGCTGGCAGGCTGAAGGCGCTGACGGGCGCGGGCTGGGTCGATGCGCCGGTCTCGGGCGGGCCGCAGCTCGCCCGCACCGGCCAGATGACGGTGATGGCCGGCGGCGACCCCGATGATTTCGAGGCGGCCAAGCCGCTCCTTGCGGAGATGGCCGGCAACGTCACGCTGATGGGGCCGGTCGGGGCCGGCCAGACGACCAAGGTCATCAACCAGGCGATCGTCGGCACGGGCTATGTCCTCATGGCGGAAGCGCTGATGCTGGCGGAGGCCGCGGGCATCGACGCGGCCCGTCTGCCGCAATGCCTGGCGGGCGGCCATGCCGACAGCAGCCTGCTGCAGCGGCTCTACCCGCAGATGCAGCAGCGCGCCTTCGAGCCGCCCTCCAGCTATGCGCGGCAATTGCTGAAGGATCTGAAGGCCGTCTCCGCCTTCGCCCAGGGGCTGGGGCTCGATCTCAGTGTCATCGAGCAGGGCGTGCAGCGCTACAAGGACTATGTCGCGCTCGGTCACGAGATGTCGGATTCGGCGGCCGTGGTGAAGCTCTACGTGCACGAGGCTGCGGCGCGCGGAAAGGGCCAGCCATGAGCATCGCACCGAGCGCCCTGCCCGCCCGCCCGCGCGCCGTGATCGATGCGCATCACCATATCTGGGACCTCGCCAACGACCTGCCCTGGCTGAAGGAGGAGCGCATTCCCTTCCGCTATGGCGACTATGCGCCGATCTGCCGAAACTACCTGCCCGCCGACTACCGCACCGACACGAAGGGCTGGCCCATCACCGGCTCGGTCTATGTCGAGGCTGAATGGGCGCGCGACAAGGCGGCGCTGGAGAGCCCCTGGGTCGCGGCGGTGGCCACGCGCGAAGGCGTGCCCTCCGTCATCGTCGCCTGGTGCGATTTCGCGGCGCCGGAGGCCGGCGCCCTGCTCGCCTGCCATGCGGCCGTGCCGATCGTGCGCGGCGTCCGGCACAAGCCCGCCGCGGCCGGCAAGCCAGCGGACGCCCGCCGCGGTGTGCCGGGCTCGATGGACGATCCGCGCTGGCGCGAGGGCTATGCCCTGCTGGCGCGCCACGGCCTGTCCTATGATCTGCAGACGCCCTGGTGGCATCTCGATGCAGCGGCCGATCTGGCCCGGGATTTCCCGGCGACGCAGATTATCGTCAATCACACCGGCCTGCCGGCCGATCGCAGCCCGGAGGCGCTCGCTGCCTGGCGCCGCGCACTGGAACAGGCGGCCGCGCAGCCCAACATCGCGCTGAAGATCTCCGGCATCGGCCTGCCGGGCCGGCCCTGGAGGGTCGAGGCCAATGGGCCGGTGATCCGCGACGCGATCGCGATCTTCGGCAGCGACCGGGCGATGTTTGCCAGCAATTTCCCGGTCGATGGGCTCGTCGGGGATTTCGACACGATCTTCTCCGGCTTCCTCGCCGCCACCGCGGCGATGAGCGATGGCGAACGCGACCGCCTGTTCCATGACACTGCGCGGCGGATCTACCGGTTCTGACGGGTGAAAGCGCCGCAGTGATTCATTTCGATAAAACCGGAAATATCGATTGACGGTCGCGAGACGGTCGATCATGCTCGCGGCATGGACACGATCATCGCAGCGTCGTGCCTGGAGGCGCTGGGCAATCCGACCCGGCTGTCGCTCTACCGCGCCCTCGTCCGCGCCGGCCATGGCGGGCTGTCGGTCGGGGACTGCCAGAGCCGGCTGGGCATCGCGCAGTCGACGCTCTCCTTCCATCTGAAGGCGCTGATCGTGGCCGGGCTGGTGAGCCAGGAGCGGCAGGGCCGCACGCTCGTCTGCCGTGCAAATTTCGATGTGATGAACGGGCTCGTGGCTTTCCTCGTGGCGGAGTGCTGCCGCGACGAATGCTGCGGGACATCCGACGCCAGCGCCGCCTGACGGCGCCGGCGACCAGTCGGCAGGAGGAACAGCCATGAGCCAGACCATCGCCATCATCGGAGCAGGGCCGGTGGGCCTCGCCGCGGCCGCGCATGCGCTCGAGCGCGGGCTCGATCCGGTCGTCCTGGAGAAGGGGCCCGCGGTCGGCCATGCCGTCCGCCACTGGGCGCATGTGCCGATGTTCTCGCCCTGGGCCTTCAATGTCGATGCGGCGGCCGAGCGGCTGCTGAAGGCGGCGGGCTGGGCGCGCCCGGACGGCGACGCCTATCCGACCGGCGACGACCTCGTTTCGCGATACCTCGCCCCGCTGGCAGCCGTTCCCGCATTGCGCGAGCGCATCCGCCTCGGCACCGAGGTGCTGGCCGTCTCGCGCCGCGGCTTCGACAAGGTCCGCACCGCCGGGCGCGAGAAAGCCCCCTTTGCGCTCCGCTGCCGCGCCGGTGGCGAGGAGACGACGCGCTTCGCGGACGCCGTAATCGACACCTCTGGGACCTGGTTCGCTCCCAATCCCGCCGGCTCGGGCGGGCTTCCCGCCATCGGCGAGGCGAAGAACGCCGGACGCATCCGCTACGGCATGCCGGATGTGCTCGGCGCCGATCGCGCGCGCTATGCCGGCCGCAGGGTCGCCGTGCTCGGCGGGGGGCACAGCGCTGTGGGTACGCTGACCGCGCTCGCGGCCCTTTCCGAAGCCCCAGCCGCCACCGCGATCACCTGGCTCTATCGCGGGGCCGATGTCGCCAAGGCCTATGGCGGGGGGGCCGCCGACCAACTTTCCGAGCGCGGTGAACTCGGTCTGCGCCTCGCGCAGCTCGTCGAGAGCGGGCGCCTCGCCGTCGAGACCGCCTACCGGCTCGACCGCATCGAGAGCGATGCGGCCGGGCTGCGGCTGATCGCCGATGACGGTCGCACTGTCCTGGCCGACGAGCTGATCGTCGCCACCGGCTTCCGCCCCGACCTCGGCCCGCTCAGGGAATTGCGGGTCGCGCTCGACCCGGCGCTGGAATGCCCGCCGGTGCTGGCACCGCTGATCGACCCCAACGAACACTCCTGCGGCACGGTGCGTCCGCATGGCGCGGCCGAGCTCGCCCATCCCGAACCCGGCTTCTACATCGCCGGAATGAAGGCCTATGGCCGGGCGCCGACCTTCCTGCTCGCGACTGGCCATGAGCAGGTCCGCTCCATCGTCGCGTCGCTCGCGGGCGACCACGAGGCGGCACGGCGGGTCGAACTCGTGCTGCCGGAGACGGGCGTGTGCAGCGCCACGCCGGGCGGGGCCAAGACGGCCGCGGCGGGCTGCTGCGGCGGGCCGGCGCCTGTGCCGAGCACCGCCTGCTGCGCGCAGGATCACGACGCGAAGGCAGCGGGCGAGCCCGGCTGCGGCTGCGGCGACACCACCAAGACGCCGGAGCTCGCGACCGCCTGATGACCACCATGCCCACCCCGCTGCCCCAGGCCGCCGCGCAAGGCGGTCTGGGTCTCATCCTTGCGCTCGGCGCGACCCAGGTCGCCGGCTATGGCACGCTCTATTATGCCTTCGCCGTGCTTGCCCCCGAGATGACGAAGAGCTTCGGCTGGGCGCCGGAGTGGACCTATGGCGCGTTCGCGGCCGGCTTGCTGGCCGGCGGCATGGCCGCTCCCTTTTCCGGCAAGCTGATCGACCGTTATGGCACCCGGGCCATGATGAGCCTGGGCGCGATTCTCGCCGCCGGATCGCTCTATGGCCTGTCGCAGGCGCGCGAGCCGGTGAGCTTCTACGGGGCCATGATCGTGCTCGAGATCGTCTCGACGCTGGTGCTCTACGACGCCGCTTTCACGGCGCTGACCCAGGCCCACGGGACCGGAGCCCGCCGTGCGATCAGCAAGCTGACGCTGATCGGCGGTTTCGCCTCGACGCTGTTCTGGCCGCTGACGACGGCGTTGCTCTCCATCTACGATTGGCGGGCGATCTACCAGATCTATGCGCTCGGCTATCTCGTCCTGTGCCTTCCCCTGCATCTGGCGCTGCTGCCCGCGCGTGGCGGCCCGAAGGCTGTGGCGGCGCAGGCCGACCGGCCGAACGATGCACCGGAGGCCTATCTCGTCGGCTCGGCGCGAACCCGCGCCTTCCTGCTGCTGGCACTGGCGTTCTCCCTGCAGGGTTTCGTGATGTCGGCGATGTCTGTGCATATGCTGACGATGCTGCAGGGCCTGGGGCTCAGCGCGGCGCTCGCCGTCGGGATCGGCGCCATGGTCGGCCCTTCGCAGGTCACCGGGCGGCTGGTCGAGATGCTGTTCGGAACCAATCTGGAGCCGACGACGACGGCCTGGGTCTCGGCGACGCTGATGCCGATCGGCTTCGCGCTGCTGCTGATCAGCGGCACGACGGCGACGCTCGCCGGGCTCTTCGCCATCGCCTATGGCGTTAGCATGGGGCTGAGTTCGATCGTGCGGGGCACGGTGCCGCTGCGGCTGTTCGGCCCCGCCGGCTATGGCGCGATGCTGGGCAAGCTCTCGGCACCGGGGCTGGCCATCCGTGCGGCCGCGCCGGTCGCCTTCGCGGTCATGGTCGAGCGGGCCGGGCTGATGCCGAGCACGATCCTGCTGATCGTGCTCTCGGGGGCGGCGGCGGCGGCCCTGTTTGCGCTGTCGCGCTACGCGGTCTCAGCGCCGGGTGCCGGCGGCAGATGAGGATGAGCGGGAGAGGCCGGGATCAGGCCAGCGCCGCGACGATCTCCGCCACCGTCGAACGGGCCGTGCGCATGACGCCGATCAGGGTCGCCGAGGCCGCGCCGGTCCAGTCGCCATAGCCCACGAGCCAGAGCCCCGGCTCATCGATCGACCGCGTGCCGCTGGTCGCGACGCGGCCATCCTCCCCGACCACGCCGAGCGGCGCCAGATGCGACAAAGCGGGCCGAAAGCCCGTGCACCAGATCACGGCATCGACGATCGCGCGCGTGCCGTCGGGCCAGACGACGCCGTCTTCCGTGAAGCGGGCGAAGGGCGCGACCGCGTGCAGCACGCCCCGCTCGCGCGCCTCCCTGACCGGCGGCACCATGACGACGTCGCCGAAGCCGCCGACGGGGAGGTCGATCCTGCGGCCCTCCTGGGCGGCCCGCCAGCGCGCCGTCGCCCGCTCGAACAGGACCCGGCCATCGACATCATCCGCCAGGAAGGCGGGCGGCGTCGCCGTCACCCAGGTCACGTCGGCCACCAGCGACAGCTCGGCCAGGATCTGCGCCCCGGAATTGCCGCCGCCGACGACGAGGCAGCGTTGGCCGGCGAATGCGCTCGGTGTGCGGTAATCCGCCGAATGGATCTGGTGCCCTGTGAACCGGGCCTGATCCGGATAGTTCGGCCGGAACGGATGGCGCCAGGTTCCCGTCGCGCTGATCACGGCGCGGAAGCGGCGGGTGCCGGCGCTGGTCGCGATGGAGAAGCCATCGGCGCGGCGTTCGACGCCCGTGACCTCGACCGGGTGCTCGACGGCGAGGTCGTAGCGGGCCTCGTAGCGCGCCAGGTAGTCAATCACCGCATCGCGGTCGGGATATCCGTCCGGGCTTGCCGGCATCGGCCAGCCCGGCAACGAACTCCATTGCGCCGGCGAGAACAGCCGCAGTGAATCCCAGGCGTGGAGCCAGGCGCCGCCGGGCTTCTCCTCGCCATCGAGAATGGCGAAGCGAAGCCCCGCCCGCTTGAGAAAATAGCCGCAGGCGAGCCCGGCCTGGCCGCCGCCGATGACCACCACGTCCAGCGGGTCATCCATGAGGCTCTCCTCCGGGACGCAGGGTCCAGCTTGATCGACGACCGTGAGGGTTATGACACCACCGGCAACCAGAGCCAAAGCGCCACCAGCGCGGCCAACAGCACAGGCGGCGTCAGGACGAGCCCGACCTTCATGTACTGGCCCCAGCCGATGGTCTGGCCCTTGCCGGCCAGGACATGCAGCCAGAGCAGGGTCGCGAGCGAGCCGATCGGCGTGAATTTCGGGCCGAGATCGTTGCCGATGACATTGGCGTAGATCATCAGCTCCTTCGTCAGCGGGTCGACCGCGGCCCTATCGATCGCCAGCGCGCCAACCAGCGTCGCCGGCATGTTGTTCATCACCGAGGCCAGGCCGGCGACGAGGAACCCTGTCCCCACGGTGGCGACGAAGCTGCCCTGGGCGGCGAGCCAGACGAGGATGCCGGCGGCGATGTCGGTCAGCCCCGCATTCCCGAGTCCGTAAACGACGAGATACATCCCGACCGAGAACAGTACGATCTGCCAGGGCGCCCCGCGCAGAACCTTGGATACGGAGACGACCGCTCCCGCGCCGCCCGCGAACCAGCGCCCGGCGATCGCCATCAGCAGCAGCGCGGCCGCCCCCGTGACAAACGCGATCGGGATGCCGAGCGGCGCCGTGGCGAAATAGGCGACGAGCAGGACGCCAAGCAGCGGGACGGCGGCGCGGAAGACGGCCCTGTCGCGGATCGCGGCGGCCGGCGCCTCCAGTTCCGCGACTGCATAAGCCGGCGGGATGTCGCGGCCGAACCAGAGCCAGAGCACCAGCAGTGTCGCTGCGAGCGACGCCAGGTCCACCGGCACCATCACCGCCGCATAGCGCGCAAAGGAAATGCCGAAGAAGTTCGCCGTGACGATGTTGACGAGGTTGGAGATCACCAGCGGCAGCGAGGTCGTGTCGGCGACGAAGCCGCAGGCGACGATGAAGGCCATGGCGCCGGCAGGCGGAAAATTCAGCCGCAACAGGATGGCGAGAACGATCGGGGTCAGCAGCAGCGCCGCGCCGTCATTGGCGAAGAAGGCGGCGATGACCGCACCCAGCAGGATCACCAGCGGAAACAGCCGCCGGCCATTGCCACCGCCCCAGCGAGCGACATGCAGCGCCGCCCAGGCGAAGAAGCCGGCCTCGTCGAGGATCAGCGAGATGACGATCAGGCCGACGAAGGTGAAGGTCGCGTCCCAGACGATGGTCCAGACCGTGCCGACATCCCCCCAGCCGACGACACCCGCGAGGAGGGCAACCGCCGCGCCGCCGAGCGCCGACCAGCCAATACCCAGCCCGCGCGGCTGCCAGATGACGAGGACGAGCGTGGCCATGAAGATGGCGAGAGCGAGCATGACGGTGTCCGGCGTTGTGTCCTGGGCCATCCGCGTCAGCGGTGCCAGCGGGACGGAACTGAAGGGGGCGGATCAGCGGGGCGCGACCGGGTGGGTGACGACCTCGCCGTCTTCCTTGGTGAACCGCGCGACGGGGTCATCGAGCAGGTCCAGCACGCGCTCCGAAGGACGGCAGAGCCGCGTGCCCCGCCGGGTGATGACGATCGGGCGGTTGATCAGGATCGGATGCGCCATCATCGCGTCGAGCAGGGCGTCGTCGCTCAGCGAGGGATCGCCGAGGCCGAGTTCGGCATAGGGCGTGCCCTTCTCGCGCAGGATGTCGCGCGGCCGCGCGCCCATCGCCGCAAGCAGCCCGACCAGCGTCTCCCGACTCGGCGGGGTCTGCAGATACTCGATGACGACCGGCGTCTCGCCCGAGGCCCGGATCATCGCCAGGACGTTGCGCGAGGTGCCGCAGGCGGGGTTGTGATAGATCGTGACGGTCATCGCGTGGTCTCGGGCTCCGCGCAGGAGGGCACAGCGAGCGCGACGAAATCGCCGCAGATCGCCGGGTTTCCGCCACAGCAATCGGCGGTGAGGAAGGCGAGCAGCCGCCCCAT
>CALRYW010000120.1:0-10327 GCA_943372485.1 Allobosea thiooxidans
ACCGTCCATTCCGGCAATTCGGTCAGCCTCGAGCAGGAAATGCTCAAGGCCGGCGAGATCAGCCGCAACCACGCCTTCACGACCAATATCGTGCGCAGCTTCCACCGGATGATGATGACCGCGATCAAGGGCTGACCAGCCCCGCGCAAGCATTCGCTGTTCGAATACTGGCCAGAGTGAGTAAAGAGCCATGATCGACCCCCTCGACGCTTCGATGAAGATCGCCGGTGCCGGCCTTCAGGCCCAGTCGACGCGGGTGCGCGTCGTTTCGGAGAACCTGGCCAACGCCCAGGCGACCGGCACGACCCGCGGGGCCGATCCCTATCGCCGCAAGACCGTGACCTTCGAGAGCGCGATGAACCGGGCTCTCGGCGTCTCGCTCGTCAAGATCAAGGGCGTCGGCGTCGACAAGGCGCCCTTCCGCGTCGAGTTCGAGCCGAGCCATCCGGCCGCCGACGACAAGGGCTACGTCAAGATGCCCAACGTCTCGCTGCTGCTCGAAATGGCCGATATGCGCGAGGCGAACCGCTCCTACGAGGCCAACCTGCAGATGATCAAGCAGGCGCGCGCGATGCAATCCATGACCATCGATCTTTTGAGGAACGGCTGATGCTCAACGCGATTTCCGCTCTCGCGCCGGTCGCGAGCCAGGTCACCCAGGGGCTGTCGGGCCTCGGTGGCGCCAGCCTGCGCCAAGGTGCGGCCACTGCCGCGGGCGCCGCCCAGCCCGGTGCCGATTTCGGCTCCGTCTTCGCCAATGTGGCGCAGAATTTCGTCGACAAACTCGCCGAGGGCGAGGCCCAGGCGGTGGCCGGCATCCAGGGCAAGGCAGCCGTTCAGGACGTCGTCCAGGCGGTGATGTCGGCCGAGCAGTCGCTGCAGCTCGCCATGGCGATGCGCGACAAGGTCGTCGGCGCCTACCAAGAATTCATGCATATGGCGATCTGAGGAACGACCCCGATGAAAGTCCTCGCCATCGCGGCCACCGGCATGAGCGCGCAGCAGCTCAATGTCGAGGTCATCGCCAACAACATCTCCAACATCAACACGACGTCCTTCAAGCGGGCGCGGCCGGAGTTCACCGATCTGCTCTACCAGACCGAGCGCTCGCGCGGCGTGCCCAATCGCGGCGGCGACGGCGCGATCCCCGAGGGCGCCTCGCTCGGGCTCGGCGTGCGGGCGGCAGCGATCCGCAACCTGCACATCCAGGGGGCGATGACGCAGACCGGCAACCGGCTCGACCTCGCCATCGATGGGCGCGGCTGGTTCAAGGTCACGGCCCCGGAGGGCGAGACGCTCTTTGCCCGCGCCGGCACCTTCAACACCAATGCCGATGGCGACATCGTCACGGCCGATGGCTATCTGCTCGATCCGGCGATCCGGGTCCCGGCCGATGCGGTCGACGTCACCGTCAACGAATCCGGGCTGGTGCTCGCCAAGATCCCGGGCGAGGTGCAGCCGCGCCAGCTCGGCCAGATCACGCTGGCGAATTTCACCAACGACGCCGGGCTCGAGCCGCTCGGCGGCAATCTCTATCGCGAGACCGTGGCCTCGGGGCAGCCGACCGACGGCAACCCGACCGCGATCGGCTTCGGCAAGCTGCGCCAGGGCTATCTCGAGGCCTCCAACGTCGATCCGGTGAAGGAGATCACGGCGCTGATCGCGGCGCAGCGCGCCTATGAGATGAACGCCAAGGTCATCACCGCCGCCGACCAGATGGCCGGCACCGTCTCCAACGGCATCCGGTGAGGCGCGCCATGGCCCGCCAGACGCTCCGCTCTCAGGGCCTCGCGGCGATGGTTTTCGCCGCCGTTCTCGGCCTCCTCGCGACCGGTCCGCTCCAGGCCAACCCGGCTTCGGTGACGCTGCCGGTTCCCGCGGTCACGCTCTATCCGGGCGACGTCATCGCCGATGTGCACCTGGTCGATCGCGCCTTCCGGGTGGCGGGGCGGGTGGCGGTGGACAACCGGCTCGCTTTGGTTGGCAAGGTCGTGCGGCGCACGCTGCTGCCGGGCCAGCCGATCCCGCTCAATGCGGTCGACGATCCCAAGGTGGTGCGCCGCGGCGTGCCGACCCAGGTCGTGTTCCGCGAGAGCGACCTCGTCATCACCGGCATCGTCGAGCCGATGGCCTCGGCCTCGGTCAACGAGATGGTCAAGGCGCGCAATCCCGACACCGGGCTGATCGTGGTCGGCGTCGTCCAGGCGGATGGTACGATCCGCGTCGGGAGCGAATGATGACCCTGGCCTCGCGACTGATCGTCGGCCTGTGTGCGCTCGCCCTGGCGCTGACCGGCGCCGCGCCGTCGCGTGCCTCGGTGCGGATCAAGGACATCGCCGGGCTGCAGGGCGTGCGCGACAACCAGCTCGTCGGCTATGGCCTCGTCATCGGCCTGCAGGGCACGGGCGACAGCGTCCGCAACTCACCCTTCACCGGCCAGGCGCTGCAATCCATGCTGGACCGGCTGGGCGTCAACGTCCGCAGTGCGGCGCTGCGCACGCGCAATGTCGCGGCGGTGATCGTGACGGCGGATCTGCCGGCCTTCGCCGGGCGCGGCAGCCGCATCGACGTCTCCGTCGCCTCGATGGGGGATGCGACTTCGCTGCTCGGCGGCACGCTCGTCGTCACCTCGCTGCTGGCGGCGGACGGGCAGACCTATGCGCTGGCGCAGGGCCGCCTCAACGTGTCGGGCTTCTCCGCCCAGGGCGAGGCGGAACGGCTGACGCAAGGCGTCTCCACGGCCGCGCGCATCCCGGGCGGGGCCCTCGTCGAGCGCCAGATCCCCGACCAGCTGGCGACGCTGCATGTGCTGTCGCTCGAGCTGCGCAATCCCGATTTCGTCACGGCCGAGCGCGTCGCCGGCGCGATCAACGCCTTCACCCGCGAACGCTATAAATCGACCGTCGCCTTCGCGCTCGACCACCGCACGATCAGCCTGACGCGGCCGCCCAACATGTCGACGGCGCGATTCATCGCCGAGATCGAACGGCTGACTCTGGAGCCGGATTCGCCGGCCCGCGTCGTCGTCGACGAGCGCACCGGCACGGTGGTGATCGGCCGCGACGTCAAGATCTCCACGGTCGCGGTCACCCATGGCAATCTGACAGTGCGCGTCACCGAGACGCCGATGGTCTCGCAGCCGGAGCCGTTCAGTAACGGCCAGACGGTGGTGGTGCCGCGCACGCAGATCGAGGCGCAGCAGGGCAATGGCCGGCTCGCCATCATTAACGGCGCCAACCTGCACACGCTGGTGCGCGGCCTCAACCAGATCGGGCTGAAGCCGGCGGGGATCATCGCGATCCTGCAGGCGATCAAGACCGCGGGCGCGCTCCAGGCCGACCTCGTCGTCCAGTAGTGCCGGGGGCGGGCGCCGGCCTCGTGCCGCGCCAGCCCCGCGAAAGCGCCGCCCGCTAGAAACCGTCATCGACCATCGAGCCGAGGGGCGCCATGCCGTCGAAGCCTTTTCCCATCCTGTTCCTGCTGCCGGTGCTGCTGCTGTCCGCCGGTTCCGAAGCCGGCGCGGCCCCGACCCAGACGCCGCCTGCAGCCGCCCCGGCCGCCCTGACCTCGGATGCGGCGAGCTACTGCGCCGCGATCCGCGATCCCGCGGCCGAGGCGCGCTTCGCCTGGCAGGCCAACACGCTGAAGGGGTTGGAGGCGAAGCTCGCCGAGACCCTGAAGAAGCTCGAGGAGCGCAAGGCCGAGCTGCAGTCGCTGACCGACCAGCGCGCCGCCGAGGTGAAGCAGGCCGAGGCCCGCATGACCGACATCTTCGCCCGCATGCGCCCCGACGCCGCCGCGCTCCAGCTCTCGGCGATGGATCAGGGCGTGGCGGTGGCCGTGCTCAGCAAACTGCCCGCCCGGGCCGCCAGCGCCGTCCTCAACGAGATGGAAGCCTCGCGCGCCGCCCAGCTCGCCGAGGTGATGGGCGGCCGGCGCGCCCTCCCGTCGACGCCCCCAACCGGAGTTCAGACCCGATGAAGCCCTTCCTCCTGGTGGCCTGTGCCGTCACCCTCGCCGGCTGCGGCACCGACATGGCCGAACTCAACCGCGAGCCCGCGATGTCGCGCGTCGGCAGCGGTCTGACCGTTCAGCGCGACGCGATCCCGCTCGGCACGCCGACGGGCCGGGGCGTCGATGTCGGCTTCAACTCGATCTACACCCGCCAGAGCGAGGACCTCTTCCGCGACACCCGCGCCATGAAGACGGGCGACGTCGTCACGGTGAAGATCTCGATCAACGACAAGGCCAAGCTCGACAACAAGTCGGACCGGTCGCGCAATTCGGCGGCGAAATACGGCCTCGGCTTCCTCGCGAATTTCAACGGCGCCTCGGGCGACGCCTCGGCGAGTGCCAACGCGAGTTCCGACACCTCTTCGCGCGGCCGGGGCCTGACCGACCGTTCGGAAGAGGTCGAGATGTCGGTCGCCGCCGTGGTCACCGAGATTCTGCCCAACGGCAACCTCGTCATCAACGGCTCGCAGGAGGTGCGCGTGAACTACGACATGCGCGTGCTCAACGTCACCGGCATCGTGCGCCCGCGCGACATCACCGGCAACAATGTCGTCTCCTACGAGAAGATCGCCGAGGCGCGGATCTCCTATGGCGGGCGCGGTCGCGGCATGGAGGTGCAGCAGCCGGCCTGGGGCCAGCAGCTCGTCGACAAGGTCACCCCCTTCTGATGGCGCGCTCCCTGCCCAGGCTGCCCGGCCCGCGCCAGGGCCTGCGCCAAGGCCGGCGGCTGCCGCTGCGGGCGCTGCTCGCCGCCGCGCCGGTGCTCATCCTGACGGCGCTGGCGGCGGCGGCCGGCGCGCTCTGGGGCTTCCGCGTCGTCGGCACGGTCGAGAGCACGGTGATGAAGCGGATGGAGGCGGCGACGCCCGATCTCGCGGTCAGCCCGCAGATGACCGGCACGCTGGTGATGAAGAGGCTGCCCCCGATCGTCACCAATCTCGCGGCCCCGGCGAATACCTGGGTGCGGCTGGAGGCGGCGGTGCTGCTCGAGCAGAAGGCGGCGCTGGGCGCCGACCCGCTGGTCGGCGCCATCACCGAAGACATTCTCGGCTTCCTGCGCAGCGTCACCGCGCAGCAGATGGAAGGGGCGGCCGGCCTGCGCAATCTGCGCGAGGACCTGACGGAGCGTGTCGCGATCCGTTCCAAGGGCGTCGTGCGCGATATCGTCATCGAAACGCTGGTGGTGCAGTGACCCGGATCGTCGCGGTACTCTTGACCCTGCTCGCCGGCACGGCCGCTGTGCAGGCGCAGTCCTTCGGGCTGGATGGCCTGCTGCCCCAGGGCGGTGCCTCGGCCTCGGGCCGCATCGTCCAGATCGTGGCGATGCTGACGGTGCTCTCGGTCGCGCCCGGTCTCCTGATGATGGTCACGAGCTTCAGCCGCTTCGTGATCGCGCTGTCCTTCCTGCGCTCGGGCCTCGGCCTGCAGAGCACGCCGGCCAATCTGATCCTGGTCAGCCTGGCGCTGTTCATGACCTTCTTCGTGATGGCGCCGACCTTCGACAAGGCCTGGCAGGACGGCGTGCTGCCGCTGGTCGAGAACCGGATCGGCGAGGCCGAGGCCTATGCGAAGATCACGGCGCCCTTCCGCGACTTCATGCTGGCGCAGACGCGGCCGCAGGATTTGCGCCTCTTCGCCGATCTCGCGCCGGAGAGCATCCGCCCGCAGGATCCGTCTCAGGCGGTCGATCTGCGGGTGCTGATCCCGTCCTTCATGATCTCGGAGCTCAGGCGAGCCTTCGAGATCGGCTTCCTGATCGCGCTGCCCTTTCTCGTGATCGACATGATCGTGGCGACGATCGTGATGTCGATGGGCATGATGATGCTGCCACCCACCGTGATCTCGCTGCCCTTCAAGGTGATCTTCTTCGTCCTGATCGACGGCTGGAACCTGCTGATCGGCGGGCTGGTGCGGTCGTTCAGTTAGCGACGTTCGGCATCATGTCCCGGCTCTGAACCTCACCGTCATCCCGGAGCTGCGCCGCTTCGCGGCTTGTCCGGGATGACGCGCGTAGGAGTGAGCGGGTGCGTCGTTCGGCTCCCCCTCAGGCCCATTCGCCCTTGCGGAACACCGGAACGCGGCGGCCGTCGGCGTCGACGCCGTCGATGTCGACGAGGTTCGAGCCGATCATCCAGTCGATGTGGATGAAGCTCTTGTTGCCGCCCTGGGCCGCGACCTGCTCGGGGGTGAGCTTGCCGCCGTCGAGGAAGCATTTTGAATAGCACTGGCCGAGCGCGATGTGGCAGGAGGCGTTCTCGTCGAAGAGCGTGTTCAGGAAGAGGATGCCGCTCTTCGAGATCGGCGAGGAATGCGGCACCAGCGCCACCTCTCCGAGCCGGCGCGCGCCCTCGTCGGTGTCGAGCACCTTGGCGAGGACATCGGCACCGTGGCTCGCCGTCGACTCGACGATCCGGCCGCCTTCGAAGCGGACCTGGATCTCGTCGATCAGCGAGCCCTGATAGGAGAGCGGCTTGGTCGAGGAGACGTGCCCTTCCACCCGCAGCGCATGCGGCGTGGTGAAGACCTCCTCGGTCGGGATGTTGGGATTGCAGGTCACGCCGTTCTTGGCGGTCGAGGCGCCGCCCTGCCATTCATGCCCGTCGGCGAGGCCGACGGTCAGGTCGGTGCCCGGCCCGGTGAAATGCAGCGCCTGGAAACGCTGGCCGTTGAGCCATTGCGTGCGGCTGCGCAGCGTCGCGTTATGCTCAGCCCAGGCGGCGACGGGGTCCCCGCTCTCGACGCGCGAGGCGGCGAAGATCGCATCCGCGAGCTTGCCGACCGCCACCTCCTCGGCGTCGCCGGGAAACACGCGCCTCGCCCAGGCGGCCGTCGGATAGGCCAGGATGTTCCAGTTGATGTCGAAGCCGGCGATCTTCTCCAGCGCCGGCTGATAGGCGACCGAATTGGCCTTGCTGGCGCGCGAGACCTTGGCCGGGTCCTGCTCCGCCATCATCATCGGGTCGTCGCCGACGATGGCCAGCCGCGCGGTGTTGTTGGCGAAGGCCTTGGCGACGCCCTCGTGCAGCCAGCCGGCGGCGCGGTCGAAGCTCGCATCATTGGCATGGCGGTAGCGCGCCAGCGTCACCTCCTCGTCGGAGAGGATCGGCGTCACCAGCCCGGCGCCGGCCTTGTAGGCGTGCTCGGCGATCTTTCGCACCAGCGGCAGCGCCGAGACGGGAGCGGTGAGAAACAGGTCCTGCCCGGGCTGGAGGTTCAGCCCGACGCGCACGGCGGCCTGGGCCAGCCGGTCGAGCTTGTCGGGATCGATCGAAACGGGAAGGCCGCGCTGATGAATGGTCATGGGGACGCCTAGTCTGGTGATGTCGGGCGAATCTAGTGCAGGGCTGCGCATCCGCCAATGGACCGGCCCGCCCCGCGGATGCAGGATGGTGCCGCACCGCGCCCGCGTCGACGACCCAGAGATCCCGATGTTCCTGCTCAACACCCATCCCGACCATCGCAAGCCGCTTCTGCCGGAGGATGCCGAGGTCCTCGGCGCCGCGGGCGCCGCCACAGTCGAGGCCCAGCTCCGCCACAGGGCGAACTATGCGGTGACGCCGCTGCACGACCTGCCGGGCCTGGCGGCGCAGCTCGGCGTGGGCGCGATTCAGGTCAAGGACGAGGGGCACCGGCTCGGTCTCGGTAGCTTCAAGGCGCTGGGCGGCTCCTATGTCGTCGTCAGGCTGGTGCTGGAGGAGGCGGCGCGCCGGCTCGGGCGCCCCGTCGAGATCGGCGAGCTGCAGTCGCCGGCTGTGAGGGAGGTCGCGGCCTCGCTGACCTTCGCCTGCGCCACCGACGGCAATCACGGCCGCTCGGTCGCACAGGGCGCGCAACTCGTCGGCGCGCGCGCAGCAATCTTCGTCCATTCCGGCGTCAGCGAGGAGCGCATCGCCGCGATTGCCCGCTTCGGCGCGACGATGATCCGGGCCCAGGGCACCTATGACGATTCGGTGGCGGAAGCCGCGCGCGTCTCGGCCGAGAAGGGCTGGACGGTGGTCTCCGACACCTCCTGGCCGGGCTATGAGCGGATTCCGGGGCTGGTGATGCAGGGCTACACCGCGCTCGTCGCCGAGTCGCTGCGCCAGATGGCGCAGCCGCCGACGCATGTCTTTGTGCAGGTCGGCGTGGGCGGCATCGCCGCGGCGGTGGCGGCGCATTTCGCGCTGGTGCTGGGCGAGGCACGGCCGGTCTTCGTGGCGGTCGATCCGGCGCGGGCGGCCTGCATGTTCGCAAGCGCGCAGGCGGGAGCGCCGGTGAAGGCGGATGTCGGCGAGCCGACGGTGATGGCGATGCTCGACTGCTACGAGCCTTCGCTGGTCGCCTGGCGCATCCTGTCGCGGGTGGCGGACGCCTTCATGACGGTCGAGGACGAGGATGCCGTGGCGGTGATGAACCGGCTGGCGCGGCCGGTGGGCCATGACCCCGTCGTCGTGGCGGGCGAGAGCGGCGGGGCGGGGCTCGCCGGGCTGATCCGCGCGGCGGGCGATCCGGCGGTGCGGGCCCAGCTGAAGCTCGATGCGACCTCGCGCGTCTTCGTCATCAACACAGAGGGCGCGACCGACCCGGCGCGCTATGCCGAACTCGTCCATGGGAAGGCGGCCTGAACCCTCGGCCAACCGGAGGCGGCCTGACTTGCCGGCATGGCTTGCTGGCATGCCTTGCCGGCATGGCGCCCGCACGATCGGCGCACGGGGCGGCCTTGTTCGCTCTGGCCTAAGCTCCCGCCGCGCGCCGGCTGGCATGGCGGGCGCAGCCTGGCCTTCGAGGGGAATTCAAAGATGACCGTTGCCGCAGAGGTGCCTTACCGCACGCAGAACTGGACGCTCGGCAAGCCCATGGCCAGCGGGCGCAACGGCGTCGTGGTCTCGCAGAACCGCGAGGCGGCCGAGGCTGGGGCCGCGATCCTCGAGGCCGGCGGCAATGCGGCGGATGCGGCGGTTGCGGCCTGTTTCGCGCTGGCTGCGGTCGAACCCTGGAACAGCGGGCTCGGCGGCATCGGCTTTGCGGTCGTGCTCAAGGCCGGCGAGACCAAAGGCAAGGTCGTCGATTTCGGGCCCGTCGCCCCGCGCCGCGCCGATCCGTCGGCCTATCCGTTGACGGGGGCGATGAAGAACGACCTCTTCACCTGGCCCGAGGTGGTGGGCGACGTGAACATTCACGGCCCGCTCTCCTTCGTGATCCCGTCCTCCGTCGCTGGCTATGCCAAGCTGAAGGAGAGCTTCGGGACGGCGATGCCGATCGCCGATCTGCTGGCGCCCGCGATCGCGCTCGCCAGGCGTGGGCTGGCGCAGGACTGGTACACGACGCTGAAGGTCGCCTCCTCGGCTTCGGTGCTGCGGCTCTACGCGGAAAGCGCGCGGATCTATCTGCCGGGCGGCCTGCCGCCGGTGCCGCCCTATCAGGGCAAGCCGGGTTTCTTCCGTCTCGGCCATCTCGTCTCGACGCTGGAGCGGCTGGCCTCGGCCGGGCTCGATGATTTCTACACGGGCGAGATCGCCGGCCGGCTCGTCGCCGACATCAAGGCGCTGGGCGGGGTCGTCGATGCGCAGGATCTCGCCGGCTGCAAGGCGATCGTGCGGGATGCGCCGACGATCGACTGGCGCGGCACGCATCTCGTCCACACCGCCGGCGGGCTGACGGCCGCCCCGACGCTGGAAGCGGTGGTCGAGGGCATGGACGCGACGCAGCCCGGTCCTGAGGGGCCGGATGCGGCCTGGTTCGCCAGCCTGTCGCGGGTGATGCGCGAGGCCTATGCCAGCCGGCTCGAAGGGCTGGGCGCGGCGAAGGCGGCGACCGAGCCCGGCGACACCTGCACCACCCATCTCACGGTGGTCGATGGCGAGGGCACGCTGGTCACGGTGACGACGACGCTGCTGTCCTCGATGGGCAGCCGCGTCGTGCTGCCCGATACCGGCGTGCTGATGAACAACGGCATGATGTGGTTCGACCCGCGCCCCGGCAGCGCCAATGCGATCGCACCCGGCGCCCGGCCGCTTTGCAACATGTGCCCGGTGATCGTAACGCCGAAGACGGGCTCCGGCCCGCGCTTCGCCGGCGGCGCCTCGGGCGGGCGGCGCATTCTCGCCAGCGTCTACCAGATGCTGGCCTGGACGGTGGATTTCGGCATGGGGCTGGAGGAAGCCGCGCATTGGCCGCGCATCGACGTCTCGGGCCCGGACCAGACCAGCGCAGATCTGCGCCTGCCGGCGGAGGTTCTAGCAGCGCTGGAGGCGGCGGGCCCAACGGTCGTGGTCGAGCACGGCGTGCTGCCGATCAACTTCGCCTGCCCCAACCTGATCCGCGTCGATGCGGA
>CALRYW010000121.1:0-9907 GCA_943372485.1 Allobosea thiooxidans
AGCGCCGGGCGGCGGCTCTCCACCAGACCGCGGGAAGGCGTCAGGGCGAGGGCCTCGAGTGTCGTCACGGCCGGTCTCCTGTTGAGCGCACAGGGTCGGCGCCGAATGGGGCGCGGCGATGACGCTCTTCCCTGCGCGGCCCGAACCCCCTAAACAGCGCCGAGAGCCGGCGGCCTGTTCCGCCGCAGACCGCAGAAGGAGGCGCGACGGCCGCGTGCTCCGCATCACGGAATTCAAAACCCATGTCGCTCGTCGATTCCGTCCGCAAGGTGATCGTGCCCATCCACAAGGAGGGCTATGTCTTCATTGCCATCGCGCTGGTCGCGACGATCGTGCTCGCCAATCTCTGGTCGCCCTTCGGCTGGATCGGCGCGATCATCACGCTCTGGATCTGCTATTTCTTCCGCGATCCGATCCGCATCACGCCGCAGCGCGAGGGGCTGGTGATCTCGCCGGCCGACGGCCGCGTCAGCCAGATCGCCTCGGCCCTGCCGCCGCCGGAGCTGAACTTGCCCGCAGAGCCGATGACGCGGATCTCGATCTTCATGAACGTCTTCGACTGCCATGTGAACCGCGCCCCCGTGCCGGGCCGCATCGTCAAGATGGCCTACACACCGGGCCTCTTCCTCAACGCCGAACTCGACAAGGCGAGCGACGACAACGAGCGCAACGCGCTGGCGATCGAGACCGCCCATGGCATCGTCGGCGTCGTCCAGATCGCGGGCCTGATCGCGCGGCGCATCGTGCCCTTCGTCAAGGAGGGCGACACGATCGGCACCGGCGAGCGCTTCGGCCTGATCCGCTTCGGCTCGCGCGTCGACGTCTATCTGCCGGTCGGCGTCATCCCGCTGGTCGGCGAGGGCCAGACGGCCTTCGCGGGCGAGACGGTGCTGGCCGATTTCGCCGGCAGCGAGTCGGTCGTGCGCAGCTTCCGCGGCATTTGACGGGCTCCCCTTCTCCCGCGAGGGGAGAAGGGTAAACCCGCCTAGCCTCCGACCCGAAAACCGCGTATCCCGGCTCGCATGAGCGACCTGTTTCCCCCCTTCGAGCCCGAGCGCGTCGAATCGAAGCGCGCCCGCTTCACGCCGATCCCGTTCCGGCTGATCGCGCCCAATGTCATCACCCTGCTGGCGCTCTGCCTGGGGCTGACGGCGATGCGCCTCGTCGTCGAGGGCAAGCTCGAGACGGCGACGATCTGCATCCTGATCGCGGCCGCGCTGGACGGCGTCGACGGTCGTCTCGCCCGGATGCTCAAGGGCACCTCGCGCTTCGGCGCCGAGCTCGATTCGCTCTCCGATTTCGTCAATTTCGGCGTCGCCACCGGCTATGTGCTCTGGATCTTCGTCCTGCACGATCTGAAATCCTTCGGCTGGATCATCGTGCTGACGCTGGCCTGCGCCATGGCGCTCAGGCTCGCCCGCTTCAACGTCATGATCGACGATCCCCATCGCCCGGAATGGCAGAAGAACTTCTTCGTCGGCATGCCGGCTCCGGCCGGCGCGATCACCGCCATGCTGCCGCTCTATCTGCATTTCATCGGCGTGCCCGTGCAGGATTATGGCGCGGTGCCGGTTGGGCTCTACATCCTCTTCATCGCCTTCCTGACGATCTCGCGGATCCCCTGCTATGCCGGCAAGACGCTCGGCACGCGCATTCCGCGCGACAAGGTGCTGCCGATCTTTGTCGCGGTCGTGGTCGTGGCCGGGCTGCTCTTCGCCTACCCTTTCGAGATGCTGGCGCTGGTCGTGATCGCCTATCTCGCCCTGATCCCGCTCAGCGCTGCGCGCTATCGCCATCTCGACCGCGAGCATTCAGCGGCTGCCGCCGCCGCGACGGCGGCTCCGGCCGAGACTCCCTCGCCGGGCGCCTGAAGGCCTGCGTCAGCCCCGGCGCTTGCGCCCGCTGAGGCGTGCCGCATTGGCGCTGGTGCGCTTGGCGAAGGGCTCTAGCGTGGAATGGGCGACCTTGGCTGCGGCTTCCCCCAGGTCGACGCTGCCCGGCATGCTGAAGGCCATGCCCCACCAGAACAGCGCGCTCGCCTGCGTCGCGGCGAAGCCGCTCTCCATGACGGCCGTCACCTTCTCCGTCACCGCCTTGGCGGCTTCGCGCTGGCCCCCGCTGTCGCCGAGCGCGCCGCGCATCAGGATCGGCATGCGCATCGCGATCGTCAGGCCGGCATCGGCCTGCAGCGTCGCCATGCGCGCGGCCAACGCCTGGGCGGCGCCTCCCGCAGCGACCGCAGGACGCGTCTTCCGGCTCGATGATGGCATGGGCTGGGGAACTCCGGAACGTCGCAGGGCGGATCGCCGACGACACAACGCGCGGGGTGGACTCGATGATCCCGCAATTCGGCAATCTGTCGGGTCGGGTCTCGGCAAGCAAGGCTGGAATCGCGGTTCGGCTGCATCAATTATGCGCATGGTGAATGGCGCGCCGCTTTCGAGGGCAGCGTCCCGCGCCAGGCGCGGGACGGTCCGGGCCGATTTATCCGACGGCCAAAATGCTCTAGAGGCTTGTCGATCCAGCGCGGCACCCCGGCCGTGCCCGAACCCCTCGGTCCGCCCTTGAGCTTCTTTTCCTCGCCCAAGCACCCCGGCTGGCGCCCGATGCTGGTCCTGGCCTCGGCCTCGCCGCGTCGGCTCGCTTTGCTCGAGCAGGTCGGCCTCAAGCCGGACGCGCTGCTGCCGGCCGATCTCGACGAGACCCCGCTCAAGGGCGAGCGCCCGCGCGACCTCTCCCGCCGGCTGGCCCGCGAGAAGGCCCAGGCCGCTCGCATCGGCGCTGCCGCCCGGCCCGATCTCGAAGGCTGCTACATCGTCGCCGCCGACACCGTCGTCGCGGTCGGCCGCCGCATCCTGCCCAAGGCCGAGATCGTCGACGAGGCGGCCGCCTGCCTGCGCCTGCTCTCCGGCCGGGCCCACAGGGTTTACACCTCGGTCGCCCTGGTGACGCCGAGCGGGGCGATCCGCGAGCGCGTCGTCGAGACGCGGCTGCGCTTCAAGCGGCTCTCGACCGAGGACATCGAGACCTATCTCGCCTCCGGCGAGTGGCGCGGCAAGGCCGGCGGCTATGCCATCCAGGGCATCGCCGGCTCCTTCGTGGTCAAGCTCGTCGGCTCCTACAGCGCCGTCGTCGGCCTGCCCCTGCACGAAACCGTCAACCTGCTGGGCGGCGAGGGCTTCCCGGTCCGCTTCGGCTGGATGAACGTGGTCTAGCGACGTTCCCGGTTCGGCGGCATCCGCGATCCGGCGTCACCAGAACCGGCTGCCGGGAATGCCCTTGAAGGGGCCGGCGACATGGGACGTGATCCAGCCGCCATAGAACCCGCCGGGCTGGGGCGTGACCGGCTCGCCATCGACCAGGCATTCGTCGAAAGGGGCGGCATAGAACGCCACGAATCCCGCCAGCAGCCGAAAGGCCGGCGTCGGTGACGGATAGAGCCAGCCGACCTGCCGGAGCGTGTCGCCGCCGATGTCCAGATCGACATAAGCCGCCTGGCCCTTCCACTCGCAGATCGAGCGATGCGGGGACGGCCGCAGCCGCGCATCCTTCAGGCTGTCGGGCGGCAGATAATAGCTCGGCGGGTGGCTGGTCTCGATGACGCGGACGGCCTGCGTCGTCTCGACGATCGTCGCGCCGCGATGGCGGATGACGATCCGCCGGGTGCAGGGCTCGGCGATGGCCGGGCGCGGAAACGCCCAGACGCTCTCCTGTCCCTCTCCGGCAGGCTCGGGAACGATGGGCATGGCGTTGTCTCCTCGTCGCGCGCCTTGTCGGATCAGAACACCGCGTGGTCGCCCCGCTCTGGCGCGGCGGCGCCGCTGAGCACGGCGCGATAGAAGTCGAACAGGGTCGCCGTCCCGGTCGACGGCGTGGCGGCGGCATCGTAGCGGCCGGTCGCCGGGTCCAGCACCAGCATGGATTCTGTGGCGTAGTAGCGGCCGATCCGGGCCAGTTCGGCCTTGGCTGCCAGCGACGGCACCAGGGCACCCGCGAGGCTCAGGCCGCCGATGATGGCGTCGAGCAGCGCGACGGGGACCTTGCGGAAGCGGGGCGGGCGGCCGAGCAGAGCAAACAGCGCCTCGCCTTGCCGGCGCGGTGTGATCGCCTCGCCCGGTCCGCCGATCGGCAGGATGCGGTTCCACCGGTTCGCGTCATCGAGGCAGCCTGCGATGAAATCCGCGAGATCCCCGTCGCTGATCGGCTTGCAGGCGGTCAGGGTCCCGTCGCCGAAGAGCAGGAAGGGCTTGCCCGCGCGGACGCGCTCGATCTGCCCCGACAGCGACTTGAAGAAGGCGGTCGGCCGGACGATCGAATAGCGCAGCCCGGAGCCGATCAGCGCCGCCTCGAAGGCGAGCTTCGCCTGCTGGAAGGCGAGCAGCGGCTTCTGCACGCAGATGGCCGAGAGCAGCACGAAATGGGTCACGCCGGCCTGCTTGGCGGCTTCGAGCACGTTCAGATGCGCGCGATGGTCGATGGCCCAGGCGTCTGCGGGCGCGCCCGTGCGCGAGGCCATGCATGACACCACCGCGTCGAAACGCTCTCCCGCAAACCCGTCGCGGGCCAGTGCCACGGGATCGCACACATCCACCGTCCGGACCGTCAAGCCATCCGGGAGACCGACGGTCGCTGAGTCCGGCAGCACGGCGGCGGCGTTCGCATGCGGGCGAACCAGGCGGACGACGTCATGGCCGCGCCGCAGAAGGGCATCGGCCGTGGCTTGGCCGATCGTGCCGGTCGCACCCAGCAGACCGATCCGCAGGCGAACCTTCGGGGTCGGCCCATCCGGCTGCGCGGTCGCTGCAGGCAGGTCCATGGACGTGGGCTCCGGCGCGGCGCTGTCGATTCCCGTGACAGGCTCTCCGCAGACGAGGCCTCGGACATCGCGCCTCGGGGGGATCAGAGCGCCTGCCGCCGCCCCTGACAAGAGCGCCGACGTCGGTCGTCCTTCTTGCGCCTGAGCGCATAACCCCCGATCTTGCCCGCCGCGAACGCAGCCGGCCTCACAAGGGCTGCGCGCCAGGGAGGACTACGCATGTCGGGACGTCTGAGGGGCAAGGTCGCGATCGTGGCCGGGGCGGGGTCGATCGGGCCCGGCTGGGGCAATGGCAAGGCCACCGCCACCGTCTTCGCCCGGGAGGGCGCCAAGGTGATCTGCGCCGACATCAACCGCGATGCCGCCGAGGAGACGGCGGCCTTTATCCAGAACGAGGGCGGCCAGGCCTTCGCGGTCGAGACCGACGTGACGAAAGCCGACCAGATGGCCGATCTCGTCGGCCGCACGCTCGGCCGCTACGGCCGCATCGACATCCTCGACAACAATGTCGGCATCGCCGAGGTCGGCGGTGTCGTCGAGCTGTCGGAGGAGGTCTGGGATCGCGTCTTCAAGGTCAATCTCACCGGCGCCTTCCTGGCGATGAAGCATGTCATCCCGGTGATGCAGCGCCAGTTCGAGGAGAGCGGGGAGGGTGGCGCGATCATCAACATCTCGTCGATCGCCTCGATCCGCTATACCGGTGTGCCCTATGCCAGCTATTCCGCCACCAAGGCGGCGCTGAATCAGCTCACCCGCACCACGGCCGTGCAATACGCCCCGCAGAAGATCCGCGTGAACGCGATCCTGCCCGGGCTGATGAAGACGCCGATGGTCGAGCATTCCGCCGGCCTTGCCGAGGTCTATGGGCAAGGCGACGTCGAGGCGATGTGGGCGGCGCGTGACGCGCAGGTACCGATGGGCCATATGGGCGAGGCCTGGGACGTCGCCTATGCGGCCTTGTTCCTTGCCAGCGACGAGGCGCGCTATGTCACCGGCCTCGAAATGGTCGTCGATGGAGGAATCACGCTCAAATATGGCTGACAAGGAGAACACGCCGCGGGCGACCGAAACGCCGCCGGCGAAGCCGCTCAAGCCCTGCGCCGTCTGCGGCAAGCCGGCGCAGCCCCGCTACAAGCCCTTCTGTTCGGCGCGCTGCGCCGATATCGATCTCGGTCGCTGGCTGAAGGGAACCTATGTGATTCCCGGAGAACCGGTCGAGGAAACCGAAACCGGCCTGCCGCCGCGCGAACGCGACGAGGACGGTTGAGCCCCGTGGCGGGATCGGCGGAGAGGTGGTGTGTTTCAGCCGCCATTCATCCGGCGTCGGCTAGGCACAACGCAACGGCCGACAGCGCAGTCACAGCGACCGGACGGCCCTGGTCAGGAGACAGAATGATGATGGTCAAGCTCGCTCGGTTCGTCGTCGCTGGCGCGCTGCTGCTCGGCGCCATGCCGGCGGGCGCCCAAGTCTACGATCCCTTCGCCGGCATGCGCCAGGGCGCCGGTCGCGAGGCTGCGCCCCCGCCACCACCCCGGCAGCGCCAATGGCAGCAGCAGGCCCAGCCCTACGACCGCGGCTACGATCGGGGCTATGATCGCGACTACGATCGCGGCGGCCGGGGCTATGATCGGGGTTACGATCGCGGCCCGCGCTACTATGACGAGCGTCCCCGCTACTATGAGGAGCGCCCGCGCTACCGCGAGGGCGGCCGCAGCGGCAGCTTCTGCGTGACCTCGCGCGGCTCCTGCTCGGGGCCGCCGGCCCCGCGGGGCGCGCCCTGCCGTTGCGACATCGATGGGCTGACCAAGCGCGGCATCATCCAGTAGCCGCGCCATGGCCTATGCCGACGAACTCGACGCGGTCATCGCGGCCGAGCAGGGCCTGCGCCGGCAGATCGCCGAGCGCATCGCCCTGGAGCAGGGCGCGAGCGGCGAGAGGCCGCTCTCGCCGCAGCATCTCGCCGCGGCCGACGCGGCGATCGCGAACTGGGCCGAAGAGGGCGAGGAGGAACTCGACCCGCAGGCCTTCCGGCCGCTGACGCCGCTTCAGGACCTTCTGGCCGAGCACAGGGCGGTCTGCGACCGGATCTTTGACATCCGCGACCGCCGTCTGGGCTGATCCGCCTCACGCCGCCTGTTCGAGCGCCTTGGCCGTCGCGCCGTCCATTCGGCCGATGGCGGCGAGAACCGGCTGCAGTTCCTGCAGCGACATCTGCTCGAAGGGCAGGTTGACGAAGGCCGAGACCCGCGCCGCCAGATCGCGATAGCTCTGCAGGAAGGCGGCGCGCTTGGCTGATTCGGGGCCGGTCGCCGCAGCAGGATCGTCCAGCCCCCAATGCACGCGCAGCGGCACGCCAGGAAAGGCGGGGCAGGCGCTCTCGCTGGCGTCGTCGCAAACCGTGACGACGAGGTCGAGCGGCGGCGCGTCCGTCCCCAGGAACTCGTCCCAGGATTTCGATCGCATCGCCGAGACGTCGTAGCCAAGATCGGTGAGAAGGCCCAGCGCCAGCGGGTGGGGGGCCTCCTGCGGGCGCGAGCCGGCCGAGAAGGCCTGTATCCGCCCCAGCCCTTCGCGATTGAGCACGGCCTCGGCCATGATCGAGCGGGCCGAATTGCCGGTGCAGACCACCAGGACGCGCAAGGGCCGCTCGCTTGCGACCGGGTCACGGCGTGCCGGAAAGGCGGGCGCCGCATCCGCACAGGCCAGGGGGGCCTCGGTGCAGCAGGCCTCGGCCAGGAAGGTCTGGAGCGCATCGGCGCGCGCGGCCTGGGCGGCGAAGATGATATGGCGGCCGTCGCGCCGCGAGACGAGCAGTCCGACCTGCTCGAGCGCGGCCAGATGCGAGGACAGCGTGTTGTGCGCGACCGCAAGCAGCCGGCCGATATCGCCGGCCGCCAGGCCATGCGGCCGGTAGCGCATCAGCAGCCGGACGATCTCGAGCCGCGTCGGCTGCGCCAGCGCTCCCAGCAGGGCGACGGCCTCCGTCGTGTCGAGCTTCAGCGCAGCCTGTTCGGCGTGAGGCCGTTGTGGCGTCAAGCGGCGTCTTCCCTCGATGCAGCCTCAGCGCCGGTGGGTTCGCGGCGCCCCGTATCCTTGCCGATCGCGTCGAGCCGGTGCTGCAGCGCCATGCCGTGAAGCGTCGCCAGCGGCAGACTCGCGAAAATCGAGATGCGGTTGTTGAGCATGCGGTAGGCGTCGGCAAAGGCAAGCGCCTTCTGGACATCGTCGCCCTCGAAGGCGGCGGGGTCGGGCAGCGTCCACAGGGCCGTCGTCGGATTGCCGGGCCAGGCAGGCGGCACCGCATTGGCGGCGGTCTCGGAGAGGGTGAAGACGAAGTCGAGCTCGGGCGCGCCGGGCCTGGCGAATTCGTCCCAGCTCTTCGGCGCCAGACCGGTCAGGTCGTGGTTCAGCGAGGTCAGCAGCCGCACCACGAAGGGATTGACCTCGGGCCGGGGCTGCGATCCCGCGCTGAAGACGGTGAACGCGCCGCCGGGGAGCCGGCGCATGATCGATTCGGCCATGATCGACCGGGCGTGGTTGCCCTTGCAGACAAAGAGAACCTTGAGAGGGGACGTTTCCATGTCTTCATCTCGTTATGTCGGTGAATAACGACATGAAGATGATGGATCAATATGTCGGAGTCAACCGACATATTGACATGAGTCCTTCATCCGGGTGAGGAACGCTCCTGACGACGAGGCAGGGAGCAGGGATCATGCGGGTCGGTATCAACGGCATGGGGCGGATCGGGCGGCTGGCGCTGCGGGCGGCTCTCGGAGCGGCCGACCGGCAGGGCGACGATCCGCGCGCCGGCAACCGGCTCGATGTCGTCCACCTCAACGAGCTGAAGGGCGGCGCGGCAGCGACCGCCCATCTCCTCGAATTCGACAGCATGCAGGGGCGCTGGCGCGGCGGCATCGCGAGCGCCGGGGAGGATGCGATCACGATCGGCGAGCGCCGGCTCGGCTTCTCGGCCGCAGCTGAACCGGCCGACATCCCCTGGGGCGATCTCGGCGTCGATGTGGTGCTCGAATGCACGGGCAAGTTCCTGACGCCCGCGACGCTGGAGGGGCATCTGAAGCGCGGCGCCAAGCGCGTCATCGTCGCCGCCCCGGTCAAGGACGCCTCGGTCCTCAACGTCGTCGTCGGCATCAACGAGCATCTCTACGATCCGGCGCGCCACCCGATCGTCACCGCCGCCTCCTGCACGACCAACTGCCTCGCGCCGGTGGTGAAGATCGTGCATGAGAATCTGCGCATCCGGCACGGCCAGATCACCACGATCCATGACCCGACCAACACCAATGTCGTGGTCGATGCCCCCCACAAGGATCTGCGCCGCGCCCGCTCGGCCATGCTCTCGCTGCAGCCGACGACGACCGGCAGCGCCACCGCGATCGCGCTGATCTACCCCGAGTTGAAGGGCAAGCTCGACGGCCACGCCGTGCGCGCGCCCGTGCTGAATGCCTCGCTGACCGACTGCGTCTTCGAACTGGAGCGGTCGACGACCGCAGCCGAGGTCAACGCGCTGTTCGAGGCGGCGGCGCGCGGGCCGCTCGCCGGCATCCTCGGCTTCGAGCCGCGGCCGCTGGTCTCGATCGACTATCAGCGCGACACGCGCTCGGCGATCGTCGACGGGCTCTCGACGCTGGTCACCGACGGCACGATGCTGAAGGTCTATGCCTGGTACGACAACGAGATGGGCTATGCCTGCCGCATGGTCGATCTCGCCTGCCATCTCGAACAGGTCGGGATCTGATCGGGTGACGCAAGGGGCGCGCCACTACGCCATCGTCACCGCCGCCTATTGGGGCTTCACCCTGACCGACGGCGCGCTGCGCATGCTCGTGCTGCTGCACTTCTTCGGGCTCGGATACTCGCCGTTCACGCTCGCCTTCCTGTTCCTGCTCTACGAGTTCGCCGGCATCGTCGCCAATCTCGCCGGCGGCTGGCTGGCCACGCGCTTCGGTATCCCGCGCATGATGATGACCGGCCAGCTGCTGCAGATCGTGAGCCTGTTCCTGCTGTCGGTACTCGATCCGGCGTGGAGCCCCGTCCTCTCCGTTGCCTGGGTCGTCGTCGCGCAGGGC
>CALRYW010000122.1:0-9652 GCA_943372485.1 Allobosea thiooxidans
ACCAAGTTCGACTTCCAGGAATCGTCGGGCACCGTGACGATCGAGAGCAGCGGCGTGCTCGACACCTCGCTGATGTCGATCATCGGCATCAAGACGATGGGCTTCAGCTCGCGCTCGGCCGCGCTGAAGGAGGTGACCGGCACGGTCGAGATGGCGCTCGTGCTCGACAACACCTGGTCGATGTCGGGAAGCGCCGGGGGAAGCGATTCCAAGATCACCGTGCTCAAATCTGCTGCCAAAAGCCTGGTCAACACCCTGCTCACGGACAACGCGGCGAGCGTGAAGATCGGCATCGTGCCCTTCGCCGACTACGTCAATGTCGGCACCGGCAACCGCGGCGCCTCGTGGATATCGGTGCCGGCCGACTATTCAACGACGACGACAACGACGACCCCCGCCGTCCCCTACACCTGCACGACGGTTTCGACGAAGCAAGTGTGCTCGAAGGGCACGCCGAAAACTTGCACCTCGACCACCGATGGCGTCGTGACGACCTATGATTGCACGCCGAATGTATGCACGACCGTGCCGGTGACGCCCTACCAGTCCTGCAGCGGCGGTACGCCCGAAAAGACCACGACAAAGACCACCAATTACAAGTGGTATGGCTGCGTCCGCACCCGCAACTCGGGCACGACGCTGCTGATGCCGGACAAGACCACCTCGACGCTGTACAAGGGCTTCCTCGGTACCAGCCAGGAATGCCTCCAGCCGATCGTCCCGCTGACCAACAACAAGACGACGCTGACGAGCGCGATCGACGGGCTGGTGATCAATGTCGGCGGCTACAAGCCCTCGACCTATATCCCCGATGGCCTGGTCTGGGGCGTCAACATCCTGTCATCCGCGGCACCGTTCTCGGAAGGCGGCGCCTACGACACCGCCAACAAGAAGCCGCGCAAGGCTCTGGTCCTGATGACCGACGGCGACAACACCCGCATCCTGAATTCGGGCGGCGACCATGGCAATCTCAGCAACAATATGACCACGCGCGCCACGCAGAAGACCAAGGTCAACACCGACACGAGCAATGTCTGTACGGAGGCCAAGGCGCAGAAGATCGAGGTGTTCACGATCGCCTTCGCGGTAACGGACGTCGATACCAAGACCATGCTGCAGGGCTGTGCGACCAGCACGGGTCACTATTACGACGCGACCAATGCCGCCGCCCTGACCGCCGCCTTCCAGTCGATCGGCCAGTCGCTGACCAGCCTGCGCCTGTCGCAGTGAGCCTTGACGGCCCGGCCGCCCGGCCGGGCCATCAGCGCCCGCGATAGGGTGCGACGCCCTGGTCGGGCAGCCACAGGCCCTTGGGCGGCTCGCCCGTCTGCCAGAAGACGTCGATCGGGATGCCGCCACGCGGATACCAGTAGCCGCCGATGCGGAACCACTCCGGCTCCAAGAGCTCGACCAGCGTCTTGCCGATGCCGACGGTGCAGTCCTCATGGAAAGCGCCGTGGTTGCGGAAGGCGCCGAGATAGAGCTTTAGCGACTTCGACTCGACCAGCCAGTGCCCCGGCCAATAGTCGATGACGAGGATGCCGAAATCGGGCTGGCCGGTGACCGGGCAGATCGAGGTGAATTCCGGGCAGGTGAAGCGCGCCAGATAGGGCGTCCCGGCATGGGGATTGGGGACGCGGTCAAGCCGCGCCTCCGCCGGCGAAGCCGGAAGTGCGGCGGCGTGGCCGAGTTGAAGGGTCGAGGCGTCGAGGGTCATGATCGTTCGCAATTGAGCCGGATTAAACCGTGTCCGTCGTGGGGAGATGGCGCTTTCCGGCCATCTCGAATCCCACGGCTTTGAGCACGGCAAGGGTCGTTTCGAGCGTCGGGTTACCGCTTTCGCTCAGCGATTTATAGAGCTGTTCACGGGCGAGGCCGGTTTCGCGTGCGATATTCGTCATACCCTTGGCGCGCGCGACGACGCCCAATGCATGGGCGATGTAGCCCGCGTGCCCCGTCGAAAAGGCCTCGTTCAAGAACACCTCGATGGCGTCATCCGAGGTCAGCGCTTCCGCCGGATCGTAGTCATAAAGCTTCTCGGCCATCTCATTCGTCCCATTCCGCAGCCAGGCGTTTGGCTGCAGCGATGTCCCGCTCCTGCGAGCCCTTGTCTCCGCCGCACAAGAGGAGGATGACCTCCCCGGCGCGGCGGGAGAAATAGATCCGATAACCGGGTCCGTAATGGATCCGGAGCTCGCTGATGCCGTTGCCGACCGGCGCGACATCCCCAGGCAAACCGAAGCCGAGGCGATCGAGACGAGACGCGATCGCCGCCCGCGCCCTGTCGTCCTTCAGGCGGCGCTCCCACTTTAGATATGTTTCGGTCTGCTTGAAGCGAAGCGCACTGTGATCTATAAATTACAACTTGACAAGGGGATGTTTGAACTCGTTTGCGCGTTCCATTTGACGGCTGCATTTGCCCAACAGCAAGCCGCCCCTTCCGTTGCGCCCCCGGCTTGGCTAGAAGCGCGCCATCTACCCCGCCCTGCGCCCGCCACGGAGCCCATCCATGACCGCGATCATCGACATCATCGGCCGCCAGATCCTCGATTCCCGCGGCAACCCGACGGTGGAGGTCGATGTGGTGCTGGAGGACGGCTCGATGGGCCGTGCCGCCGTGCCGTCAGGCGCCTCGACCGGCAAGCACGAGGCCGTCGAACTGCGCGACGGCGACAAGAGCCGCTATCTCGGCAAGGGCGTGCTCAAGGCGGTCGAGGCCGTCAACGTCGCCATCGCCGAGCAGCTCGTGGCGATGGACGCCGAAGACCAGGTCGCGATCGACGAGGCGATGATCGAACTCGACGGCACGCCCAACAAGAGCAAGCTCGGCGCCAACGCCATCCTCGGCGTCTCGCTCGCCGTCGCCAAGGCCGCAGCCGAAGCAGCCGGCCTGCCGCTCTACCGCTATGTCGGCGGCACCTCGGCGCGCGTGCTCCCCGTGCCGATGATGAACATCGTCAATGGCGGCGCCCATGCCGACAACCCGATCGACTTCCAGGAATTCATGATCATGCCGATCGGCGCGCCCTCCTTCTCGGAAGGGCTGCGGATGGGCTCGGAGATCTTCCACACGCTGAAGAAGAAGCTGCACGACGCCGGCCACAACACCAATGTCGGCGACGAAGGCGGCTTCGCCCCCAACATCAAGTCGGCTGAAGCGGCGCTCGACTTCGTTATGTCCGCGATCGAGGCCGCCGGCTACAAGCCGGGCGAGGACATCGCGCTCGCGCTCGACTGCGCCGCGACCGAGTTCTTCAAGGACGGGTCTTACGTCTATGAGGGCGAACGCAAGAGCCGCGATCCCAAGGCGCAGGCGAAGTACCTCGCCAAGCTCGTTGGCAGCTACCCGATCGTCTCGATCGAGGACGGCATGTCGGAGGACGACTGGGAGGGTTGGAAGGCGCTGACCGACCTTGTCGGCTCCAAGTGCCAGCTCGTCGGCGACGACCTCTTCGTCACGAACGTCACGCGCCTGTCGCGCGGCATCAAGGAGAAGACCGCCAACTCGATCCTCGTCAAGGTCAACCAGATCGGCTCGCTGACCGAGACGCTGGCGGCCGTCGAGATGGCGCAGCGCGCAGGCTACACCGCCGTGATGTCCCACCGCTCGGGCGAGACCGAGGATTCGACCATCGCCGACCTCTCGGTCGCGACGAATTGCGGGCAGATCAAGACCGGCTCGCTCGCCCGCTCGGACCGGACCGCGAAGTACAACCAGTTGCTGCGCATCGAGGAGGAGCTCGGCGCCCAGGCGGTCTATGCCGGCAGGAGCGGGCTGAAGGCCCTGGCCTGAGCCGTCACAGGCGCGGCAACAGGCTGGAGGCGCGCGACAGCGTCCAGATGCCAGCCGCGCCGACCACGCCGACCGCCCCGGACATCGCGTCGCCGACGCGGGCGACCGGGGTTGGCATCGCCACGCCGAGCAGCCGCAGCGGCGGCGGGGATGCTGCGCCGCCGTCTCCTGCGGCGGCCTGAACGGCCGGCGCGATCTGGAGCGGAGTGGCCTCCGCGGTCACCACCGCCCGCTCGATGACGGGGCGACGCGGCGGAGAAGGCTGCACCGTCGCCACGGCCTGTGCCTGCACGAAATGGACCCGCGGCTCGGCGGATGTTGGCCGCTCCTGCCGCAGGGCGGCGATTTCGATCGCGGGCGGCTTCCAGTCGAGAGACATCGGCATCACGATCGCCGCCGGGCTGATCAGCCCCTGGGCGGCCCGCAGCGGCGGCTCGCCTCCCGCCGCATGCTGATGGCGCTCGCGGATCTTGCCGTCCGACGCCACGGGCGAGACCCAGCGCTCCTGCCGCGCACCCGCCGCATCCGTCTGGGCGGAGGCACCGAAGAACGGCAGCGGAATGCCCGCAGGCAGAGCGAGCACGGCTGCCGCCAGCGCGGAGGCCGCGACCGAGACGGTCACCTGCGCGCCGACGCCGCGCAGGAACCTGGCCGTGGCCGTGAAGACAGAACCCGTCATGTCCGACTACCCTCCGTGAACGGACTTACAAGAACGGGCGCGTTCGGCCCTGCGAGGGCCGAAGCGCGGAGCAATTGCGGCGTTTCGTCTCGGATTGTTTCCGACGTCATGCGCCGGGGGCGCAGCAGCGCGGATTTCGCGCGGGGGCCATGCAACCGGGGAGCTAACGCGGCTCGGCCGAAACGGGCGATACCGGCTGATGCACCAGACCGCGCCCCTGTCTGAAGCCGCCCGCCTGCGCGACCGGCGCCTGTGGCGGCTGGCCTTTGCCGGCATGGTGCTGGCCATGCTGATCTTCGGCTCGAATTTCGTGGTCAGCCGACACGCCGTGCTCAACGGCCTGACCTCGCACGACCTCCTCGCCTTGCGCTTCGGCATCGCCGGCCTGCTGCTGCTGCCGGGTTTCATCGCGGGCGGCGTGAAAGGCTGCAACGGCCTCGGCTGGGGCCGCGGCGTGCTGCTCGCGGTGATGAGCGGCTTCCCGATGAGCTATCTGCTCCTGACCGGCGTGACCTATGCACCGGCCGCCCATGGCGCGACGATCGGGCCCGGACTCGTGACAGTGATCTCGATCATCGGCAGCGTCGCGCTGTTCGGCGCGATCATCACGCGCCAGCTCGTCATCGGCATCGTGGCGGTCCTGCTCGGCCTGGCCTGCCTCGGCATCGCCGGTACGACGCATACCAACCCCTCGATCCTGTTCGGCGATCTCTGCTTCGTCGGCGTCGGGCTGATCTGGGGCATGTATCCGTTGCTGGTCCAGCTCTGGCGGCTCGATCCGCTGAAGACGACCAGCGTGGTCGCAGTGCTGTCGATGGCCTATCTGCCGTTCTACGCGCTGTTCTTCTTCCGCGGCTTCGACGTCGCGCCCTGGTGGGTCATCGTCCTGCATGGCATCAATCAGGGCGTGCTGAACGTCATCCTCGGCCTGTGGTTGTGGAGTGTCGCGGCGCGGCGGATGGGACCGGCGGTGGCCGGCCGCTTCCCGCCGACGATCCCGATCATCGGCACGCTGCTGGCGATCCCGGTGCTGGGGGAAATCCCGAGCGGGCTGCAGGTCGCCGGCATCGGCCTGATCATCGCGGGGCTGTTCGTGGCCTCCTGGCGGCGTTCAGCCCGCCCGGCGGCTTAGCCGCATCACACCGAGGTTCCAGCCGATCGCGATGGCGAGCGCGAGACTGAGCGCCGCGGCCGAGCCGAGCGGAACGGCCGTCAGATGCAGCGCCGCCAGCGCGAGGCCGAAGCCGATCAGCGGGAGCGCGCCATTGGCGAGCACAGCGGCCGTGGCGGGGCCGCCGATGCGGGGCTGCAGCATCGCGATCATGCTGCTGAGAACGACCGGCAGGGCCGCGAGCGAGCCGGACCAGTCGGGCCCGACATGGGCGCTGAGCGTCGTGACCGTGCCGGCAAGAACCGCGACGAAGCCGGCCCGCATCGGAATCAGATACCAGGGGCGGGCCGGCGGGCGGTCGGGGCGCGCGGCCAGGAAGGGGCGGAACAGCCGATGCAGCCCGCCATAGATGGCGATCGTGGCTAGGGTCATCACCGGGAAGGAGGGCTCGATCGTGCGCATCAGCAGCAGCGTGGCGCACCAGGCGGCCAGCGCGGCGGCGAGGCAGAGCACCGTGCCGAAGCGCTGCGCCAGCAGCACATAGGCGAAGCTCAGCCCGGCATTGGCGATGTTGGAGGTCATGGCGCCAAGCGCGCTCTGGGCGATGAAGGCCGCATCGTGCTCGAGCGCGAGGAAAACCAGGACCGGCCCGGCCGAGATCGGCAGCGTTGCGATCAGGGCCGCGATCAAGGGTCCGCTGCGCTCGGCCAGGAGCGAGCAGCCGACGACGATGGCGGCGGCGGTCGCCATCTTGGCCGCCAGCATCAGGAACCAGGGGTCGATCACGGCGTGCCGGGGATGTCGCCCCTCGCCCAGCCTTCCTTGGTCTGCGCGACGAATTCATCCAGCCGCCCCTCGGCGATGGCGGCGCGCAGCCCGGCCATCAGCTCCTGATAATAGGCCAGGTTGATCCAGGTCAGCAGCATCTTGCCGAGCATCTCCTCGGCCTTGACGAGATGGTGGAGATAGGCGCGCGACCAGCCATTGGCGGCCGGGCAGGAAGAGCCCTCGTCGACCGGGCGCGGATCATCGGCATGCCTGGCGTTCTTCAGGTTCATCCGGCCGAAGCGGGTGAAGATCTGGCCGTGGCGGCCGGCCCGCGTCGGCATCACGCAGTCGAACATGTCGATGCCGCGGCGTACCGCCTCGACGATGTCGTCGGGCGTGCCGACGCCCATCAGATAGCGCGGCTTCTCGACCGGCAGATGCGGCTCTACCGTCTCGATCATCGCCAGCATGATCTCCTGCGGCTCGCCGACCGCCAGTCCGCCGACGGCATAGCCCTTGAGGTCCATCGCCGCGAGTTCGCGCGCGCTCTCGACGCGCAGATGCGGCACGGCTCCGCCCTGGACGATGCCGAAGAGCGCCCGACCGGGATGGTGGCCAAAAGCATCCTTGCAGCGCTGCGCCCAGCGCAGCGACAGGCGCATCGCCTTTTCGGCGACCTTGTCCTCGCAGGGCAGCGAGACGCATTCGTCGAGCTGCATCACGATGTCGGAGCCGAGCAGGTTCTGGATCTCGACCGAGCGCTCGGGCGAGAGCATGTGCTTCGAGCCGTCGATATGGGAGCGGAAGGCGACGCCCTCTTCGGTCAGCTTGCGCAGATTGGCGAGCGACATCACCTGGAAGCCGCCGGAATCGGTCAGGATCGGGTGCGGCCAGTTCATGAAGCGGTGCAGGCCGCCGAGCCCGGCGACGCGCTCGGCGCCTGGCCGCAGCATCAGGTGATAGGTGTTGCCGAGCACGACATCGGCGCCGAGCGCCCGCACCTGGTCGGGATACATCCCCTTGACGGTTGCGGCCGTGCCCACCGGCATAAAGGCGGGCGTACGGATGACGCCGCGCGGCATGCGGATCTCGCCCGTCCGGGCAGCGCCGTCGCGGGCGTGGAGGTGGAAGCTGAAGTCGGTCGCGGGAGCGGGGGCGGCCGGCACGGACGGGGGCGATGCGGTCATGGCCCGCGAGGTAGAGCAGCGGGCGTGATTAGGGAAGAGGCTGCAGCCGCCGCAATGTCAGGCTCCGGGCTGGGCGCGGTAGGACTGGCGCAACGCGAAGACGAGGATGCCGACCGTCAGCCAGAGACGCACCGTCGCGAAGGAGAAGATGAAGACCATCGACAGCAGGCTCTTCACCAACATGGGCAATTGCGAGTGCTGCCACATCTGGATGATCAGTCCCCGCACATAGCCCTGGATCGGATGCAGCAGCACGGCCACGACCGCGACCAGCACAACGCCGGGGACGAGCCAGCGCGCATGCTGCCAGAAGCGCCTGATCGCCCTCGACAGGCTTGGTTTCGACGCCTCGTCGACCTGCAGCACCATCAGCAGAACGAGCGCGGCGACCAGAGCACTCCAGACGCGACCGACGTGGCTGGCCTGATCGAAGGCAATGCCATCGAAGCCGAGCATGAACTCGCCTGGCCGGCCGGTCAGCCCGGTCAGCGCCGACACCACCGTGGCCGCCACGAGCACACCGAAGATCGGCGGCAGCACGGCACGCGCCATCCCGATCTGCTGGCTCAGGCCGAGCAGACCGAGCCCGCTGCGCCCGTCGGTGGCCAGCACCATCCGCCAGGTCACGATCACAAAGGCGAGCAGGAGCGCGATGTTGGCCAGCATGATGGCGGGCAGCGCGATCAACCCGCCGGCGAAGGCGATGACCCGCATCGTCGCCGCGACCAGCAGCCAGGGCACGGCCTCCAGCAGGCGAAACGGCCCGAAGGAGACATTCGGGAAGGCGGCGCGCGCGACGGCGGACGGAGCGGTCATGGGTCCGACCCTAACCGCGAAGTCTCAACCTCTCGTTGCGCCGACGCCTCAAATATCCGGCGTTCGGGCCGATTTGACCTCAAGCCACAGGGTTCAGGGCCGCATAGACCTCGGGCTTGAATCCGACGATCGTACGGTCGCCGAGGTCGAGCACCGGACGCTTGATCATCGAAGGCTGGGCCAGCATCAGGGCGATCGCCTTGTCAGCGTCGAGACCCTGCCTGTCGGCCTCCGGCAGGGCGCGGAAGGTCGTGCCGGCGCGGTTCAGCACCGTCTCCCAGCCATGCTCGCCGACCCAGCGCGTCAGCGAAGCGCGGTCGATCCCGCTCGTCTTGTAGTCATGGAAGGCATGCGCGACGCCCTGCCCGTCGAGCCAGGCGCGCGCCTTCTTCATCGTGTCGCAATTCTTGATGCCGTAGATGGTGATCATGCCAGCCCCGATGGGTGAGGATTCGTCGGCCAGACGGCCCGGACCGCGCCTTCGCCCGGCACCGGCTCCCGGAATCGAGGAGATTTGCATGGCGACGCTCGATCTCGCGGATAGCACGGATCCCCGGGCGCCTGGAACGGGACTGCCGCATCGGCGCTGGAAGGCTCATCCGCGTCCCGGCATCGACTTCCCCGACATCAACACCGTGGCGGAGGATGCTGCGGTGATCCAGCGGGCGGTGAGCGACCTGGCGGGGGCGCTCCATGACGATGTCGCCATCGTTGCAGGGATCGATCTGGGCGGCGCGGCTCTTGCCGGCGCCGTCGCCAGCGCCCGCGGCCTCGGCTTCATGCATGTCCGGAAGGTCGGCTCACTGCGCACCGACATCGTCCGCAGTGTCGTCGCCAGCCACGACATCGGGCACGGTCTCGCGCTCACGAAAGGCCTGAAGGTCGCCGGCCGGCGCATTGCTCTCATCGACGATTGTCTTCTGAGCGGTGCGACCGTTCTCGCGGCAGCGCGGTTGCTGCGCGACCTCGGCGCGCATTGCGACCAGGCGCTGTTCGCCTTCGAGATCGAAGGGCTCGGTGGCCGGACCTCGCTGGCTCGGGCGGGAATCGCGACCCATGCGGTGGCGACCGTGCCACCGCAGGAGCCCGTCATCGGCTGAACGGGATCAGGGCCGCTTGGGAATCTCGAGCCCGCGCTGGACGGCCGGCCGCGCCAGGCCGCGCTCGAGCCAGCCCGGCACGGCCTTCAGGCTGGCATAGTCCACCAAATCGCCGGCGCCATAGAAGCCGATCAGGTTGCGCACCCAGCCGAGCAAAGCGATGTCGGCAATCGTATAGTCGGCGCCCATGATCCAGTC
>CALRYW010000123.1:0-9448 GCA_943372485.1 Allobosea thiooxidans
GCCAACAACGTCAAGGCGTTGCAGGGCGACAAGGGCTATCTGAGGCTCCGCGTCGGAGACTGGCGGGTGATCTTCCGCGAGGATGGCTCGGTCGTGCTGATCGTCCGCGTCGCGCCGCGCGGGTCTGCCTATGATTGAGAGGAGCCTGCCATGAAGGAGCGACTGGAGCTGACGATCGACGGCGAGGCCTTCGTCGCGCTGTCGCGCGATGCCTATGATCGTTTGGTCGAGGCGGCCGAAGATGCGGCCGACTCCGCGGCCATCGCCCGCTTCGAGCAGCGTCTCGCCGCGGGCGAAGAGGAGTTCGTTCCCTCCGCCATGGTCGATCGCATTCTCGCGGGCGAGAACCTCGTGCGGGTCTGGCGCGAGCATCGCGGGCTGACCGTCAGCGCGCTGGCGGAGATGGCGGGCATCGCCCAGCCCTATCTCTCGCAGATCGAGACCGGCAAGCGGGAGGGAACGCTCCAGACGATGAAGAAGATCGCCGGGGCGCTGCGCGTGAAGCTCGACGATCTGGTCTGATCGTGCCCCAGGTCATGAAAAAGGCCCGCGCGGCGGCGCGGGCCTGATTGGTTTCGGTCAGATGGCCGAAGCCGGCCTCAGGGCTTCTTCGGCTCCGCCGGAGCCGGGGTGGCCGGCTGGTCGAGGCGCTCGACCTTGGCCTTGTCGCGCAGCGCCACGATGATGTCCTGCTGGGCCTTGCGCTCAAGATACTGGTCGATCTGCGGCTTCACCATCGCGAAATCCGGCAGCGGCTTGCTGCGCTTGTCCTCGAGCTTGATGACGTGCCAGCCGAACTGGCTCTTCACGGGGTCGGAAACCTGACCCTTGTTCAGCTTGAAGGCGACCTCGGCGAATTCCGGGACCATGCGGTCCTTGGTGAACCAGCCGAGCGAGCCGCCCTCCTTGCCGGAGCCGGGATCCTTGGAGAGCTCGGCGGCGATCTTGGCGAAGTCCTCGCCCTTCTTCAGGCGCTCGGCGACGGCCTTGGCCTGGGCCTCGTCCTCGACGAGGATGTGGCGGGCGTTGACCTCTTCCTCCGGCGCCATCGCCTTGGTGGTCTCGTCATAGAGCTTGCGGGCGGCTTCCGGCGTCGCGGCCTTCTTGCCCTCGGCGGTCAGATACTGGTCGAGCAGCACCTTCTCGCGGAAATAGGCGAGGCGGGCGGCGAAGTCGGGGCCTTCGGCAGTCTTGGCCGCGATCGCCGCACGGGCGCCGAGCTTGAGATCGACGAGGTAGTTGATCACTTCGTCGCGCTTGCGCTCGTCGGGCAGCTGCGCCAGGCGCTCGCCCAGATCCTCGGTCGCCAGCCCGATCTCGCGCTCGGTGATGGCGATGCCGTCGACCTTGGCGACGATCTTGTCCGCCTGCGCGAAGACCGGCGTCGCGACGAGCACGAGGCCAAGCGAAACCATGCCGAGACGAGACAACTTCATGGGGCGTGCCTTCTTGCAGGACAGAGCGAACCGAGCGTTCGCGGGTGCACTGCCAGTTGAACGCGGCAAAGGCAAGGCACGAAAACCCGTGCGGGCGCCGCTTCACGAAGCTTTGCTGATGCGCTCCCGCGGCTGCCGGGGCCCGGACTTGGAAGATCCCGCCGCCGATCCTACATCCGGGCGGTCCGCGCGGGTTCGTACCGCGCTGCGCGCAACAGGCGCGCGGCGCTGCAAGGCAATGCTGGACCCCGCCTTCGCGCGCGTCTAAACACGCCGTCGCATTGAGAATTCCGGATCCGGCTGGACGCGGCGCAAGGGCAGCGCGGCGCCGGACCCACACCACCGAAAGGCCCAACATGCTTGGCGCGCTCGCAAAGAAACTCTTCGGCTCGTCGAACGACCGGCGCGTCAAGGGCTATGGCCCCCGGGTCGCCGCGATCAACGCGCTGGAGAAGGAGGTCTCGGCCCTCAGCGACGAGGCGCTCCAGGCCCGGACTGCCGCCTTCCGCGAGCAGCTCGCCAAGGGTGCCAAGCTCGACGACCTCTTGGTTCCGGCCTTCGCGACGGTGCGCGAGGCGGCGAGGCGCGTGCTGGGCCAGCGACCCTACGACGTCCAGCTCATCGGCGGCATGGTGCTGCACGAGGGCGCCATCGCCGAGATGAAGACCGGCGAGGGCAAAACCCTGGTCGCCACGCTGCCGACCTATCTCAACGCGCTCGCCGGCAACGGCGTCCATGTCGTCACGGTCAACGACTATCTCGCCCGCCGCGACGCGGAGTGGATGGCGAAGCTCTATAACTTCCTCGGCCTCAGCGTCGGCATCATCGTCCACGGCATCGACGACGAGGAGCGCCAGCGCGCCTATGCCTGCGACATCACCTACGGCACGAACAACGAGTTCGGCTTCGATTACCTGCGCGACAACATGAAGTACGACGTCGGCCAGATGTCGCAGCGCGGGCACCATTTCGCGATCGTCGACGAGGTCGACTCGATCCTGGTCGACGAGGCGCGCACGCCGCTGATCATCTCCGGCCCGCTCGACGACAAGTCGGACCTCTACCTCTCGATCGACAAGGTCCTGCCCGGTCTGGTGAAGGGCGATTACGAGGTCGACGAGAAGCAGCGCGCCGTCTCGCTGACGGAAGCCGGCAACGAGCATATGGAGGAGCTGCTGCGCGAGGCGGGGCTGCTCAAGGAGGGCGATCTCTACGACGCCCAGAACGTCACGCTGGTTCACCACGTCAACCAGGCGCTGCGCGCCCATACCCTGTTCACGCGCGACAAGGACTATATCGTCCGCGGCGACGAGGTCGTCATCATCGACGAGTTCACCGGCCGCATGATGCCCGGCCGGCGCTATTCGGAAGGCCTGCACCAGGCGCTCGAGGCCAAGGAGCGCGTCACCGTCCAGCCCGAGAACGCGACGCTGGCCTCGATCACCTTCCAGAACTATTTCCGGCTCTATTCCAAGCTCGCCGGCATGACCGGCACGGCCGCGACCGAGGCCGACGAGTTCTTCCAGATCTACAAGCTTGAGGTCGTCGAGATCCCGACCAACGTCCCCGTCGCCCGCAAGGACGAGGACGACGAGGTCTACCGCACCTTCGAGGAGAAGGTCCGCGGCGTCATCCGCGAGATCAAGGCGGCCCAGGAGGCCGGCCAGCCGCTGCTCGTCGGCACCACCTCGATCGAGCGCTCCGAGCTGATCGCCGAGATGCTGGAGAAGGACGGCTTCAAGCTGATCGACTTCACCGATCCCAAGGCGCTGGAGCCGATCTACGAGGCCGCCCGCCAGGGCAAGCCCTCGCGCGCCTTTGCCGTGCTGAATGCCCGCTTCCACGAGCAGGAGGCCTATATCGTCGCCCAGGCCGGCGTGCCCGGCGCGATCACCATCGCCACCAACATGGCCGGCCGCGGCACCGACATCCAGCTCGGCGGCAATGCCGAGATGCGGATCAACCATGATCTCGCCGGTATGGAGGAGGGGCCCGAGCGCGAGGTGCAGGCCACCCGCATCCGCGCCGAAGTCGCCGATTTCAAGCAGCGCGTGCTCAAGGCCGGCGGGCTCTACATCGTCGGCACCGAGCGCCATGAGAGCCGCCGCATCGACAACCAGCTGCGCGGCCGCGCCGGCCGCCAGGGCGACCCCGGCCGTTCCAAGTTCTTCCTGTCGCTGCAGGACGACCTGATGCGGATCTTCGGCTCGGACCGCATGGACGGCATGCTGACCAAGCTCGGCCTCAAGGAGGACGAGGCGATCGTCCATCCCTGGATCAACAAGGCGGTCGAGAAGGCGCAGGGCAAGGTCGAGGCGCGCAACTTCGACATCCGCAAGAACATCCTGAAATACGACGACGTCATGAACGACCAGCGCAAGGTCGTGTTCGAGCAGCGCCGCGACTTCATGCGCCAGGCCAGCGTGCGCGAGACCATCGACGACATGCGCCAGGGCGTCGCCGACGAGCTGGTGACGCGCCACATCCCCGAGGAGGCCTATCCCGAGCAGTGGGACACCGCCGCGCTCAAGGAGGGCGTGCTGCAGTTCCTCAATCTCGACCTGCCGATCGAGGAATGGGCCAAGGAAGAGGGCATCGCCGACGCCGAGCTGCGCGAGCGCATCCGCAAGATCGCCGATGAGGATTATGCCGCCCGCATCGAACGCAACACCGAAGAGGTGATGGTCTATGTCGAGAAGCAGGTGCTGCTGCAGACCCTCGACACGCTCTGGCGCGAGCATCTGGTCACGCTCGACCATCTGCGCCAGGTCATCGGCTGGCGCGGCTATGCCCAGCGCGATCCGCTGAACGAGTACAAGCAGGAAGCCTTCGAGCTGTTCGACGGGTTGATCGGCCGGTTGCGCGAGCAGGTCACCGGCAATCTGATGCGCATCGAGGTGCGCTTCGAGCAGCCCGAGGAGGCCGCCCCGCCGGCGCAGAACGCGCTGCCTGCGCCCTTCGGCGGTTACGGCACCGGCGGCGTGCAGTTCGCCGCGGTCGAGGCCGATGCCGAGGTGCTGGAGCGCAATCCGGCGGATCCCGCGAGCTGGGGCAAGGTCGGCCGCAACGAGGCCTGCCCCTGCGGCTCGGGCAAGAAGTACAAGCACTGCCACGGGCAGTACATCTGAGGCGGACGGCGCCTCTGCCGTCGTCCCGGGGCGGACCGCAGGCCGGAGCCAGGGGTTTCGCTCAGCCCTCATCCTGAGGAGCGGGCGAAGCCCGCGTCTCGAAGAATGAGGGCCGGAGGCCTCCTGCCCGGCCCGGAATGACCACGTGCCCCACCCTTCGTCGCATCCGCCGGGGCTGGACGCCGCCGCCTGTTGCGGCGCACAATTGCGCACAGCCAGCGAGCGGATCATGCCCGGATCGACACAGCATCCCGTCCCGAAGACGAGCGCCGGGCGCTTCTTCGAGGATTTCCATTTCGGCGACGTGATCGTGCATCCGACGCCGCGCACGGTCACCGCCGGTGACGTCTCGCTCTACACCGCCCTCTACGGCCCGCGCTTCGCCGTGCAGTCCTCGGACGCCTTCGCCCAGGCGATCGGCTACCAGACCGCCCCGGTCGACGACCTCCTCGTCTTCCACATCGTCTTCGGCAAGACGGTGCCGGACGTCTCCGTCAATGCGGTGGCCAATCTCGGCTATGCCGATGGCCGCTTCCTGAAGCCTGTCTTCCCCGGCGACACGCTCTCGACCACCTCGGAGGTGATCGGGCTGAAGCAGACCTCCGCCGGCGATGCCGGCATCGTCTATGTCCGCTCGATCGGCCGCAACCAGAAGGCCGAGATCGTGCTCAGCTATGCGCGCTGGGTGCTGGTGCGCAAGCGCACGCCCGGAACCCCGGCCCATGCCGAGCAGGTGCCGGAGCTCCCCAAGGCGGTGCTGCCGGAGGAACTCGGCGAGGGCTGCCCGCCCATCGATCTTTCGGCCTATGACGACGCGCTCGCCGGCAGCCCCTTCCGCTGGGGCGACTATGCGGTGGGCGAGCGCATCGACCATGTCGACGGCATGACCGTTGAAGAGGCCGAGCACCAGATCGCGACGCGTCTCTACCAGAACACCGCCAAGGTCCATTTCGACGGCCATGGCGCCCGCTCCACCCGCTTCGGCAAGCGGCTGATCTATGGCGGCCATGTCATCAGCCTGGCCCGGGCGCTCTCCTTCAACGGGCTCGGCAACGCCTTCCACATCGCTGCCCTGAACGGCGGGCGCCATGTCGCGCCGCTGTTTGCCGGCGACACGGTCTTCGCCTGGAGCGAGGTGCTGGAGATGGCCGCGCTGCCCGGCCGCGAGGACGTCGGCGCGCTGCGGCTGCGGCTGGTCGCGACCAAGAACCGGCCCTGCGCCGACCATCCGCTGAAGGCGGGCGAGGCCTACGACCCCGACGTGATCCTCGATCTCGACTATTGGGCCCTGCTGCCGCGTTAGCGATTCCGTAACCGCTGACAGATTCTGTATTCTGTCACCGCGCTGTCGTCATGCCGCATTGCAGCGGGCGGGCGGTTTCGTTAGACACCCAGACACTCTAGAACGATCCCAAATGGATAGGCCCGGCATCGGGCATTCCCCACGGAGTACGATCTTGGCCGAGATCAAACAGGCGGCGCGTCCGCTCTCGCCGCATCTGCAGATCTATCGCTGGTCCTGGACGATGGCGATGTCGATCGCCCATCGCGCCACCGGTGTCGCGCTTTATGCCGGCACGGTTCTGATCGCGGCCTGGCTCGTCGCCGCCGCCTCGGGCCCCGCCGCCTTCGACACGGCGCAGGCGATCGCGGGCTCCTGGTTCGGCCGCCTCGTGCTGTTCGGCTATTCCTTCGTGCTGCTGCACCACATGGCCGGCGGCCTGCGCCATTTCGTCTGGGACATGGGCAAGGGCTTCGACCCGCAGACCCGGATGAATCTGGCGAAATACAGCGTCGTCTTCTCGGGCGGGCTGACACTGCTCGTCTGGATCGTCGCCCTGGCCATGCGTTGAGGAGAGAGACGATGCAATCCCACTCCTCGCTGCGCACCCCGCTCTCGCGCGTCCGCGGCCTCGGCTCGGCCAAATCCGGCACCGGCCATTTCTGGCTGCAGCGCATGACGGCGGTGTCAAACCTCGTGCTGACGCTGATCTTCCTCGGCATCGTGATCGCGCTCGCCGGCAAGCCCTATCCGGCGGCGCTCGCCATTCTGTCGCACCCGCTGGTGGCGATCCTGATGCTGCTCTTCGTCGTATCCGGTTGCGTGCACATGCGCATCGGCATGCAGGTCATCATCGAGGACTATGTCCATGGTGAGGGCGCCAAGATCGCGGCCGTGATGGCCAATACCTTTTTCGCGATCGCGATCGGCGCCGCCTGCGCCTATGCGGTGCTGAAGCTGTCCTTTGGAGGCTGATCCGATGGCGATCACCAAGTCCCGACAGGCCCCTGCCTATACCGGCCAGGCCTACCCGATCACCGACCACACCTTCGACGTCGTCGTGGTGGGCGCCGGCGGCGCTGGCCTGCGCGCCACCGTCGGCTGCTCGCAGGCCGGTCTGCGCACCGCCTGCATCTCGAAGGTGTTCCCGACCCGCTCGCACACCGTCGCGGCCCAGGGCGGCGTCGCCGCCTCGCTCGGCAATATGGGCAAGGACACCTGGCAGTGGCACATGTACGACACCGTCAAGGGGTCGGACTGGCTCGGCGACCAGGACGCGATCGAGTATCTCGTCCGCAATGCGCCGGCCGCCGTCTATGAACTCGAGCATTGGGGCGTGCCCTTCTCGCGCACCGAGGACGGCAAGATCTACCAGCGCCCCTTCGGCGGCATGACCACCGAATATGGCGAGGGCCCGCCCGCCCAGCGCACCTGCGCCGCCGCCGACCGCACGGGCCACGCCATGCTGCACACGCTCTATGGCCAGGCGCTGCGCTACAATACCGAGTTCTTCATCGAGTATTTCGCCATCGACCTCATCATGGATGAGGACGGGCATTGCCGCGGCGTCATCGCGCTGAAGATGGACGACGGCACGATCCACCGCTTCCGCTCGCAGCAGACGATTTTGGCGACCGGCGGCTATGGCCGCGCCTATTTCTCGGCGACCTCGGCCCATACCTGTACCGGCGACGGCGGCGGCATGGTGCTGCGTGCCGGCCTGCCGCTGCAGGACATGGAGTTCGTGCAGTTCCACCCGACCGGCATCTACGGCGCCGGCTGCCTGATCACCGAGGGCGCCCGCGGCGAGGGCGGCTACCTGACCAATTCGGAAGGCGAGCGCTTCATGGAGCGCTATGCTCCTAGCGCCAAGGACCTCGCCTCACGCGACGTCGTCTCGCGCTCGATGACGATGGAGATCCGCGGCGGCCGTGGCGTCGGCAAGAACAAGGACCACATCTACCTGCATCTCGACCATCTCGACCCGAAGATCCTGCACGAGCGCCTGCCCGGCATCTCCGAAAGCGCCAAGATCTTCGCCGGCGTCGACGTCACCCGCGAGCCGATCCCGGTGCTGCCGACCGTCCACTACAACATGGGCGGCATCCCCACCAACTTCCACGGCGAGGTGCTGACCAAGGTCGACGGCAACCCCGACACCGTGGTGCCCGGCCTGATGGCGATCGGCGAGGCGGCCTGCGTCTCCGTTCACGGCGCCAACCGCCTCGGCTCGAACTCGCTGATCGACCTCGTGGTCTTCGGCCGCGCCGCCGGCCTGCGCTGCGCCGACACGGTGAGCGCGGGCGAGAAGCAGCCCGAACTGCCGAAGAACTCGGCCGATCTCGCGCTGTCGCGCCTCGATCGCTATCGCAACGCTGCGGGCGGTACGCCGACCGCCGATCTGCGCGGCCGGATGCAGCGCACGATGCAGGACAACTGCGCCGTCTACCGAACCGGCGAGACGCTGGAAGAGGGCCACAAGCTCATCCACGAGGTCTGGGCCGGCATCACCGACATCGGCACCAAGGACCGCTCGCTGATCTGGAACTCGGACCTGATCGAGACGCTGGAGTTCGACAACCTGATCACCCAGGCCGTCGTCACCATGGACTCGGCGCTGAACCGCCCCGAGAGCCGCGGCGCTCATGCCCGCGAGGACTATCCGAATCGCGACGACAAGGACTGGATGAAGCACACCCTGTCCTGGATCGACGACGAGAACCGCACCGTCACGCTCGACGACCGGCCGGTCCATACCTACACGCTCTCGAACGACATCGAGTACATCAAGCCCAAGGCGCGGGTGTACTGAGGACGATCTGACAGATGGCCGAATTCAAACTCCCGCAGAACTCCCGCCTCGTCGCGGGCAAGACCTGGCCGAAGCCGGCCGGGGCCGCGAAGCTGACCGAGTTCAAGGTCTATCGCTGGAGCCCGGACGACACCGCAAATCCGCGCACCGACACCTATTTCGTCGACCGCGAGGATTGCGGGCCGATGGTCCTCGACGCGCTGATCTGGATCAAGTCCAAGATCGACCCGACGCTGACCTTCCGCCGCTCCTGCCGCGAGGGCATCTGCGGCTCCTGCGCCATGAACATGGACGGCAAGAACGGGCTCGCCTGCACCACCGGCATCGACGAATGCGGCTCCAAGGGCAGGGTCGCGATCTACCCGCTGCCGCATATGCCGGTGATCAAGGACCTGGTGCCGGACCTGACCCAGTTCTACGCCCAGCACGCCTCGATCGAGCCCTGGCTGCAGACCACGACGCCGGCGCCCGAGAAGGAATGGAAGCAGGGCCGCGAGGACCGCGAGAAGCTCGACGGCCTCTATGAGTGCATCCTCTGCGCCTGCTGCACCACCTCCTGCCCGAGCTACTGGTGGAACGGCGACCGCTATCTCGGCCCCGCCGCCCTGCTGCAGGCCTATCGCTGGCTGATCGATAGCCGCGACGAGCAGACCGGCGAGCGCCTCGACAATCTCGAGGACCCCTTCCGGCTCTATCGCTGCCACACCATCATGAACTGCGCCAACGCCTGCCCCAAGGGTCTCAACCCGGCCAAGGCGATCGCGGAGGTGAAGAAGATGATGGTGGCGCG
>CALRYW010000124.1:0-9300 GCA_943372485.1 Allobosea thiooxidans
CTCACGCGAACGTCTTCCGCGGGTCGAATGCATCCCGCACCGCCTCGCCGATGAAGATCAGCAGCGAGAGCATGAGCGCGATCACGACGAAGCCGGAGAGACCGAGCCAGGGGGCCTGCAGGTTGGATTTGCCCTGCGCCAGAAGCTCGCCCAGCGAGGGCGAACCCGGCGGCAGGCCGAAGCCGAGGAAGTCGAGCGAAGTCAAGGTCGTGATCGAGCCGTTCAGAATAAAGGGCAGGAAGGTCAGAGTCGCGACCATCGCATTGGGCAGCAGATGCTTGACCATGATGGCACGGTCGGAGAGCCCGAGCGCCCGCGCCGCCCGGACATATTCGAAGTTGCGCGCCCTCAGGAACTCGGCCCGGACCACGCCGACGAGCGCAACCCAGGAGAACAGCAGCAGAATGCCGAGCAGGACGAAGAAGCTCGGCGTGATGATCGCCGCGACGATGATCAGCAGGTAGAGCGCCGGGATTGAGGTCCAGATCTCGATCACCCGCTGGAAGATCAGGTCGGTCCAGCCGCCGAAATAGCCCTGGATGGCGCCGGCCGCGATGCCGATCACCGAGGAGATCCCGCACAGGATCAGCCCGAACAGGATCGAGATGCGGAAGCCGTAGATCAGCCGGGCGACCACGTCGCGGCCCTGGTCGTCGGTGCCGAGCCAGTTCCATTCGATATCGCGGCAGCCCGTCCCGCCGGTCCGCTGCGCGATGCCCTTGCACTGCTCGTCCTTGAGCATCCAGGTCGGCGGCGCCGGCGCCGGCACCGGCAGGTCGAGATTGTGCGTACGGTAGCTGTAGCGGATCGGCGGCCAGACCGCGAAACCGTTGCCGTCGATCTCCTTGGCGATGACGGGGTCGCGATAGTCGGTGGTCGCGAGAAAGCCGCCGAACTTCTCTTCGGGATAGTTCACCGCGATCGGGAACAGCCACTCGCCCTTGTAGCGCACGATCAGGGGGCGGTCGTTGGCCAGGAACTCGGCGAAGAGCGACAGGACGAACAGCGTCAGGAAGATCCAGAGCGACCACCAGCCGCGCCGGTTGGCCTTGAAGTTGTCGAGCCGGCGCCGGTTGATCGGCGAGAGCTTGAGCCAGCCCTGGGCGGCCTCGGCGGGGGCGAGCGGGCCTTCGCCACGCAAAGCGGCGGTTGGCGGGGCGATCAGCGTGTCGCTCATCTCAGGTCTCCCGCGTTTCGAAATCGATGCGGGGATCGACCCAGGTATAGGTCAGGTCGGTGAGGAGGTGCACGACGAGGCCGATCAGCGAGAAGATGTAGAGGTTGGCGAAGACCACCGGGTAGTCGCGGTTGACGATCGCCTCGAAGGAGAGGAGCCCGAGCCCGTCGAGCGAGAAGATCGTCTCGATCAGCAGCGAGCCGGCGAAGAGCGCGCCGACGAAGGCGCCGGGAAAGCCCGCGATCACGATCAGCATCGCGTTGCGGAAGACATGGCCGTAAAGCACGCCGCGCTCGGACAGCCCCTTCATCCGCGCGGTCAGGACGTATTGCTTGCGGATCTCGTCGAGGAAGGAGTTCTTGGTCAGGAGCGTCGAGGTCGCGAAGGCCCCGAGCGCCATCGCCGTCACCGGCAGGGCGATGTGCCAGAGATAATCGGCGATTTTGCCGAAGAAGCTCAGCTGCGAGAAATTGTCGGAGTGCAGCCCGCGCAGCGGGAAGAACTGCCAGAACGACCCGCCGGCAAACAGCACGATCAGCAGGATCGCGAAGAGGAAGCCGGGGATGGCGTAGCCGACGATGACGACGGCGCTCGTCCAGGTGTCGAAGCGCGAGCCGTCCTTCACCGCCTTGCGGATGCCGAGCGGAATCGAGATCGCATAGGACAACAGCGTCATCCAGAGGCCGAGCGAGATCGAAACCGGCAGCTTCTCCTTGATCAGTTGCAGCACCGGGGCGTCGCGGAAATAGCTGCGGCCGAAATCGAAGCGGATGTAGTCGCCGAGCATCTTGAGAAAGCGCTCATGCGCCGGCTTGTCGAAGCCGAACTGCTTTTCGAGCTCCTTGATGAAGGCCGGGTCGAGTCCCTGCGCGCCGCGATAGGCCGAGCCGGCGTCGCCGGCTGCCTGGGCGCCGGCATCGCCGCCGGAGCCGCCGCCGACGCGATCGGCCGCGCCGCCGCTATTGGGGTTCTGAAGCTGCGAGATGACCCGTTCCACCGGCCCGCCCGGGGCGAACTGCACGATCACGAAGGAGATCAGCAGGATGCCGAACAGGGTCGGCACCATCAGGGCGAGGCGGCGCGCGATATAGCTCAGCATGGACGGGGCTCGGCTTCAGCAAGCGCAATGATCGCCGGTAAACGCGCGGCAAGCTCAGGCAGAGCCGTATCGATAGTCTCCCATACCGTATTGATGTTGATGTCGAAATACCCGTGGGCAATCCGATTGCGCATTCCTTTCATGCTTTTCCATTTGATGTCTGGATGTCGGTCCAAAAATCCGACATCGGATTTTAGCAGCAGCGTAGCGGCTTCGCCAATGATCAGCAGATTCAAAATGACCGCTTGTTGCGTACGCTCGTCCACCAAAAAGCTGTCCTTATCCATGCCTTCGACATAGCTCGCGACCTTGAGAGCGGCTTCCAGAATGTGGTTCAGGCGTTCGAGCAGTCGCGGCTCGGCGGTCATATTGGCAGCGCCTCGGCGAGGACGTGCGCCCGCAAGCGCGGCGGCAGATCGTCGATCGTCACGACATCGACGCTGACACCAAGGATTTCTTCGAGCGCGATCTGCAGCCCGCCGAGGTCAAACAAGGTGGTCTCGGGAAGAGGATCGACCAAGATGTCGAGATCGCTGTTCTGATCGTCCGTGCCGCGGCTTACCGAACCGAACACGCGTGGATTAGTCGCGCGGAACCGACTCGTTGTCCGGCGGATCATGTCGCGGTTGAGGGCCAGCGCGGTTGAAGGCTTCATTGACGTCTCTCGGCTAGGACGGCGGTTACGGAACGCATTTGTGCCCCTAACCACGTCCGATCCGCTTCGACTTCTCGGCATCATACCACCAGATCGACGGCGCGCCCGAGCCGAATTTCGGCTTGGTCTGCGGCCGGTCGAACATGTCCCAATAGGCCAGCCACTCGGTCGGGTTCCACCACATCGGAATCCAGTAGCGCCCCGCGCGCAGCACGCGGTCGAGGCATTTGGCCGCGATGACGACCTCGGCATAGCTGTCGGCCTGGCCGATCGCGGCGATCATCGCATCAACGGCCGGATGGCTGACGCCGCCGACATTGCGCGAGCCGCGGGTCTTCGCCGCCTCCGAGCCATAGACGATGCGCAGGCTGTCGCTGGGGATGGAACTGCCGCCGAGCGCCCGGCTGATGATGTCGAAGTCGAACTCGTCGAGGCGGCGCTGGTACTGCGCAGCATCGACGATGCGCGAGGTCGCGGTGATGCCCAGCCGCTTCAGATTGGCCTGGAAGGGCTGCGTGTGAGGCTGCAGCGCGCCCTGCGAATCGAGGAATTCGATTTCGAAGGGCTGGCCGTTCGGCAGCCTGAGGACATTGCCGTCGCGCTTGCAGCCGGCGGCGCGGAACATCTCGTCGGCGCGGCGCAACAGGGCGCGGTCGCTGCCCGATCCGTCGGAGACCGGCGGCAGGAAGGGCTCGCCGAAGACCTCGTCGGGCACCTGGCCGCGGAAGGGCTCGAGCAGCTTGAGCTCGGCGGCAGACGGCAGGCCGACGGCCTTGGAATCCGAATTCTCGAAATAGGACGTCATCCGCGCGAAGGACGAGAACATGATGTTCTTGTTCGTCCATTCGAAATCGAAGCACAGGCCGAGGGCCTCGCGAATGCGCGGATCGGCGAATTTCTCGCGGCGCAGGTTGAAGATCCAGCCCTGCGAGCCCGTCGGGTCGGTCTTCGGCAGGCTCTCCTTCTTGACCTTGCCGTCATGCAGCGCAGGGAAGTCGTAGCCCGTCGCCCAGATGCGGGAGGTGAACTCCTCCTGGAAGGTGATGACGCCGCTCTTGAAGGCCTCGAACGCCACCTGCCGATCGCGGAAATACTCCCAGCGCACCCGGTCGAAATTGTTCACGCCGATGTTCACCGGCAGGTCGCGGCCCCAATAGGTCGCCACGCGCTCGAACTCGATGAAGCGGCCCTGCTCGAATCGCCCGACCCGATAGGGACCCGAGCCGAGCGGCGGCTCCAGCGTCGAGGCCTCGAAATTGCGGGTCGACCAGAAAGCTTCCGAAAACACCGGCAGCCCTGCGACGATCAGGTGCAGGTCGCGGCTGCGCTTGGGCGAGAGCTGCGCGACGAAAATGTCGTCGCTTTCGGCCGTGGCGGAGACGAGCTCGTTCAGCATCAGCCGGTAGGACGGGTGCCCCTTGCCCTTGAGCAGGTTCATGCTGAAGGCGACGTCGCGGGCGGTGACGCGGCTGCCGTCATGGAAGCGCGCCTCCGGCCGCAGGCGGAACCGGTAGGTCAGCTTGTCCGGGGAAATCGCGACACTCCTGGCCAGCAGCCCATAGAGCGTGCCCGGTTCGTCGCCCGAGCCCGACATCAGGCTGTCGAAGCAGGAATCCATGCCCGCCGCGCCGTCGCCCTGCAGGACGAAGGTGTTCAGCGTGTTGAAGGTGTCGAAGCTTTGGTTGCCGCTGGCGCGCTTGATCTGGACGGTCAGCGTGCCGCCCTTGGGCGCCTTCGGGTTCACATAAGGGAAATGCGGAAAATCGGCGGGCAGGCCGAGTTCGCCGAAGGTCGAGAGACCATGCGTCTCGGCGGCCTGCGCGACCGCGCGCCCTCCCAGGCCCGGCAGCGCCGTGCCGCCCGCCAGGAGAGCAGCCCCCTCCAGAACCCGACGGCGCGTCATGCGGATCGTCATCGTGTCGCGTCTCCTCGTCGATGGCGGGGCGTCCGAATCGCCCGATTTCATCTGGCCCGCCCTGTCGGCAGGCGCAACATCGCACATCATCGTGGTGGCAACACCGTGACCGGCGCAAGCGCCGGGCCGGCAAAGAAAAAGCCGGGCGGTGCGCCCGGCTTCAAAGAAGCGTGACCGTCGAAAGGCCGCGGCTCAGGGCTTCGGCAGCGGCTTGGGCGCGTCGGCGAGCGAGTTGAGATAGGCGACCATGTCGGCGCGGGTGTCGGGGCGTCCGACGCCGGCATAGGCCATGATCGTGCCTGGCATATAGGCCTTCGGGTTCTTCAGGAAGCCGTCGAGCTGCTCGGCCTCCCACTTCTCGGCCGACTTGCCCTTCATCGCCGCCGAATAGGCGAAGCCGTCCACCGCGCCCTTGTTGCGGGCATAGACGTCATAGAGATGCGGGCCGATCTTGTTGGCGCCGCCCTTCTCGAAGGTGTGGCACGCCTTGCAGGCGCCCATGGCCTTTTCGCCGCGGGCCACGTCGGCCTTGGCGAGGCGCACCGCGATCGGCTCCTCGGCCGCGGCGGCGGGCCCTGCCGCGGCGGCCACCGGCTGGTCGCTCGGCAGGTCGAAGCCCGGCACGGCGGGCTTCTTCGGCGCGAACACGATGCCGGCCGTCATGTTGAGGCCCATCACGACCAGCAGCGTCGAGAGAACGGCACCGGCGATCTTGTTGGTTTCGATATCCATCGTATCCGAACCCTCGGCCGCCGGCGCATCTGGCGCAGGAAGCAAGACAGCTTTGCGCGGACCCCGCAGGGGCCGACACCCGCGCGTTGCTTAACCGCTTTGCGCGCCTCATTGCAACTCGTATAAGCACGCTCCGCTTTGAGACCTTTTGACGCCTCACGGCGCGCCCACGCGCCGCTGCCACCGAGCTTCGCCCAGCCACCATGTCGGACCCACTGATCCTGATCCCCGCCCGCATGAGCGCGACGCGCCTGCCGGGCAAGCCGCTGGCCGACATCCATGGCGAGCCGATGATCGTCCGCGTCTGGCGCCGGGCCGTGGCGGCCGGCATCGGCCCGGTCGCGGTGGCGACCGACTCGACCGAGATCCTCGCCGCCGTCGAGGCCGTCGGCGGCGTCGCGGTGATGACCAGCGTCGATCACCCCTCGGGCTCCGATCGCATCAAGGAAGCCGCCGACATCCTCGACCCCAACGGCCTCCACGACGTCATCGTCAACGTCCAGGGCGACTTCCCGACACTCGAGCCCGTCGCCATCGCCGCCGCGATCACGCCGCTCGCCGACCCCGCGGTGCAGATCGCGACGCTGGTCGGCCTGATCACCGACGACGAGGAGAAGACCGCGCCGAGCGTCGTCAAGATGGTCGGCAGCCCTGTCGCGCCGGGCCGCCTGCGGGCGCTCTACTTCACCCGCGCCACGGCGCCCTATGGCGAAGGCCCGCTCTACCACCATGTCGGCATCTACGCTTATCGCCGCCGCGCGCTCGACCGATTCGTCAGACTGCCGCAGTCGACGCTGGAGAAGCGCGAGAGCCTCGAGCAGCTGCGCGCGCTCGAGGACGGCATGCGTATCGACGCCATGATCATCGACCACGTCCCGCGCGGTGTCGACACCCCCCCCGACCTCGACCGCGCCCGCGCGGTCCTGAAGACCAGCGCCTGAAGTCCGAGAGCCGCATTCATGACCATCATCGTTTCCTACCAGGGCGAACCCGGCGCCTTCTCCTCCCAGGCCGCCCTGCAGGTCTTTCCCGATTGCGAGCTTCTGCCCTGCGCCACCTTCGAGGATGCGCTCGCGGCGGTCTCCGACGGCACCGCGCGCTACGGCATGATCCCGATCGAGAACTCGATCGCCGGCCGCGTCGCCGACATCCATCATTTGCTGCCGCGCTCGGGGCTGCACATCATCGGCGAGCATTTCCTGCCGATCCGCTTCCATCTGATGGCGGTGAAGGGCGCGACCCTGGCGACGCTGACGCGGGTGCAGAGCCACATCCACGCGCTCGGCCAGTGCCGCAAGATCATCCGCAAGCTCGGCCTCAAGGCCGAGGTCGCGGCCGACACCGCCGGCTCCGCCCGGCAGGTGGCGGAGGCCGCCGACATCGCCCGTGCCGCGATCGCGCCGCGCATCGCGGCCGAGGTCTACGGCCTCGAGATCCTGATGGAGGACATCGAGGACGAGAAGCACAACACCACCCGCTTCGTCATCCTCTCAAAATATCCCGAGTTCACCCGCCAGGGCGCCGCGAAGACGGTGACGACGCTGATCTTCCAGGTCCGCAACCTGCCGGCTGCGCTCTACAAGGCGATGGGCGGCTTCGCCACCAACGGCATCAACATGACCAAGCTCGAGAGCTACATGGTCGACGGCCAGTTCTCGGCGACGATGTTCTATGCCGATGTCGAGGGGCATCCGGACGACCCGGGCCTGCGCCGCGCGCTCGACGAACTCGCCTTCTTCTCGAAGGAGGTGAAGATCCTCGGCGTCTACCCGGCGAGCCCGCTGCGCGAGAACTTCGCCGAGGCCGCCGAATAGGGACCCAGGACGGGGCGTGTCAGGCGCACTCGCCCTCGACCGCCCAGGCCCGCAGCAGCGTGTTGGCGATGGCGAGATGCTGCGGGCTGGTGAAGCCCTCGGGATGGGTGCCGTCCAGCATCGCCAGCGCCTCGTCGCGGGTGAACCAGCGCCCGGCCTCGAGCTCGGTCATGTCGAGCACGATCTCGTCGTTGAGCGCCTGCGCGATGCAGCCGATCATCAGCGACCCGGGAAAGGGCCATGGCTGCGAGGCGATGTAGCGGACGGTGCCGACGCGCAGGCCGGCCTCCTCCCAGCTCTCGCGGCGCACCGCATCCTCGAAGGTCTCGCCCGGTTCGACGAAGCCGGCGATGCAGGAATACATCCCCGGCGCGAAACGCGCCTGGCGCGCCAGCAGGCAGGTCTCGCCGCGCGTCACCAGCATGATCACGACCGGGTCGGTGCGTGGGAAATGCTGGGCGCCGCAGGCGCTGCATTCGCGCTTCCAGCCCGACGCGCCGAGATGGGTCGGTCCGCCGCACTGGGCGCAGCAACGGTGGCGCGCATGCCAGTCGAGCAGGGCCTTGGCCTGGCCGAGCGGGCCGACCTCGTCCTCCGGAACCAGCCGCTTCAGCGCGACCGAGCGCAGATCGCTGACCACGAGCTCCGGCCGTGCCCGCAGCACCTCCGCCTGGGCCCGGTCCAGCAGCCGCCCGAAGCGCGGGGCGCCGTCGGGCGCCAGGCCGAGAAAGGCCTCCTCCAGCCCGTCGCCGAGGGACTGCGTCTCGCCATGGCTGAACCAGATCGAGAGCGCCTCGCCGTCGAGCCGCTTGAGAATCGGCGTCTCGCCGGCGACGACCGCGATGCGCGTATCGGAGCGGTGGCGCAGCGCGTTCACGGCATCGGTCTTGTCGCGCAGGTCCTCGCGACGGTCGAGCGTGTTGACGGCGAAACCCGTGAGGGCCGAGCGTTCGCGGAGACGTGAGGCGTCGTTCATGCCTTCCGTCCTAAACCCCGCTCCCGCCCCCACGCAAGCACGGTTATGGGGCGCTGCGGCCGCGCAGCAGGTGGACGATGGCGGAGAAGTCCGCTCCGCCTTCGCCCCAGGCGTTGTGGAGCCCGTAGAGCTGGGTGGCCGCCGCGCCGAGCGGCGTCGAGGCGCCGGCCGCCTGGGCGGCCTCCTGAGAGAGCTTGAGGTCCTTCAGCATCAGGGCCGAGGCGAAGCCGGGCTTGTACTCGTTGTTGGCCGGCGAGGTCGGCACCGGGCCGGGCACCGGGCAATAGGTCGTCAGCGACCAGCACTGGCCCGACGAGGTCGAGGCCACGTCGAACAGCGCCTGATGCGACAGGCCGAGCCTCTCGGCCAGCACAAAGGCTTCGGACACGCCGATCATCGAGATGCCCAGGATCATGTTGTTGCAGATCTTGGCGGCCTGGCCGTTGCCGGCGGCACCGCAATGCACGATGCGCCGGCCCATCGCCTTCAGGATCGGCTCGCCGAGCGCGAAGGCCTCGTCCGTGCCGCCGACCATGAAGGTCAGCGTGCCGCCCCTGGCCCCGCCCGTGCCGCCGGAGACCGGCGCGTCGAGGGAGAGGCAGCCGTGCTCGCCGGCCAGCCCATGCGCCTTGCGCGCGCTCTCGACATCGATCGTCGAGCAGTCGATCAGCAGGGCGCCGCTCTTCACGCGGGGCAGCACGTCGCCCCAAACGGCGAGCACATGCTTGCCCGCCGGCAGCATGGTGACGACGATATCGGTGCCCGCGACGGCCTCCTGCGCCGAGCCGGCGATCGCCACGCCGAGGTCCGCAGCGGCGTCCTTGGACGCCTGAACCAGATCGAAGGCGCGGACCTCATGGCCCGCCTTGACGAGGTTCCCGGCCATCGGGCCGCCCATATTGCCGAGGCCGATGAAGGCGATGCTGGTCATG
>CALRYW010000125.1:0-9098 GCA_943372485.1 Allobosea thiooxidans
GGGTCGACATCGGTGATGTTGACCACGACCGCCTCATTGTCCGAGCGGACCAACACGCATTCGAGCGGGTTGTCGGGGTCGGCGTTGATCTCCTGATGCGGCACGAAGGGCGGCACATAGATGAAGTCGCCCGGGCCAGCCTCGGCGACGAATTCGAGCCGCTCGCCCCAGCGCATCCGCGCCTTGCCGCGCACGACATAGATCACGCTTTCCAGCTCGCCATGATGGTGCACGCCGGTCTTGGCATTGGGCTGGATCGAGACCGTGCCCGCCCAGATCTTCTGCGCGCCGACGCGGGCATGGTTGATCGCCGCCTGCCGGAACATGCCCGGCGTCTGGGCGGTGTTGGGATCGAGCCTGTCGCCGGTGATGCCGCGCACGCCATCATGCTTCCAGCGCGGTTCGTCGTCCTGGCCGTGGTCGTGCGCATGATCGTGCGGATGGTCGTGGTCGTGATCGCTCATCGGGCGGCTCCTCCGCAGCGAGGGTAGGGCAGATGCGGCGCCCGGGGAACCGCCTTCCCATCAGGCCGGGTGGGCGGCCGCGGCCGGGACCTTCCGCAGCAGAACGACGGCGATCGCGGCGGTGACGATCAGGCCGACCGTCGCGACCAGCGCCGAGAGCTGCATGCCCGCGACGAAGGCGGTCCGCGCGGCCGCCAGCAGGCTCGCGGCGAGGTCGGCCGGCAGCCGCGCCGCCTCCGCGACGGCGCCGCCGAGCGTGGCCGCAGCGCTGCGGGCGGCGTCGGGAGCCAGACCTCCCGGCTGGGTCACGGCCATCTGGCTGCGATAGACGGCGGTGACGATGCTGCCGAGGACGGCGATGCCGACGGCGCCGCCGAACTCCAGGCTGGTCTCGGAGATCGCCGCGGCCGAGCCGGCGCGCTCCGGCGGGGCGCTGCCGACCACCAGTTCCGTCGTCAGCGCGACGACCGGGGTGAAACCGAGCGAGAAGATCACCGAGGCGACGACGACCAGGCCGACGCTCGAGGCGATGTCGATGCGCGAAAGCAGGGCGAAGCCCAGCGCCGCCATGGTCAGGCCCATCGCCATGATCTGGGCGGGCCGGAAGCGGTTGGCGAGCACTGGCACGATCGGCGTGCCCAGGATAAAGGCCAGCGCGGAGGGGAGGCTCCAGAGCCCGGCCTCGAGTGGGGAGAAGCCCCTGACCAGTTGGAGATACTGGCCGATGAAGAGGAAGCTCCCGAACAGGAAGAGGAAGCCGAGCACATTGATCGCCAGTGCCGCGCTGATGACCGGATTGCGGAACAGGCGCACATCGAGGAACGGGTCGGCGAGGCGGCGCTGCCGGCGCAGGAACAGGCTGCCGATGGCGACGCCCGCGAGCACCGCCAGCGCCGGCCGCCAGCCGGCGCCGTGCTCCGCCATGTGCTTGACGCCGTAGATCACCGCCAGCACCGCCGCGAGCGAGAGCGCCGCACTGGCGAGATCGACGCGACCGGCATTGGGGTCCTTGAACTCCGGCAGCAGGAAGGGGCCGAGGATCAGCAGCAGGATCATCACCGGCACGCCGACGAGGAAGACCGAGCCCCACCAGTAATGCTCCAGCAGGAGCCCGCCGACGAGCGGGCCGATCGCGCCGCCGGCCGAGAAGCTGGCGATCCAGATGCCGATGGCGAAGCTGCGCTCCTTGGGATCGAGGAACATGTTGCGGATCAGCGACAGCGTCGAGGGCGCGAGCGTCGCGCCGGCGATGCCGAGCAAAGCGCGGGTCGCGATCAGCATCTCGGCGCTGGTCGAGAAGGCGGCGAGGATCGAGGCCAGACCGAAGGCGGCGGCGCCGATCAGCAAGAGCTTGCGCCGCCCGATCCGGTCGCCGAGCGTGCCCATCGTGATCAGCGAGCCGGCGACCATGAAGCCGTAGATGTCGACGATCCAGAGCAGTTGCGCCGCGCTCGGCTTGAGATCGACGCTGAGCTGCGGGATCGCGAGATTGAGGACGGTGAGGTCCATCGAATAGAGCAGGCAGGGCAGGGCGATGACGGCCAGCCCCAGCCAGTCCCGGCGCGTCGCCTTGGCCGGGGTTGCCGTCATGTCGGGGGCGGGCGTCATCGTCTGTGTCCGTGCTGCTGGCCGCGACGGTCGCAGCCGCCTCTCGGTTTGTGTGGGCGAGGAGCCTTATGACGGGCAGCACGACCCGCCTGTGACAGCAGGCCGTGTCGCCTGCCGTCCAGAATGGTTATCCCTGCGGTTGAGTATCGTTCGCTGACGCGCCCGTCACCGGGCGGCGGCGCGGCTAGCCGCGCTTCGCCGGCCCCGTCGCGAGCGGCCGGTCGCTGGCGCCCCATTCGGCCCAGGAGCCATCATAGAGGGCACGGGCCGGCTTGCCGATCGTTTCCAGCGCCGTCGACAGGATCGCCGCCGAGACGCCCGAGCCGCAACTCGTGATCAGGGGCCGGTCGAGATCGACGCCGGCCTCGGCGAAGGCGGCGGCGATGGCGTCGGGCGACTTCAGCTGTCCGTTCTCGACGATGGCCGGGAAGGGCAGGTTCAGCGAGCCGGGCATGTGCCCGGAGCGGACGCCGGCGCGCGGCTCCGGCGCCTCGCCGCGGAAGCGGTCGCCGGGACGGGCATCGACCACCTGCGCGGTCCCCTCGGCCAGGGCCCGGGCGATATCGCCGGCATCGGCCACGGCGGAATGGTCGAGCCGGGCGGTGAAGCTGCGTGCCGCGCGGCTGCGCGGCGGGCCCTGCTCGATCGGGCGGCTTTCTGCCTGCCATTTCGGGAAGCCGCCTTCGAGCATCACGACGTCCTTGGCGCCGAAGGTCTTGAAGGTCCAGCGCACGCGCGGCGCCGAGAACAGGCCGAGCCCGTCATAGACGACGATGCGCATACCGTCGCCGATGCCCATCGCGCCGACCGCGGCGGCGAAGGCCTCCGGGCGCGGCAGCATGTGCGGCAGGTCGGAGCCGGTGTCCTTGACCGCGTCGATGTCGAAGCGCAGGGCGCCGGGAATGCGCCGCTCGGCATAGTCCGCATGCGGGTCGCGGGCATGAACCGGCAGATACCAGGAGCCGTCGATCACGACGATGTCGGGCGCGTCGAGGTGCTCGGCGAGCCAGTCGGTCGAGACGAAAACGGTGTCGCGGGGCATGGCGGAGGTTTCCTCGTCGGCTTCTTGTGTGGATGGGTCCTGGTATCCGGCGTCGTCCTCAGGCGAGCGCGATCCGGACGCGCCGGTTCTGCTTGCCCTTCTTCTCGATATCCGTGACCGCGACAAGGCCGATCTCGGCGGTGTCGCGGACATGGGTGCCGCCGCAGGGCTGCAGATCGATGTCGCCGATCGCAACGAGTCGGATCCGGCCCGAGCCACGCGGCGGCTGGACCGACATGGTCTTGACGAGGCCGGGATTGGCGTCGAGCTCGGCATCGGTGATCCAGCGCTCGGTCACAGCGGCGTTGCGTGCGACCAGCGCGTTCAGCGTCTCGGCGATCTCGGCCTTGTCGAGCCCGCCCTCGGGAATGTCGAAATCCAGCCGGCCATCGCCATCGCCGATCGCCCCGCCGGTCACGGGGAAGGGCAGGACGACGCTGAGCAGATGCAGCGCGGTGTGGATGCGCATGCGCTTGAGCCGGCGCTCCCAGTCGAGGACGGCGGTGACCGCCTCGCCGGGCTGCGGCGCGGGCTGGCCGTCCAGCGGCACATGCAGGATGCGGCTGCGGTCCTGCGGATCATAGATTGCGCTGCCGATTGCGATCGTGGCGCCGTCGGCCCGGCGCAGCAGGCCGGCATCGCCGGGCTGGCCGCCGCCGGTGGCGTAGAACACGGTCCGGTCCAGTTCGATGCCGCCGCGCTCGTTCACCGCCAGCACAATGGCCGGGGTTTCGGCGAGATAGGCGTCGTCGCGGAAGAGCAGGGCGGTGGTCATGGGTCTCGCACTCTGTGAAATTCGTCCCGGCGGTCGCGCCGGGGGCATCGGCATGGGCTGGCGAGATTGCACCGATCCCGACGGCCGCGCTACAGCGCGGTTGCGTGGGCGCTGCGCCTCGGTGACGACCGAGGAGGGCTTCCGTCTGCCCGGCTCAGGGCCTAGATAGGCGGTCTTCCCCTTCAGCGAGGTCCCATGTCCCCGCCGCGCATGCAGCCGAGCGACGGCATCGCCTGGATCACCGGCGCGAGCACGGGAATCGGCGAGGCGCTTGCGCTCGAACTGGCGCGGCGCGGCTGGAGCGTCGCGATCACGGCGCGCCGGCTCGACCTGCTCGAGGATGTGGCGCGACGGGCCGAAGGACTGCCTGGCCGCATCGTCGCCCATGCGGGCGACGTCACCGATGCCGCCGCGATGCAGGCGGTGGTCGACGGCATCGAGAGCGTCCACGGTCCGATCGCGCTCGCCGTGCTGAATGCCGGCATCGCGCCTGAGTCGCACGGCCTCCTCGACATGGAGGCCTTCGAGCGAATCATCGCGGTCAATCTGGTCGGCGTCGCCCGCGGCGTCTCGGCGGTCCGGGCCCGCATGGTCGCGCGCGGCCGCGGGCAGATCGCGGTCACCGCCTCCGTCGCCGGCTATGGCGGCCTGCCGGGCGCCTCCGCCTATGGCGTCTCCAAGGCGGCCGTGATCCATCTCTGCGAGACGCTGAAATTCGACTGCGACCGGGCGGGGATCACCCTCCAGCTGGTCAATCCGGGCTGGGTCGACACGCCGATGACACGTCCCAAGACGGTGCCGATGCCGTTCATCATCACCCCGGAGACGGCGGCGCGGCGCATTGCCGACGGTCTGGCTTCGGGTGGCTTCGAGATCACCTTCCCGCGCCGCCTGTCCTGGCTGCTCAAGGCGGTCAACCTGCTGCCCTATCCGGCCTATTTCTGGCTGCTGCGGCAGGCCTCCCGGCGCGAGCGCGCCAGGACGCTCTGAGCCACCGGCCTCAGTCCCGGGTCGCGGCCAGGGCCGCCAGCGCCCGCTCGCGGCCGGCGTCGAGATCGACGATCGGCCGCGGATAGCTCTCGCCGAGCGCGACCCCGGCGCGGCGGAGGCTGCCGGCATCGGCCGTCCAGGGCTCGTGGATCAGTGCGTCCGGCAGGGCCGCGATCTCGGGCACCCAGCGACGGACATAACGGCCGTCGGGATCGAATTTCAGCCCCTGCGTGACCGGGTTGAAGATCCGGAAATAGGGCGCGGCGTCGGCGCCCGAGCCCGCGACCCATTGCCAGCTCGCGGCGTTGTTGGCCGGGTCGGCGTCGACCAGCGTGTCCCAGAACCAGGCCTCGCCCGCGCGCCAGTCGATCAGCAGGTGCTTGATCAGGAAGGAGGCGACGATCATCCGGACGCGATTGTGCATCCAGCCGGTAGTCCAGAGCTCGCGCAGGCCGGCATCGATGACGGGGTAGCCGGTTGCGCCGCGCTGCCACGCCTTCAGCGCGGCCTCGTCGCGGCGCCAGGGGAAAGCGTCGAAGCGGGCGTTGAAATTCCGCGTCGCCAGCTCGGGGTTGTAGAAGAGCAGGTGGTAGGAGAATTCGCGCCAGCCGATCTCCGACAGGAACTTCTCGGCATCGGAAGCAGAGGCGGCGGTCTCACCACTGTCGACGGCACTTCGCGTCGCATGCCAGATCTGGCGGGGGCCGATCTCGCCGAAGCGCAGATGCGGCGACAGCCGCGAAGTCGAGACATAGTCGGGCCGGTTGCGGCCCTCGCCATAGCCGTCGAGCGGGCCGCAGAGAAAACCGGTCAGCGCCGCGGCCGCGCCGGCCTCGCCCGGCGTCCAGGCCTCGCGCAGGCCGCCGGCCCAGTCCGGCGCGGTCGGTTCGAGGGCGAGATCCTCGCGAGAGGCGGCCACTGCCGCCAGCCCGGCCGGCAACGGCAGCGGGATAATTCGGGCCGGCGCCGGGCCGGGTGCGGGCGGTTCCCCGCGCGCCCGCGCCGCGCGCCAAAAGGGCGAAAACACCTTCACCGGGTCGCCGGTCTTGGTGGTGACCTGCCAGGGTTCGTTCAGCAGCGCGGCGTTGAAGGTGGTGACGCGATGGCCGGCCGCCGTCAGCGCGGATTTGATGCCCGTATCGAGGGCGATCGTCGCGCCCTCATAGCGCCGGTTCCAGGTGACGAGATCGACCTTTGCCTGCGCCGCGATGAACGGCAGGATCTCGGCCGGATCGCCCCGCATGATGACGAGTTCGCCACCGCGCTGCGCGAGCGAGGCGCCAAGCGAGGCCAGCGACCGCGACAGCCACCAGCGGCTCGCGCCACCGGGAGGGCGGCGCGCGCCGCCCTCGTCGAGGATGTAGAGGCACAGGGTCGGGCCGTTTTCGACGGCGGCCGCCAGGGCCGGGTTGTCGGCAAGGCGCAGATCGTCGCGAAACCAGTGGAGGGATGTGGCGGCCATCCGCGAGAGCTAACGCCTGGCTGCCCGCGGCGCCAGCCGGCCGAATGCGGCAGGAGGAAGCAGGCGGGCCGACAACACGCGGCCCGCCGGTCAACCGCCCCTGCGGGTCACCCGGTGCGGTCCCACTGGCGGTCGCGACGGTAGTCACCGCGTCCGGAGACGCGCGGCGGCGGCCTTGGGAGCGGCGGTAGCCATAGCCCCGATCGCGATAGCGGTTGCGCGGTCCGTATTGGCGCCCGCCAGACCCCTCATTCCCGCGAATCTGGGCGAGTTCAATGGGGTCTGCCGCAGCGCCGGATGGTTGCACGGGATGCAGGGCGGCGCACCGATCATCCCGTGCGAGCACTCGCATCTGATATCTCGACAGAGATTGTCCCGTGCTGATCGGCGCCGGCACGCTGCCGCGACCAGGCTCGAAAAGCGAAAGGCCCGTGCCTTGGCACGGGCCTTTCGAAACACTGGCTCCCGGAGCAGGATTCGAACCTGCGACCAATCGATTAACAGTCGATTGCTCTACCGCTGAGCTATCCGGGATCGGTGGCCGCGTATAGCGACGCCGTTCCGGGGACGCAACCCCTTTTCCGACCATCCGCCGGGAATGGCGCTCATCTGCGCCGTTCCCCTCGCATGGCAGTTGCGGCGCGGCCTCGCATATGGTTATAGCGGGCCAACGGGTCAGCGCTGCGGCGTTTCGGCCCGCGGAAGGCCTCGTGGCGGAGTGGTTACGCAGAGGACTGCAAATCCTTGCACCCCGGTTCGATTCCGGGCGAGGCCTCCAATTTATTCCGACCGACCAATCGCTGGATCAGGTGGCAGGCGCCGTTCTGCCGCCGGGCGCGCCCGTACAGGTCATGCGCCGGTCTTGCCGACCAGCAGGGACGGCGGCCGCGTGTAGGGCGCGACCAGCCTCTCCAGCATGCGGGCGGCATCAGCGTCCTTCGCGAAATGGATCAGGCTCCAGATATCTCCGGCCATGTCGAGCAAATGTCGCTCGGCGGCGGCAGCATCGAGCGCCGAGAAGTCCAGCTTGATCTCGGCCCCTCCTCTTTCGGCCGACAGATAGGGCGCCAACCGATTCCGCAGCGCGTCGGAAAAGCGGATGATCGACGGATTTGGGGCGACCTTGGCGACCAGCAGCCCGCCTTCGGCCACGGCGGTCAGCATGCGCCGCATCAGAACGGTCCGGTCGAAGCCCGAGAGCAGCTGCAGATTGGCCTGCAGTTCCGGCAGAAAGCACGCGCGAGGAAGCGGCGGTACGTCGTGATCGCTTGCCTCTACGGGGTCCGCGAGAGGGCCGAGGGGCCTGAAGAATTCGAGGTCGCAGGCGAGACCGCTGCACCAGATGCGCTGGGCACTGATCTCGACGGCGACGCGGCGGCCCGATGCCGTGCCGATCACGGCCTGCTCGCAATCGTAGAAGCCCTGCCGGTCCAGCAGTCCGAGCCTTCGCTCGCGTGCGGTATTGTCGATCGCGCTGCCCTTGCCGATGAGCGACTGGCCGTCGAGCTCGGCCCAGATCCGCTCGATGAGGGTCAGATAGGTCGCGTTGGCGGCGAGATAACGGGCATCGACCGGGCTGCAGTCGGAGAGGACCGTCGCCACATCCGAGCGCTCGATGAGATTCAGGCACAGAGACTTCGTGTCGAACATGCGGCCACCCAAGCGAATCATTGATAACGTTACGTCATGTCGCTTGGGCCGGACACGTGATGGCGCTTGCTCCGACGCTGGCGTTTCGCGCCATGCGGGCAGTGCGGCATGGACTGCGCGCTCCGGGGCGGGCGGTCGGCGCGCCGGCGTCTTGCCTTTTGCAGCGCACTCGAACAGAAAGCAGGCATGGCCGCCGCGGGCGCCGTTGCGAGGCCGGCCCTCGGCGCGAACGCCGCCTGCACGCGCGGCCGGCCTCTTTTTCAGGGCGCACGGAGAATTCGGGACATGGACAGTTTCGCCGCCTTGCGCCGCATGATGGTCGACTGCCAGCTGCGCACCTATGACGTGACGGACCGCGCCGTGCTGGCCGCGGCCGACGCGGTTCCGCGCGAGGCCTTCCTGCCCGCGTCGCTGTCGCATCTGGCCTATCTCGACCAGGCGGTGGCGCTGCCGGGCACGCGGCGTGCGCTGATGACGCCGATGGTGCTGGCGCGCATGATCCAGGTGCTCGACCTGCAGGCCGGGGAGCGGGCGCTCGATTATGGCGGCGGCACCGGATATGGCGCCGCGCTGATGGCGCAGATGGGCGCCGCGGCGACGCTGTGGGAGCCGGATGCCGCCGCGCTCGACCAGGCCAGGGCGGCTTTCGCTCAGGCGGGTGCGACGGTCGCGGCTGCGGCGGCCAAGCCGGCGGATGCGAGCTTCGATGCGATTCTCGTATCGGGCGCCTGCGAGACGACGCCGGAGGCGCTGTTTGCGCTGCTGCGCGAGGGTGGCCGGCTCGTCGTGGTCGAGGGCAGCGGTCGCGCCGCCCGCGTCAAGCTCTACCAGAAGAGCGGCGGCAAATCGTCGGGACGCGCCGTGTTCGACGCGGCGGCGCCGGCGCTCGAAGAGTTCCGCAGGAAGCCGGAATTCGTGTTCTGACGACAGGCAGTGTCGCATTTTTGCGGCACAGCCACAGGCAAAATCGGCGAAGCCGCATCTGCGCGTTGGCGTAAGGCGCGCGGCGGGCTATGTATCCGTCGTGAGTATGCCGAGGCTGGGGCGATGCCTGGGCGCGACTTGAGTCCGCACATGAGGCGTCCGGTGGTAAAGTGGTTTGACGGT
>CALRYW010000126.1:0-9042 GCA_943372485.1 Allobosea thiooxidans
CTGCTCGACGAGATCAAGGAGGTGACCGAGAAGGGTTACCGCACGCTCGTCACCGTGCTGACCAAGCGCATGGCCGAGGATCTCACCGAATATCTGCACGAGAACGGCGTGCGCGTGCGCTACATGCATTCCGATATCGACACGATCGAGCGCATCGAGATCCTGCGCGATCTGCGGCTGGGCGCCTTCGATGTGCTCGTCGGTATCAACCTGCTGCGCGAGGGGCTCGACATTCCCGAATGCGGCTTCGTCGCCATTCTCGACGCCGACAAAGAGGGTTTTCTGCGCTCCGAGACCTCGCTGATCCAGACCATCGGCCGCGCCGCCCGCAATGTCGACGGCAAGGTCATCCTCTATGCCGACCAGATCACCGGCTCGATGGAGCGGGCGCTGGCCGAGACGAACCGCCGCCGCGAGAAGCAGCTCGCCTACAACGCCGAGCACGGCATCACGCCGCAGACGATCAAGCGCGCCATCGGCGACATCCTCGGCAGCGTCTATGAGCGCGACCATGTCACCGTCGATGCCGGGCTCGGCACGCCGGCGGCCGGGCATAATTTCAAGGCGGCGCTGGCCGATCTCGAAAAGCGCATGCGCGAGGCCGCGGCCGATCTCGAATTCGAGACCGCCGCCCGGCTGCGCGACGAGATCAAGCGCCTGCAGGCGACCGAACTCGCCATCTCCGACGACCCGCTCGCCCGCCAGGGCGATGTCGAGGCCTCGGCCGGCAAGTACAAGGGCGAGCGCAGCTACGGCTCCAGCGCCAATCTGCCGCCGACGCGGGCCCGCAAACCCACCGACGCCGATATGGGCCCGCATAACTTCGGCGGCGGCGAGGGCAAGCCGGTGTCGCGGGCGCTGCCCAAAGCCCCGCCGTCAGGCGGTGGCGTCGAAACACGAGCGAAGAAGCCGACGCTCGACGAGATGGGCCCGCGGACGGAGCAGCGGCCGAAGGGGGCTGGGGAGAGACGGGGGCGGAGAGGGTAGCTCCAGCTGTCCTCATCCTTCGGGAGTCCAGCGCGGGCACGTTTGCACCCTACGACAAATCTTATCCCCGCCCCCTGAACAGACCCTATTCTCCCCTCGCTCTTCCCGACCGAGGGGGCTTCGCGAGGCGTCGTGTGGCCGGGGAGGGTGCGGTGTTCATGGGGGAGGGCCGTCGCGGGCTCGACGCCATGGAGGTGCCGTCGATCGTCAGGGCCGAAACTGGGCAGGCCCGAGCCCGTGCCGGGACGTAGGGACGACGAGGGACCCCCAGACAACCGCGCGCGGGCGGGGCGGCGGCTGTTGGCGCTGCTTCGACACGACATTCGACATCGACATCGGCACGCAGCCGTCGACTGCGACGCCACCACCGTCCCGCGCATCCCCTCGGATACGCTTCAAGGCCCGAAACCCCGCGGCATGAGCCGGCCGGGGCTTTCGGTGCGTCGGGGCGGTTCCTTGGGGAACAGCCGCGCGCGCCAGCCGGCTGCGATCCTGTCGTCATCGAAACAGCGGCGCCGCTCTGGCACCAAGCCCGGGCGGCGCCTCGACAGGGAGGATGATGTCATGGCCAGGCCCGTCTGCGATCCGCGCGAACCGAAGCTGCTGCGCGGCGACAAGCATGCCGCCGTCAGGATTGTTCAGGACGCGCTGAACCGGCGCGGCTCGCGGCTCGCCGTCGACGGCGATTTCGGCGGTCACACCGAGCGCGTCGTGAAGAGGTTCCAGCACGACATGGAGCGCGTCCAGGGCGCCACCGCCGGTGTCGTCGGGCTGAGCACGCTGAACGCGCTGGGCATCACCGGGCCGGTGCGCGCCATGCTGGTCAAGGCGCCGCCCAAGCATGTCGAGGGGAACGACTGGCACGGCAAGCTCGGCTTCTCCCGCGTCAATCTGGGCGGGATGTCGGTCGATCCCAACACGCGCCGCCCGGTGCCGGCGATCGGCAACGGCTGGGTGCTGAGCGGCCATGAGAGCCTCGTCGGCGGACGCATCACCAACAGCGACCAGGTCTGGCATTTCCATGATGCCGAGGATCCCGATCGCACGACGATCAGGAACAATGAATGCGCGCTGCTGGCGCAGGCCTTCGGCTGCGGCGGCACCCGCTATTGGCGCCGGGGGCCGCATGTAAGGTCACTGACCTATCTTCCCCGCGGCACGGTGATCGCGACCCTGCGTGACGGCGTCTACTGGAACGACCACTCCGGCCGCTCTCATGTTGGCATCTTCGATGGGTTCCTGCCCAAAAAGAAGGGCTTTAGGATGTATGACCAGTCCAACGGCGCCAACATCGCGCTGCGCGATTATGCGTTCTACGATAGCTATGACCCTGACGAAATGGTCGAGAAGAAGACCAAATCCCAGCATGGTGACCTGACGATCCCAGTCTATGACAATGACCGCCGGCTGCTGGGCTACACGGTGATCGAGGACGACTACTACAAGAGTCACAAGTTCAAGCGCATCGGGATCGGTGACGAGTACTACGTCATGTACAGCACCAGCGAGGCGAACCTGGTCATGCTCTGAACGGCGGCCTCGCCGTCGGCCGATGGCCTGTCGGAGGGGACGGCCATCGGGCGGGTTTGATCCAGCGCAGGGCGGGGCGCCGCGGCTTGCGGTAGGGGACCGCAGCACCTTAGAACAATTCCAAGGCGACGCCGCGACCGAAAGTCATGCCCATGATGCTCAAGCCGTACTGGCTGCGGTTCCACCGCTGGATCACGCTCGTCTTCGCCCTGCCGCTGCTGGCGCTGATCCTGAGCGGGCTCGTGCTCTCGGTCGAGCCGCTGGCCCAGCGCACGCGGCCGGCGGCGCCGGTGACCGAGGCCTCGGTGCTGGCGGCGCTGCAGAAATTCGATCCATACGGCAAGGCGACCGGGCTGACGATCCGCACCTATGACCAGCTGATGACGCTGAACGGCGTCGGGCCGGACGGCGCGGTCGATGTCAGCCTGCGCAGTGGCGAGGCAATCGACGAGCCGGGCTGGGCCGAGTGGTTCGGCATGGCGCGGCAGCTGCATGAGCGGCTGCTGCTCGATCTCGGCTGGCTCGTCACCGCCTCGACCATCGCCATGCTGGTGCTGGCGCTGCTCGGCGTGCTGATGGGCTGGCCGCGCTTCCGCAACACGCTGGGCGGCTGGCACAATGTGTCCGCCTGGGTCTTCCTGCCGCTGATCGTGCTGTCGCCGCTGACGGGGCTCGCCATCGCCTTCGGCATCACCCTGATGCCGGCGGCGCCGGCCGGGGCGCGGCCGGCGCGGCTGCCGCTGGCCGAGGCGATCCCGCTCGTCGCCCGCGCGCATGACCTTTCCGATTTGACCTCGCTGCGGCTGCGCGGCGGGCGGCTGCTGGCGCGGGTCTATGTCGGCAACCGGCTGACCGGCGTGGTGGTGACCCGCGAGGGGCTCGCGACGCCGCCGATGAACTGGCCGCGCGCGCTGCACGAGGGCAACTGGCATGCGCTCTGGGGCAGCGGGCTCAACCTCGCCCTCTCGCTGGTGCTGGCCGGGCTCTGGGGCACCGGGCTGGTGATCTGGGCGAAGCGCCGCTTCCGCAAGCGCAACAAGCGGGCGCGGCTGGCGGCGGCCTGAGGGGGGCGGGGGCGGGCCGTTTTGGGCGGATTGAGCGCTGGGAACCCCTCCCCCTTGTGGGGCGGGGTGCGCTCCACAGGGCCTTCCTTGAAGGCGGGGCTCGTTCCCTTCCCCCCGCTTGCGGGGGGAGGGCTGGAGCCCGCCATCATGGCCTCGCCAGCTTTGAGGCGATCGCCCTGGTCTGCTCCCTCCGCTCTTGCCGGGCCGGCGGGGCTGCCGTAACCCGGTAGACCCCAGCGCCTGCCCGAAGACCCTCGCCGCCATGACCGCCTCGATCGCTCAACGCTATGCCGCCCTGGTCGAAACCGGGGCGATCGAGCGCGATCCGGCGCAGGTCGCCGTGGTCAGGCGGCTGCAGGCCCTGGCCGAGGCGCTGGCCGCGCAGCGTCTGGCGCAGAAGAGCAGCGCGCTGGGCTGGCTCTTCGGCAAGAAGGCGGCGGCCAAGGAGGCGCCCAAGGGCCTCTACATCTGGGGCTCGGTCGGCCGCGGCAAGACCATGCTGATGGACCTGTTCTACGAGTCCGTCGCGGTGCCGCAGCGCCGGCGGGTGCATTTCCACGAATTCCTGGCCGATGTTCACGGCCGCATCCACGCCTATCGCCAGAAGCTCAAGGCCGGGGAGGTGAAGGACCCGGACCCGATCGGCCCCGTCGCGGCGGGGCTGGCGAAGGAGGCGCGGCTGCTCTGCTTCGACGAGTTCACCGTCACCGACATCGCCGATGCGATGATCCTCGGGCGGCTGTTCACGGCGCTGTTCGCGGCCGGGGTGGTGGTGGTCGCGACCTCCAATGTCGAGCCGTCGCGGCTCTATGAGGGCGGGCTCAACCGGGCGCTGTTTCTGCCCTTCGTGGCGCTGCTGGCCGAGAAGGTCGAGGTGCTCAAGCTCGAGGCGCGCACCGATTTCCGGCTGGAGAAGCTCGGCGGCGCGCCGGTCTATCGTGTGCCGGCCGATGCGGCGGCGGAGGCCGCGCTGGACGATGCCTTCCGCAAGCTCTCCGGCGCGGCGAAGGGCCAGCGCCTCGTCATCGACGTGAAGGGGCACGATCTTGTGGTACCGCAGGCGGCGGCCGGCGTGGCGCGAGCGGGTTTCGGCGATCTCTGCAGCAAGGCCTATGGCGCCTCGGATTATATCGCGCTGGCGCAGCGCTTCCACACGCTGGTGCTCGACGGCATTCCGGTGCTCGCCGACGACCAGCGCAACGAGACCAAGCGCTTCATCATCCTGATCGACACGCTCTACGAGCATCATGTGAAGCTCGTCGCCTCGGCGCAGGCCGAGCCGCATGAGCTCTACCGCGCGAAGACCGGGCGCGAGGCCTTCGAATTCGACCGCACCGTGTCGCGGCTGATCGAGATGCGCTCGGACGATTATCTCGGCCTGCCGCATGGCCGGGTGGATTCGGCGGCCTCGGGCGACAGCGGCGGGCTGGTGGAGACGTGAGGATGGCGCTGTCACTTTTCCGCCCCGGGGCCCGATAGCGCCATGACCCTGCGCGAGCCGAGCGAGACCCGCATCCTCACGGTCGCCAGCGAGCATCTGCGCCGGTTCGGGCTGAAGCGCTTCACGGTCGTCGCGGTCGCCGAAGAGGCGGGCATGACCCATGCCAATGTCTACCGCTATTTCCCCTCGCGGGCGGCGCTGGTCGATGCCGTCGTCGATGTCTGGCTGAAGGCGACCGAGCGGCGGCTCGCCGATATCGCCGACGGTCCCGACCCGGCCGACGACAAGCTCGAGCGGCTGATCCTGGCGCTGGCCAAGGCCAATCGCGACCTCCTGACCGAGGAGCCGCATCTCTTCGCGGCCCTGTCGCAGGCGGTGGCGAAGCGCCATGCGATCAGCCGGCGCAACCGGGTCCGGGTGCGGGCGCTGTTCGAGCGGGTGATTGATGAGGGCATCGCCTCGGGCACCTTCGAGCCGCGCGACCGCGACCGGGCGATCGCCTTCGTCATCGACGCGACGCACCGCTTCATCCATCCGGCGGCGCTGGAGCTGGAATCGGACGTGCCGCAGGCCTCCGTCGACATCCGCCTGTCGACGCTGATCCGCGTCTCGCTGCGGGTCCTGATCAGCGGGATCGTCTGACAAAACTCTGTGACGAATTACATCTCATGTAAATTGTTATTACGGGTATTCCGTGTCATTCTGGGGCGGTTGATCGGGCGTTTTTCGCTAAGTGCTTGATAAATCGAGGTCGGGGTCGGCCGGCGCCGGGTGGCGGCGGCCTGTGCCGGGCTGTCCCGCCGGATCGCGCGAGGGTTGCGGCAAAAGGGCCTCTTGGGTCAAAGGAACGCACGGTTTCGCCGGGACTCCGGCTTTTCGCAGCGTCAGGACAAAGGACTAGGCCATGGCCCGCAAGAAGATCGCCCTCATCGGCGCCGGCCAGATCGGCGGCACGCTCGCCCATCTCGCCGGCTTGAAGGAACTCGGCGACATCGTGCTGTTCGACATCGCCGACGGCATCCCGCAGGGCAAGGGCCTCGACATCGCCGAATCCTCCCCGGTCGACGGCTTCGACGCCGCCTATAAGGGCACCTCGTCCTATGAGGACATCAAGGGCGCCGATGTGATCATCGTCACCGCCGGCGTGCCGCGGAAGCCCGGCATGAGCCGCGACGACCTGATCGGCATCAACCTGAAGGTGATGAAGGCCGTCGGCGAGGGCATCAAGACCTATGCCCCCAAGGCCTTTGTGATCTGCATCACCAACCCGCTCGACGCGATGGTCTGGGCGCTGCAGAAGTTCTCGGGGCTCAAGCCCAACATGATCTGCGGCATGGCCGGCGTGCTCGACTCCGCCCGTTTCCGCCACTTCCTCGCCGACGAGTTCCAGGTCTCGGTCAAGGACGTCCAGGCCTTCGTGCTCGGCGGCCATGGCGACGACATGGTGCCGCTGGTGCGCTATTCCGGCGTCGCCGGCATCCCGCTGCCCGACCTGATCAAGATGAAGTGGACGACGCAGGAGCGCGTCGACGCCATCGTCGACCGGACCCGCAAGGGCGGCGGCGAGATCGTCAACCTGCTCAAGACCGGCTCGGCCTTCTATGCGCCGGCGGCCTCGGCCATCGCCATGGCCGAGAGCTACCTCAAGGACCAGAAGCGCGTGCTGCCGGCGGCGGCTTCGCTCAAGGGCCAGTATGGCGTGCGCGACATGTTCCTGGGCGTGCCGGTCGTGATCGGCGCCAAGGGCGTCGAGCGCGTCGTCAAGATCCGCCTCAACAAGGCCGAGCAGGAGATGCTGTCGAAGTCGGTGGCGTCGGTGCAGGGCCTGATCGAGGCCTGCAAGGCCATCGATTCGTCACTGGCGTGATCTAGGGCAGTCGGCCAGGGGGCAGTGAGCCGTCGTGACCATGCGATGGCTCACTGCCCCCGGCCGATTGCCGACTGGCCAAATAACCTTCGCTTCAGGGAAACCGAGCACATGAACATCCACGAATACCAGGGCAAGGCCGTCCTCAAAGAGTTCGGCGCACCGGTCTCCGCCGGCTTCCCCGCCCTGACGGTGGCGGAGGCGGTCGAGGCCGCCAAGAAGCTGCCGGGACCGCTCTATGTCGTGAAATCGCAGATCCATGCGGGCGGCCGCGGCAAGGGCAAGTTCAAAGAACTCGGCCCTGACGCCAAGGGCGGCGTGCGTCTTGCCAAGTCGGTCGAGGAGGTCGAGTCCCACGCCAAGGAGATGCTCGGCAACACGCTCGTGACCGCGCAGACGGGCGAGGCCGGCAAGCAGGTCAACCGCCTCTATATCGAAGACGGCTCGGACATCGAGAAGGAGTTCTACCTCTCGGCGCTGGTCGACCGCTCGACGTCGCGCGTCGCCTTCGTGATCTCGACGGAAGGCGGCATGGACATCGAGGCGGTCGCCCATGACACGCCCGAGAAGATCGAGACCATCACGGTCGATCCTGCCACCGGCATCATGCCCCATCACGGCCGCGCCATGGCGCGCATCCTCGGCCTCTCGGGCGACCTCGCCAAGCAGGCCGGCACGGTGCTGGGCCAGATCTACACCGCGTTCGTGGCCAAGGACATGGACATGCTGGAGATCAACCCGCTGATCGTGACCAAGCAGGGTCAGATCAAGTGCCTGGACGCCAAGATCTCGTTCGATTCCAACTCGCTCTACCGTCACCCCGAGATCGTGGCGCTGCGCGACACGACGGAAGAGGACGAGAAGGAGATCGAGGCGTCGAAGTATGACCTCGCCTATATCGCGCTCGACGGCACGATCGGCTGCATGGTCAACGGCGCGGGCCTGGCCATGGCGACGCTCGACATCATCCAGCTCTATGGCGAGAGCCCTGCGAACTTCCTCGACGTCGGCGGCGGCGCCTCGGAAGAGAAGGTGACGGCGGCGTTCAAGATCATCACCGCCGACCCGAAGGTGAAGGGCATCCTGGTCAACATCTTCGGCGGCATCATGAAGTGCGACGTCATCGCGCGCGGCGTCATCGCCGCGGTGAAGGCGGTCGGCCTTCAGGTCCCGCTGGTCGTTCGCCTCGAGGGCACCAACGTTCAGGAAGGCAAGGACATCATCTCGTCCTCCGGCCTCAACGTCATCCCCGCCGACGATCTCGACGACGCCGCGCAGAAGATCGTCGCCGCGATCAAGAAGGCTTGAGGAGCAACCATGTCCATCCTGATCGACAAGAACACCAAGGTCATCTGCCAGGGCTTCACCGGCAAGAACGGCACCTTCCACTCCGAGCAGGCGATCGCCTATGGCACGCAGATGGTCGGCGGCACCTCGCCGGGGAAGGGCGGTTCGCTCCATCTCGGCCTGCCGGTCTTCGACAGCGTCCACGAGGCCAAGGCCAAGACCGGCGCCACCGCCTCCGTCGTCTATGTGCCGCCTCCGGGCGCGGCGGACGCGATCTGCGAGGCGATCGACGCCGAGATCCCGCTGATCATCTGCATCACGGAAGGGATTCCGGTGCTCGACATGGTCAAGGTCAAGCGCTCGCTGATCGGCTCCAAGTCGCGGCTGATCGGGCCCAACTGCCCCGGCGTCGTCACCGCCGGCGAGAGCAAGATCGGCATCATGCCGGCCAACATCTTCAAGCCGGGTTCAGTGGGCATCGTCTCGCGCTCGGGCACGCTGACCTATGAGGCCGTGTTCCAGACGACGCGCGAGGGCCTCGGCCAGACGACCGCCGTCGGCATCGGCGGCGACCCGGTCAAGGGCACCGAGTTCATCGACATGCTCGAGATGTTCCTGGCCGACGACAACACCCAGTCGATCGTGATGATCGGCGAGATCGGCGGCTCGGCCGAAGAGGACGCGGCGCAGTTCATCAAGGACGAGGCCAAGCGCGGTCGCAAGAAGCCGATGGTCGGCTTCATCGCCGGCCGCACGGCGCCTCCCGGCCGCCGCATGGGCCATGCCGGCGCGATCATCTCGGGCGGCAAGGGCGGCGCCGAGGACAAGATCGCGGCGATGGAAGCGGCCGGCATCCGGGTCTCGCC
>CALRYW010000127.1:0-9005 GCA_943372485.1 Allobosea thiooxidans
CCTCAGGCCGTTGATCCGCGCGGAAGACCGCGCCGGCGTGGCGGCCTTGCTGCACAGTTGGGAAGCTGAAGCGATGGCCCGCTGGCGGCTGGCGGATCATTGGCGGCCGACGCCATTTCCCCTCGAATGCGCGGTCACCGGACAGGGAATGCGATCATTCAGGACCGACGGGCGGAAATTCTAGCGACCGCTGCCTCACGCGGATTCGCTCCTGACCGGCGCGTCATTGTCACTGAGGTCCGACCACGGCCGTGACGACAAAGAAGCAAATAAGCTCGCTCTGGTCGCAACTGCTCGCGCGGCATGACGACTTGTTCATGGCTGGTCCGCTTATCGTCCTAAAGCCGCAACGGCATGTCACGCGGTCGATTTCGATCGACCGCAGTTGGGATGCGGACTACCCGCGCTTCTACTGGCATATCGGGCCTGCCTTCGATCCCGTTGGAGGCCTGGGCGGGCTGGGTCAGCAACCGATCTTCCTGGAGCGTGGCAAGCCGAACCGCTGGTCGCAGCAAGGGTTCGTCGACACGGTGTTCGATGTGCTCGAACGCCGCATCCTGCCCATGCTGCGGGGTGTTCACGATATCGATGACATGATGCAGCTTGAGGGCGACGACCTCGAGTACATGCGGTGGCTCAACCACGATCAGCCCTGTCGGATCGCGGTCCTCGCTGCGCAGGGACGCTTCGAAGACGTTCTCCCCATCTATGAGACCATCAAGGACTGGCACCTGACGATGACCGATGCCTGGCAGCCCCGTTTCGAGCGGGCCAGCCGGCTGGGCGCGCTCGTGGCGGCCGGGGATCGGGCGGGCGTCGCCGCCCTCCTCCATCAGTGGGAAGAGGCGTTCATCGCCCGCAACAGGCTCGAAGCCATCTATGAGAAGACGCCTTTCCCCTTCGAGCTTCCGTCCGGCGCCTGATCACTCCGCCGCCAGCCGTGGCGGCGGCAGCGGCAGCTTCATCTGCGCCGCGCCCGCCTCCCCCTTCGCGTGGCCCTCCTCCGGCATCGCCTCCCACAGGCTCTCATCCTCCGGTTTGCTGAGGAAGCGGCCGAAGATGCGGCCCGTCAGCTTCGAGAGGTCGTCCATCACCGCGTAGAAGGACGGCACGAAGACGAGGCTGAGCACGGTCGAGACGAGCAAGCCGCCGATCACCGCGATCGCCATCGGCGCGCGGAACTCACCGCCGTCGCCGACGCCATAGGCGGACGGAAGCATGCCGGCGGCCATGGCGATCGTCGTCATCACGATCGGGCGGGCGCGCTTGCGGCCGGCCTCGAGCAGGGCGGTGCGGCGGTCCTTGCCGCGGGCCTCCTCCTCCACCGCGAAATCGACCAGCATGATCGCGTTCTTGGTGACGATGCCCATCAGCATGAGCAGGCCGATATAGACCGGCATCGACACCGGCTTGCCGGTCGCCAGCAGGGCGATGACCACGCCGCCGAAGGACAGCGGCAGCGAGAGCAGGATCGTGATCGGCTGGAAGACCGAGCCGAACAGCAGGATCAGCACCGCCAGCACCAGCATCAGCCCGGTCGTCATCGCCTGGATGAAGCCGGCGACGACCTCGCCCTGGATCTCGGCGTCGCCCGTGGCGGCGATCCAGACGCCCTCGGGCAGGCCGACCTCCTTGACGATGGCGTGGAAGGTCTCCTGCGCCGTGCCCAGTTCGAAGCCGCGCTTGAGATCGGCACCGATGGCGGCGCGGCGCACGCGATCATAGCGGTCGATCGATGACGGCCCCGCGCCGAAGCCGATCTCGGCGACCGCCGTCAGCGGGATCGAGACGCCGCTGCTGTTGGTGACGCGCAGCGCCGCAATGTTGCGGATGTCGGCGCGGGCGGCTTCGTCGAGCTGCACGCGGATCGGCACCAGCCGGTCGCCGGCGTTGAACTTGGCGAGATTGGCGCCGACATCGCCGATCGTGGCGACGCGCACGGCCTCCGAGATCGCCTCGGGCGTGACGCCGAGGCTGGCCGCCTGTTCGAGCTTGGGCCGCACCGTCAGCTCCGGGCGCGAGAGCGAGCCCGAGGTCGCGACGTTGAGATAGCCGTCGACCTTGCGCATCTTGGTCTCGATGCGGGCCACCGCCTCATCGAGGGCCGCCCCGTCCTTGGAGAGGATCGAGAACGCCATCTCGCGCTCGCCGCGCTCGTTGACATACCAGGCGCGCACATCCGGCACGCTGGCGAGCTTCTGCGCGATGACGACCTTGAGGTCCTTCTGGCGGGCGGTGCGCTCGGCCTTGGGCTTGAGCTTGATGGTCACGGCGGCGCGCCGCACCTCGCGCTGGCCGGTCGGCGAGGAACCGCCGAGCACGAAGACCTGCGTCACCTCGGGAATGGTGCGCAGCGCATCGACGATCTGGTCGGTGGTGACGCGGGTGTCCTCCAGCGTCGAGCCCGGCGGCAGCTCCACCGAGGCGACGACGCGCGAGGTGTCCTCGTCGGGGATGAAGCCGGTCGGCAGCAGCGCCGTGGCGTGGATCGAGCCCCAGAGGAAGCCGAAGCCGATCACCAGCGTGACATAGGACATGTTGAAGGGCATCGAGCGCCAGCGCCCCGTGCCGTCGAAGCGCGGCAGGAGCGGGATGCGGCGCGAGGCGGTCGTCGCCTTCAAAAGCCCGACATAGCCGCGCATGACGAACCCGTCCTTGGGGTCCTCGTGTTTCACCGGCTTCATCAGATAGGCCGCCATCATCGGCGTGATCAGCCGCGCCACCAGCAGCGAAAACAGCACCGCGACCGCCACGGTGAGCCCGAACTGGCGGAAATACTGGCCGGCGACGCCGCCCATGAAGGACACGGGTGCAAAGATCGCGACGATGGTCAGGGTGATCGCGATGACCGCCAGCCCGATCTCGTCGGCGGCCTCCATCGCGGCGCGATAGGGCGATTTCCCCATCCGCATGTGCCGGACGATGTTCTCGATCTCGACGATGGCGTCGTCGACGAGAATGCCGGTGACGAGCGTGATGCCGAGCAGGCTGACGAGGTTGAGCGAGAAGCCCATCAGCTCCATCGCCCAGAAGGTCGGGATCGCCGAGAGCGGCAGCGCAATCGCGGTGATCAGCGTCGCCCGCCAGTTCTTCAGGAACAGGAAGACGACGAGCACCGCCAGCGCCGCGCCCTCCAGCAGCGTCGTCATCGCCGCCTTGTAGTTGCCATAGGTGTAGGCGACCGCGTCGTCGATCGGCTTCAGCGTGATGTCGGGATAGCGCTTGTTCAGCTCGGCGATGCGCGCGGCGACGACCTCCTTGACCGAGAGCTCGCTCGAGCCCTTGGAGCGGAACACGGCGAAGGAGACGACCGGGCTCTTGTCGAGCCGGCCGAAGGAGCGCGGCTCGGAATTACTGTCCTCGACGCGGCCGAGTTCCTTGAGCCGGACCTCGCGCCCGCCCGAGAGCGTGATCTTGGTGTCGGCCAGCTCGGCGACGCTGCGCGCGCCGGCGAGCGTGCGGATCGCCTGTTCCTGCCCGCCGACCTCGCCGCGCCCGCCGGCGAGATCGACATTGGTCGCGCGGATCTGGCGGTTGACCTCGCCGGCCGTGGTGCCGAGCGCCAGCAGCCGGTCGGGATCGAGCGAGATCCGGATCTCGCGGTCGACGCCGCCATAGCGGTCGACGCGGCCCACCCCCTTCAGCCCCTGCAATTCGCGGGCGACGACATCGTCGACATGCCAGGAGAGCTGTTCCAGCGTCATCCCGGCCGAAAACGCGCCATAGCTCAGGATCGACTGCCCCTCGACATCGATGCGCTGGATGATCGGCTCGTCGATGGTGCGCGGCAGGTCGGCCCGGACCTTGGCGATCGCATCCTTGACGTCGTTGACGGCGCGGTCGGTGTTCACCTCGAGCCGGAACTCGATGACGGTCTGGGACTGGCCGTCGGTCAGCGTCGACAGGACGTGCTTGACGCCGGTGATGTTGGCGACCGCGTCCTCGACGCGCTTGGAGATCTGGCTTTCGAGCTCCGACGGCGCCGCGCCGGACTGGGTGATCGTCACCGAGACCAGCGGCACGTCGATGTTGGGGAAGCGCGTCACCGGCAGCTTCGAGAAGGAGAGCAGGCCGAGCACGCAGAGCACGACGAAGAGCAGGATCGAGGGAACCGGCTTGCGGATCGACCAGGCGGAGAAGTTGATGTTCACCGGCCGCTCCCCTCAGTTCGTCGCGACGGGGGTGATGACGTCGCCATCGCGCACGAAGGTGCCGGCGCGCGCCACCACGGTCTCACCCTCGGCGATGCCCGACAGGATCTCGGCGCGCCCACCGCCGGCCAGCCCGAGCTTGACCGGCTTGGTCGTGACCTTGCCGTCGGTGACGCTCTGGACCGTGGCACCCGATCGGGCATAGGTGATCGCCGAAAGCGGCAGCGTGACCGCGCGCTTGCGCCCGGTCTCGATCACGCCCCGCGCGAAGGAGCCGATCGCGACCGGAGGATTGCCGACCAGCGCGACGCGCACACGGCCGAGCCGCGAGGCCTTGTCGACCTCGGGCGCGATCAGCCGGATCGTGCCGGCGAGCGTCTGCGTCGCCCCGGCGGGCGTCACCGCCACGGGCTGGCCCAGCTTAAGCCCCGGCAGCTCGACCTCGGCGACCTCCGCCTCGAGTTCGACCGCGCCATCGGCGATGATCCGGAACAGCGGCTCGGCGGCGGACATCGCGGCGGTGCCGCCGAGCTTGGCGCTGCGGCGGCTGACGATGCCGCCCTGCGGCGCCTTGATCTCGGTGCGCCCGAGCTTGACCTCGATGTCGCGGCCCTGCGCCTTCGCCAGCGCCAGATCGGCGGTGGCGATGGCGAGCGCCTGGTTGGCGGCGTTGAGCCGCGCCCGCGCGGCCCGCGCCGCGGCCGACCGCAGGTCGAAGGTCTCGTTGGAGACGTTGCCGCTGTTGCGCAGCGTCTGGGTGCGTTCGAAATTGTTGTCGGCCGCGACGAGATTGGCCTGTGCCTCGCCGATCTGCGCGTTCGCCTGGGCGATCGCCGCCTCGGCCCGGGCGATCTGCGCCTCGTTCTGCGTCTGCTGGACCTCGAGCGTGGTGCGCGACAGCCGCGCCAGCACCTGGCCCGTGCTGACCCGGTCACCCTCTTCCGCAAGCAGGGCGACGATCGACAGCCCGTCGACCTCCGGCTGCACCAGCACCTCGTCGCGCGCGATCATCGAGCCGGAGACGACGACGCTCTGGACGATCTCCGAGATCTCGGCGCGAGTCACGGTGACGGACGGGCCGGCCGTGGGGCCGGCCGGCGCGGCGGGCGCCTGGGCGAGGGCCGGCGAAGCCGCCGAGACCAGCAGCGACAGCGCCGCGAGACGCACTCCGGCAAGCAGGGCCGACATAAGAGAGGATCCTCGTTGAACGTCGCCGCGGCGACGGGTGGAAACGGTTGCGCTCATGATACGTCGCCCGCATCGGAACGGAGCAGCACGCGGGCGAGGCCGCGCATCGCCGCAAACAGCGTGTCGGCCGCCATGGCCGCGTCGAAGGTCGGATCGGTCGCGCGCCGGCAGAAGAAGCCATCCGCCATCATGAAGACGGCCTGGAGGAAGCGCGCATCATCGAGATCGGCCGGCAATTCGCCCTGGGCCTTCGCCCCGGCGATGGCCTGCGCCAGGCCGCCCGCGACGGTGCCATCGATCGCCGCGCACATCTGCGCCATCGCCGGGTTACGCGCGGCCTCGGCCCAGATCTGCAGGCAGATCACTGCCTTTTCGCGCGGCTCCTCGACGAGGTGACGCCGGCCGAGCGCCTCGAGCTGGTCGAGCAGGGCCCCCTTTCCGGGCTCCAGCGCCGCAAAGTCGGCGGCGATCTGGTGGCGGTCGCGTTCGGCCATGCCGGCGATGATCGCGTCCTTGGAGGCGAAGTAGCGATAGAGATTGCCCGGGCTCATCCCCGCTTCGGCCGCGACGTCCTGCATCGTCGCCGCATGGAAACCGGCCCGCGCGAAGACGTGCTCCGCCGCATCGAGAATGCGGGTCTGGCGCTCGGATGGCGCGCGCTCGGGCGCGATGGCGGTGACAGTGGGCGACACGCAAGCCTCAAGACATGAGAATGAACGTTCATTCTCATGCGCTCTCGCTGCTGCGGAGTCAAGCACGGGCCATCGCGGCGGCCTCCCCGGCCTCGAAGTCCGAGCGCCATGCGGCCGCGGCAGCGTCGCCATGCCGCCGCCGGCTCACAAATTGCTTGCGTGTCGGAGGTCGCCCCCACACAGTCTGGGCGGCGCTGGTACGCCGCTCATGCCCGTTTTTTCACCGCCGATGGCCGACGCCGATATCGCGATGACCGTTCACGCCCCGCCGGCGCGCCCCTCCCGCCCGGCCCGCCGCCGCGCCCGCCCCGCTCTCAAGCCGGTGCTGATCGTGCTGCATCAGGAGCATTCGACGGCCGGCCGCGTCGGCCGGCTGCTGCAGGCGCGTGGCCATGCGCTCGACATCCGCAAGCCGCGCTATGGTGACCCGCTGCCGGAAACGATGCGCGATCATGCCGGCGCGGTGATCTTCGGCGGGCCGATGTCGGCCAATGACCCCGATGATTTCGTCAGGGCCGAGATCGACTGGATCAATGTCTGCCTGAAGGAGGAGGCGCCCTATCTCGGCATCTGCCTGGGCGCGCAGATGCTGGCGCGGACGCTGGGCGGCCGGGTCTACACCCATCCCGAAGGGCGGGCCGAGGTCGGCTATTACGGGCTCGATCTCACCGATCACGGCCGCGACCATGCGGCGGAGGTCGGCTTCGACTGGCCGACCACCGTCTATCAATGGCACCGCGAGGGCTTCGATTGCCCGCCCGGTGCCCAATGCCTGGCGACCGGCGGCGATTTTCCGGTCCAGGCGATCCGCTCGGGACCACGCGCCTATGGCATCCAGTTCCACCCGGAGGTGACGCCGGCGATGATGTGTCGCTGGTCGGTCCGCGGCCATGAGCGCACCCTGATGCCGGGCGCCCAGCTGCGCCACCTCCATCTCGAGGGCTGGTACCAGCACGACCCGGCGATCCGCCGCTGGCTCGATGGCTTTCTCGACCACTGGCTCGCCGCAGAAACGGACCCCGTGTGACCCGCACAGCCCTCGTCCTCGGCGCCGGCATGGTCGGTGTCTCCTGTGCGCTCTCGCTCCAGCAGCGCGGCTTTGCGGTGACCCTGATCGACCGCCGCGAGCCCGGCCGCGAGACCTCCTACGGCAATGCCGGCGTGCTCGCCCGCTCATCGATCCTGCCGCTCAACAATCCCGGGCTCTACGGCAAGATCAGCAGCTATCTCGGCAACCGCCACCCGGCGCTGAACCTGGACTGGTCGCGGGCGCTCACCCGCCCCGGCTGGCTGCTGCGCTTCCTCTGGGAGGCGCGCCCCTCCAAGGCAGCCGCCCGCATCGCCGCGCTCGGATCGCTCACCGCCAGCACGGTCGAGCGCCACCGCGCCCTGATGGCGGAGGCAGGCGTCACTCATCGCTTGCGCGAGACCGGCACGCTCAAGCTCTGGCGCAGCGAGGCCGGCCATGCGGCGGCCCAGGCCGAGCACGACTTCCTGAAGGCGCATGGCATCGCCTCGCAGGTGCTCGACCGGCAGGGCATTTCGGGCGTCGAACCGGCGCTGAACCCGATCTTCCACGCCGGCCTGCTCTGCCTGGAGAACGCCTCGGTGGATTCACCGGGCGCCGTGACGCAGGCCTATGCCGAGCTGTTCGCCCAGCGCGGCGGGCGGGTCGAGCGGGCGGAAGCCCAGCGGCTGGAGCGCGGCGCGTCCGGCTGGCGGGTAGTAACGGCGCAGGGCGGCTTCGAGGCCGACATCGCCGTCGTCGCGCTCGGGCCCTGGAGCATGGATCTCCTGGCGCCTTTGGGCCTCGACCCCAGGCTCGACGTCGAGCGCGGCTATCACCGCCATCTGCGGGCGAAGCCGGGCGCCAGGCTGTCGCGGCCGGTCTACGACGTCGACGCTGCCTATTTCATGGCGCCGATGGACGAGGGCTACCGCGTCACCAGCGGCGTCGATCTCAGCCACCGCGACGCACCCGACAACCACCGCCAGATCGACCAGGTCACGATGAGCGCGCGCGAGGCCTTCCCGCTCGACGAATTCGCCGGGGACACCTGGCGCGGCGCGCGGCCGACCCTGCCGGACTCATTGCCGATGATCGGCGAGGCGCCGCGCAACCCCGGCCTCTGGCTCGCCTTCGGCAACCAGCATCTGGGCTTCTCGACCGGGCCGATCACGGGCGAGATCGTCGCCGCCCTGGTCTGTGGCGAGACCCCGCCGGTGGACCCAACGCCGTTCGCGCCGGGGCGTTATCTTTGAATGGACCAGCCTGAACCCATCGCCAGTCGAACATTCGAGTTGGGGCGAACCGGGATCGTAACGGCCAGCTTCTTTGCCCCGATCCCAGACCAGACTGACTGGTGCTGCGCCTATCGAATCGATTGGCCAGGCCGCGCCCAAGACGGCAAGGCTTTTGGCGTTGACAGCGTTCAAGCACTGCTTCTTGCGATGAAGATGGTCTGTGTGGAACTGGCAAACGCGCCCGAGACGATCTCGGAAGGATTGACCTGGCTTGGGATGTCCGACCTCGGACTGCCCGGCGTTGAACCGCCAAGTACCTCCTGAACTCGACCGTCGATGAGGCCGTGCGGCCCACTCGCCGCGGCAAGACGTGGATGGCCGGGACAAGCCCGACCATGACGAAACGGGCGCGCCACATCAGAGTGACGCCGATCGCCGAAGCGCGCGAAAATTCGCCAGCGTGAGTCGGCTGGCGTGATCGGCGAGAACCGGAGCGGAGCGGACTTCCGTCCGTGAGCACCGGAAGCGCAGCCGGTCGCGTCAGACGGCCGCGCTCGCGGATTTGCGCACCTCAGACCTGGCGCGCCACCATCATCTTCTTCACCTCCGCGATCGCCTTGGCCGGGTTGAGACCCTTGGGGCAGGCGTTGGCGCAGTTCATGATGGTGTGGCAGCGATAGAGCCGGAAGGGGTCCTCGAGATTGTCGAGGCGCTCGCCGGTCTGCTCGTC
>CALRYW010000128.1:0-8433 GCA_943372485.1 Allobosea thiooxidans
CGTCGAGCCCGACCTGACGCGGCCGGTGACCCTGCGCGTCAAGCAATCCGTTCTCGACGCCTACAAGGCGACGGGCAAGGGGTATCAGACCCGGATGAACGCCGTGCTGGAAACCTATGCGCGCGCGGTGTTGAAACCCGGATCGTGAGGGGGCGCCACCCCCCCCTTGCACATGCACTACCGAAAGGCCTACGAGCCGACCTGCTTGACGTAAGGCACCCGCACCCCCTGCTCGGCGAAGGTGCTCCGGTTGCTCTGCTGGTGCTTCTTGACCTCGGCGCGGGCGACGGTGCGCAGGTGCACCTCGTCGGGCCCGTCGATGAAGCGCAGCGCCCGGCCCCAGGAGTAGATGAAAGCCAGCGGCGTGTCGTTGGAGAGCCCGGCCGCCCCGAAGACCTGCATCGCCCGGTCGGCGATCTTGGTCTGCAGCCGGGTCGCGACGACCTTGATCGCCGAGACCTCGGTGCGGGCGGCCTTGTTGCCCTGGGTATCCATCATCCAGGCGGCGCGCAGGCAGAGCAGCCGCGCCTGGTCGATCTCCATGCGCCCCTCGGCGATCCAGTCCTGCACATTGGCATAGTCGGAGAGGGTGCGGCCGAAGGCCTTGCGCTGCAAAGCCCGCTCGACCATCAGCTCGAGCGCGACCTCGCACTGTCCGATCGAGCGCATGCAGTGGTGGATGCGCCCCGGCCCCAGCCGCGCCTGCGCCAGCGCGAAGCCCGCGCCTTCCGCGCCGAGCAGGTTGGCGGCGGGCACGCGCACCGCATCGAAATCGGTCTCGGTGTGCCCCTCCGGCGAATGGTGGTTGAGCAGCGGCAGGTTGCGCATCACGCTGACGCCGGCTGCATCCATCGGCACGATGATCATCGAATGGCGCTTGTGCGGATCAGCATCCTCGGCGAGGTCCGACAACCCCATCACGATGCAGAACTTGACGTTGGGATGCAGCGCCCCGGTCGTCCACCATTTCCGGCCGGTGACGATGTAGTCCTCGCCGTCACGGATGATTGTGGTCTGCAGGTTCGTCGGGTCGGAGGAGGCGACGCCCGGTTCGGTGATGCCGACGCAGGAGCGGATCTCGCCGTTCATGAGGGGAACCAGCCAGCGGTCGCGCTGTTCCGGCGTCGCGAAGAGATGCAGGATCTCCATGTTGCCGGTGTCGGGGGCGTTGCAGTTGAACACCTCCGACGACCAGTAGATCCGCCCCATGATCTCGGCCAGCGGCGCATATTCGAGATTGGAGAGCCGCGTGCCCGGCTCGTCGGGCTTCAGCGCCGGCAGGAACAGGTTCCACAGCCCCTCCGCCTTGGCTCGCGCCTTCAGCCCGTCGATCAGCGCGATGGGATAGCGCCCCGCCTCGACCTCCTCGCGCCAGCGGGCATCGGCAGGCTGGACATGGGCGTCCATGAACGCCTGCAGCCGCGTGCGCAGTGTCTCGACCCGGGCGGAATAGGCGAAATCCATGGTGTGTCCTCGTCAACCTCGACGCGTTCGGCTCCCAAACGCACCGTCATCCTGGGGCGACCGCAGGTCGACCCGGGATCCATCATAGGGCAAAGCCGAGCCCGATGATGGATCCCGGCCTGCGCGGCTTCGCCGCTGGTCCAGGATGACGGCGCGAGAGATCGTGGTGTCCCTCATGCCCCGCCCCCGATCGCTGCCTCCGCCCGCAGCGCGAAGCTCGCCGCCATCTCGCCCACCGCCACCGCGTTCTCGGCCGCGGCGTTGCCGGCCTTCGCCCGCGCTGCGATGCCGTCGAGGATCACCGCGAAGCGCAGCAGCGAGAAGGCGAGGTGGAAGCGGCCCGGCCCCTCGGCCCGGCCGGCCGCGGCGCAGTAGCGGTCGAGATAGGCGTCCTGCGTCGGGATGCCCAGCGCCTGCCGGTCGAGCCCGACGATGCCGGCATACATGGCCGGCGTCGAATGCCAGGGCAGGCAGGAGAAGGCGACGTCCGACAGCGGATGACCCAGCGTCGAGAGCTCCCAGTCGAGCACGGCGATCACGCCCGGCCGATCGGGCGCGAACATCAGGTTGCCGAGCCGGAAGTCGCCATGGACGATGGTCGTCTCCACGCTGTCGTCGAGATGTTCGCTCAGCCAGTCGAAGACGCGGTCGACCGCCGGGATGGCCTGAGTCTTCGTCTCCTGCCATTGCCGGCCCCAGCGGGCGATCTGGCGGGCATAGTAGTTGCCGGGCTTGCCGTAATCGGCCAGTCCCGCCGCCTGCCAGTCGAAGCCGTGCAGCGCCGCCAGAGTCTCGGCCATGGCGAAATACATCGCCTCGCGGTCGTCAGCCGTCACGCCCGGCAGGGCGGTATCGTGGAAGACGCGGCCCTCCAGCCGCTCCATCAGGTAAAAGGCCGTGCCGACCACGCCATCATCAGCCTCGAACAGCAGCGCGGGCGGCACCGGGACGGCGGACCCCGCCAGCGCCTTCAGGATTCGGTACTCGCGATCGACCGCATGGGCCGAGGGCAGCAGCGGCCCGGGCGGCTTCTTGCGCAGGACGAGCCGCGTCTCCGCCTCCGGATAGGACAGGAAGAAGGTCGGGTTGGACTGGCCGCCGCTGATCCGCTCCAGCGTCATCGGTCCCGCGGCCCGGCCGGGCAGGGCCGCGCGCAGATAGGCATCGAGGCGGGCGGCGTCGAATTCGGGCGGGGTCGAGGAGGCGGCCGGCATGGCAGGCATATTCGGAAGGAGAGACCGTCAGGTCAACGCGGCCGAGACATGGCGGGTAATCGTTTGAAGATCGGGCTGATCCCTTCTCCGCTCGGCCGCCATCTGGCAGGCGCTGTGACGACCTAACCACTTCGCCCGGGTTCACATCCGGGCAAAGCGATGCCACGTTGATGAGCGCAGCGCGGTTGTCACCGCTGACGTGCGCACTCCCCGTGGAGAGAAGCCTTGGACGCCGTGCCGAATCAGCAAACCGCGCAGTCCGATCAGGTGGCGTCTTCCGCGCCGCAAATGCAGCCGCCACGCGAGATCGAACTGAAACTGGTGGGTTCGCAGGATGCATTGGAGACATTGCGCGGCGCGGACCTGATCGCGCGCCATGCCCGTAACCAGGGCGTCACCCGCCGGCTCGATGCGGTCTATTACGACACGCCTGACCGGCTGCTCGACCGCAACGGTCTGTCGCTGCGCGTACGCCGCAGCGGCAAGCGCCATGTCCAGACTCTTAAGCGCTCCGGCTCGGGCGATCCGCTGTCGCGCGACGAATGGGAGGTCGCGTTGCCGGACGGCGCGCTCGATCTCGCGCTTCTGCCGCTCGCCGAGATCGGCGAGCCGCTGGCGAGCCTGTCGGTGGGCCAGCTCGTTCCGGTCTTCGCCACCCGCATCAGGCGGCGCCTTCGCCGGCTCGACTATGCCGGTGCGCTGATCGAGATCGCCTTCGACGACGGCACGATCGAGGCCGGCGAGAAAAGCCTGCCGGTCGCCGAGGTCGAGCTCGAGCTGAAGGAGGGCGAGGCGGTGGCGCTCTACGAGCTCGGGCTGGCCCTGCTCGATATTGCGGCGCTGCAGATCGAGACGCAGAGCAAATCGGCGCGCGGCTATGGACTCGCCTTCTCGCGCCTGCCGCTGGCGGTCAAGGCCAAGCCGATCAAGATATCCGACCACGACAACGCCGATGCTGTGATCGCCGCAATCCTCGGCAACACCTACCGGCAGCTCCTCGGCAATCTCGCGCCCGTCGCCGCCGGTTCCGGACCGGAGGGCGTCCACCAGATGCGGGTTTCGCTGCGTCGCCTGCGCTCGGCGCTGTCCGTGCTGAAGCACGAGGTGGCATCGCCCGCATTCGCGCCGATCGGGCAAGAGGCCAAGCGGCTCGGCCATGTTCTGGGGCCGGCCCGCAACTGGGATGTCTTCATCACCCAGACCGTGCCGGACATCGAGGCCGACGGGCTCGGCGACTCGGGGCTGTCGGCACTGCGGACAGCCGCCGAGCCGCATCAGGCCGAAAGCTATGCCGCTGTGCTGAAGCGGCTGGCGAATCCGCAGACCAGCCGCTTCCTGCTCTCGTTCGGCGCGCTGATCGAGCGGCGCGGCTGGCGGAGCGGCCTTCCAAGCGAAGCCATGGCGGTGCTGGCCGAGCCGGCCGCCGATTTCGGCAGTCGGGTGCTGGCACGGACTCATCGCAAGGCGCTGAAACGCGGCCGCGGCTTTGGCAGCCTGCATCCCGAGGCGCGCCACCGGTTACGACTGGCGCTGAAGAAGCTGCGCTACACTGCCGAGTTCTTCCTGCCGCTGCATGAGGGCGCATCGGCGCGCAGATATCTTGGCCGGCTGTCGCGGCTGCAGGAGGCGCTCGGCCTCGCCAACGACGCTGCGACGACGCATGAATTGCTCGCGGCCCTGCGTCGCGGCAAGGCGGGGCCGGAGCTGCATTTCGCCGCGGGTGCCGTGCATGGCTGGCAGTCCCGCCAGACCATCGAAGCCAGCCGCAAGCTCAAGAAGCGCTGGCGCAGATTCGAGTCCGCTTCGCCCTTCTGGAGCTAGGCGGAATCCCTGCTGTCAGAGCCTTGACCGGTCACATTGTCGCGTCATTCCGGCGCTCCGGTTCGCTGCGGCTGGAATGATGCTGCAGCTTGAATGACACCGCTCTGACGGGCGAGTGCGCTGCCTGCAACTCCGGTCAACTGAACTTCCGCGTCACGAGCGTCAGCTCGCCCTCGTTGCTCACCTGGGCCGGGACGACGTCGCGGGTCGAGCAGCCCTTGGCCTCGACCGCGGATCTAACGGCTGGCGCCTTGCCGCCCGCCTGGCGCAGCTTCTAGAGCTCGTTTGCGGTGCGTGGCGCCACCAGCGGGTTGACCTGGTCCTTGCTGGATTCGGGCAGTTCATCGATCGCGACGACCTTGACCGAGGTGATGGTCGGCGCGCCTGCCGGAGCTTCCGGCGACGACGCCGGCGGCTTGGCTGCGGGGCGCTCCGTCGACGGCGCCTGGGCATTGGCGGCGCCGGCCATAAGCGTGGCGGTTCCCGCGACGGCAATCGTGATCATGCGCATGGCGTGTCCTTCCATCGGTTTCCGAAGGACGTTTCGACCACAGCAATGAGATCAGAGGCTAGACGCAGTCAGGTCATTTCGTGACCATATGCGGCACGGACAGGGCAGCGCAGCCGAGACCCCGCCTTGGTCTCAGGCGGCGTCGAGCCCGTAGAGCGAGTGCAGGGTGCGCACCGCGAGTTCGGTATAGGCCGCGTCGATCAGTACCGAGAACTTGATCTCGGAGGTGGTGATGGCGCGGATGTTGATGCCCTTCTCCGACAGCGCCCGGAAGGCGCGCGCCGCCACGCCGGCATGGCTGCGCATGCCCACGCCGATGGCGGAGACCTTGACCACATCGGTCGCGCCCTGCAGTGCCTGGTAGTGGATCTGGCCGTGCAGGCTCTCCAGCAAGGTCTTGGCGCGCTCGTAATCGGCGGTCGGTACGGTGAAGGTAATGTCGGTCGTCGCCTGGTCGTCGGAGACGACCTGGATGATCATGTCGACATTGATGTTGGCGTCCGCCAGCGGGCCGAAGATGGCCGCCGCGACGCCCGGCTTGTCGGCCACGCGCCGGAGCGTGATCTGGGCTTCGTCGCGCGAGAACGCGATGCCGGTGACGATCTGCTGTTCCACGATGTCGTCCTCGTCGCAGATGAGGGTGCCTGGATTGGGATGGGTGGGGTCGTCGAAGGAGGAGCGCACATAGGTCGGCACGCGGTGCACCATCGCGATCTCGACCGAGCGCACCTGGAGCACCTTGGAGCCGAGCGAGGCCATCTCGAGCATCTCCTCGAAGGAGACCCTGTCCATGCGCCGCGCCTTCGGCACCACGCGCGGGTCGGTGGTGTAGACGCCGTCGACGTCGGTGTAGATGTCGCAGCGGTCCGCCTTCAGCCCCGCCGCGATCGCCACCGCCGAGGTGTCCGAGCCGCCGCGCCCGAGCGTGACGATTCGGTTGCTGCCGGCATGGACGCCCTGGAAGCCCGAGCACACCGCGATCTCGCGGTTGCGGCCGAAGCCGGCGAGAATGCCGGCCCCGTCGACGCTCTCGATGCGGGACGAACCATGCGCGTCGGAGCCGAAGATCGGGATCTGCCAGCCCTGCCAGGAGCGGGCCGGCAGCCCCATCTCCTGCAGCACGAGCGCCATCAGGCCGGAGGTGACCTGCTCGCCCGAGGCGACCACGACGTCGTACTCGGCGCGGTCATAGAGCGGCGCGGCCTCCTTGCACCAGCCGACCAGCTCGTTGGTCTTGCCCGACATCGCCGAGACGACGACCGCGACCTCGTGGCCGGCGTCAAATTCCCGTTTGACGTGCCGGGCCGCGTTCTTGATGCGCTCGACGGTTGCGACGGACGTACCGCCGAATTTCATCACCAGACGGGCCATGGCGGTCCAGAGGCTCTCAAAACCAAAGAAGATCCCGACGGGCGGGACGAAAGGTCACCCTCGCGCCGGGCGCGGGGCGCGTGTAGATGACGGGGAGCGGCGGGCCTGTCAATGCGACGAGGGTCCGGTACCGGCGACAGGGAGCACGAGCATGGCGGCGACCGCACGCACCGAGGGCGCGTCCCGGGACGGTTCCACCATCGACCCCGCCGAGGTGGCCCGCTTCGAGGGCATCGCGAAAACCTGGTGGGACCCGAAGGGGCCGATGGCGGTGCTGCACAAGTTCAACCCCGTCCGCCTCGCCTTCATCCGCGATCTCGCCTGCGCCCGCTTCGGCCGCGATCCGAAGACGATGCGGGCCCTCGAGGGCCTCACCCTCGTCGACATCGGCTGCGGCGGCGGCGTCCTCAGCGAGCCGCTGGCGCGGCTGGGGGCGCAGGTGACGGGGCTCGATCCCGCGCCGACCAATGTCGCGGTCGCCCGCGCCCATGCCGAGGCCTCGGGCCTTGCGGTCGATTATCGCCAGGAGACCATCGAGGCGCTGGTGGCCGAGGGCGCGCGCTTCGACATCGTCCTGGCGATGGAGGTCGTCGAGCATGTCGCCGATGTCGAGGCCTTCGTCGCGGCCTGCTGCGCGGCGGTCAAGCCCGGCGGCATCCTGGTGATGGCGACGCTGAACCGCACGCTGAAATCCTATGCGCTCGCCATCGTCGGGGCCGAATATGTCCTGCGCTGGCTGCCCCGCGGCACCCATGACTGGGACAAGTTCGTGACGCCCGAAGAGCTCGGCGACGCGATCGCGGCCTGCGGTCTCGACCTCGGCGAGACCATGGGCGTGACCTACAACCCGCTGACCGATCGCTGGTCGGCCTCGCGCGACACCGACGTCAATTACATGATCGCGGCCGACAGGCCGAGCTGAGGCGGGCGGCGCTCAGAGCCAACGGCGCAGCGCCGTCAGCGCGATCAGCAGGGCGAGCCCGCTCCCGAGCGCCACCAACGAGGTCGTCAGCGCCGGGTTGCTGCCGATCGCATAGCCCAGATGCCGCCATGTCGTCGCGTAGTCGAGCTTGCGCCAGATCAGCGCACCGCCGACGGCGCCGGCCAGGATGATCAGCCCATTGAGGATGATGCCGAAGGCGCCGTCGCGCAGCAGCATGTCGGAGATCCAGCCGAACAGCAGCACGCCGACCCCGACGATGGCCAGGAACACGACCAGCTGCGGCGTCGACATGTCGGGCAGGCCGAGCATCAGGATCAGCGTGCGCATGGGGCAGTCTCCGGAAACCGCGCCATCATAGCCAGCGGTGGTTAAGGGGACGCTGCCGATGGCACAGCCGGCCGCATCATCTGCCCACGGCCGCAGGGACCGCCGGAGGGAGCGCATCGAGGACCCGCAGGCCGCCCTGTTGCGGCGCATCATAGTTCGTTCGGCCTATGGCGCGGCGCAGCATATGGTGCATGATCTCGCTCAAATCTGCCGCAACCGCCAAGGCGACCGTCAATCGGCAGACCAAGCAGGGGAGAGACGACCATGTCGAAGACGCCGGCCGCCGCGCAACCGCTCAAGGACCTCTACGAACTGGGCGAACTGCCCCCGCTCGGCCATGTGCCGGCCAAGATGTATGCCTGGACGATCCGCCGCGAGCGCCATGGGCCGCCGCAGGAGAGTTTCCAGGTCGAGGTCGTGCCGACCTGGGCCATCGGCGAGGAGGAGGTGCTGCTGCTCGTGATGGCCGGCGGCGTCAACTACAACGGCATCTGGGCGGGGCTGGGCCAGCCGATCTCGCCCTTCGACGTCCACAAGCAGTCGCTGCACATCGCCGGCTCGGACGCCTCGGGCATCGTCTGGGCGGTCGGCTCCAAGGTGAAGCGCTGGAAGGTCGGCGACGAGGTCATCGTCCACTGCAACCAGGACGATGGCGACGACGAGGAGTGCAATGGCGGCGACCCGATGTTCTCCTCTTCCCAGCGCATCTGGGGCTACGAGACGCCGGACGGCTCCTTCGCGCAGTTCTGCCGGGTGCAGTCGCGCCAGCTCATGGTCAAGCC
>CALRYW010000129.1:0-8312 GCA_943372485.1 Allobosea thiooxidans
GGCAGCCTAAAACAACCGCCCGCCCTTCGGAACCTCAAGCCCCGGCCCGATCAGCACGACCTCGCCCTGCTCGTCGGGCACGCCGAGCGTCAGCACCTCGGACATGAATTTGCCGATCTGGCGCGGCGGGAAGTTGACCACCGCCAGCACCTGCCGGCCCGGCAGATCCGCGCAGCTGTAGTGCTTCGTGATCTGCGCCGAGGACTTCTTCAGGCCGATCGTCCCGCCGAAATCGATCACCAGCTTGATCGCGGGCTTGCGCGCCTCCGGATAGGGAGCGGCCTCGACGATCGTGCCGACACGGATGTCGACCTTCAGGAAATCGTCGAAGCCGATCGTCGCGGCCGGAGCGGCGCTGTCGGAGGGGCCGCTCAAAACTCGGCCCAGCCCTTGTCATGCGCGCTCATGTCGGCCTTGCGCGCCGGGGCGCCACCGCCGGCCGCGGCAGCAACGGGCCGGGCGACAGGCCGTGCGACCGGGGGCGCAGATTTGCGCGGCGCCGGAGCGACGGCGGCCTGCATCGTCCGGGCCATCGCCTTCAAGCCCGCGACATCGCCGCCGAGCTGGAAGCGCGCGACCAGCGCGGCCAGGCGGTCGGCCTCCTGCGAGAGCGAATGCGCGGCGGCGGTCGACTGCTCGGCCATGGCGGCGTTCTGCTGGGTCGACTGGTCCATCTCGCCGACCGCCGTGTTGACCTCCTGCAGGCCCGAGGCCTGCTCCTGCGCGGCGCTGGCGATCTCGGAGACGAGACCCGTGGCGCGGGTGATCTCCTGCGCCATGCGCTGCAGCGCGCTGCCGGTCTGGCCGACCAGGGCGACGCCCTTCTCGACCTCGCTGTTGGAGGCGGCGATCAGCTCCTTGATCTCCTTGGCGGCTTCCGCCGAGCGCTGGGCCAGCGCCCGCACCTCGGAGGCGACCACCGCGAAGCCCTTGCCGGCATCGCCGGCGCGCGCCGCCTCGACGCTGGCGTTCAGCGCCAGCAGATTGGTCTGGAAGGCGATCTCGTCGATCACGCCGACGATCTGCGAGATCTCCTCGGCCGACTTCTCGATGCCGCCCATCGCCACCACGGCGTCGCGCACGATCGCGGTCGACTGCTCGGCCTCAGCCTTGACCTGCGTCGTCGCCTGATTGGCCTGGCGCGCGCTCTCGGCCGTCTGCCGCACGGTGGCGGTCAGCTCGTCGAGCGCGGTCGCGGTCTCCTCGACGGAGGCGGCCTGCTGCTCGGTGCGCCCGGCGAGGTCGTCGGCCGCCTGGCTGATCTCGATCGAGCCCGCCTTCATGCTCTCGGTGTTGGTCGCGATCTGCCGCATCGTCTCCTGCAGCTTGCTGATCGCGGCGTTGAAATCGTCGCGCAGCTTGGCGTAGTCGGAGCCGAAATTCTCGTCGATACGATAGGTCAGGTCGCCCTCGGCGAGATGCTCGAGGCCGGCGCCGAGCGCCGCGACGACGCCCTCCTGCGTCCGCGAGAGCTCGGCCCGCTCGGCCTCGCTGCGCCGGCGCTGGCCGTCGGCCGCATCGCGATGCTCTGCAGCCTCCTGCTCGGCCCGCGCTTTGTCGGCCTGCATCGCATCCTTGGCGACGGCAGCGTCGCGGAAGACCACGAGCGCGCGCGCCATCGAGCCGATCTCGTCGGGCCGGTCCTGATGGGCGATGTCGCTCTGGAGATTGCCGGCGGCGAGCGCGTTCATCGTGCCCGAGAGCGAGCTCAACATCGACGAAGCCCGGCGGCTCAGGACGATGACGAGGCCGAGCAGGAGCAGCCCCAGCGGCACCACAACCTTGGCGACATCGCCGATCATCCGCGCGAAAGCGGCATCGACGTCATGAACGTGAAGACCGGTGCCGATCAGCCACTGCCATTTGGGCACCGTCATGACATAAGAGATCTTGAGGGACGCTTCCTTGTCGCCCGGCTTCGTCCAGTCGTAATCGATATAGCCGGCGCCCTTGTCCCGGGCCAGCTTGATCATGTCCTGGATGAAGAATCGCCCCCTGGCGTCCTTCAGCGGGGTCATGTCGGTCGTCTCGATCTTCTTGTTGATATGCGAGACGCTGATCCCGTTGAAATCGATGATGAAATAGTAATTGCCCCCATCGAAGCGGGCATTGGCGATGGCATCGATGGCCATCTTCTTGGCCTCGGCCTCCTTCAGCTCGCCTCTCTCGACACGGGCGAGGTAGCTGTTCAGGGTCGTGGTCGCCGCCTCGACCGCGTTCTTCACCTCAGTGCGCTTGAGGTCCATCATGTCGTCACGCGCCATCAACAGCGCTAAGCCCGCACTGGCGACGGACATCACGACAGCGAGTGCTGCGATCAGCGCGAAAGAGCGGCTGATCGACACGGTGGCAAGCTTCTTCATCAGCGACATTTGCGAACCCCTGCGTCACGAGATGCGCAAGAGTCGCAAGGAATGGCTAATACACGCTTAACGTTAAGCGATCCCGAGACCGGTTTCTTAACTTTGTCTCAGATCGCCGGGGCGAAATCCTCGCCTGTGCGACGCAGGCTCTCGTCGGAGCGCTCGCGCCGCCGCACGCGCGGCCGTCGTCCCGAGCACAGCGCCCGCGCCAGCCCGCGCAGCGGCGCCGTCAGCCGGTGAACATCCTCGACGCGGGCCATGACCGAACCCGCCGTCTTCAGCTCGCGGTCGAGCCGCGCCATGGTCCGCGACAGTTCCGGCTCGTCATCGTCCAGCCAGACCTCGCTGACCCGCGCCATCAGCAGAACGGCGCCCTGCACCCGCACCGGACCCAGAGCATCCTCGGTGCGGATGCCGGCCGAGGCCAGCATATAGCGCCAGGAATTCACCGCGCCTCGATTGAGCGCAGCCATGGTCAGCGGGTCACGCCGGATCACCGGTGCGATGCGGCGAAGCCCCGCCTTGTAGGGCGCCAGCGCATCGAGCCGCCGCATCACCAGGTCGAACAGGCGCTCGCGCACCGGCTCGGCGGCGAGGTCATCGGAGGTGTCGGCGAGCACGGCCTCGTCGACGAGGCGGGTCAGGCCGCCCAGCATGGCGAGCTTCGACGGGAACAGGCCCCGCAGCTTCGCCAGCGGCAGCCCCGCCTCGGCCGCGATGTCGCCGAGTTCGATCTCGTCCCAGGGATGCGTGGCGGCAAGGCGCATCAGCGCCTCGACGGCCTGCTTGCGCGGATCGACCGGCGGCTCGACCGGAGCAGCAGCGGATGTGGGGGGCAGCGGAGCGCGGGCCATGGCGGTTCTCCTTCGCGACGGTTGTGGGGAGAAGCTAGGCTGCGATCGCGGCCTATGAAAGGCCGATCAGCCCGAAAGCTCCCCGGCGCGACGTTTGGCGGCAGCCACCGTCTCGACCACCAGCGGCTCCAGCGGCCCCATCAGCACCGACAATCCGGCCGCCGTCGTGCCAGCGGGCGAGGTCACGTTCTGGCGCAGGGTCGCGGGCGACAGCGGCGACTGATGGAGCAGTTCGCCCGCCCCCTCGATCGTCGCCCGCGCCAGGCGCTCGGCGATGTCGGCGGGCAGCCCGGCCGCCTTGCCGGCCGCGGCGAGGCACTCGACCAGATGGAAGACATAGGCCGGCCCCGAACCCGACACCGCCGTGACGGCGTCGATCAGCCCCTCGTCCTCGAGCCATTCCACCGTGCCGATGCCGCGCAGCAGGGCGTCGGCCATCGCGCGCTGGGCGCCGGTCACGCCGCGGCCCGCGGCCGCACCCGTGGCGCCGCGCTGGACCGAGGCCGGCAGGTTGGGCATGGCGCGGATCATCGCGGTGGCGTTGGGCAGCCGCGCCGACAGATCCGACAACGTCTTCCCGGCCAGGATCGAGATCAGCAGCGTCTCGGGGCGGATTAGCGCCTGCACGGCGGGGGCCGCCGTGTCGAGCATCTGCGGCTTGGTCGCCAGCACCAGCACCTCGACGGCGGTCAGCGAGGCCGGATCGGGATTGAGCGCCATGCCCTTGGCCGCGGCGAGGCCGACCAGCTCGTCGGAGGGGTGGGGGTCGAACAGGCTGATGCCGCCCGGATTCATGCCGATCCGCAGCCAGCCCTCCAGCATCGCGCCGCCCATCTTGCCGGCGCCGAGAAGAACGAGGGAGGTCGGCAGGGAACTGGACATGGCGAATTCTCGCGGCTCTCGGCGATGGACGTCATTCTCGGGCTCGACCCGAGATGCTCATGACCGAACGTCTCCGGTTGGAGATGCTCGGGTCAAGCCCGACCATGACGCTCAGTGTCCCGCCCGGGTCAAGCCCGGGCCTGACCAACCGCGTATCTCACGCCTCTCCAACTGTTTCCAGCATCGAGCCTTCGAGCCCTTCGCGGGCCGTCTTGCCGGCCCAGACGACGAACTGGAAGGCCTGGAAATAGCGCTCGCAGGCGTCGATCGCCGCCTTGATCAGCGCCGCCGCCTGCTCGTCGGTCGGTTCGGCCCCACCCGAGAGGAGCAGGGCGTGGCGGTACATCACCACGTTTTCCGAGCTCCACAGATCGAAATGGCCGAGCCAGAGCTGCTCGTTGACGAGGCTGACCAGCTGCAGCACCTCGCCGCGCCGCCGCTCCGGCACCTTCAGATCGAAGGCGCAGGCGACATGGATCGCCTCGACCTCCTCCAGCCAGGTGATCGCGACGTGATAGTCCGACCAGCCGCCGGTGACGGCGACCGACAGCTCGTCATCGCTGTCGCGGTCGAAGCTCCAGTTGTTGAGGGCGGCGAGCCGCTCGATCAGGTCGAGGGGGTTGGAGGGCCGATCGAGTTCGCCGTCCAGTTCGATATCCATCATGCCCTTGGGTCCAACTGCCGGCCGCCGCGGAGGGCGCGATCCGGCGCGTTCGAGAACGGGAACACGGCGACGGGAAAGCTGAAGGAACGCAACCCACAGGCGCAGCGCCGGCGGGAGACCGGGTGCAACGCTCCGTCCAACCCAGCCTAAGCGGCTGGACTGACGAATCAATTTCTCCACCGACGTTAGCGCAGGGCGTATGACACTCCCAACACGATGTGACGCTCGGCGGATTCGGGGGGAGGCTCAATCCCCATGGCAGCCTGTCCACAGCACATGGCTGTGGATGCCGGCGCGGCGTTCGACCGGATGCGGGGCTGCGCGACCGTTCGGGCTCGCGCCCGGACCGTCGTCGGGAACGCGGGCTCAGGCCTTCGCGTCGGACGCCGGCTGGACCGCGGCCTCGAGCGCGGCGAGGCGGGCCGCGAGCCGGTCATTCTCCTCGCGGGCGAGGACGGCCATTTCGCGCACCGCCTCGAACTCCTCGCGCGTGACCACGTCGAGGTCCCGCAGCAGGCGCTCGATCTGCGTCTTCACGATGGTCTCGACCTCGCGGCGCATGCCCTGGGCGGCACCAGCGGCGTCGGTGGCCAGGCGGGCGATATCGTCGAGGATGCGGCTGCTGGTCGTGACCATGGGGGCTCTCCGGACAAAGGCCCGTCGGGGACGGATTCACCGCTATATGGGGGAGGAAGAGGCCTCCCGCAATCGGACGGAGCGCCACGGGCCGGCCGCTGCGATCGGCCCGTCTGGACCTGCGCGGCGCATCGGCCTAGAAAGGCCGCACAGGGACTGCAAAACACTCCAACCCGTCAGCGACCAAAGACAAGCGGGAGGCGTCATGATCATTCGTTTCAGCGGCCCCGTCCTCGGGGCGGCCGCCGCGCTCGCGCTCGCGGGCTGCCAGGAAACCACCACCGCCGCGCGTCCCCGGGTCGACGCACCGGGCGTTCCGGTCTCGGTCCAGAGCATTTCCGGCGCGCCCGATTCGGTGACGACCCGCTTCGCCGGCCTGCTTGGCGAGGCCGCCGCCGAGCGGCGCATGGAGATCGTGCCCGGCGACAAGCCGGCCCGCTTCCGCGTCCGCGGCTATCTCACAGCCCAGCCGACCGAGGACGGGCAGACCGCGCTCGCTTTCGTCTGGGACGTCTATGACGAGAGCAAGAAGCGCGCGCAGCGGGTCCAGGGCGAAAGCCTCGGCCGCCGGGGCGGCGGGTCCGATCCCTGGTCGGGCATCGACCAGACCGTCGTCGCCAAGGCCGCGGCCGAATCGATGGATGCGATCGCGAGTTTCCTGGTGACGACGCCAGCCGTGGGAGCTGCTCTGCCGGCCGACAAGGCCAAGGCTGCCGAGACCAGGGGCGCCGCCGCCGGCAACGCGGCGAAGACGGCGGGCACCGCCACGAACGGCCGCAGGCTCTGACCAAAGCTGGCCGGGCAGAGGCGCGGGCCCTCCCCGTCTCCGTCGATTTGGCAACCATTGCACACGGCTTTCGCAGTGCAGCGGTCGACTCACCGTCATACCGCTGTTAAGAGCGCTGCCATCAGGGCCGGCCGTGCGCCGGCCATCCAGCCCCGTTCCAATGGTGCGCCACGGCATGCCCTCTTCTTTTAAAGTCGTCGCCGGCAATTCCAACCGGCCGCTTGCGGAAGCCATCTGCACCCATCTCGGCATCCCCCTCGCCAAGGCGTCGGTGCGTCGCTTCGCCGACATGGAGGTCTTCGTCGAGATTCAGGAGAATGTGCGCGGACAGGACGTCTTCATCATCCAGTCCACCTCCTTCCCGACCAACGACCACCTGATGGAATTGCTGATCATCACGGACGCGCTGCGCCGCTCCTCGGCGCGCCGCATCACGGCGGTGATCCCCTATTTCGGCTATGCCCGGCAGGACCGGCGCGCTTCGGGCCGCACGCCGATCTCGGCCAAGCTCGTCGCCAACCTGATCACCCATGCCGGCGTCGACCGCGTACTGACGCTCGATCTCCATGCCGGGCAGATCCAGGGCTTCTTCGACATCCCGACCGACAACCTGTTCGGCGCCCCGCTGATGTCGCGCGACATCAAGGAGCGGCTCGACTACAAAAACGCGATGGTCGTCTCGCCGGACGTTGGCGGCGTCGTGCGCGCCCGTGCGCTCGCCAAGCGCATCGACGCGCCGCTCGCCATCGTCGACAAGCGCCGCGACCGGCCCGGCGAATCCGAGGTCATGAACATCATCGGCTCGGTCGAGGGCCGCTCCTGCATCCTGCTCGACGACATCGTCGATTCCGGCGGCACGCTGGTGAACGCGGCCGAGGCCCTGCTCGAACAGGGCGCCCACGAGGTCTACGCCTACATCACCCATGGCGTGCTCTCGGGTGGCGCTGTGGCGCGCATCGCCAGTTCGAAGCTGAAGGAACTGGTGATCACCGATTCGATCATGCCGACCGAGGCGGTGAAGGTGGCGCGCAACATCCGCGTCCTCTCGATCGCCCAGCTGATGGGCGAGGCGATCGAGCGCACGGCGCAGGAAACCAGCGTCTCCAGCCTGTTCGACTGACAAAGTGTCGGCATTATTCACAGCCCTCATCCTGAGGAGCCGCGCAGCGGCGTCTCGAAGGATGCTCCAGCGCGCTCTGGAACACCCTTCGAGACGCGGCCTTGCGGCCGCTCCTCAGGATGAGGGCTGAGGAGAACGAGATGAGCGACAGCCGCGCCCTCGTCCTGTTCTCGGGCGGGCAGGATTCCACCGTTGCCCTCGCCTGGGCGCTTGAGCGCTTCGACGCGGTCGAGACCGTCGGCTTCGACTATGGCCAGCGTCACCGCGTCGAGCTCGACTGCCGCACCACGATCCGGGAAGCCCTGCCCGCACTCTCGCCGCGCTATGCGCAGCGCCTCGGCGCCGATCACATGGTCGATCTCGCCGCGCTCGGCGCGATCTCCGAGACGGCGCTGACCCGCGATACCGAAATCGCTTTCGCCGAGACGGGGCTGCCGACCACCTTCGTGCCCGGCCGCAACCTGATCTTCCTGACCTTCGCGGCGGCGCTGGCCTATCGCCGCGGCGCGAAGCACATCGTGCTCGGCGTCTGCGAAACCGACTATTCCGGTTATCCCGACTGCCGCGACGACACGATCAAGGCCATGCAGGTCGCGCTCGGCCTCGGCCTCGACCGCAGGCTCGTGCTGCACACGCCGCTGATGTGGCGCGACAAGGCCCAGACCTTCGCCCTCGCCCGCGCGCTCGGCGGCGAAGCGCTGCTCGATCTGGTGGTCGAGCAGAGCCATAGCTGCTATCTCGGCGACCGCTCGACCCGGCATCCCTGGGGCTATGGCTGCGGCACCTGTCCCGCCTGCGAGCTGCGGGCCAAAGGCTATGCCGCCTATCTGATTGCTTCCGACGACAGCGGACCTTCCCATGACTCTTGACCGTCAGCGCCGGATCGAAGGCCTCATTGCCCTCGTCCTCTTCGCCCTGACCATTCCCGCCGCGAACTGGCTGATCGGCAATGCCGGCACCGTCTGCGTGCCCAACGGCCCCTGCCTCGTCCCGGTCTGGCCCGGCA
>CALRYW010000130.1:0-8294 GCA_943372485.1 Allobosea thiooxidans
TCGACTGGTTCAACAATCGCCGGCTGCTGGAGCCTATCGGCAACATCCCGCCGGCCGAGGCCGAGGAGCGCTACTATGCCATGCTGGACGAGCCAGCCATGGCGGCGTGACTCAAACGAAATGGCCTCCGGGAAACCCGGCGCGGTTCACATCACTGCATCGCGTCCGCAATCGTGGTCAATGGACAAGAAATTGAGCTATCCACGCGGACCCGTCAGCTGATTACGCGGTATGCGTCCCACGACCTCGTCCATAGCGACGGATCACTGATCCGAGCAAGCTCGTTAGGAGCTCGATCCGGCTCGCTATTTCGTCAGACTGTTGGGGGGCACCTCAGAGCTTATGGTCAAGCTGTCGGCTTTCCGCGCGTGAATCTGCGGGAACTCAGAACTTCTTACGTTCGCCGGTTGGTGCGAACAGGGCTCGACTATGAGGTCGTCCGGCGCCGTGCCAGGCTTTCGCAAATCGATCAGGTCGCCAGGGCGTTTCATCGCGATGTGAGAGCGCGGGGCTGATCTGCACTTGGCGGGGGACTACGCCCCAAGTCTAGCCTGCTGTTTTTTGACCGTCTCAGACTCAACTAAAGGGGATCCGACTCCGATAAAAGGGATGACTCCAGCCGATCCTTCCGCCGCCCAATTGTGATTCGCATAAGACATATTATGGAACCAATTTGCCTGTGCGGTCAGGCTGGTCAGGCTCTCATGCGGCCTTTGTCGAGACCTTCATACCGTCGAACGCGACATCAATCTCCGGCGGCAAGCGATTGCGAAGTCGATTGTAATCGAGATCCGAGTGGAGATTGGTGAGGATGGCGCGGTGCGGTCGCAGCTCCGCGATGGCGGCGAGCGACTGGTCGAGGTTGAAATGGCTCGGATGCGGCGTCTCGCGCAGGCAGTCGAGGATCAGGACGTCGAGATCCCGCAAGGTCGCCTTGGCCGGCGGTGGGATCAGGCTGACATCGGGCACATAGCCGATGCCGTCGAAGCGGAAGCCCAACGCCTCGTAGTCCGGCCCATGCTCGACCGCGACCGGCCATGCCGTGATGGCGCCGCCGGCACCGTCGACGGTCAGGCTGGCGCCGGCCTCCAGACCGAGCCGGTCGAGCACGGGCGGATAGCCGCTGCCGGGCGGCGTCTCGAACATGTAGCCGAAGCGCTGCATCAGCGACGCCGCGGTTCGGCTGTCGGCATGGACCCTGACCCGCTTGCGATTATGCAGCGCCAGAGCGCGCAGATCGTCGATGCCATGGGTGTGGTCGGCATGATCGTGGCTGAACAGGACCGCATCCAGGTGGGTGACGCCGGCATCGATCAGCTGCTCGCGCAGATCCGGCGAGGCGTCGACCAGCAGCCTTGTGGTGCCGGACGGGCCGCCGCGCTCGACCAGGATCGAGCAACGGCGGCGGCGGTTCTTCGGTTCCGTCGGGTCGCAATCGCCCCAGCCCAGCGCCGGACGCGGCACGCCGCCCGACGAGCCGCAGCCGAGGATCGTCACCGTCAGGCTCATCGTGGCGTCCTCACGCGACCTGCGCGAGCGGCGCGGCGTGGTCCATCTTCCAGTAGCAGCGGCGGGCATTGGCCGTGGTCAGGGCCGCGACCTCGTCGAAGGACAAACCCAGCACATCGCCAAGAGCCTTAGCCGTCTCAGTGACATAGGCTGGCTCGTTGCGCTTGCCCCTGAACGGGACGGGGGCGAGATAGGGCGCGTCGGTTTCGACGAGCAGGCGCTCGCGCGGGACCATCCGGGCGATGCGGCGCAGTTCCTCGGAGGTCTTGAAGGTCAGGATGCCCGAGAAGGAGACGTAGAGGCCGAGTTCGACGCCCGTCATCGCCAGAGCTTCGCCCGCCGTGAAGCAGTGCAGGATGGCGGGGAAGGCCCCCTTCCCGATCTCCTCGCGCAGGATCGCGATCATGTCGTCATCGGCCTGGCGGGCATGGATCACGAGCGGCAGCTGGGTCATCCGCGCTGCGGCGATGTGAACGCGCAATCCTTGCGCCTGTGCCTCGCGCGGGCTCTTGTCATAGTGATAGTCGAGCCCTGCCTCGCCGATGGCGACGCAGCGCGGATGGCCCGAAAGCGCAACGAGTTGCTCGGCGGTGACGTCCAATTCCTCATGCGCGCCATGGGGATGCGTGCCGACGCTGCACCAGACGGAGGCAAAGCGCTCGGCGATCGCCGCATAGGTCGGAAACCGCGCGACCCGGGTCGAGATCGTCACCATGCGAGAGACCCCGGCCGCTTCGGCGCGGGCGACATAGGCCTCGAGTTCCTCGGCAAAATCGGGGAAATCGAGATGGCAATGCGTGTCGATCAGCATCAGGCGGCCTCGCCATCTTCGGGCTCGACATAGCGCGGGAAGATGCCGCTCGGCGCCGGCAGGGCCGTGCCGGAGGCCAGGCGGCCGCCCTCGCCCAGCGCGGCGAAATCGCGCTTCTCGCCCGGGACACCGAGCAGATCGAGCAGCTTGGCCATCGCGGACGGCATCACCGGCTGGACCAGGATCGCGACCTGGCGGATCACCTCGGCGGTGACATAGAGCACCGTGTCGCGCCGCGCCGGATCGGTCTTGGACAGGCGCCAGGGCTCGTTGGCGGCGAAATAGCGGTTGGCCTCCGCCACCACGGCCCAGATCTCCGACAGCACGACATGCAGCGCAAAGTCCGTCATGGCCTCGCGCGCTTTGGCCAGCGCACCATCGGCCAGCGCCAGCATGGCCTGGTCGGCCTCCGTCAGCGCGCCACAGGGCGGCACCCTGCCCTCGCCGTTCTTGGCGATCATCGAGAGCGAGCGCTGGGCGAGATTGCCGAGGTCGTTGGCGAGGTCGGCATTGATGCGGCCGACGATGGCGTCATGGCTGTAATTGCCGTCCTGGCCGAAGGAGACCTCGCGCAGGAAAAAATAGCGCAGCTGATCGACGCCATAGGCATCTGCCAGCCCAAAGGGGTCGACGACATTGCCGAGCGACTTCGACATCTTCTCGCCCTTGGAGAGCAGGAAGCCATGGCCGAAGACGCGCCTGGGCAAGGGCAGCCCGGCCGACATCAGGAAGGCCGGCCAGTAGACGGTGTGGAAGCGCACGATGTCCTTGCCGATGATGTGGACATCGGCCGGCCAGTAATGCGCGCGCGGGTTCTGCGGATCGGGGAAGCCCGTGCCGGTGACGTAGTTGTTGAGCGCATCGACCCAGACATACATCACATGCTTCGGATCGCCGGGGACCGGCAGGCCCCAGTCGAAGGTGGTTCGGCTGATCGAGAGGTCCTCGAGCCCGCTTTTGACGAAGGACACGATCTCGTTGCGGCGCGTCGTCGGCGAAACGAAGTCCGGCACGTCCTCGTAGAGCTTGAGCAGCCGCTCCTGATAGGCCTTCAGACGGAAGAAGTAGCTTTCCTCCTCGACCCATTCGACCGGCGTCCCCTGCCCGCCCAGCCGCGTGCCGTCGGCGAGCAGCGTGGTCTCCTCCTTGGCATAGAAGGCCTCGTCGCGGATCGAATACCAGCCGGCATATTTCGACAGATAGATGTCGCCATTGGCCTCCATCCGGCGCCACAGCTCCTGCGTCGAGGGCAGGTGGTCGGCGTCGGTGGTGCGGATGAAGCGATCGAAGGAGCAGTTCAGACGCTGCTCCATCGCCTGGAAACGGGCGGCGATCCCGTCGACGAAGGCCTTTGGCGACTGGCCGTTCTGCTCCGCCGTGCGCTGCACCTTCTGGCCGTGTTCGTCGGTGCCGGTCATGGCGAAGACGTCGTAGCCGTCGAGCCGCTTGAAGCGCGCGATCGCGTCGGACGCCACCATCTCATAGGCGTGGCCGATATGCGGCGGCCCGTTGGTGTAGTGGATCGCGGTCGTCAGATAGAATTTCGGGGCGGTCGCCATCGTCGATCCGGAGGTTCGCTTCACGCTGCGCGCGAGCGGGCAACCGCATCCGACAGATCATGAAACAGGGTCATCACCAGCGGGCGGCGGTCGAGATTGTAGGTTTCGACGTCGCGGGCCGCATGTCCCAGCTTGTCCCATACCTCCGCCAGCGGTGCAAGACGTGCCGGTTGCGCTGCAGCATGCGCGTGGAGATGGTCGGAGAGCCAACTCTGCACGGTCTCGACCATGATGGCGAAGTCGCTCTCCCCGGACTTGCCAGCGACGTCCTCGGCCAGCGCCATCAGCGCCGGCAGGTCAAGGCGCGGCAGCGCGTCAAGCCGCGCCCGCACCGCCTCGACGAGAGCCAGGGTTTCGGGATCGACATAGGTCAGCGCGCGTCGCACCGAGCCATCGGCGAGGCGGGCGGCCCGGGCGATCGCCGCCTCGTCAAAGGGCCCGCCCATCCGCCGCAACGCGGTTGCGCCGGCTTCGGCGACCTGCCCCTCGTCCAGCGCCGCGAAGCTCATCAGCCGGCAGCGCGAGCGGATCGTCGGCAGCATCCGCCCCGGGGCATGGGCGACGATCAGGAAGAGCGCGCGGGGCGGTGGTTCCTCGAGCAGCTTGAGCAGCGCATTGGCGGCGGAGCGGTCCATGTCCTCGGCCGAATCGACGATGCAGAGGCGCCAGCCGCCCTCGGCAGCGCTCGAGCCGAAGCGGTCGAGCACGCGCCGGACGGCGTCGACCGGGATGTTGCTGGTGTAGCCCTTGCCGTCGGGCTTCGGGATGCGGCGCAGCAGGTGAAGGTCGGGATGGGACTGCGCCATGATCCGGCGTGTCGCCGGGTCGGTCTCCGGTATCGCCAGTGAGGTGGCCGACGAGGCGCGTAGCGTCGGGTCTCCCGCCGCCAGCACGAAGCGGGCGGCGCGATAGGCGAAGCTGGCCTTGCCGATGCCCTCCGGCCCGGCCAGCAACCAGCCGTGATGCATCCGGCCCGAGGCCAGCGCCGCGAGGAAGGCGCGCTCCTGCGCTTCGTGCCCGATCAGCGCCTGTGTCTCGCGCGGATGGGGCGCGCTGGGCAGGCGGTCGGGTTCGTCGCTGGTGGGAAGCATGGCTTGTCCTTCGTCGCACCTGTCGCGTCTTTGGGCCGGGGCCGGCGGCTGGGCAAGCCCCGATCGTCAGGCCGGCTGCGGGGTCGGCAGGCGCTCGCGGATCGCCCGCCACGCCGCCTCGGCGAGAGCCGCCGGCGGCTGCGCCGCATCGAGCACGACGCAGCGCGAAGGCTCTGCTTCGGCAATCGCGAGATAAGCCTGTCGCAGCTTGCGATGGAAGGCCAGCGCCTCTCCCTCGAAGCGATCCGCCCCTTCGCCGGGCGTTCGGCGGCGCGCGGCGCGGGCGAGGCCGATCGTCGGGTCGAGATCGAGGATCAGGGTGAGATGCGGCAGCAGGCCGTCGACCGTCACGGTCTCGAGTTCGGCGAGCAGCTCTGGCTCGATCTGCCCGAGCGCACCCTGATAGACGCGGGTGGAATCGATGAAGCGGTCGCAGATCACCCAGTCGCCCCGCGTCAGAGCCGGGCGGATCAGGCGGTCGATGTGGTCGATCCGGGCGGCCGAGAACATCAGCGCCTCGACGAAGGGGCCGTGACGCTTGACCTGCCCGGACAGGATGACCGCCCGGATGGCCTCGGCCTTGGGAGATCCGCCCGGTTCGCGCGTCAGCGTCGCATGCAGGCCGAGCGCCTCGATGCGCTCCTTCAGCGCGCGCGCCAGGGTCGACTTGCCCGCCCCCTCCCCGCCCTCGAGCGTGATGAAGCGCCCCGCTGCCACGCCCGGGTTCAACTGCGGCTCAGGGCCTTGCGGACCCAGCCGGTCGCGGCCTCCATCAGCGCGTCGAACGCCCGGCTCTGCAGGGTTCCGGCCTGGACCGTCTCGGCGGCGTAGAGCGGAATATCGAGCGTCTTGACGTCGCCGCGTGTCACCAGCAGACGTGCCACCTCGGCGCCCTCCTGCACCGGCACGCTCAGCGGCCCGCGATAGACGATGCGCGCGCTCAGGCGATCAGCGCTGCCGCGCGGCAGCAGCAGGCTGACGGGCCCCTTGGCCTTCAGCCCGACACGGCCCTTCTCGCCCCCGAAGACGCTGGCCTCGCCGACGATCTCGCCGGCCTCGAAGATGCGGCGCGGCTCGAAGGCGCGAAAGCCCCATTCGAGCAGCTTGCGGGCCTCGTTGGCCCGGTCGCGTGCCGTCTTGAGGCCGTTCACGACCACGATCAGGCGTTGGCCGTTCTGCACGGCGGAGCCGACCAGGCCGAAGCCGGATTCGTCGATATTGCCGGTCTTGAGCCCGTCGGCGCCGATGTCCAGCGTCAGCAGCGGGTTGCGGTTCTGCTGCTTGATCCGGTTCCAGGTGAACTCGCGCTCGCCGAAGATCCGGTAATGCTCGGGATAGGTCTTGATGATGTGGTCCGACAGCAGCGCCATCTCGCGGGCGGTGACCTTCTGCAGCGGATCGCCCATGCCGGTGGCGTTGCGGAAGACCGACTTCGTCAGGCCGAGGCCGCGCATGCGCTCGGTCATGATCCGGGCGAAGGTCGCCTCGTCGCCCGCCACCGCTTCGGCCAGTGCGATCGAGGCGTCGTTGCCGGACTGAACGATGATGCCGTGCAGCAGGTCGGAGAGTTTCACCCGGCTGTTCAGCTGCGCGAACATGGTCGAGCCGCCGGAGACGCCGCCGCCCTTGCGCCAGGCGTTCTCGGAGATGACGATCTCGCTGTCGAGGGTCAGCCGGCCCTGGGCCATCTCCTGGAAGGCGACGAGCGCGGTCGCGATCTTGGCGATGCTCGCCGGCGCCATCAACTCGTCGGCGGCCTTCTCGTAGAGCACCGTGCCGCTGGCGGAATCGAGCAGGACGGCATAGGGCGCGGCCGACTGGAAGCTCTGGGCCTGAGCGGCGGCGGGGCCCGTCAGCGCCGCGGTGACGCCCAGCAAACAGGCCGCCATGGCCCGGGCCAGCCGGCCCTGGAACAGACGCGCAAGGCTCTCAGCGATGGACCGGAAGCAACTCATGCCCGATCTCAAGCAGAGCCGGGTGCGCCCGGTCAAGGCGCAAACGCGTCAGCGGCCGGAGAGCGGCTGCAGGGTCTGCGGCACGAGTGCCTTGTTGAGCGGGTGCGAGGCCGAGAAGCGCTGGGTCGGGGTGCGCTCCGGCGCCGCAAACAGGCTGGCGACGGAGGCGCGGCTCGGCGGCAGCGTCTGCCGCAGCACGGCCGGAACCACGACCGGGGTGGCGGCATTGGCGATGGTGTCGAGATCGAAGGGGCGGCTCGGCGGCAGCGGCGCGGCGCGGACCGGAACGCCGCCGGTCGAGACCAGGCTGGCGGCCACCGTCGAGGTCGGGGCAATCGTCCGCACGGTTTCGGCCGAGGCCGTGGTGAAGCTCTGGGGCGCATAGGCCTGGGCGATGGCCGGGGCCGTCTGCGGGGCGCGGGGTGCCGGCTCCGGGGCGATCTCGGCCGGCTGATCGTCGAGATCGGCGCTGCGCGAGCGGGCCGTCCCGACGGCGGCGGAACTGGCGACCATGGTGCGGGCGCTGGTGCCGGGGATCGCGGCGGGCTGGCCGTCAGTCCGCAGGGTCGCCAGCAGCAGCTTGTCGTCGGATCCGGCGAGCGAGGCCTGGCCGAGATATTCGAACTTGATCCGGGCCGTGCCGAGATGGCGGAAGGCCAGCGCCTCGGCGGTCTTTTGCGAGACGTCCATCACCCGGCCGCCATGATAGGGGCCGCGGTCGTTGACGCGCACGATGATCGAGCGGTTGTTGAGCATGTTGGTGACGCGGGCATAGGCCGGCAGCGGCATCGTCGGATGCGCGGCGCTGATGCCATGGCGGTCATAGACCTCGCCATTGGCCGTCTTGCGGCCATGGAAGGCCTCGCCATACCAGGAGGCGGTGCCGACCGCCGTATAGCCGACCGGCTTGTCGTAAGGGGTGTAGCGCTTGCCGGCGACGGAATAGGTCTTGCCGATCATCTGGCGCCCGCCGCCCTTGGGCACATCCTGGCCCTCGGCGACGACACGGGGGCTGGCGGGGCCGTATTTGGCCTGCGGGAAGGCGCCGATCTCCTTCGACTTGCCGCGGCGCGCGACCTGATCATTGGCACAATTGGCGAGAAAGAGGCCGGCGAGCGCGACGCAGCCGAGGCGCAGCGCGCGGGAGACGGGGCTTTGAGACGGAGCGAAGCCCGGATCGGCCGCGGCGGAAAGGGTGTCCGGTGCCGAAGGGCGAGCGCCTCGCATCATGCCGTCGTTCCGCTTTCTGCGCCGAAAACCCATCAAGGCCGGCAACGCCGCGACAGCGGCGAAGCCAGAGTTTTCGGTCAATCACGTTAAGGGATCGTTAGCGCCGGGCGACAAGTCACGCCAGCGTTAACGGGCTCGA
>CALRYW010000131.1:0-7951 GCA_943372485.1 Allobosea thiooxidans
CTTCGACAAAGACAGAGCCTCACCCGGCGAACCGGCAAAAGCCTCAGCGTCCTAAGGAAGCGCAGAAGAGGCGCCGCTCAGCGGCGGCGCCGTCTCGATGGCCGCGTTATAGGTCCCACCCCACAGAACTGTCAACACAGTTTTTGAAAAAACTTCGCGTCGGACCACCTGCATCGTGCGAGCGGCGTCCATTCGGCGTCAGTTTCAGCCCCAGATCGCCGAATTTGCGGCGCTGGGACGCGATTTCTGCACAAATCCGATTTTCTCGAATCGCGCGATCCCGGCACCGAGACCCTATCGCGGCGCGCGCGACGGTTTCGTGACGCTCACGCGCGGTTGAGCCTGCCGCCCGTCAATGGCCGCGGCACGCCGGTTGTTCCCGGCAGGCTGAGTGGCAGGCCTTTCACCGAGCGGATGGCAAGATACGCAAAGAGCTGCGCCTCGAGCGCGTCGCCATCCCAGCCCGCGGCCTCGACCGGTTCGACGGGGACAGCGAGCCGGGAGCTGAGGCGCTGCATCAGATGGCGGTTGAGCCGCCCGCCCCCGCCGACCAGCCAGCGACGCGGCGCGCGCGGCACGTGGCGCAGGGCCGCGACCAGGCTCTCGACCGTGAAGGCCGCCAGCGTCGCAGCACCATCCGCATCCGAGAGTGGCTCGACGATCTGGGCGCGGCGATGAAACTCGTTGCGGTCGAGCGATTTCGGCGCAGGCCTGTCGAAGAAGGGGTTGTCCATGAAGGCCGCGACGAGATCCTCATGGATGCGGCCGCTCGCGGCGAGCGCGCCATCTGCATCATAGGGCCGCCCGAGCCGACGCAGAACGAAGTCGTCGAGCAGCGCGCTGGCGGGGCCGGTGTCGAAGGCGATGACCTCCTCGCCCTCGATCCAGGTGACGTTGCCGACACCGCCGAGGTTCAGCACCATCACGGGCTGCTCCATCCCCTGCGCCAGCGCCCGGTGATAGAGCGGCGCAAACGGTGCCCCCTCCCCGCCGGCGGCGACATCGGCATGGCGGAAGCGGTCGACGGTCGCGATCCCGAGCGCCGCGGCGATGGCGGGGCCGTCGATCAGCTGGCGCGTGAAGCGCTGCTGCGGGCGGTGATAGACGGTCTGGCCGTGCAGGCCGACGAGATCGATGCCGGCGGGATCGATCTCGTGCTCGGCGATGAAGCGCCGGATCGCGGCGAGATGGTCGGCGGTGACCTCCGCCTCCAGCTCATGGAGCGGCTCGGTCAGGGCCCGCTCGGCCTGGGCGATCAGCGCCTGGAGCGCCGCACGCGTGCCGTCGCGGTAGGGGTAGGAGGCGCCGGCTCCGAAGCTGACGGCATCGTGCCCATCACTGGTCACGATCGAGACGTCGATGCCGTCCATCGAGGTGCCGCTGATGACGCCCAGCGCGGTGAGGCTCTCCCGCCGAAGTCGGTCCATCGCCTGCCGCCCGCGCTGCTGTCAGCCTACTCGCCCGGCTGGGCCCCGTCATAGCCGCCGATGATGACGAGATCGACCTTGCCGACCAGGGCGAGGTGCTTCACCGCCTCCTGGTACTCGGGCGAGGCGTAGCAGGCGCGTGCCGTCGCCTCGTCCTTGAACTCGAGGACGACGTTGTGCTTGCGGCCCTCGCCGCGGGCGAGCTTGTACTCGCCGCCGCGCACCAGGAACTTTGCCCCGTATTTGGCGAAGGCCACCGCGTTCAGGGCACGGTAGCGGGCATATTCTTCCTCGCTGTCGACGTCGACCCGAGCGATCCAGTAGCCCTTGGCCATTTCAGACGCCCTCGACCACGACGATGTCGATCTCGCCGGCGCCCTCGCGCAGCTTGCGGGCCTCGGCATAGTCCTGCGACATCGCATAGGCCTTGGCGGCCTCGAAGCTCTCGAATTCGATGACGACGTTGCGGGCCCGGCCCTCGCCTTCCGCCACCGTCATCGTGCCGCCGCGCACCAGCGGGGTGCCGCCATATTTGCGGATCGCCTCGGAGGCTTTCGCCGCATAGGCCGCCCATTGCGTCGCGTTGCTGACCTTGGCGCGCGCCACGACATATCCCTTGGGCATGATCCGAATCCTCTGAGAGATCGACTGGAGCTCGACCTTAGGAGGCTGCCGCGATCTCGTCCATGATCGCGGCCGCCGCCCCACGCGGGTCGGTTGCGCGGATGATGGGACGCCCGACGACGAGATGGTCGACGCCGGCGCGGATCGCCTCACCGGGGGTGAGCGTGCGCTTTTGGTCGCCGGCTGCGCTGCCGGCGGGACGGATGCCCGGCGTCACGATCAGCATATCGGAGCCGATGACGTCCCGGACGATCTCGGTTTCGGCCGCCGAGCAGACGATGCCATCGATGCCGGCGGTCCGCGCCTGCTCGGCGCGCAGGCGCACGAGGTCGCGCACGGCCAGCCCGTAGCCGGCATCGCGCAGATCGCCATCGTCATAGGAGGTCAGCGCGGTGACCGCGAGCAGCTTCAGATCCGCCCCGTCGCGCCCCTCGACGGCGCCGCGCATCGTCTGGGGGTAGGCGTGGACCGTCAGCAGATCAACGCCGAGATTGCTGAGGGAGGCGACGCCCTCGGTCACGGTGTTGCCGATGTCGTGGAGCTTGAGGTCGAGGAAGACCTTCTTGCCTTCGGCCACCAGCTGCTGGGTGAGCTGCAGGCCGCCCGCGAAGGCGAGCGCATAGCCGATCTTGTAGAAGCTCGCGGCGTCGCCGAGTTGCGAGACGATGCGATAGGCGTCCCAGATCGTCGGCACGTCGAGCGCGACGATCATGCGGTCGCGCAGGTCGTTGATCTTCTGGGTCATGGCCCCGCTCCCGCTGCTTGCGGGGATGGGCCATGATTCGGGCCTCGGCGCAAGGCCGCGCGCCCTCAGGCCGCGTCGCTCAGCACCTGCTTGAAGACCTGCGCCCAGACATCGCCGGTCTGTGCGCCGGAGACCGCGAGCTTGCCGTCGATGATGAAGAACGGCACGCCGGTGACGCCGACCTGCTGGGCGTGCGCCTCGAGCCCGATCACGGTCTCGCGCAGCTCCTCATTGGTCAGTTCGTCGCGCGCGGCCTGCTCGTCAAAGCCCTGCTCGCCGGCAATGGCGACGAGCGTGTCGAGATCGCCGATGTCGCGGCCGTCCTGCCAATAGGCTTTGAACAGCGCCGCCTTCATCTCGGTGCCGCGCTGGACGGTCGAGGCGGCGGCGACCAGCATATGGGCCATGCGGGTGTTGACGCTCTTCGTCACGCGCGCCCAGTTGAAGGTGACGCCGCTTTCGAGCGCCGCCTCCGAGAGCCGGATCTCGATCTCCTTGCGCTTTCCGGCGCCGAACTTGGCGTCGAGATAGGCGGTGCGGTCCATCCCTTCGGCCGGCATGTCGGGGTTCAGCTCATAAGGCAGCCAGGTGATGGCGACGCGCTCGGTCAGGTCATGGCTCTCCAGCGCCTTCTCCAGCCGCGCCTTGCCGATGAAGCACCAGGGGCAGGCGAGATCGGAGACGATCGCGATGGGCAGTTTCTCTTTCATGGCGGTCTCCTTCTCAAACCTTCTGGATCGCGCCGCCATAGCGGGCCATTGTGCTGTCCGACGTCAACAGCGTGATCCCTTCGACCCTGGCCTGGGCGACCAGGATGCGATCGACCGGATCCCGGTGGATCGGCGGCAATCCGTCGATCGCGACCGCATGTTCACCGGTGACCGGCAACTCGGCAAAACCATGGTCGAGCAAGCCGCGTCTCAAAACGCGCGCATCGATGGAAAAGTCGCTTCGCCCGAGACTGGTCTTGATCGCAATCTCCCAAAGGCTCGCGGCGCTGAAGAACAACTCGTTTTCGGGAGCTTCGATCATCCGTCGCGCTGTCGCCGATAGACGATCGGGCTGGCCTGCACTCCAAAGCAGGAGGTGAGTGTCGAGCAGCGCCTTCACGATCGCCCGTTGAACATGGCTTCGATCACTTCGCGCCCCATTTCATCGAAATCATCGGGCACCGTCATTTGCCCGACCATAAAACCGGTGCGTCGGAGCGGCCTGGCCTCGACCGGCTCCAGCGGAACGACCTTGACCATGGGCTTCCCCGCTTTGGCGATGATGAAGGCTTCGCCTTTCGCGGCGCGGTCGACCAGGCGCGACAGATGTGTCTTCGCGTCGTGGATGTTCACCTTCTCCATGGTCGCCCTCGGGTTAGTTCAATCCTGTTAGTTTACCAGAGCTGCCGTTGCCCTCAAGCTGGCGGATAGGGGTGCCGCTCGCCATGGCGGTCCTCGGCGAAAGCCTCGGCGCCGGGGGTCTCGCAAGCCGAGAGGAAGGCGGGGCCGACGGGGATCTTTCCGGCCCCGCCGGGAATATCGAGAATATAGGTCGGCTGGCACAGGCCGGACAGATGGCCTCGCAGGCTTTTGACGAGGGCCTGCCCCTCTTCCAGCGAGAGCCGGAACGCCGCCGTGCCGGGGGCGAAGTCCGGATGGTGCAGATAATAGGGCTTCACCCGGTTCTCGACGAAGGCGCGCATCAGCGCCGACAGGGTGGCCACGTCCGCATTGACGCCCTTCAGCAGGACGCTCTGGCTGATCAGGACATGGCCGGCATCCGCCAGCCGCGCCAGCGCGGTCCGTGCCGCAGGCGTGAACTCGCGCGGATGATTGGCATGGATCGCGATGTAGCTCGCCTTGCCGGGGATGTGCAGGGCGGCGGCGTAATCGGCCGTGACGCGGTCGGGCTCGACCATCGGCACGCGGGTGTGCCAGCGCGCGACCTTGATATGGTCGATCGCGCCGAGACGCCGCGCCACCTCCCGCGCCCGCCGGGCCGAGAGGATCAACGGGTCGCCGCCCGTCATGATGACCTCCCAGATCTCGGAGTGGCCCGCGAGATAGGCCAGCGCGGCATCGAGCTTGTCGCCGGTCAGTGCATCGCCGCCAGGGCCGACCATTTCGCGCCGGAAGCAGAAGCGGCAATAGACCGGGCAGGCATGGACGAGCTTGAGCAGGGCGCGGTCGGGGTAGCGATGCACCACGCCCTCGACCGGCGAGTGGGCCTCGTCGCCGATCGGATCGGCGCGCTCCTGCGGCAGCGTGACGAGTTCGGCCGGATCCGGGACGAACTGGCGCGCGATCGGGTCGTCAGCATCGGCCGGGTCGATCAGTGCGGCCATGGCCGGCGTCACCGAGACGGCGTAGCGCGCAGCCACCGCCTCCAGCGGCTCGCGTGCCTGGGGCGCAACGAGGCCGGCCTCAATGAGGGCCCCGACGCTGCGCAGCGGCTGTCCGCCGGGAGGCTGGTGAAGGGTCATGCCGCTCCCCTGCCCGGTTCCGCCACCGGCGTCCAGAGCACATCCTCAATCCGACGGGCGCCGGTGCAGAGCATCACGAGGCGATCGAAGCCGAGCGCGATGCCGCTGGCCGGCGGCATCGCGGCGAGCGCGCTCAGGAAATCCTCGTCGACGGGATAGCGCTCACCATAGATCCGCGCCTTCTCGGCCATGTCGGCCTCGAAGCGCCGGCGCTGCTCGGCCGGATCGGTCAGTTCCCCGAACGCATTCGCCAGTTCGACGCCGCAGGCATAGAGCTCGAAGCGCTCGGAGACGCGGGGATCGCCGGGTTTCGGACGGGCGAGCGCGGCTTCAGAGATCGGGTATTCGCACAGGATCGTGGCCCGCCCCCGGCCCAGATGCGGCTCGATCCGCTCGGAGAGGATGCGGCTGAAGATGTCGGACCAGCTGTCGTCGTCGGCGACCCGAATGCCGGCCTCGGCCGCATCGGCGGCGAGCCCGCCCCGGTCGACATCGTGGTCGGCGGTGATGGTGCGCAACAGGTCGATGCCGGCGTGACGCCGAAAGGCCTGCTGAAGCGTAAGCCGCTCGGGCTCGGCGAAGGGGTCGGCCTCGAGGCCGCGCCAACGCAGGAGCGTCACGCCGGCAGCGCGGGCCGCCTCGGCCAGCAGAGCGGCGGCATCCTGCATCAGCGTCTCGTAGCCTTCGCCCGCCCGATACCATTCCAGCATGGTGAATTCGGGGTGATGCAGCGCCGTGCGTTCGCGGTTGCGGAAGACGCGAGCGAAATCAAAGATGCGGGGCTCGCCGGCCGCCAGCAGCTTCTTGGCGGCGAATTCCGGCGAGGTGTGCAGGTAATAGGGATGCTGCGCACCGGCATCGTCGATCAACGTCGTGGCGAAGCCGTGCAGATGGGTCTCGTTGCCGGGCGAGACCTGCAGGATCGCGGCCTCGACCTCGACGAAGTCGCGCACCTCGAACCAGCGACGCAGCGCCGCTCTGATGCGACCGCGCGCCAGAAGCGCCGGGCGACGGTCGGCATGGATGTCGAGCCGCCAGAACGGCGGAAGGGCGTTTGTCATCGTCTCGGGTTCAGAACGTCGGCAAGCTTCCGTTTCGCCTGCGAATGCGGTAGTGGCGCGGCAAGGATTTCGCCAAGGGCGCCATGGCGCGGCGCAAGCTCAAGGACAAGTCACGTGGTCAAGGTCATCGCATCCTCCGTTCGCAAGGGCAATGTGCTCGAACTCGACGGTCATCTCTGCTCGGTCCTGTCGGCCGAGAGCTTCTTCCCCGGCAAGGGCACGCCGACGACGCAGATCGACATGCGCCGCATCTCCGACGGCGTGAAGATGACCCAGCGCTACAAGACGACCGAGCAGGTCGAGCGCGCCTATGTCGAGGACCGCGACTTCACCTATCTCTACCAGGATGGTGAGCAGTATGTGTTCATGAACCCCGAGAGCTTCGACCAGATCAATGTCGATAGCGAGGTGGTCGGCAGCATGGCGCCCTATCTCCAGGAAGGCATGAAGGTCTCGCTCTCGGTGTTCGAGGACAAGGCCGTGGCGATCGAGCTGCCGCAGCGCGTCACCGTCGAGGTTGCCGAGACCGAGCCGGTCACCAAGGGCCAGACCGCCTCCTCGTCCTACAAGCCCGCGATCCTGGTCAACGGCGTGCGCACAGCCGTGCCGCCGCATATCGGCCCCGGCGTCCGCATCGTGGTGATGACGGAAGACGGCTCCTATGTGGAGCGCGCCAAGGATTGATCCCGGCTGCCGGTGCAAACACCGGGAGCATGATTATATCGGCGATGCGGCGGGCCCTTTCCGGGCCCGTTTTCGTTTCCAAGGATGACCCATGACCATCACCGCCCGCTCCGCCGCCCTCGCCGGCTTCGTCCAGACGCTCAAGGCCCTCGACGCCATCCTCGACAAGACGGTCGAGCAGGCGGCGGCCCGCAAGATCCAGCCCGAGGTGCTGCTGAGTGCGCGGCTGGCGCCCGACATGCTGCCGTTCTCGCGCCAGATCCAGCTCGCCTGCGACTTCGCCAAGAACGCGGCGGCCCGCCTCGCCGGCGGCGAGAACCCCAAACACCCCGACGACGAGAAGAGCTTCGACGAGCTGAAGGCGCGCATCGCCAAGGTGCTGGCCTTCGTCGAGGGCATCGACGAGGCCGCCTTCGAGGCCGGCGTTTCGCGCGACGTCACCTTCCCGCGCGGCCAGAACGCGACCATGACGATGCGCGGCGAGGCCTATCTGACCCGCTTCGCCGTGCCGAACTTCTACTTCCACGCCACGACCGCCTACGCGATTCTGCGCAAGAACGGCATCCAGATCGGCAAGCAGGACTTTCTGCTCGGCGTTCTCGACGCCTGAGGGCAGGCTCCCCAAACTGAATCGCGGAGCGGCCTTGAATTCGACACAGGCCGCCGCCATATGAGGATCACGGCGTTGTCGAGGGCGTTCCACAGTCCTCCAGCGCCGCAGAAGACGGCCATGAGCCGAACGTTTGACGCCGGATGTACGCGCACCCGTTCAGGACATGGCCGTTGGTTCTTCCAAGGCCCGTGGCGGACATCCGCTGCGGGTCTTTTCGTTTTCAAAGGCCCTCGCCGCTCAGCCCCGCAGGAACGGGTTGTTCACCCGCTCCTCGCCGAGCGTGCCGGCGGGTCCATGCCCGGGCAGGAACTGCACATCGTCGCC
>CALRYW010000132.1:0-7647 GCA_943372485.1 Allobosea thiooxidans
CCCTCCGCCATCGTGATCGGGCTGCGCGCCGCCGACGAGGCGGTCGACCCCTATGAGGCGGTGGTCGCGCTCGGCACCGTGATCCGCGGCGAGACGGGCCATTACGACATCGTCGCCGGCGAGAGTTCGCGCGCGCTGATGGACCTCTCCGTCGCCTTCGCGCTGCCGCTCGGCAATGGCATCCTCACCGTCGAGACCGAGGCGCAGGCCTGGGCCCGCGCCAACCGCTCGGAGATGGACAAGGGCGGCGGCGCGGCGGAAGCGGCGCTGTCGGTCCTGCGCTACAAGCGCTCGCTCGGGGAACCATCGACATGAGCAGGCCGGATTCGAACCGCGCCGAGATGCGCCGCGGCGCCCGGCTCTCGGTCGTGCAGGCGCTCTACGAGATGGAGATCGGCGGCCGCGGCGTGGTCGAGGCCATGGCCGAGTTCGAAGCGTTCTGGATCGGCAAGCTGGTCGAGGACATCGAGCTTCCCAAAGCCGAGATCGCCTTCTTCCGCGACCTCCTCGGCGGCGTCGTGCGCGAGCAGCGCCTGGTCGACCGCTCGGTCGACGAGGCCCTGGCCTCCGGCTGGCCGTTGAAGCGGGTCGAGGCGGTGGTCCGCGCCATCCTGCGCGCCGGGGCCTATGAACTGTCCTTCCGCAAGGATGTGCCGGCGCGCGCCGTGATCTCCGAATATGTCGCGGTCGCGCGCGCCTTCTACGAGGGCGAGGAGATCGGCATGGTCAACGCCGTGCTCGACCGGCTCGCCCGCGATGTCCGCGCCGACGAGTTCGACGCGCCCGCGGCGTGAGATGGTGAGATCGGGGCGGGGCATCGTCTACACGATCCATACCCGGGAACGGCTTCGCGAGCGCCATATTCTGACGAGGTGGATCGAGGCGATCCTCGAGGATCCCCTGATCGACGAGCCTGATCCTGCCGATGATGGCCGGCGCCGGTGTTGGGGTCGGGTACCCGAATTTGGTGACCGCATGCTTCGGATCGTCTATGTTGCCGAGTCTGACGTGATCCGTGTGATCACCGTCACGCCCGACCGTAACCGTGGACGCCGCGCGCCATGAGGCGAGACATCGCCACCACTTATGACCCGGAGGCCGATGCAGCCTATCTGCGAGTCGGTGAGGGTTCGATCGTGCGGACGGAAGAAGTCGCCCCCGGCATCGTGATCGACTTCGCAAAAGATGGCGGAGTGGTCGGGATCGAACTGCTCGACGTTCGAAAGACCGTGGCAGGTGGCCGAGTGCATTTCGTTCGTCCTGAAGCGGCGGAGTAGCGGCCTGGAACGCCCCGGCGAATTCGAGCTGATCGCCCGCTATTTCGCCCCGATCGCGGGACCGGGCGGACTCGGGCTGGTCGACGATGCCGGGCTGCTGCGGCCCGCGCGCGGCTACGAGATCGTCGTCACCGCCGATGCGCTGGTCGCCGGCGTGCATTTCTTCCCCGATGATCCGCCGGGCTCGATCGCCCGCAAGGCGCTGGCGGTGAATCTCTCCGATCTCGCCGCCAAGGGCGCGAAGCCTGAAGGCTTCGTGCTGGCGCTCGCCTTGCCGACGGGCTGGACCGACAGCTGGCTCGCCGCCTTTGCCGCCGGGCTGAAGCAGGGGGCCGATGCGGCGGGCTGCCCGTTGATCGGTGGCGACACCGTCTCGACCCCGGGCCCGCTGACGCTCTCGATTACGGCCTTTGGCAGCGTTCCGGCCGGCCGCATGGTGCTGCGCTCCGGCGCAAAGCCAGGCGACGTGCTCGCCGTCTCCGGCACGATCGGCGACGCTGCGCTGGGTCTGAAGGTCCACGGCCCGGCCGCTCCGCCCTGGGTGGCAGGGCTGTCGCAGGGGCATCGCGCGGCGCTGGCGGATCGTTATCTCCATCCGCAGCCCCGCCTGCGTCTCGCCGCCGGGCTGCAGGCCCATGCTTCGGCGGCGATGGACGTCTCGGACGGGCTGGTCGGCGACCTCGCCAAGCTGCTGAAGGCCTCCGGCGCCGGCGCCGAGCTCGATCTCGACGCCGTGCCGCTCTCGGAGGCGGCGCGCGCTGCGATCATGGCCGATCCTGCACTGGCGGAACTGGCCTGGACCGGTGGAGACGACTACGAAATTCTCTGCGCGGCCTCGCAGGGAGAATATCCTCCTCTGGCCGCAGCGGCCGCGGCCGCCGGCATCGCGCTGACGGCCATCGGCGTGGTGACCGGGGCGACGGGGTCCGTACAATATCGCGAGAAGGGCAGGGCGCGCAGTTTCGCGGCCGGCTCCTTCGCTCATTTCTGAAGCCGGCCCTCCAGCCGCCTTCGCAGGGACGACAGAACTATGAACCAGCATGTCCCGGTCTCAGACGCAGACGCGCTCGCCAAGCGCAACTCCGTCGTCCTGGCCTGCGCCCAGGCGCTCGGCGGCGCCAGCCCCTCGATCGTGATCTCGCTCGGCGGCATCGTCGGCTCGCAGCTCGTCACCGACCAGACCTTCGCCACCGTGCCGGTGAGCTTGATGCAGCTCGGCATCGCCGTCGGCGTCATTCCCGCGGCCATGCTGATGCGCCGTCACGGCCGCCGCAATGGCTATCTCATCGGCGCGCTGATCGGCGCGACCGCCGCCAGCGTCGCTGCAGCGGGTGCGAGTACGCGGCTGTTCTGGCTGTTCTGCCTGGGCACCTTCGCCTGTGGTCTCTATGGCGCCTTCGTCCAGAGCTACCGCTTCGCCGCCGCCGACGCCGCGACCGAGAGCTTCCGCCCGCGCGCGATCTCCTGGGTCATGATCGGCGGCATCGCAGCCGGCGTGATCGGCCCGCAATCGGTCTACTGGACGCGCGATCTGACGCCGGCCGCCCCCTTCGCCGCCAGCTTCCTCGCCCAGGCCGCTCTGGCGCTGATCGCCATGCTCGTCATCCTGCAACTGCGCGCCCCGCCGGTGGCAGAGGTCAAGGCGAGCGGCGGGCGGCCTTTGCCCGAGATCATGCGGCAGCCGAAATTCATCGCCTCGGTGACGGCGGCGCTGGTCACCTACGGGCTGATGAGCTTCGTCATGACCGCCGCGCCGCTCGCCATGGTCGGCTGCGGCCATTCGGTCGGTGACGCCGCGCTCGGCATCCAGTGGCATGTGCTGGCGATGTTCGGGCCGAGTTTCTTCACCGGGCGGCTGATCGCCCGCTTCGGCAAGGCCCAGGTCACCATCGCCGGGCTGCTGCTCACCGCGCTCGCCGCCGTGATCGGGCTCACCGGCCTCAGCGTCGCGCATTTCTGGATCGCGCTGGTCGTGCTCGGGGTCGGCTGGAACTTCGGCTTCATCGGCGCGACCGCGCTGGTGACCGACTGCTACCGGCCCGAGGAGCGGGTGAAGGTCCAGGCCGCCAATGATTTCCTGGTTTTCGGCTCGGTCGCCATCGCCTCCTTCTCCTCGGGCGGGCTGCTCCATGCCGGCGGCTGGGACAGCGTCAACTGGCTGGTGTTTCCGCCCGTCGCGGTGGCGCTGGCGCTGGTGCTCTGGCAGGCACGGGGCGCCCGGCCGGCCACCGCCTGAGCGCGACGATCGTCACGGCCCGGCCGACGAGAAGGCCCGCCGCCGCGCGGGATCGATCGTCCGGTCATGGGCCGCGAGGTCCGCGCCGGTCGTGATCCAGGCCGTCTCGTCCTGCCGGATGCGGGCCAGCAGCTGGTCCAGGACCCGCGCCGGGCCGGGGCGACCCGAAACCCAGTCATGCAGCGTCAGCGTGAACAGGCCGCCGGCCGCGGCACAGGCCTCCCAGTCGAACAGCCATTCCTGCAGCACCACGACCGGGCTCGTCGGTGGCCAGCGGGCGTCGAGGCCGGTCATCTTGAAGCGGGCCGTGTCCTCGCGGTTCCACGACACCGGCAGTTCCAGGACGCCGTCGAGCGTGTAGGGGTGGTCGAGCCCGGCGAGCGAACTGTCATAGAGCCCCTGTTCCAGCAGGAGCGCATGCATCGGCCGCGTCAGCTCCCACCCCGGTGCGCGAAACCCGGCCGGCCGTTGCCCCGTCTGCGCGACGAAGGTCGCGAGCGAGGCTTCGAGCGCCTCGCCGAAGGTCTCGGTCGAAATCTCGCGCGTCGCCTCATGGGCGAAGCCGTGCAGGCCGACTTCGTGCCCGGCCGCGACCAGATCCGGGAGCAGCGCCGGATGACGTCCGGCGATCAGGCCCGGCACGAAGAAGGTCGCCTGGACCTCATGGCGTGCCAGGAGCTGCAGCAGGTGCCGCAGCCCCGCCCGCAGCCCGTATTGCCGCTGCTCCCGCTCGGAGAGATAGCCGTCATCCCCGGTCTCGCGCAGGCGCCAGAGCAGCGGCGTGTCGGCATCGACGTCGATGCTGATCCAGGCGGCGGAGGCCTTTCCGGCCGGCCAGGCATAGGCGGCGGGCGCAGGCCCGGCGGGGGATGCGGTCTGCAGGGGCGCGGCAGGCTTCGACATCGTCATGGTTCCCCGGCTCCGGCATTGCGCCCACGCGTCATCGCGTTTGCGCTTCCTCGCGAAACTTGCCACAAATTCGCCCGACACTGGCGACGCGAAGCGGGCCGATTAGTCTTTCGGCCCGCATTTCCTGTGCCTGGCGTCCAAAGCGGCAAATGAGGAGCGACAGCGCTCCCTCTCGGTCGGAAGCTCAAGGTCAGGAAACCGAATGTCAGCCCTGCTTATCATCATCGTCTTAAGTGCTTTATCGATCGCCTATGGCGTCTGGGCCTATGCCGACGTCATGAAGCGCGATGCCGGCAACCAGCGCATGCAGGAGATCGCGGCCGCGGTCGCCGAGGGTGCGCAGGCCTATCTGAAGCGCCAGTACATCACCATCGGCATGGTCGGTGTCGTGCTCTTCGTCGCGCTCGCCTATCTGCTGGGGCAGTGGGTCGCGATCGGCTTCCTGATCGGCGCCGTCCTGTCCGGCATGGCCGGCTTCATCGGCATGAACGTCTCGGTGCGCGCCAACGTCCGCACCGCCCAGGCCGCCATGCAGTCGCTCGGCGAGGGGCTTGACGTCGCTTTCAAGGCCGGCGCCGTCACCGGCATGCTGGTCGCCGGCCTCGCTCTGCTCGGCGTCGCCGTCTATTACGGCGTGCTGACCTCGATGCTGGGCTTCTCGCCCTCGAGCCGTGTCGTCATCGATTCGCTCGTGGCGCTCGGCCTCGGTGCCTCGCTGATCTCGATCTTCGCCCGTCTCGGCGGCGGCATCTTCACCAAGGGCGCCGATGTCGGCGCCGACCTCGTCGGCAAGGTCGAGGCCGGCATTCCCGAGGACGATCCGCGCAACCCCGCCACCATCGCCGACAATGTCGGCGACAATGTCGGCGACTGCGCCGGCATGGCGGCCGACCTGTTCGAGACCTATGCGGTGACGCTGGTCGCCACGATGGTTCTGGCCGCGATCTTCTTCGCCGGCCAGGCGGCGCTGGGCACGATGATGCTCTACCCGATGGCGATCGGCGCAGCCTGTATCGTGACCTCGATCATCGGCACCTTCTTCGTCAAGCTCGGCGCCAACCAGTCGATCATGGGCGCGCTCTACAAGGGCTTCATCGCCGCCGGCGTGCTCTCGATCGGCGCGATCGCAGCCGTCAACTATCTGATGTTCGGGGGCTTCTCGGCCTCCTTCACCACGGTGCAGGGCGTCACCTTCACCTCGGGCGGGCTCTTCGCCTGCGCGCTGGTCGGCCTTGCCGTCACGCTGCTGATCGTCGTCATCACCGAATACTACACCGGCACCGGCAAGCGCCCGGTGGTCTCGATCGCCCAGGCCTCGGTCACCGGCCACGGCACCAACGTCATCCAGGGCCTCGCGGTCTCCTTGGAATCCACGGCCCTGCCGACGATCGTGATCATCGCCGGCATCATCGTCTCCTATGGCCTCGCCGGCCTGTTCGGCATCGCGATTGCCACCACGGCGATGCTGGCGCTGGCGGGCGTCGTCGTCGCGCTCGACGCCTTCGGCCCCGTCACCGACAATGCCGGCGGCATCGCCGAGATGGCCGGCCTGCCCAAGGAGGTCCGTCACTCCACCGACGCGCTCGACGCCGTCGGCAACACCACCAAGGCGATCACCAAGGGCTATGCGATCGGCTCGGCGGGTCTGGGCGCGCTCGTGCTGTTCGCCGCCTATACCTCGGACCTCAACTTCTTCGTGGCGGAGGCCAACAAGGCGGGCTCGACCTCGTTCCAGTACTTCAAGGGCGTGGTCGTCGATTTCTCGCTGTCCAACCCCTATGTCGTCGTCGGCCTTCTGCTCGGCGGCCTGATCCCCTTCCTCTTCGCCGGCATGGGCATGACGGCGGTGGGGCGCGCGGCTGGCTCCGTCGTCGAGGAGGTCCGGCGCCAGTTCAAGGAGAAGCCGGGCATCATGGACGGCACCGAGCGGCCCGACTATGCGCGGGCCGTCGATCTCCTGACCAAGGCGGCGATCAAGGAGATGATCGTCCCCTCGCTGCTGCCGGTTCTAGCCCCGATCGTGACCTTCTTCGCGATCAACGCCATCGCCGGCAAGAACCAGGCCTTTGCTGCCGTCGGCGCCATGCTGATGGGCGTGATCGTCACCGGCATCTTCGTCGCGATCTCGATGACCTCGGGCGGCGGCGCCTGGGACAATGCCAAGAAGTCCTTCGAGGACGGCTTCGTCGACAAGGACGGGGTGCGTCACATGAAGGGCTCCGAGGCGCACAAGGCCTCGGTCACCGGCGACACCGTCGGCGACCCCTACAAGGACACGGCGGGCCCCGCCGTGAACCCGGCGATCAAGATCACCAACATCATCGCGCTGCTGCTGCTGGCGATCCTGGCTCACTCCTGAGCCCCACAGCCCATTGCGACGACGACCGACCCCGCGGAGTGATCCGCGGGGTTTTTCATTGGCTGGGCCGCCTTGATCGATTAATAATAGATATTGAATTGAGGTATGGGAGGCATGTGAATGGCCGTTAGCGCAGATCTTGGGACTCGCCTGGAACAACTCCTCGAAACGCTGGTGGCATCGGGGCGCTACAACTCGAAAAGCGAGATTTTGCGGGAGGGGGTCCGCTTGGTCGAAGAGCGTGAAAAGCGGCTTCAGGCGCTCGACCTCATGCTCGACGCCGGGCTAGCCGACGCGCAGGCCGGACGGATGTTCGCGGGAGACGATGTTTTTGGCGAGCTGCGCGCCCGCTACGGCGAAGAAGCGCCGAGCGAGTGATGAAACTTGCCTTCACGGCGGCGGCGAGGCGCGACCTCTACGAGGTTGGCGACTACATCGCTCGAGACAGCCGCCGGCAGGCCCTGCGTTTCATCGCGGCGCTGGAAGGGTTCTGCGCCACCTTGCTCGCGCAGCCTGAACGTTATCCCCTCCTGATGCACCGTGCCGATCGCGAGATCCGGCGTGCTCCTTATGCCGACTACCTGATGTCTATCGTGTCCGGAACGGCTTGGTCGAGATATTGAGGGTCGTCCACGCCGCGCGTGACGTCGACAGGATCGTCGATGGTCTTTGACGAGCGCACAGAAAGACGGATCGTGGTCGGACGAGGATCTGATGAGTCCGAGTCACCGGAAGGCCGCGCAAATCTGCCCCCGATGCTCCCGCCAGGACCGTAGCGTTCCCGCAAGCCAGCGCCTGCGCCGGAGGGCATGACGTCTCCCACCACAGGAGACCTCACATGATCCCATCCACCGCCGCCGCCGCAC
>CALRYW010000133.1:0-7364 GCA_943372485.1 Allobosea thiooxidans
ACCATCGAGCATTCGTCGATGATGATCAGCTTGGCCTTGGCCGCGGCGCTCTCGCGGTTGAGCACGAAGGTCGGGCTCTCCTCGTCGACGCCGCGCGAGCGGTAGATCAGCGAATGGATCGTCTGCGCGCCGACGCAGCCCTTGTTGCGCAGCACGAGCGCGGCCTTGCCGGTGAAGGCGGCGAAGGCGACCTCGCCATCGACGGCCTCGGCGATGTGGCGCGCCAACGTCGTCTTGCCCGTGCCGGCATAGCCGAACAGGCGGAAGAGCTGCGGCTCGCCGGCCTGCAGCCAGCGCGCGACCGCGCTCAGCGCGGCATCCTGTTGCGGGGACCAGCTCATGCGGCGATGCGGCAAGGGGAAATCATGCCGCATGATGGGGACGAGTCGCGCCGCGATGGCAAGCGCGAAGGCGCCTGCCGCTCAGGCCGCGCGCAGGCGGCGCACGAAATCCAGCGCCTCGCGCTGCAGGCTGCCGATGCGCTCGTCGAGCGCCCCGGCACTCGACGCGCCCATATCGGCCTGGGCGACGCTCTGCGCATTGGCGATGGCGATTTCCGACATGGCTCCGGCAGCGGTCCCGGTGACCTCCGCGATGCGGGCGACGGTTTCACCCAGCGAACCGAGCAGCTCGGTCTGCGAGCCAACCATGGTCGAGATCTCGGCGCTGGTCTGCTCGACCGCACCGACGCTGGCCGCGATCGCCGAGATCGCGCCGGCCGCATGCGACAGTGCCTCGTCGACCAGCGAAATCCGGCCGACGATCTGCCCTGTCGCCACCGCCGTCTGCCCCGCCAATTCCTTGACCTCGTTCGCGACGACGGCGAAGCCCCGGCCATGGGCCCCGGCGCGGGCCGCCTCGATGGTGGCGTTCAGGGCCAGAAGATTGGTCTGGCGCGCGATCGCCTCGATCATGCCGACGACATCGCGGATCTGGGCGGCATTGTCGGTCAGGCGCTCGACCAGCGCGCTGGTCCCGGCCGCCTCCTGCGTGGCGGCGGTCGCCATCCCCGAGACTCGGCGGATCTCGCGATTGATCTGCCCGATCACCTCTTCCAGCCCCAGCGCGGCCTCGGTGCTGGCCTGGGCATCAGCGCCGGCACCGCTCACGGACGATGCAGCGGTCTCGGCACTGCGCGACACTTGGTGCACCCGCACCGCCGAATCCTGCAGGGCGACACGCAGAACCTCGCTCGCCCCTGCAATCTCGGCCAGCAGCGTGCCGAGCCGTTGCTCGAACTCGTCGGCGATGCGGTGCAACTCCTCGGTTCGCTGCTGCCGGTTGCGCTGCGCCAGATCGGCCTCGGCCTCGCGCGTGACCAGCGTCGCCCGCACCTCGCTGAGGCTGTGCACGACACGGGCGAGCTGGCCGATCTCGTCGGCCCGGCCCTGATGCGGCACCTCGATCAGCGCGCTGGACGTGCTGACCCGCGCGATCGCCGCCATCAGGTCGCGCAGCGGCCGGGTCAGATGGGCGCCGAGCAGCAGGAATGCGACAAGGCCGCCCGTCAGCGGCAGGAGCAGGGCGATGGCGATCGTTCGCATGCGGACGGTGTCGGAGAGATCGGCCGCCCTTCCGGTGGTGTCGCGGGCCATCTGCCCGAGCTCGTCGCGGATCGCCGTGGTCGTCACGATGATCTGGCGGACATTCTCCCGAGCGGCATCGGCTCCCGCCTCCACCAGCGCCGCCTTGACGGAGATGCTCCGCCCGATCTCGACGATGTCGCGCTGAAACGACATGAAGGTCTTCAGACTGGGATCGAGCGTCGGATTGGCCTCCAGCATCGCGGCCGGCAGCGACACCATCAGGCTCGCCCGTGCCGAATCGACCAGTTCGATCGCACCGTCGAGTTGGTCGAGCACGGCTTCGATCTCGCGGTCGCTCGCTCCGACCTCGAAGCGGCTGAGCAACGAGGCGTAAGTAACGCGATTGGTCAGCAGCGAGGCGCGGTTGGCGAGTTCGAGCTTTTCGAGACCCTCCTTGTCGATCTGCCGGACCGCGTCGAACCCCCGCACCGCGCTGACCAGGCCGAGGGCGCTCGCAACGCTCAGCAGCGCGAAGAGCAGGGTGATCTTCGCCGTCAGTCCCAGTCTTCGCATCGCCGCAGGCCACCATCACAAAGGATGGCGCTCTATCTCGCACCTGCGAGCGAACAAGCGGTTAACGGAACCGGCAAAATCAATCAAATCAAGAGATTAGCCGGTTATCGAGACGAATGTGGCGCCCTGCTAGAGCACGCCGTGGCGCTCGAAAACCGCGCGCAGGCTCGCTCCGGCCAGCAGTTCGTCGCGCGTCGTGTCCTCCGCCTCGATCTTGGCGAGTGCGAGCGTCACCGCCTCCCGAAACAGGCGCTTGGGCACCACGACGACCCCATCGGCATCGCCGAAGATGAAATCGCCCGGCTCGACCCGCGCACCGGCGACTTCGACCGGCTCGTCCTTGGCCATCATCTCGGCCCGGCCCTTGGTGTCGAGCGGGCCGATGCCGCCATGGAAGAGCGGAAAGTTCAGCTCACGGATGCGACGCACATCGCGCACCAGACCATCGGTCAGGCAGCCGGTCGCGCCTCGGACCATCGAGGCCGTGGTCAGCAGTTCGCCCCAGGGCGCGATCCGGTCCGTCGGACCATCGCAAGCCAGCACGGCGATCTCGCCCGGTTCGAGACTGTCGATCAGGTCCATTTCGAGGGCATAGGGATTATGGCCTTCGGGGAAGTGATAGCGCTTCATATAGAGGCCGGTACGGGCGAAGCCACACAGGATGCTGGCCTCGTCGAGCGGTCTGACAAACGGCTTCAGTGCCTGGTTTGGCGAGCCCAGCTGGTCCAGCACATCCGAGAGCACGGCTGAGTAGAGCTTCGCCTTGAGCATCTCGACGTCGAATAGTCCCGCGAGATCCGACATACCGTTCCCTCCAGAGCCGATCGGCTTCGATCGCGCCACTGACCGGGCGCGTACGCTCGCACAGTGCTGCAGAGGCGGGGCCTGGTCCAGCCTCCTCGCCCGAGAACCGGAAGGGCAGCGCCCCTCGAGTCCGGGCGGTCACCAGGGAATCGTCTCGCCCTGCCAGGTCCGGAAGCTGTTGGTCTCCGTCATGCCGGAGGCGTCGATCGTGGCGATGAGGCCGGCCGCGCTTTCGGGGGGAGCGATGTCGGCGCCGCCGCCGCCCATATCGGTGCGCACCCAGCCGGGATGAAACAGGAGCTGCGCGATGCCGCGCTCGCGCACCGCATTGCCGAACACCACCATCGTCATGTTCACCGCCGCCTTGGAGGAACGATAGGCGAGCGAGCCCGAGGGGTTGAGCCCGATCGAGCCCATCCGGCTGGTGATGGTCGCGATCTTGCGGCCCTGCCCGGCCTCGATGTTCGGCAGGAGGCCCTGCGCCACGCGCAACGGCCCATAGACATTGACCGCGAAGACCTCGCGCCAGATGTCGAAATCCATCGCGAGCGCGCTGTCGGCGCCGCGCGGCCCATGGATGCCGGCATTGTTGACGAGGACGTCGATCGGCCGGCCGTCGAGCGCCGCCTTTGCCGCCGCGACGCTCTCGTCGGAGGTCACGTCGAGTTCGAGCGGCACCAGGGCGGCGGGATGCGCGGCCGACAGCTCCGCCAGCGCGCCGCCCCAGGGGTTGCGCGCCGCCGCCACGACATGGTCCCCCCGCCGCAGCAATTCCATCGTCAGCGCGAGCCCGATGCCGCGATTGGCGCCGGTGATCATCCAGGTCTGGGGCATTGGGGTGGCTCCGTACTCTCGGTCAGACCTTAGCCGGTGGCGGCAACCTTTCCAGAGCGGCGAAAGCGTGGCCGTCATGCTCGGGCTTGACCCGAGCCTCTCGTGACGCCGTCGCCGAAGCCTCGTTCGGCAAGAGAGTCTCGGGTCTGCGCTTCGCCTCGCCCGAGAATGACGTGCCTCTCATCCTCACCCCTTCGGCTTGCCGTACCCACCCGCCGTCGGCGTGATCACCGTCACCGCCTCGCCGGCCTGGAGCAGCGTCTGGTCGCAAGGCGCGAGCTCCTCGACCGCGCCTGACAGCCGCCGCACCAGCGTCTTGCCGAGCTGCCCCGGCTCGCCGCCCTTGACGCCGAAGGGGCGGACCTTGCGGTGAGAGGCCAGGATCGCGCAGTCCATCGTCTTGCGGAAGCGGATCGTGCGGCTGGTGCCGTCGCCCGCGTTCCACTCGCCGCGCCCGCCGGAGGCGGCGCGGATGTGGAAATCCTCCACCACCACCGGAAAGCGCGTCTCCAGGATCTCCGGATCGGTCAGGCGCGAATTCGTCATATGGACATGCACGCCCGACGTGCCGTGGAAGCCCGGCCCGGCCGGGGAGCCCGAGCAGATCGTCTCGTAATACTGGTATTCGTCATTGCCGAAGGTGAGGTTGTTCATCGTCCCTTGAGAGGACGACATCGCCTCCAGCGCGCCGAACAGGGTGTTCGTCACGGCCTGGCTGACCTCGACATTGCCCGCCACGACCGCGGCCGGGTAGCGCGGCGAGAGCATCGAACCTTCTGGGATGACGATCTTGATCGGCCGCAGGCACCCGGCATTCATCGGGATGGCGTCGTCGACCATGACGCGGAAGACATAGAGCACGGCGGCCCGCGTCACCGGCGCCGGCGCGTTAAAGTTGTCCTCCCGCTGCGGCGAGGTTCCGGTGAAGTCGACGGTAGCCTCGCGCTTGTCGCGGTCGATGCTGATCCTGACCTTGATCGCGCAGCCCTGGTCCATCGGATAGGTGAATTCGCAGTCGTGAAGTTTGGCGAGAAGCCGTGCAACACTCTCGGCCGCATTGTCCTGGACATGACCCATATAGGCCTGCACCACGTCGAGCCCGAAGGAGGTGATCATCTTCTTCAGCTCGGCGACGCCCTTGGCGTTGGCGGCGATCTGCGCCTTCAGATCGTTGACGTTCTGGACGACGTTACGCACCGGATAGCGCGCGCCGGTCAGGATCGCGACCAGTTCCTCCTCGCAGAAGCGGCCCTGATCGACGATCTTGAAGTTGTCGATATAGACCCCTTCCTCCTCGATCACGGTCGCCAGCGGCGACATCGAGCCCGGCGCGGTGCCGCCGACATCGGCATGATGGCCGCGGCTGGCGACCCAGAACAGGATCCGCTCTTCCGCCTCGTCGAAGACCGGGGTGCAGACCGTGATATCGGGCAGATGCGTGCCGCCATTATAGGGGGCGTTCAGGCAGTAGACGTCGCCTGGGCGTATGACCGTGTTGTTCTTGATGACGGTCTCGACCGACTTGTCCATCGAGCCCAGATGCACCGGCATGTGCGGCGCGTTGGCGACCAGCGCCGCGCTCTGGTCGAACACCGCGCAGGAGAAGTCGAGCCGCTCCTTGATGTTCACCGAATAGGCGGTGTTCTGCAGCGTCACGCCCATCTGCTCGGCGATCGACATGAACAGGTTGTTGAAGATCTCCAGCATCACCGGATCGGCCCGGGTGCCGATGGCCGCGTTCTGGACGAGCGCCTTGGAGCGCACCAGCACGAGGTGGTCCTTGGCCGTGAGCCGGGCGCTCCAGCCCTCCTCGACCACGACGGTCTGGTTCGGCTCGATGATGATGGCCGGACCCGAGACGCCCTGGCCAGGCTGCATTGCCTCGCGCCGGACGATTTGCGCCTCGTGCCACTGCCCCTTCGAAAAGAGGCGTGTCGTCTGCGCGGCCACGGGCTCGCCCGCAATCTCCGGCACCGAGGCCTCCTCGAATTTCGCGCCGCCGCCGATCGCCTCGACCTCGACCGCCTCGATCACCAGCGCCTTGGCCTCGTCCATGAAACCGAAGCGGGCCTTGTGGGCGGCCTGGAACGCCGCCTTCATCGCGTCGGGCGTGCCGGCCGCGACCGCAATGGCGGTGTCGGTGCCGGCATAGCGGACATGGGCACGGGTCAGGATCGCGATGTCGCCGTCCGGCACGCCCTGGCCCGACACCTCGGCCCGGGTCTCGGCCGCGAGCCCGGCCGCCGCCGCCTCGACCGCCGCCTGGGCGCCGCCGTCGAGCGGCACGTCGAGCGCCGCCGTGCGCGTCGCGCGGATCTCGGCCAGCCCCATGCCATAGGCCGAAAGCAGGCCGGAGAACGGGTGCAGCAACACCGTCTTGATGCCGAGCGCATCCGCCACGAGGCAGGCATGCTGCCCGCCGGCGCCGCCAAACGAGTTCAGCGCGTAACGCGTGATGTCATAGCCGCGCTGGACCGAGATCTTCTTGATCGCCTCGGCCATGTTGGCGACCGCGATCTGGATGAAGCCGTCGGCGACCTGCTCGGGGCTACGGCCGTCGCCGACGTCCGCCGCGAGCGCCACGAATTTCGCCTTCACCGCCTCGACATCGAGCGGCTGATCGCGCTTCTCGCCGAAGATCGGCGGAAAGTAATCCGGGATCAGCTTGCCGACCATGACGTTGGCATCGGTCACCGCGAGCGGCCCGCCGCGGCGATAGGCGGCCGGCCCCGGATTGGCGCCGGCGGAATCGGGCCCGACGCGGAAGCGGGCGCCGTCATAATGCAGGATCGAGCCGCCACCGGCCGCGACCGTGTGGATCAGCATCATCGGCGCGCGCATCCGCACGCCCGCGACCTCCGTCTCGAAGGCGCGCTCATATTCGCCGTCGAAATGGGCGACATCGGTCGAGGTGCCGCCCATGTCGAAGCCGATGACCTTGTCGAAGCCGGCGGAGCGGCCGGTCTCGGCCAGGCCGACGACGCCGCCGGCAGGGCCGGACAGGATCGCATCCTTGCCCTGGAAGAGTTCGGCGGCGGTGAGCCCACCCGAGGACATCATGAACATCAGCCGCGCGCCGGTGCGGGCAATGTCGAGCTCGTCCGACACCTGCGCGACATAGCGCCCGAGGATCGGCGAGAGATAGGCATCGACCACGGTGGTGTCGCCGCGGCCGACGAGCTTGATCAGCGGCGAGACCTCATGGCTGACCGAGACCTGCGGGAAGCCGATCTCGCGGGCGATCCTGGCCGTGACTTGCTCGTGCGCGGGATAGCGATAGGCGTGCATGAAGGCGATCGCCACCGCGCGGAAGCCGGCATCGAACTGCGCCTGCAGCGCGGTGCGGATCGCCGTCTCGTCGGGCGCCTGCTCGACCACGCCGTCGGCCAGCACGCGCTCCGCGATCTCGACCACCGCCTCGTAGAGCTGCTCGGGCTTGATGATCTCCTTGGCGAAGATGTCGGGCCGCGCCTGGTAGCCGATGCGCAGCGCATCGCGGAACCCCTTGGTCGTGACCAGCAGCGTCCGGTCGCCCTTGCGCTCGAGCAGCGCATTGGTCGCCACCGTCGTGCCCATGCGGACCTCGCCGACCAGCCCGGCCGGGATCGGCTCGCCCGTCTGCAGCCC
>CALRYW010000134.1:0-6832 GCA_943372485.1 Allobosea thiooxidans
TCTCCATCCAGCGGGCGACATGGGGGAACTGCTTGAGGTCCTGGCCCTGCTTCTCCCAGCCGCGGGCCCAGCCGATGCAGGCCATGTCGGCGATCGAGTAGTCGCCGCAGATGTAGTCGCGGCCGTCGAGGCGCTTGTTCAGCACGCCGTAGAGACGGTTGGTCTCGTTGGTGTAGCGGTCGATGGCATAGGGTACCTTCTCGGGCGCATAGAGCCGGAAATGGTGGGTCTGGCCGAGCATCGGCCCGAAGCCGCCCATCTGCCAGAACAGCCATTCGTCGACGGCGACGCGGCCGCGCTCGTCGGCGGGATAGAACTGCCCGGTCTTGCGGCCGAGATACTGCAGGATCGCGCCCGATTCGAAGACCGAGATCGGCTTCCCGTCCGGCCCCTCGGGATCGACGATCGCCGGCATCCGGTTGTTGGGCGAGATGGCGAGGAAGTCCGGCTTGAACTGGTCGCCCTTGCCGATGTTCACCGGCACGACGTGATAGGGCAGCCCGCACTCCTCGAGCATGATGGTGATCTTCCAGCCGTTCGGGGTCGGCCAGTAATGGAGGTCGATCGGCTTGCTCTGGCTGGCTGACATGGCGCGGTCCCGGTCCCTGATGGAGATGAGGTCGCGCGATGTTTAGGCCGCTTCGGGCGCGGGAGAAAGAGCCGGGCCGCTCTGCACGGCCCGCATCGCCCCTTCGTGATCCCGGCACTCGCGGCACCGGTCAGAACTCGATCTTGAAGCCCTCATGGCTCTGGGCGAAGCCGAGATTGACATAGAAGCGGTGCGCGTCGAGGCGCGACTTGTTGGAGCTGAGCTCGGCCATGCCGGCGCCGTTCTCGCGGGCGAAGGCGAGCGCATGGGCGATCATGATGCGGCCGATGCCATGGCCACGCCGCTCGGGCGCGACATGGACGCTCTCGAACTTGGCCCGCATCCGGCCCCGCGCCACCAGCCCGGGAATTAGCGTGACCTGGAAGGTGCCGACCACCAGGCCTCCCGGCTCCTCGGCGACGAAGAGCGCGTTGTGGGCGGAGGCCTCGATGGCGGCGAAGGCCTCGGCATAGCCGGGGTGACGCGCCTCCGCGCGGATCGCGTCGGCCGTCATCGTCTGCGTGGCCGCGCCGAGCATGATCAGCTCGGCGATGCGCTCCACATCCTCACGGCGGGCGCGGCGGATGGCGACCGCGGCGGCGGTCTGCGTCGAGCTGGTCATGCGGCGTCCGGTCCGGTGGAGGCGAGACGCCGCTCTATCAGACCAGCTCCGGGAACGGAACGATGGTGGACTTCACCGTCTTCATCGCCATCGCATCGGCGACGGCCTGGGTCACGCCGGCTTCCGTGAAGGGGTAGATCGTCTGCATCTCGAGGAAGGGATATTTGTCGCGGGCGCGGTAGAGCATGTCGACGCCGAGCGGCAGATCGTTGCCGGTGAAGGCCCAGGAGCCGAGCACGTTCAGATCCTTGGTGCAGATGCGGTGCCAATTGGTCTGGATCGAGCCGGCATCGGTGAACTGCCCCATCTCGACATAGGTGCCACCGTCGCGCAGGAACTCGATGCCCTCGGGCCCTGCTGTGGGATGGCCGGAGCAGTCCATCACGAGATCGGCGCCGAACCCACCGACGATCTCGCGGACGCGGGCGATGCGCGCCTCAGGCGTGGTGTATTCCTCCAGATTGACCGTCGCCTCCGCGCCGAACTTGCGGGCGAGCGCCAGGCGCGGCTCCTCGGGCGCACCGACGCAGATGACGCGGCCGGCGCCCATCTCCTGCGCGGCGGCGATCGCCAGGATGCCGATCGGCCCCGAGCCCTGGATCACCACCGTGTCACCCCAGTTGAAGCCGCCGGCGCGCTTGGCCCGGTTGAAGGCGCGGATGCAGGAGGTCATCGGCTCGGACAGCGCCCCCAGCCGCAGCGACATGTCGTCGGGCAGCTTGTAGACCTTGGTGCCGGGCAGCATCTCGAGGTCGACATAGACATATTCGGCCCAGCCACCCCAGAGATGGGGCGCCTTGTCGAAGCCGAGATAGCGCCCGTAATAGACCGGCGTCAGGCACTTGTTGGCGCTCTCGGGATAGTGGACGCAGTAGTGGCAGTTCCCACAGGGCATCAGCGGTGGGATCATCACCTTGGAGCCGACATCGAGCGGCTTGCCCATGAAATCCTCGGTGAAATCCGCGCCCTTCTCGATGATGACGCCGCCGATCTCGTGGCCGAGCGTGAAGGGCCAGGGCAGCTTCTTGGGCCAATGGCCCTTGAGGATGTGCTGGTCGGTGCCGCAGACGCCGCAGGCGCCGATCTGGATCAGCGCCGCCTTGGCCGGGACCGCCGGCCAGGCCACCTCCCGAATGGTCGGCTTGCCGCCGGGGCCGTCATAGGTCGCGACGCGGATGGGCTGGCGCTGCATGGTCGTCTCTCCCGGAACGTGCCGCTTTGGCGCGGCTTGGGGGAGAGTGAGGCATGGCGGGCGCGGCGCGGCAACCGGCATGGGCGCACAGGCCGGTTGCGGCAGCTTCTATGCGGCGAAGAGGCGCTTGGCCATCAGCAGCGTGTTGGGCGTGTCGTCGCGGCCGTCGAAGCGGGCCTGGCGCTGCAGGAAGAAGCCCATGCGCTCGTAGAAGGTGATCGCCGGCTCGTTCTGGCTCTCGACCTCGAGGCGGGCCACCGGCGCCTGCGGGAAGCAGGCCAGCGTCACCTGCAGCAGGGTGCGGCCGATGCCGACGCCCTGCCAGGCCGGCAGGACATAAAGCCGCGTCAGCAGCGCGGCGCGGTCGCGCTCGGTGCGGGCGCTGGCGGTGCCGACGATCTCGCTCCCGACCAGCGCAACGAGAAAGGCGCCGTTTTCGCGACCGAGCTGGGCGGCGAGATTCTCGAGGGAATGCCAGGCATTGGTGATCTCGGCGACGCGCTGCCAGCCATAGATGCCGTCATAGGTGGCGTGCCAGGTCTCGACCAGAAGCGCCCGCACCGCCAGGAGATCGGCGGCCTCGGCATCGCGAATGACGAGATCGGCGGGGGGCATCAGCTTGCGAAGTCCGCGAAATGAATCCGCTGGTTCGAGCGCTGCGCCGCCGTCATGGTCGGGCTTGTCCCGACCATCCACGCCTTCCTGCGTGCAGGGCGGGGTTCAAAACGTGGATGCTCGCCGCAAGGGCGAGCATGACGTTTCGGGAACCTCAGCGCCTGTTGAGGTTCCGGGCTCTTCGCTGGTGCGAAGCCCCGCAACGACGGCATGTTGCCAGCGCCGCCCATCGCTCACTCGAGCCCCAGCTTCGCCTTCAGGATCTCGTTCAGCGCCTGTGGGTTGGCCTTGCCGCCGGAGGCCTTCATCGCCTGGCCGACGAACCAGCCCAGCATGGTCGGCTTGGCCTTGACCTGCTCGACCTTGTCGGGATTGGCGGCGATCAGCTCGTCCACCGCCTTCTCGATCGCGCCCGTATCGGTGACCTGCTTCATGCCGCGGGCCTCGACGATGGCGCGCGGGTCGCCACCCTCGCTCCAGAGGATCTCGAAGAGGTCCTTGGCGATGCGCCCGGAGATCACCCCCTCGCCGATCAGGTCGACGAGCCCGCCGAGCTGGGCGGCGGAGACCGGCGAGGTCGTGACGTCCTTGCCCTCCTTGTTGAGGCGCCCGAACAGCTCGTTGATGACCCAGTTGGCCGCGGCCTTGCCGTCGCGCCCGGTCGCCACCGCCTCGAAATAGTCGGCCTGCTCGCGCTCGGCGACCAGGACCGCGGCATCATAGGGCGAAAGGCCGTACTGCGCGATGAAGCGGGCCTTCTTGGCGTCCGGCAGTTCCGGCAGATGCGCCTTCAGCCCGGCGACGAAGGCGTCGTCGAATTCGAGCGGCAGCAGGTCGGGATCGGGAAAATAGCGGTAGTCATGCGCCTCCTCCTTGGAGCGCATCGAGCGCGTCTCGGATTTGGCGGGGTCGTAGAGGCGGGTTTCCTGGTCGATCGTGCCGCCATCCTCGAGGATGCCGATCTGGCGGCGTGCCTCGACCTCGACCGCCTGGCCGATGAAGCGGATCGAGTTGACGTTCTTGATCTCGCAGCGCGTGCCGAGCGGGCTGCCCGGCTTGCGGACGGAGACGTTGACGTCGGCGCGCAGGTTGCCCTTCTCCATGTCGCCGTCGCAGGTGCCGAGATAGCGCAGGATGGTGCGCAGCTTGGTGACATAGGCGCGCGCCTCGTCGGCCGAGCGCAGATCGGGCTTGGAGACGATCTCCATCAGCGCGACGCCCGAACGGTTGAGATCGACGAAGCTCATCGTCGGGTGCTGGTCGTGGATCGACTTGCCGGCATCCTGCTCGAGATGCAGCCGCTCGATGCCCACCGTGATCTGCTCTGTCGGCGAGAGATCGACGACGATCTCGCCCTCGCCGATGATCGGGCTCTTGTACTGGCTGATCTGGTAGCCCTGCGGCAGGTCCGGATAGAAATAGTTCTTCCGGTCGAAGACCGAGCGGTTGTTGACCTGCGCGTTGAGCCCGAGCCCGGTGCGCACCGCCTGGCGGACGCATTCGGCGTTGATCACCGGCAGCATGCCCGGCATGGCGGCATCGACGAGGCTGACATGGGCATTGGGCTCGGCGCCGAAGGCGGTCGAGGAGCCCGAGAACAGCTTGGCGTTGGAGGTGACCTGGGCATGGATCTCCATGCCGATCACGATCTCCCAGTCGCCGGTCGCGCCCTTGATCAGCTTCTTGGGGTCGGCGGGGCGGGCATGCGCGTTCATCATCGGTGTTCCGGCTCGAAAGGGGACGCCTGACGGTTACGACCTCGGCGCGCGGGCGGCAAGCTTCTGTTGCACTCCCGACACCGGCTGTCGGGATTGTGGCACAATGTGCCCCAATCTCGCCTTGTGAGGGGTGATGGATCTTGACAATCGTCAGTCCGCTCCCCTTGTAGCGGCAAAGGCCGGAAACCCTCAGGTTGTGCCGGCCGCACCATCCGGAGCTCTACCATGTCACATCGCCGCTCGGGGCCGATATCGCTGACCTATTCGGCTGCGTGCCTGCTGGCTTCCGTCGCCTTCGGTCTCGTCGAGGCCAGGGCCCAGGGCGCGCCGCCCGCGCCGCCGGTGCAGATCTCGGCCCCGCTCGCTCAGCGCGTCACCAATTGGGACGAGTTCACCGGCCGCTTCGAGGCCAGCGAGCAGGTCGAGGTGCGCGCCCGCGTCTCCGGCTTCCTCGACTCGATCCATTTCAAGGATGGCGACCTGGTGAAGAAGGGCGATCTGCTCTTCACCATCGACCCCCGCCCGTACCGGCTCTCGGTCGATGCCGCGCGTGCGGAGGTGGCGCGCGCCAAGGCGCAGGTCGAGCTCGCCCAAAACGAGGTCGAGCGTGCCGAGGGCCTGACCCAGAACCGCACCATCACGGCCCGCGACGTCGACCAGCGCCGGGCCAACCTCAACAGCGCCATCGGCTCCCAGCAGGGGGCGGAGGCCAATCTGAAGACGGCCGAGCTCAATCTCGAATGGACCGAGGTGCGCGCGCCGCTGGCGGGCCGCATCTCGAACCGCCGCGTCGACCCCGGCAATCTGATCGCGGGCGGGCAGTCCGGCGCGACGCTGCTGACGACGATCGTCGCGGTCGATCCGATCTACTTCACCTTCGATGCGTCGGAAGCCGATTACCTGCGCTGGCAGCGTCGCGCCAGCGACCTGCGGACGACCGCCTCGCGCGAGGCCGGCATCGTCGCCGAGGTGCGCCTGTCGGACGAGCAGGAGTGGAAGCGCCGCGGCCGGATCGACTTCGTCGACAACACGCTGAACGCACGCTCGGGCACGATCCGCGGCCGCGTCGTGTTCCCCAACTCCGACCAGTTCCTGACGCCGGGCACCTTCGGGCGGCTGCGTGTCTTCGCCGGCGAGGCCGACGCGCTGCTGGTGCCCGACAGCGTGATCGTCTCCGACCAGGCCAGCAAGATCGTCCTGACGGTCGGGCCTGAGAACAGGATCGTGCCCAAGCCGGTCGTGCTGGGCCAGATCACCCGGGGGCTGCGCGTGATCCGCACCGGGCTTTCGCCGGAGGACAAGGTCGTTATCGGCGGCTTCGCCAATCCGATGGTGCGCCCCGGCGCAACCGTCACGCCGCAGCCGGGCGAGATCAAGCCCAACGGCCGCAACTGAGCCGCGCCTCGAACCAGCCCCGGGCGGCCGCCGGCCGCCTGCCCTGACGCCAGGCCAGGATCCCATTCATGTTCCGTTTCGCCCATTTCTTCATCGACCGGCCGATCTTCGCCACCGTGCTCTCGGTGCTGCTGACGATCGCCGGCGCCATCGCCCAGCGCGGCCTGCCGATCGCGGAGTATCCCGAGATCGCGCCGCCGACGGTCTCGATCACCGCGACCTATCCCGGCGCCTCGGCCGAGGTCGTCGCCGCCACCGTGGCGACGCCGATCGAGCAGGAGGTCAACGGCGTCGATGACATGCTCTACATCTCGTCGCAGTCGACCGGCGACGGGCGCGTCACCATCAACGTCGTGTTCAAGGCCGGCGTCGACATCGACCAGGCGCAGGTGCTGGTGCAGAACCGCGTCGCTGCCGCCGAGGCCAGGCTGCCGGCGGATGTGCGCGCGCTCGGCATCCAGACGCGCAAGGCCTCGCCCGATCTGATGATGGTCATCAACATGATCTCGCCGGACGGGTCGCGCGACGCCCAATACGTCTCCAACCACGCGACCCTCTATGTGAAGGACGTGCTGACCCGCATCGACGGCGTCGGCAACGTCCAGGTCTTCGGCGCGCGCGACTTCTCGATGCGGATCTGGCTCGACCCCGCCAAGGTCGCCTCGCGCAACCTGACCGCGGGCGACGTCGTGGGGGGGGGG
>CALRYW010000135.1:0-6750 GCA_943372485.1 Allobosea thiooxidans
GCCTCTTCGCTGGCGATGGCCTCGAGCTGGTCGAGCGCCTCGGCGCCGGCATCCTTGGCCTCAATGCCGTAGAGCTTGGCCGCGACCTCGCTGGTGAGCTGGTGCGGCGGGCCGTCGAAGACGACCTTGCCGGCGGCCATGCCGATCAGCCGGTCGCAATATTTCGACGCGATATCGAGATGATGCAGGTTCGAGACGACGGTGATGCCGTCCTCGCGGTTGATCCGGAACAGCGCATCCATCACCACCTGGGTGTTGCGCGGGTCGAGCGAGGCGATCGGCTCGTCGGCGAGGATGATCTGCGGCTCCTGGACCAGCGCGCGGGCGATGGCGACGCGCTGCTGCTGGCCGCCCGACAGCGTTTCGGCACGCTGGGCCAGGAGATGGCCCATGTCGAGACGCTCGAGGGCCGCGATGGCGCGGATCTTGTCGTCGCGGGAGAAGCTCTTGACCAGGGTCAGGGCGGCGGAGCGGTGGTTGAGCCGGCCGAGCAGGACATTGGTGAGGACGTCGAGGCGGCCGACGAGGTTGAACTGCTGGAAGATCATCGCCGTGTCGCGGCGCCAGCGGCGGAGCGCCGCACCCTTGAGGGCGGTGACGTCGCGGTCGCCGGAGACGATGCGGCCTTCGCTGGGATCGGCGAGGCGGTTGAGCATGCGCAGCAACGTCGATTTGCCGGCTCCGGACCGGCCGATGATGCCGACCATTTCGCCCCGGGGGATGGAGAGCGTGACGTTGTCGACAGCGGCATTGGTGCCGAAGCGCTTGGTCAGGCCTTCGATGCGCAGCATGATCGCGGTCCCGCGTTCAGGGGCGAGCATGAGTTTTGCCCGAGGCAGGTCATGCCGCCGGGTTCACGCTCTCTGATGGCGGACTGCTAACCAGCGCAGATGACAGTCAGGTGACGGCTGTCGTGACCGTCAGGCGCCCCGCAGGAGCAGATCGGCGCAATCGCGGATATAGGCAGCGCGGAGCTCGGGCGGCGTCGGCTCGACGTTCATCAGCGCCCGATGCTGATGGAAGCCACGGACCATTCCGACGAACTGCTCGGCCAGCACCCGGGAGCGCGCTTCGTCGAGCGGCCGGGCGAGGCCATCACCGAGATGTGAACGCTGCAGCAGAAGCGTCGAAAGGTCATCGATGATGCGCATGGCCCCGGCCTCATAGGCGGCTCGGCCGAGGTCGGGAAAGCGCGTCGCGGCGCTCATGACAAGGCGGTGGAGATCGAGGGAATGCGGGTCCAGCATCATCGTCAGAGTCTCCTCTCCAAGTCTGACGAGGGCGCTGCGGAGGTCTGCTTCGGCGATCGGCCGACGCAGCGGAATCGTCAGTTTTTCAGCGAGTTGCGTGCAGATCGCGCGGAACAGCGCATCCTTGTCGGCGAAGTGGCTGTAGATGGTCTGCTTGGACACCCCGGCGCGCTGGGCGATCTGGTCGAGCGTCACCCGCTCGTAGCCTTCGGCGAGGAACATGGCGGAGGCGGCGCGAATGATCGCATCACGCTTGACCGGCCGCGCTCTGGACGGCAGGCGTCTTGCATCCGCATCGCGGGAAGCAGAAGCTTCCGGAGCGACGGCATCTGTCACGGTGCTGCCCATCGGGCCCCTTATCAAACTGGACCGTCCAGTCTAGAATACTCACGTCGCATTGGAGCGTCCAGTTCAATGAAGCGGTTCGTCTATCTGCTCCTGCTCGTCGGCCTCGTGGGCGGTGGCTACTACGGTTATCGCCACTACGAGAAGATGAAGGCTCCGCGCCAGGCGGCGGCCCCGGCCGCGCCGCGTCCGGCCGTGCCGGTCGAGGTGGCGAAGATCGAACGCGGGACTGTGAACGAAGAGGTCGAGGCGCTCGGCACGCTCGCCGCCGACGAGTCGGTGGTGATCGCGCCGGAGATCGCGGGCCGAGTCATTGCGCTGGGCTTCAAGGAGGGCGAGCGCGTCGAGAAGGGGCAGGTCCTCGTCAAGCTCGACACCGCGATCCTCGATGCCGAACTCAAGCAGCAGCAGGCCGATCTCGGGCTGGCGAAGGACACCTTCGAACGCAACCGTTCGCTGAGCCAGCGCGGCGTTGGCACGCAGGTCGCCTTCGATGAGGCGACCGCCAAGCTCGCCTCCGCCGAGGCGCGGGTGCAGCTCTCGAAAGCGAAGCTGGCGCAATCGACGCTGGTCGCGCCGTTCAACGGCGTGGTCGGCCTGCGCGCGGTCAGCGTCGGCGACTTTGTCGCCGTCGGCAAGCAGCTGATCACGCTCACCAATATCGATCCGATCAAGGTCGATTTCCGCGTGCCGGAGATCTTCCTTTCCCAGGTCAGGGTCGGCCAGACGATCAGTCTCAAGGTCGACGCGGTCCCCAACAAGGACTTCCAGGGCCAGATCTTTGCGGTCGATCCCGTTGTCGACATCAATGGCCGCGCGATCCGGCTGCGCGCCACTGTGCCCAACCGCGACCTCGTGCTGAAGCCGGGTCTGTTCGCCCGTGTCACCATCGTCGTCGACCAGCGTGAGAATGCGATGCTGATCCCGGAGTCCGCGGTCGTCCCGGACGGCATCGGCAAGGTCGTCTTCATCGTCGAGAACGGGAAGGCGAAGCGGGTCGCCGTGGAACTCGGCAAGCGCCTACCCGGCAAGGTCGAGGTTCTGAAAGGTCTGGCGCCGCAGATGCAGGTGGTCAGTTCCGGGCAGATGCGGCTGCGGGACGGATCCAACGTCTCGATCAAGAATGCTCCGCCGCCCGTGCAGACCAGCGCCCTGCCCGTCGCGCCGACGAGCCCCTGAGCCGAGTGCCCGCACCATGAGCCTCTTCGCCCTCTTCGTCCGCCGGCCGGTCTTCTCGACCGTGCTGAGCCTGCTCGTGCTGCTGATCGGCGCGGTCTCCTACACGCGTCTGACGGTGCGCGAGTATCCGAACATCGACGAGCCGGTCGTCTCGGTGCGGACCGACTACTCCGGCGCCAGCGCCGAGATCATCGAAACGCAGGTCACCCAGATCCTCGAGAACTCGATCGCGGGTATCGAGGGCATCGAGATCATCTCGTCGACGAGCCGGCAGGAACGCAGTTTCATTTCCGTCCGCTTCCGTCCGGACGTCGATCCCGACGTCGCTGCGTCCGACGTGCGCGACCGCGTCAGCCGGGTGCGCGGGCGCATGCCGACCGAGATCGACGAGCCGATCATCGCCAAGGTCGAGGCGGATGCGCAGCCCATTCTGTTCCTGTCGCTGATCAGCAAGCGTCACAGCCCGCTCGAACTCACCGACTTCGCCGATCGCTTCATCACCGACCGCGTGCAGAACATCACCGGCGTGGCCGAGGTGCAGATCCGCGGCGAGCGGCGCTATGCCATGCGCATCTGGCTCGATCGGGCGCGCATGTCGGCGTACAACATCACGGTCCAGGAGATCGAAGCGGCGGTCCGCGCTCAGAACGTCGAGATCCCGTCGGGCCGCATCGAGAGCAACAACCGGGAATTCACGGTTCTGTCCCAGACCGGGCTGACGACTCCGGAGCAGTTCCAGCAGATCGTCGTCAAAGACGCGAACAACTTCCCGATCAAGCTGCGCGACGTCGCGCGCGTTGAACTGGGCGCGCTGGCCGAGCGCAACGCCGCCTGGTTCTCCGGCAACCCCTCCGTGACGATCGGCATCGTCAAGCAGGCCACCGCCAATCCGCTCGATGTCTCGAAGGGCATCCGCGCCGCGCTGCCGGAGATCATCGACGATCTGCCGGACGGGATGACGATCGCGACCTCTTATGACAGCTCGGTCTTCATCGACCGCTCGATCCAGGCGGTCTACACCACCATCCTTGAGGCGGTCGTCCTCGTCGTCCTGATCATCTTCATCTTCCTGCGCTCGCTGCGCGCGACGCTGATCCCGCTGGTCACCATCCCGGTGTCGCTCGTGGGCTCGTTCGCGCTGATGTATGCCTTCGGCTTCACCGTCAACACGCTGACGCTGCTGTCGATGGTGCTGGCGATCGGGCTCGTGGTCGACGACGCGATCGTGGTGCTGGAGAACGTGCACCGTCATATCGAGGACGGCATGGAGCCCAATGCCGCCGCGATCCGCGGCATCAACGAGATCGCCTTCGCGGTGGTGGCGATGACGCTGACGCTGGTCGCGGTCTATGCGCCGATGGCGTTTTCGACCGGCCGCACGGGCAAGCTCTTCATCGAGTTTGCGCTGACGCTGGCGGGCGCGGTGCTGGTGTCGGGCTTCGTCGCGCTGACGCTGACGCCGATGATGTGCGCCAAGCTGCTCAAGCGTAACGAGAGCCATGGCTGGCTCTATAACCTGCTGGAGCGCGGCTTCAACGCCCTCTCGCGCGGTTACCGGGCCTCGCTGCGCGGCGCGCTGGCGATCCGCCCGGTGATCGTGCTGCTGGCGCTCGGCGTCGCCGGCGGCAGCTATTTCTTCTTCACCAGCCTGCGGTCGGAACTGGCGCCGGTCGAGGACCGCGGCAGCTTCACGGTGATCGGTGTCGCGCCCGAGGGCTCGACGATGGCCTTCACCTCCGAATACGCCCGCCGGGCCGAGGAGTTTTTCAAGCGTTTCCCGGATGTCCAGACCAATCTCGTCATCGTCGGATTTCCCGACGTGACGCGCGCGCTCGCCTTCGCCCGTCTCAAGCCCTGGGAGGAGCGCGACACGAAGCAGCAGGCCATGGTGGCGCAGATCAACCGCAGCCTGTCGCAGGTGCCGGGCATCCGCCTCTTCGCGACCAACCCGCCCTCGCTCGGGCAGGGCGGCGCCATCAGCAAGCCGGTCGAATTTGTACTGCGCTCGTCGGAGCCCTATGCGCAGATCAAGGACTATGTCGACGCGGTCATCGCCGAGGTGGCCGGCTCGCCCGTGCTGACCAATGTTGAATCGAACCTCATCCTCGACAAGCCGCAGATCAAGGTCTCGATTGACCGGCAGCGCGCGGCTGATGTCGGCGTGGGCGTCGACGTGATCGGACGCACGATGGAGACGCTGCTGGGCGGGCGACAGGTCACCCGCTTCAACATGAATGGCGAGCAATATGACGTCGTCATCCAGGTCGGTGGCGAGGACCGCAACACGCCGCAGGCCCTGCAGTCGATTTACCTGATGGGCCGGGGTGGCGCGGTGGTTCAGCTCTCCAGCCTGGTCAAGATCGAGGAGACGGTTGCGCCGAAGGAGCTGATCCGATTCAACCAGCTGCGTGCGGCCACCATCACCGCCGTTCCCGCGCCGGGCTATTCGTTGGGCGATGCGCTGGCGGTGCTGGAACAGGCCGCGTCCCGCGTCCTGCCGAAGACGGTGCAGATCGACTATTCCGGCCAGAGCCGCGAGTTCAAGCAGTCCGGCGCCTCGATCGCGATCGTCTTCCTGCTGGCGCTGGGCTTCATCTACCTCGTGCTGGCGGCGCAGTTCGAGAGCTTCATCGACCCCGTCGTGATCATGGTCTCGGTGCCGCTCTCGCTGACAGGCGCGCTGGCGGCGCTGTACTTCACGGGCGGAACGATGAACGTTTACAGCCAGATCGGGCTGATCACGCTCGTCGGCCTCATCACCAAGCACGGCATCCTGATCCTGGAGTTCACCAACCAGCTTCGGGAAGAGGGCAAGGAGATGATCGATGCGCTGGTCGAGGCGGCCGAGCTGCGCCTGCGCCCGATCCTGATGACGACGGGCGCGATGGTGCTGGGTGCGGTGCCGCTGGCGCTCGCGACCGGTGCCGGTGCCGAAAGTCGCTCGCAGATCGGCTGGGTCATCGTCGGCGGCATGAGCTTCGGCACCTTGCTGACGCTCTATGTGGTGCCGGTCGCCTATTCCTATCTCGCGAGCAAGAAGCGCTTGGTGCATGGGCATGTGGTGAAGGAGACGCCGGCGGCGCATCCGCAGCCGGCGGAGTAAGCGCTTCCGCGTCATTCTCGGGCGAAGCGAAGCGCAGACCCGAGAATCTCAGGCCGCGCTGGCAGGGTCGGGTCGTTCACGAACCCTGAGATGCTCGGGTCAAGCCCGAGCAGGACGTACGGCTGCTACTGCAGTCGCACCGAGACGCTTTCGCTGGCGCCGGTGCCGTCGATCACCGAGATCCGCAGAAAGCCCTTGCCCGGCGGTTGCCAGATCGCTTCGCGACGCCGCGTCGGGCTCAGGATCGGGGCGCCGTCGACGAGCCAGGTGTAGGGCGGCGCGCCGCCCGCGACCTTGAGGTTGAGCTCGGGCCGCCCGTCGGCGCCCGAGGCGGCGAGATCGATGCGGGCGCCCTCGGGCGGGAAGGCGAGCCTCAGCGACGGCGTCGTCATCGCGGCCACGGTTTTGGGCACGTCCTGGCGCAGATGGCGCAGCGGCGGCGGCAATTGGGCTGATGTCGCGACGATGCTGTCGGGCGGCTGCGCGAAGGGGCGCGGGTCGAGGCCGAGGCGCGCAAAGGCGTCGAACAGGATCGGCGCCGCGACGACGCGCCCGACCAGGCCCGGCACCGCGCCGTTGTCGGCGCGGCCGACCCAGACGCCGATCGTGTGCCTGCGGTCGAAGCCGACCGCCCAGGCGTCGCGATAGCCGTAGGAGGTGCCGGTCTTGAAGGCGATGCGTCCGGGCACGGCATTGAGTGGCGGCGGTGCGCCGAGCAGCGTGTCGGCGACATACCAGGCGGCGACGGGTTCGACGAGGCGGAGTCCCTCCCTCCCCCCGCTTGCGGTGGGGAGGGCTGGGGTGGGTGGACGCAAAGCCAGCGCATTGTCTTTTGCCGGTTCGCCGAGCGGCGCTGCCCCCCACCCCGACCCT
>CALRYW010000136.1:0-6582 GCA_943372485.1 Allobosea thiooxidans
TCGAGTTCACCTTGCCGCGCGCGCTCTATCTCGCCTGCGGCGGTCATGCGCAGGAGATCGTCCCGGTCGAGGAGGTCCTGCGCGCCCATGGCGGCCAGGCCCGGATCGAGGGTGGCGCGGCGGAGAACCCCTGGCCGCTGCGGCGAGGCTTCGGTCCATGATCCCTTCAGCTCTCATCCTGAGGAGCCGCGAAGCGGCGTCTCGAAGGATGGTCCAGTGTGCTCTGGAGCATCCTTCGAGACCTGCCTGCGGCACTCCTCAGGATGAGGGCTGAGAATGCAAGGCGCGCCATGGGCGCTCACCGCGTCGCCCGCCTGCCGGGCCACCGCTTGCATCTGCAGGAGGGGCCGAGCGATCTCGTCATCGCGGCCTTCGGCGCTCCCGCAGAGATCGAGCACGCCTATGCCGCCGCCGAGGCCGCCTTCGACGGCCTGCTGGCCGAGCTCGCCGGCGAACTGACGGTCCTGCGCCAGCCGCTCGGGCCACAGCCGCCGCCGCTGGCCGGCGCGACGGCAAGGCGCATGGCCCGCGCCTGCTGGTTCTTTCGCGAGCAGTTCATCACGCCGATGGCCGCCGTCGCCGGGGCCGTCGCCGACACCGTGCTGGGCGCGATGGCGCAGGCCGTCCCCGGCCTCGAGCGCGCCTATGTCAACAATGGCGGCGACATCGCCGTGCTGGTCACGCCGGAGAATCCGCTCGACATCGGCGTGGTGCCCTCGCTCGCCCGCGCCCGGCCGGAGGGCTTCATCCGGCTTCATGCTGCACCTCATGCTGCGCAGCATTTTTGCGGCATCGCGACGAGCGGCTGGCGCGGCCGGTCGTTCTCGCGCGGCATCGCCGATGCCGTCACCGTGCTCGCCCGCAGTGCGGCCGAGGCCGATGCGGCCGCGACAGTTATTGCAAATGCGACTGATCTGCAGGACGCCGCCGTCATCCGGCGGCCGGCGCGCGACCTCGACCCCGACAGCGACCTGCGCGACCTGCCCGTCACCGTCGATGTCGGGATCTTGTCGGCGGAGGCGGTCGCCGCGGCGCTCGGATCAGGCGTGAGAATGGCCGAGGCGCTGCGGCGCGACGGGCTGATCGAGGGCGCGCTGCTGGCGCTGGCGGATGAATGGCGCAGCGTCGGGGGATTAGGGGCCCTGCCGTCATTGCGAGCGTAGCGAAGCAATCCAGCCCAGACTCGCCCGACGGTCGCTGGATTGCTTCGCTCCGCTCGCAATGACGCCGCGCCCTACACCGACAGATACTGCGCCCTGACCGCTTCGTCGGCCTTCAGCTCGTCCATCGTGCCGGTGAAGCGGATGATGCCCTTTTCGATGATCGCGGCGCGGTCGGCGACATTGCCGGCGAAGTGCAGGTTCTGCTCCGAGATCAGCACGGTCAGCCCCTCGCTCTTCAAGGCCAGGATGGTCTTGGCCATCTCCTCGACGATGACGGGGGCAAGCCCCTCCGACGGCTCGTCGAGCAGGACGAGCCTGGGATTGCCCATCAGCGTGCGCGCGATCGTCAGCATCTGCTGCTCGCCGCCCGACATCGCCCCACCCGGCCGGTCGCGCATGCGCCCGAGATTGGGAAACAGCGCAAACAGCCGCTCCGGCGTCCAGTGCGGTGCATCGGGGCGCGCCGGGCGCTGCGCCACCGAAAGGTTCTCCATCACCGTGAGTTCGGAGAAGACGCGCCGGTCTTCGGGCACATAGCCGATGCCCATACGCGCGATTTCGAAGGGCTCGCGCCCATCGACGCGCTGGCCCTCGAAACTGACGCTGCCACCAGCGGGCGGGACCAGGCCCATCACCGCCTTCATCGTCGTCGATTTGCCCGCGCCATTGCGGCCCATCAGGGCCAGCACCTCGCCGCGCTGCATCGAAAAGCTGACGCCCTGCAGGATATGGGCGCGGCCGTAATAGGCGTCGAGCGCCGTGATCGCGAGCATCGCGCTCATCTCAATGCCCTCCCGAGGTCGCGCCGGAGCCGAGATAGACGGCGCGGACATTGGGGTCCTGCCGCACCTCCTGCGCCGTGCCATGGGCGATCAGCCGGCCGCGGTCGAGCACGATGACGCTGTCGGAATGGGTGAAGACGACATCCATGTCGTGCTCGGTGAAGAGCACGGCGATACCCGTGGCGGTGGCGATGCCCGCCGTCAGCGCCATCAGTTCGATGCGCTCGCGCGGGGCCATGCCGGCGGTGGGCTCGTCCATCAGCAAGAGCCGCGGCCGGTTGGCGAGCGCGACCGCGAGCTCGACGCGCTTGAGATCGCCATAGGCCAGCACGCCGCAGGCCCGCTCGGCCTGTTCGAGCATGCCGACCTGCGCGAGCAGGCCGTCCGCCTCCTCGCGATGGCGGTCGCGCGCGCGGCCGAACGGGCTCCAGATCCCGCCGGCATGCGAGATCAGCGCCATCTGGACGTTCTCGCGCACCGTCATCGAGGTAAAGGTCGCGGTGATCTGGAAGGTGCGGCCGACCCCCATGCGCCAGACATGGCGCGGCTTCAGGCCCGTGATCGTGCGGCCGGCCAGCAGCACCTGCCCGCCATCGGGGCGCAGCTGGCCGTTGAGCATGTTGAAGCAGGTCGTCTTGCCGGCGCCGTTGGGCCCGATCAGCGCCAGCATTGTGCCCGGCAGCACCGAGAAGGAGACGCCGTCGACCGCGCGCACGCCGCCGAAGGACTTGGCGAGGTCGCGCACGACGAGGACCGGCTCGCTGGCGGTACCGGCGCTCGCGACGGTGGCCGGGGCGGGTGCGAGAGCGGTCATCGCGCCGCCTCCGCCAGCCGGGTCGTTGGCGCCGGCTCGGGCCCGGCCCGTCGCTCCCGCAGCGCCAGGATCGTGCCGACGAGCCCGCGCGGGAAGAGCACGACGAGCAGCACGATCGACAGCCCCAGCGCGAAGCGCCAGTACATCGTCGCCTTCATCAGCTGCTCGTGCAGCCCGGCATAGGCGAAGGCGCCGATGATCGGCCCCGACACCGTCTGCACGCCGCCGAGCAGCACCATCAGCAAGGCGTCGACCGAGCGCGGGATCGCCATATAGGTCGGGAACACCGAACCCTTGAAGAAGGCGAAGAGCGCGCCCGCAATCCCGGCGCAGAAGGCGGCAACCGCGAAGGCGACCCACTGGATGCGCACCACGTCGAGGCCGATCGCCTCCGCCCGCAGGGCGTTGTCGCGCCCCGCCCGCAGACCGTAGCCGAAGGGCGAGAAGATGGTGAGCCGCAGCGCCAGCACCGCCGCCGCGCAAATCACCAGCGTCAGATAGTAATAGACCGTCTTGGAGGCCGCCCAGGCCGAGGGCCAGACACCGAGGATGCCGTTGTCGCCGCCGGTGAGATCGACCGACTGGAACGCCGTCGCCCAGGCGATTTGCGCGAAGGCGAGCGTCAGCATGGCCAGATAGACCCCCGACAACCGCACGCAGAACCAGCCGAAGACGACGCCGGCGAGCCCCGCCAGGAAGGGCGCCAGCAGCAGCGCCGGCTCCATCGGCGCGCCCAGCCATTTCACGGCCAGCGCCGCGCCATAGGCACCGAGCCCGAAATAGGCGGCGTGACCGAAGGAGGCCATCCCGCCCGGCCCCATCATGAAGTGCAGCGAGGCGGCAAACAGCGCGAAGATCACCAGCTCGGTCAGCGTCACCAGCATGTGGTCGGGCGTGACCAGCGGCGCCAGCGCCAGGATCAGCAGGCCGATCAGCCCGGCGAGCTTGGTCGTGCCGTCGGCCGGGCGCAGCAGCGGCTCGGCCGGGCCATGGGCTCTCTGATGGCCGACCGGCGCCTTGCCCATCAGCCCATAGGGCTTGACCACCAGCACCACCGCCATGACCAGGAAGACGAGCACCAGTGTGATCTTCGGGAAGATCAGGATGCCGAAGGCGTGCAGGATGCCGATCAGCACGGCGGCGAGATAGGCGCCGGTGACGCTGCCGAGCCCGCCGACGACGACCACGACGAAGGCCTCCGAGATCATCGCCAGGTCCATATGCAGCGTCACCGCCTCGCGCGGCAGCTGCAGCGCGCCGCCCAGGCCCGCCAGGATCGAGCCGAAGGCGAAGACCGAGGTGAAGAGCAGGCGCTGGTTGACGCCGAGCGCGCCGACCATCTCGCGGTCCTGCGTCGCCGCCCGCACCAGCGTGCCCCAGCGCGTCTTCTGGAACAAAAGCCAGAGGATCAGCAGCACCACCGGCCCGACCGCGATCAGGAACAGCTCATAGGTCGGGAAGCGGTTGCCGAAGATCACGACGAAGCTCTTGAAGCCCGGGGCGCGCGGCCCGATCTTGTCCTCAGCCCCCCAGATCGCCAGCGCCACGTCCTGCAGCATCAGCACGACGCCGAAGGTCGCGAGCAGCTGGAACAGCTCCGGCGCCTGGTAGATCCGCCTGAGGATCAGAACCTCGATGACGACGCCGATCAGCCCCGTCAGGGCCGCCGCCGCCAGCACGCCGCCCCAGAAGCCGAGCGCGTCCGCCGGCCCGAAGCGCCCGACCAGCGTCCAGGCCAGATAGGCGCCGAGCATGTAGAGCGAGCCATGGGCAAAGTTCACGATCCGCGTGACGCCGAAGATGATCGACAGCCCCGACGCCACGAGGAACAGCGACGAGGCCGAGGCCAGGCCGTTGAGCGTCTGGGTGAGGATGAGGTCGATCATGCGGACAATCCTGTCATTCCGGGGCGGCGCGCAGCGCCGAACCCGGAACCCACGACTGGGCGAGTCAGAAGGAACCGCGGCGGCACGGGCTCACCCGGTCGTGGGTTCCGGGTTCGATCCTGCGGATCGCCCCGGAATGACGGAGCTCACCCGGCCGGGCGCAGCGTCTTCACCACCTCGTCGCTGGGCAGGTACTTGGCGCCGTCGGCATAGCGCCAGTCGACCATCACGCCCTTGCCGTCCTTCAGCGCGGTCTTGCCGACGAAGGCCCCGAGCGTCGACTGGTGGTCGATGGCGCGGTACTCGGCCGCCCCGAAGGCGGAGGGGAACTTCAGACCTTTCAGGGCCTCGACGAGCTTCTCGGTGTCGGTCGAGCCCGCCTTGGTCAGGGCGGCGGCGATCGAGTTCATCGTGTCGAAGCCGACCACCGAGCCGAGACGAGGATAATCGTTGAACTTCTTGACGTAAGCCTCGCGGAACTTGAGGTGTTCCGGCGTCTTGATGTCCGCCTGCGGATAGCCGGTGACGATCCAGCCGACCGGCGCCTCGGCGCCGAGCGGATCGAGATATTCCGGCTCGCCGGTCAGCATCGAGACCACGGTGCGCCCCTCGAACAGGCCGCGGGTGTTGCCCTGCCGAACGAAATTGGTCAGGTCGCCGCCGAAGGTGACGTTGAAGATCGCGTCAGGCTTCGAGGCTTCCAGCGCCTGCACGGTCGCGCCCGCATCGATGCGGCCGAGCGCCGGGAACTGCTCGGCGACGAACTCGACATCGGGCTTGGCCTTCTTCAGCAGCTCCTTGAACCACTTCACGGCCGACTGGCCATATTCGTAGTTCGGCGCCACGACCGCCCATTTCCTGGCCGGCAGCTTCGCGGCCTCCTCGACCAGCATCGCCGCCTGCATATAGGTCGAAGGCCGCAACCGGAAGGTGTAGCGATTGCCCTTGGCCCAGACGAGCGCATCGGAAAGCGGCTCGGAGGCGACGTAGAGCCGCTTGTTCTGGTTGGCGAAGTCCGCGATCGCGAGACCGACATTGGAGAGGAAGCCGCCCGAGAGCAGGTCGACCTTCTCGGCGTTGATCAGGTCGCCGGCATGGCGCACGGCATCCTCGGGCTTGCCGCCATCGTCGCGGAAGACCGTCTCGATCTTGCGGCCGAGCACGCCGCCATTGGCGTTGATCTGCTCCAGCGCCAGCTCCCAGCCCTGTCGATAGGGCTTCAGGAAGGCCGGCTGGGCCGTGTAGCTGTTGATTTCGCCCACCTTGATGGGCCCCGCCCCCTGCGCCCGCACCAGCGACGGCGCGGCGAGGATGGCGGCTCCGGCGGAGGCGCCGGCCAGAAGACTGCGACGGTCGATCGTCATGCCTGTTCCCCATGTCTGGCCCGGTGGCGGAGGCCCCGGCGCTCTTGGAAGATGTCGCATGCCGACGAAACCGCGTCAGCCGCGAATTCATTTGTATGCCTACGAATTTGAAGAGGCCCAAACGGCCTGTCAACGCCGAAAAATCAGCATGAGATGCGCAGGGCGGCGGCAGTGACGCAGCGGGTTCAGGCGCGGTCTGCCGTGGCAACGGCCCGGAAGAGGCATGATGCGGGGCACAGCACACGGTGTCTGCCGAAAAAATAGGACAATGATGCTGCCCTTTTGCGCTTGTGAGGCCGTCACGGCCCCCTTATATATGATGCACCGCAGCAGCGATGCTGCGTCGCCCTCCTTGGGCGTTTCCTCCCTAGACTTGGGCTGCGCTCACGCGCGGCCCTTTTTTCTGTCTGATGGGTGGCAGCGCCCGCTTCGTCGGAACGAGACGGGCAGAAGCAGCGGGCCACAGGCGGCCTTCCGCCCTCAGCGCGAGAATTTCACCGGCACGGAAAGCGCGATCGTGCCGCCGCCCAGCCCTTCGGGCGGCGCCGGAACCGGGCTCGCCCGCCGGATCAT
>CALRYW010000137.1:0-6435 GCA_943372485.1 Allobosea thiooxidans
ACCGAGATCACCGTCAAGGGCTCCTGGATCGGCCCGGGCCGGCTCCATCTGGTCCCCCATGTCAACGCGCCCGTCGCCGACCTGCCGGTCCGCCGCGTGCTCGGCGCCCACCACTTCATCGCCGACCTCACCCTGCCCTTCGGCCGCAAAATCCACGATTATATGAGGGAGGGCTGAGGCTTCGCATGCCGCCGCCTGCACCGACGCAAATGTAAATGGGCGGCTCGATGGATCGAGCCGCCCATTTGCCGTTCATGGGACACTTGGTCAGGCCGGGACGGCCGCGCCACCGAAACCTTCCGCACCGCGCGTCTGGCTCTGCGCCGCGGCCGGGACGACACGCGACACCGATTTGCGCTCGGAGTCGATCCGCTCGATCAGATAATAGGCACGTTCGGCGCTGCCGAGCAGGGCCAGGATCGCGCCGCGCTCGACCCAGGGCAGTTCCGCGCCCAGCCGCAGGCAGCGCTCGCGCATCTCGGCGAGAGCCTTCAGCCGCGGCTCGGCTTGGGCGGTGACCGGCGGGTTGACCTGGTCGATCGGGATGATCGCCCGGAGTGCATCCTCGACCTGATCGACGAGGCTGTTCACCAGGCCGCGACCGACCTCGCCGAAGGGCTGACGCTCGATCCGGCGGGCGATCTGGTAGAGCGCTTCGCCGAGACTGGCCGTCTGGTCTTCCTCCTCGATCAGGCTCGCGACGAGATCGGCCCGGGCATAGGGCATGTCGGCCTTGAACATGCCCGAGGTGTAGGAGCGGATCTCGCGGTTGAGGATGTCGATGGCGGCATAATGTTCCTCGATCTTGTCAGGGGCATTCTCGCTGCCCTTGGCGATGTCGAGGAACTGGCGCGCGGCTTCGAGATAGCGCCCGGTTTCGCGCTGGACCGCGGGAACGGCGGAGACAGGGTCGCTGGCTGCCGCTGCGCTCAGATATTTCGGCTGGGTATAGTCCTCCCGGTCGCCGGTCGCGTTGGCGCCGACCTTCATCAGGACGCTCTCGAAGACGCCGACGAAGGGGAAGAGCAGCACGGTGTTGAAGATGTTGAAGAAGGTCGAATACAGGCCGATGGCCACGGGAACCAGCGGGAAGGTCTCCTTGCCGTCCTTGATCACCGGCACGCCGGGGTCGCCGCCGAACCACTGCATCGCCCAGGTCAGCACGTCCATCGACACGAAGAACAGCGGGATCGTCACCATCACGCCGATGATATTGAAGGAAATATGCGCATAGGCCGCGCGTTTGGCGTTCTTGGTGAGATTGAGCGAGGCCATCCATGAGGTGATGGTGGTACCGAGATCGGCGCCCAGCGAAAAGGCGACAGCCGTCTTCCAGTCGAGGATGCCGGCGGCGCCGAGCCCCATGACGATGCCGATCGTCGCCGATGACGAATGGATCATCGCGGTGATGCCGGCGGCGATCAGGACGCAGTAGATCAGGCCCATGAAGGAGTCGGCCCGGAGCGACGAGATCACGCTCATCACTTCAGGCATGGCGCGCAGAGGGCGAAGCCCACCCGTCATCAGATTCAGGCCGTAGAAGATCAGCGCGAAGCCCATGCAGGCAAGCGCGATGTTCTTGACCTTGTCGGTTTTGGCGAAGATGTGGACCAGCGCGAAGATGCCTGCCAGCAGAAGACCGAGCGGGCCCAGCGGCAGAGCGATCAGGCCGTTGCCGAGCGTCGTGCCGATATTGGCGCCCATGATCACGCTGATCGCAGGCCGCAGCCCGATGACGCCGGCATTGACGAGGCCGACGACCATGACCGTCATCGCCGTCGATGACTGGATGACGCCGGTGATGAAGGTCCCGGCCATGACGCCCTTGACCGGTGTGCCGGCGATTTTGGCCAGCAGGGCCCGCATCTTGTTCACCGCGAGGGACTGGATGCCGTTGCTCATGAATTCGAGGCCCAGCATGAAAATGCCGAGCCCGCCGATGACCGGGACGATCACCTGGGTGAAGATATCGACTTGCATGCTGGCGCTCCCCTCGGCACTGACAGTCACTCGCAGCGCCGGCTTGCTCATGCTCCGGCGCAGGCCGAAACCTAGTTGGCTGCGTGTGACGCCCTTGTGACCCCGTCCCGGAAGGTAAATCATCGACAGTCCCCGCCCCGGCGCGGTGGCACCTGCCGAGCGCAGCGGCGAATGAACCGGCGAGATCGGGATTCCGTTTCTTGTGGTTCACTTGCCGCGACTGGAACGCCCGCATGATTGACGGATAAATCATGAATTCGGCATGCCATCGGTCGCGGCTCGGTCAAGGACTGTATCCAGAGACTGCCATCGCTTGATAGCGCTTCCCTTCGTCACGCCGTCGTCATTCGCGGTCCATAGCTTTTGTATCAGCCTCTTAATGCCGGCTGATCGGACAATTGAAAGTGGGCAGCGAATGAAAACCCTGGGTCGTCTCCTTGTTGCGGGCGCGTTGTTGACCTCGAGCGTCGCTCTGGCGCAGACGCCAGCGGATATCGGCCATCGCTCGAATATGGGCTTGCCGGTCGTCGGCATGATCACCGGTGCGGGCTCGACCTTCGCCTTTCCCGTGATCGGCAGGTGGTCGCGGCTGTATCGCTCGGTCAAGGCTGACGGTGCCGACATGGTGCCTCTCGACATCGGCATCGAGTATGAGCCGATCGGCTCGCTCGGTGGCGAAGTTCGGGTGACGCAGCGTGCCGTCGATTTCGGCGCCACGGACCGGCCGGTCTCGAGCGCTGAGCTCGCCAGGACCGCGATGATCCAGTTTCCCTTCGTGATGGGCGGCATCGTCCCGGTCGTGAATATCGATGGGGTCGGAGCGGGCCAGCTTCGGCTGACCGGGCCGGTCCTGGCCGACATCTATCTCGGCAGGATCAAGACCTGGTCCGACCCGGCCATCAAGACCCTGAACCCGGACGTCAAATTGCCTGAAGCGGCGATCAATGTCGTCTGGCGCTCCGACGGATCGGGCACGACCTTCAACTGGACCGATTATCTCTCCCGCGTGAGTCCCGATTGGGCAAGCAAGTTCGGCGCGAACACACAGCTTGTCTGGCCAGTCGGCACCGGCGCGGAGCGGACGCAGGGCGTGATCAACCTGGTTTCCCGGACGAAGAACGCAATCGGCTATGTCGAATTGGGGCAGGTGGTGCGGGCTTCACTCGCCTACACCCTGCTGCAGAACAGGGACGGCCAGTTCGTCAAACCCGATGCAGCGAGCCTCCAGGCTGCCGCGGCGAGTGCCAACTGGTCCGCCAACCAGGATTTCGCGCTGATGCTGACCGATGCGCCTGGGCCACAATCCTGGCCGATCGTGGCGACGACGTTTGCGCTGGTGCCCAAGCCTTTGAATGCGCGCTCCCGCGAGGTGATCGGCTTCTTCCGCATCGCATTCGACAAGGGCGCCGCCGATGCCACAGCGCTGGGCTATGTCGCCTTGCCCGAGCCGCTGGTGAAACAGATCAAGGGATATTGGGACGTCGCGCTGAAATCCGGCAGCTAGCTGTCGGTAGCCCGCCTGCAGCGGCCGCGGCCGGGTGGGGCGCTCACGATCGTCGCGCGGGGGCCGCGCGGGATGACGTCCCGGAATCCTTGGCGGTGAGTGGCCTTTTGCGGTCATTGGGCGTGTCCGCGATGGAGCAGGCTGACTGTCGCATTGATGTCCATGCCACGGCCACGGCTGAACGAGACAGGCGTGTTCGTGATGACAGGTACCGACAGCCTCCACGATCACGGCTCGGCCTTCGGCCGCTCCGACATGCTCGAAAGGGCCAATCTCTCAGCGCAGTTCTGTTGCGGCAGCATCGCAAGGGCCTGATAGTCTCGGGCGCGCCGCAGGAGACGCCGAGATGACGCGCTGTTTGACCGCCATGCTGGCGCTGGGCTTGGTGCTGGTCCTTGCCGCTGTGCCGACGTCGGCGCAGACGCCGCCTTCCGCCGCCGACATCGCAGCCTATGACGGCCTGCAGGCCGCCGCCTGGACAGGCGATGTCGCCGCCATCGAAAGACTGGTGGCGGCCGGCGCCGCAGTCGACACCCGCGACGGCCAGCGCCGGACCGCGCTGCATATCGCGACCCATGCCCGGCAGCGCGAGGCGATGCGCGCGCTGGTCAGGCTCGGGGCCGATCCGCGCGCCCTTGATGCCCAGCGCTACGACACGGTCACGATCGCCGCCGTGGCAGACGATGCCGAAACCATGCGCATGGCTCTCGCGATCGGCGCAGATCCCAGGGCGATCACCAGCCCCTATGACGGCACGGCGCTGATTGCCGCCGCTCATCTCGGCCACGATGAGATCGTCAGGATGCTGATCGACGCCGGAGCTCCGCTGGACCATGTCAACAACCTCGCCTGGACCGCGCTGATCGAAGCCGTCATCCTCGGCGATGGCGGCCAACGGCATGAACGCACCGTGAGCCATCTCGTGGCGGCTGGAGCCAGGCGGGACATCGGCGACCGCAACGGCGTCACTCCCATCGAAATGGCGCGCCAGCGCGGCTATGGCGCGATGGTTCGCATTCTGGACAGCAGATAGGGGCCATCACCCACGCTTGCCGAAGGATCAACCGGCAAAACGGCGCTGTGTGCAGGGTTCAGTTTCAATCCAGCAATCGACTTCCGTTCTTGGCGTACCATACCCAAGCCATGGGACTTGCAGCGCTCGCTCGCACTCGAACGTTCAGCTCCGGAAAATCGAGAATCGGTTGAACCATACAAGCGGGCGAATCTGACGGGTTCAAGGCTACGCGACCGGCAGCATCGGTGAATGCTGCAAGCGTGGCAGAGGCCGACGAACCTCAGCTTTTCAGAACCGGACTGACGGCTGACGTCGAACGGCGCGTTCTGTGGAGATCACGGAGGCAGAGGCAGCTCCGCGCCGCGACATGGTGGTGCCCTTGTAGTCGATCACTGACCGCCGGCGGCTTTGGCCAGACCGGCGAGCGCGCCGGCCATCGCGGTCAGTGGCTCGTCCTGTCCGATGATGCGATAACGCTCCTGGAGCGCCGACGGGGGCGTATAGCCGATCATGACCTTCCCGGTCCCGTCCTGCCAGACCAGCATCTTCATCGGCAGCTCGATCGCCACCGAGGGCTGGGCCAGCATCAACGGCGTGCCGAGGCGCGGATTGCCGAACATGATGACCTCGGTCGGCGGCATCTCGAGCCCGGCGGCCTTGGCCGCGGCGGCATGGTCGATCCGCGCGGCGATGCGGATGCCCCGCTTCTCGAGTTCGGCCGCCAGCCGGTCCGAAGTCTCCTTCACGGCGAACCGGCTTTCGACCGTGGCTAGGTTCTGGGACAGCGCCGCCGCGGTCGTCAGCAGCAGGGCGGCAAGACCCACGGCCCATGGGCGTGTCATCTGGTGAACTCCGACTGCGAGGTTTTGGGGATCAGGACTTCTTCACGCCGCAGGCCGCGCCGCCCAGGACACAGAAGGTCGCGCAGGAGCGATGGTTCAGCGGCACCGCGACCTTCGCCTGCTTCAGCGTGCGGCCAAGCTCGAACCGCTCGTCATAGGCAATCAGGGTGCAGGCGACGACCGTCGGCGCTTCGGCGCCCTTGCGCCGCACGACCATTCGCGATGTCGCGCACATGACGTCGTCCGGGCTCTTGTCCAGAATGCCCCAGCACGCCTCGGTGATCTCCGGCGGGTTGCCGTCGGGGGTCATCTCCGGAAAGATCACGAGTTGGACCGGGTCGTCGCAGTCGACCGTGATCGCCTCGCGATCAAACAGCTCGCGATAACCCGCGCGCGCAACCGTCTCCGGCTCGGCGTCCAGATGCCGACCGGCAATCTCGATCTGGAAGCCCTCCCGCGAGAGGTAACGCAGGCCCTCCATCGCCTTGTCGAAGGAGCCCGCGCCCCGCTCCGCATCGTGGATGGCGGCATGATGGCTGTCGAGGGACACCCGAAACCGCAGCAACCCGCCATGCGCCTCACGGAGCCGTCCGAGCTGGACCTGGTGCCGCATCATCGGCCGCATCGCATTGGTGAGCACGAGCGTCTCGAACCCGCGCTCCAGCGTCTCCGTCAGGATCGCGATCATGTCGCGGTTCATGAACGGTTCGCCGCCGGTGAAGCCGATCATCCGGACCGGCAGCCGCTCGGTGCGCACTTCATCGAGATAGGCCGTGACATCCGCCAGCGAGAGGTAGGCCAGCCGGTCGTTGCTGGGGGAACTTTCGATGTAGCAGTTCTGGCAGGTGATGTTGCACAGCGTCCCCGTATTGAACCAGAGCGTCTCCAATTGCCTGAGACGGACGCTCGCCCGCCGCTCGCCCCTGGCGGTCAGCACGGGATCGACGAACTTGGCCGGCATGAGGGTTGGCGCGTTCACATCTGGTCTCCGACGCTGGTCACGTGACGATACGCGTCCGGCGACCGCTTCGTTACGTCAACCCCGCATTTTTTGTCGTGACGCCCGGCGCGCCGCGCATCGCCGGGGCGGAAGG
>CALRYW010000138.1:0-6125 GCA_943372485.1 Allobosea thiooxidans
GAGAACATCTGCTCGATGTCGAGCGTCGCCTGCTTGATCTCGCGATAGACGGTGCCCATGAAATTCAGCGGCTGGTAGAGCTGGATCAGCATGGCGTTGATCAGCACGAAATCGCCGACCGTGAGCGTACCGGCCCGGAAGCCCTGCACCGCCATCACCATCGAGATCGTCAGGCCCGTGGCGAAGATCGCGGCCTGGCCGAAGTTCAGCCAGGCGAGCGAGGTGTAGGCCTTGATCGAGTTGCGTTCATAGCGCGCCATCGAGAGGTCGTAGCGGGCGGTCTCGCGCGCCTCGGCGCCGAAATACTTCACCGTCTCGTAGTTCAAGAGCGAGTCGATCGCCTTCGAATTGGCGTCGGTGTCGGACTCGTTCATCTGGGTGCGGATGGCGATGCGCCACTCCGTCGCCTTGATGGTGTAGGCCATGTAGGTCGTGACCATCACCACCAGCACGACGACATAGAGCCAGTTGAAGATCGTCAGCAGCACGGCGGTGATCAGGACGAGTTCGATCGTCACCGGCACGAGCTGGTTGAGTCCGAGCCGCACCATCTCCTCGATGCCGTTGCGGCCGCGCTCCAGCACGCGTGTCAGCCCGCCCGTCTTGCGCTCGAGATGGAAGCGCAGCGAGAGCTGGTGCAGATGGCCGAAGGTCTGCAGCGCCAGCGTCCGCACCGCATGCATGAAGACGGGGGCAAACAGCGCGTCCCGCGCCTGGATGAAAGCCGCCGAGCCGACGCGGGCGAGGCCATAGATCACCGTCAGCGCCAGGGGTGCGCCGACGAGCCAGGGCAGCCAGGCGCCGAGCGTGGTCGGCGTCGCGGCGAGCGCATCCGTCGCCCATTTGAAGGTAAAGGGCACGCCCATCAGCACGACGCGGCCGAGCACCAGCAGCAGGAAGGCCAGCACCACGCGGCGGCGCAGATCGGCGCGGTCCGCCGGCCAGAGATAGGGCCAGAGCGCCCGGAAGGTGGCGGCGAAGCCCGAGCCCGGCTGAAGCACGGCAGAGCGCGCGAAGGTCTTCGCCGGGGGCGGCGCGGCAGGCGGTGACATCTTGGGACGATTCCAGGTTGGGAGGCCGGTATAGGGGCAAACGCCGAACAATGCATGGGGGTTCGCGGAACAACCTTCCACAACCCTGCCTTGCTTCGGCCGGATGCCGGGTGTCAGATTGGGCAGCGCTGCCAGCGCGTCATCGGGGAAACGACACCATGACGATCCACCGACTTGTCCTCGCGGGTCTGCTCGCGATTTCCGCCGGCCTTCTGCCTGCTTCGTTGCCGGCTTTCGCCCAGAGCGCCAAGCCGCCGGCCCAAATCACCGTCACCAACATGCGGGCCGTGCCGCTGACGCTGTTCGAGATCGCCACCGGCGGTGACCAGCCCCGCCTCGTCGGCAAGATCGCCAAGCCGCTGGCGCCGGGCAAGAGCATCGCCGTGAAGCTGAACAAGCCGGCCGGCTGCAGCTATTTCGTGCTCGCGCGCTTCGACGACGCGGTCGAGACCGACGCCGAGGGCATGAATCTCTGCAAGGACAATGTCATCCGCCTGACGGAGTGAGGCAGCAGCGCCCCCCGTCATCCTGGACCAGCCGCGCAGCGGCGCAGGCCGGGATCCATCATCGGGCTGAACGGCACTCTAGGATGGATCCCGGTCGGCCTCCGGCCGCCCAGGATGACGGCGCGAAGAGGATCGGAGGTCTATCCCGTCGCGCCGGATCGCATCAGCTTGTAGGTGATCGAGTCGACGAGTGCCTGGAAGGAGGCGTCGATGATATTGGCGCTGACGCCCACCGTGGTCCAGCGCTCGCCGGTCTCGTCGGCCGACTCGATCAGGACGCGGGTGACGGCATCCGTGCCGCCCTGGAAGATGCGGACCTTGTAGTCGACGAGGCGAAGCCCTGAGATCAGCGACTGATAGCGGCCGAGATCCTTGCGCAGCGCCACGTCGAGCGCATTGACCGGGCCGGCCGCGCCCTCGGCGGCCGAGATCAGCACCTCGTCGCCGACCTTCACCTTCACGATCGCCTCCGAGAAGGTGACGAGGTCGCCGAGCGCGTTGTAGCGGCGCTCGACATTCACCTTGAAGCGCTCGACCTCGAAATAGGCCGGCACCTCGCCCATGATCCGCTTGGCGAGCAGGTAGAAGGAGGCGTCGGCGCCCTCGAAGGCGTAGCCCTGCGCCTCCTTCTCCTTGACCTCCTCCAGCACGCGGCCAAGCCGGGGATCGTCGCGGCCGAGCGTGACGCCGATGCGCTCCAACTCGGCGACGAGGTTCGACTTGCCGCCCTGGTCCGAGATCAGCACCTTGCGGCGGTTGCCGACCGCTTCCGGCGGGACATGCTCATAGGTGCGCGGGTCCTTCAGCACGGCTGAGGCGTGGATGCCGGCCTTGGTGGCGAAAGCCGAGGCGCCGACGAAGGGTGCATGCCGGTTGGGCGCGCGGTTGAGCATCTCGTCGAGGGCGCGCGAGACCTGGCTGAGCTCGCCGAGCTGCCTCTCGTCGATGCCCAGCGCAAAGCGCTCGCGATAGCGCTCCTTGAGCTTCAACGCGCCGATCAGCGTCACCAGATTGGCGTTGCCGCAGCGCTCGCCCAGCCCGTTCAGCGTGCCCTGGATCTGACGCGCGCCGGCCTCGATGGCGGCCAGCGAATTGGCGACGGCGCAGCCGCAATCGTCATGGGCGTGGATGCCGAGATGATCGCCGGGAACGACCTTCGCGACGGCTGCGACGATGGCGCCGATCTCGTCGGGCAGCGTGCCGCCATTGGTGTCGCAGAGCACGACCCAGCGGGCGCCGGCCTCATGAGCCGTGCGGGCGCAGGCGAGCGCGTAATCGGGATTGGCCTTGTACCCGTCGAAGAAATGCTCGCAATCGAGCATGACCTCACGGCCGGCGGCCTTCGCCGCCTCGACGCTCTCGCGGATGCCGGCGAGGTTGTCCTCGAGCGAGATCTCGAGCGCGACATGGACGTGGTAGTCCCAGCTCTTGGCGACGAAGACGATCGCATCCGCCTTCGCCTCCAGCAGCGCATTGAGCCCGGGATCGTTGGCGGCCGAGCGCCCGGCCCGCTTGGTCATGCCGAAGGCGGCGAATTTCGCGTGTTTCGTCGGCTTTTCCGCGAAGAAGGCGGTGTCGAGCGGATTGGCGCCGGGATAGCCGCCCTCGACATAGTCGATGCCGAGCCGGTCGAGCAGGGCCGCGACCGCCCGCTTGTCGTCGAGCGAGAAATCGACGCCGGTCGTCTGCGCGCCGTCGCGCAAAGTCGTGTCGAAGAGATGGATGCGCTGGCCGGTCACGGCTTGCGCCGCAGCTTGAAGCGCAGCACGCGCGGCATCACCATGGCGAGCATGACGAGCTTGATGGCGACGGAGAGCGAGCCGGCGGGGCGGATCTTCGGGGTCATGACGTTTCTTTTTCTGGCTTGATGAGGATGGGTAGCCGCCGGAGATCGACGGGCGTTTGCGCATTGATCTCGCCGATCATGGCGGGTTTCAGGTCGTAGATCGCGGCGACCGCCTCCAGCGCGGCCGGCGCATCGAGATTGATCCCCCAGGAAGCGACCGTCCGCACGAAGGCGCGCGTCGTCATCAGCGTGACCGGATAATCGACCTCGAGAAACAGGTTCGGGACCTTGCGGTCCTCATAGAGCACGACCGCGGAAGCGAGACTGTCCGGCCGCCAGAGATCGACGAATTCGCGCAGCGCCAGTTCGCCGGAGTTGCGCAGGCCGGATGTGAGACGTGCATCCTCGTCGGGCGTGCGGGCGCGGCCCTTCAGCGCAGCGATGCCTTCGCCGATGATCGTTGGGACGCGCAGCAAAGCCTCCCCCTCGGCCGCGATCCAGGCGGCGATCTCGGCGGCATAGGGCTTGGCGGCATAGGGCTTGGCCGCATCGCCGACGAGCTCGTCCTCGACGCGATCGACCAGCACGATGCGGCGGTTCAGGCGCGCCAGCATGGGCAAAAGCCCCGCCGCCGCCAGCCGCAGGATGGGGCCAGCATCCGCAATGACGATGGGCTCGCGGGAGGCGGGCGACATCATGGTTGCCCGCCTCCCAGCATCGGCTGGAACGACCGGACCGGTCGCAACGGCAGTTCCTCTGTCAGATCAGCCCACAACGTATCGGAGACTTCAGCCGTTTTGTGGACGACATCGAAATTCCAAAAACGCCGAATGCGGAAGCCTTGCTCCGCGAGCCACGCATCTCGCGCGGCGTCGTAAGCGCTTTCCGCGTGCTGGCCGCCATCGGCCTCGACGATGAGCCGTCGCTCGAGACAGACCAGATCCGCGATATAGTGCCCGATTGCCAGCTGTCGACGAAACTTGAAGCCGCTGAACCGGCGATCGCGAACGAGATGCCAAAGCTTGCGCTCGGCCTCCGTCGGCGCCTTTCGCATAGCGCGGGCGCGTCCTTGCAAGGTCTGCGCAAGCGTCGCCGCAGCCTTCCCTTCTCCCCTCGCGGGAGAAGGTGTCTGCGCAGCAGACGGATGAGGGGGCGCCGTGACGTTTCCGGATGGCGGCGTTGCAGCCGGTTTATCGGCACCGTCACGGCGCCCCCTCACCCCAACCCTCTCCCGCGAGGGGAGAGGGGGCTGGTCGCGGTTCATCGCTTCACCTCCCAGCTCGTGGTCGGCTCGCCGGTGACGGGGTCCTTGCCGTCCTTGAGGGCGATGCCCAGCCGTGAGAGTTCGTCGCGGATGCGGTCGGATTCGGCGAAGTTCTTGGCGCGGCGGGCGTCGAGGCGGGCTTCGACTAGAAGTCTAGCCTGCTCATAAACCGGCTCTTCCAAGTCAAGTATAGGGTATGAGGCGCGAAAATCACGAAGCTCGAAGCCTAGGAACGTAAGGCTACGCACTAGAGTCCGCCCTGCGTTCACGTCTCCTGCCCCAAATTGGCGGGCCAACTGATGCAAGATCGCCAAACCAGCCGCGAAATTGAGATCATCAGCTAACTCGGCAAGCAAAATCTCGCCTCCTTGCAGCTCATTCGCGTACACGCGCGTATCTGAATCCGCGTTCAGAGCTTCCTTAATCGCCCCCCAACGCTCAAGCGTCTTCTCCGCCTCCTCCAGAGCCTTCACCGTCCAGTCGATCGGTTGGCGGTAATGCGTCTTCAGCATCGCCAAGCGCAGCACCTCGCCGGGCCATTTGCGCCCGCCGAACGTCTCTGTCTCCAGCAATTCGTTGATGGTGACGAAGTTGCCGAGCGATTTCGACATCTTCTCGCCCTCGACCTGCAGGAAGCCGTTGTGCATCCAGTAATTGGCCATGCGGCCAGAGCCGTCCGCGCCGCCAAAAGCGCAGCAGCTCTGGGCGATCTCGTTCTCGTGATGGGGGAAGACAAGGTCGATGCCGCCGCCATGGATGTCGAAGACGTTCCTGGCGGGATCGTCGCAGGAAAGCCCGCCGCCGAAGGGCTCGAGCAGCTTCGCCATCGACATGGCCGAGCATTCGATGTGCCAGCCCGGGCGGCCGGGGCGGGTGATGCCCTCGGGCGCGCCGTCGGCCCAGAGCCAGCCGGGATCGACACCCTCGCGGCTCGGCTTCCAGAGCACGAAATCCATCGGATCTCGCTTGTAAGGAGCGACATCCACCCGTGCTCCAGCGATCATCTCGTCGAGCGGGCGGCGGGCGAGCGCGCCGTATTTCGGCGCGGCGCGCAGATGCGCCACGGCCGGGACATGGAACAGCACATGCTCCTCGGCGACATAGGCCACACCACGTGCGATCAGGCGGTGGATGATCGCCTGCATCTGCCCGATATGGTCGGTGGCGCGGGGCTCCTCATCCGGCGGCAGGCAGCCGAGCGCGGCGATGTCGGCATGGAACTGCGCCGTCGTGGCTTCCGTGACCTGCGCGATCGCCTGGTTCAGCGGCAGGCCGGGGAAATCGCGGGCGGCGCGCGCGTTGATCTTGTCGTCGACGTCGGTGAGGTTGCGGGCATAGGTGACGTGATCGGCCCCGTAGAGATGCCGTAGCAGCCGGTAGAGCACGTCGAAGACGATGACCGGGCGGGCATTGCCGATATGGGCGTAGTCATAGACCGTCGGCCCGCAGACATACAGGCGGACATTGTCGGGATCGACGGGGACGAAGTCCTCCTTCGTCCGGGTCAGCGTGTTGTA
>CALRYW010000139.1:0-5948 GCA_943372485.1 Allobosea thiooxidans
CATAGGCTTCGGACGGGCGGTCGCTCGTGCGTTGCCAGCCACCCGAGAGGCGCCAGACGACGCCGAAGAGGCGCAAGCCCGTCAGGTGCAGGCCGAACCTGAGCTTGGTGTAGTCGCGGGCGCGGTAGGCCTCGACCTCCGGCCCGGCATAGACATCCTGCGGCAGCCAGCCCCTCGGCAAAAGCCAGCCGGGCGCGGCGCGGCCCCAGCGCCTGTGGTCGAGCGTCGAGGCATAGGCGCTGGCATGCAGCATCATGCCCGGCATCGGCGTCATCCAGAGGTCGCCCTGCAGCCGTGTGCCATAGCGGTTGCGATAGAGGATGCCGTTGCGCCATTCGCGCTGCTCGCCCTCATGGTCCGAGCCGGCATAGAGCGCGAGGAACGTGTCACCGATGCGCCATTCATAGCCGATCAGCGCCTGCGACTCGCTCTTGTAGGCAAGGCCATGCGGGCGCTGGCGCCGCGCCTGCTCCTGGGCGCCTCCGACCTTGAGCAGCGCACGCAAGCCGCTGCCGGCGAGAGCGCCGGTCAGCGCCGTCTTCATGCCGAGCGCGACGAAGGTCTTGGCCGGGCCGGCCTCGAGCGAGCCGAACAGGACGGTGGAGAGAGCCGCGCGCTCCTCGGCCTCGGCTTCGGTCTCGGCCTCCTGGGCGAAAGCGCCCCCGGCCGGCGCCGCCGTCAGGACGGCGGCCAGCATCGCGCTCCCCGCGATCGACCCTCCATACGCCACGCACGCATATCCCGGTCGGGCGCATCCTGACGGACGCAGCCGCGACCATAGCAGCACTTACAACCTGTGATTGCAAGTCTTTGTTAACCAAGCGCGCGCAGACTCGGGTTCGGATCCGGCTCAGCTTTCAGCGTTTACCGACGAGGGGAGAGGCAGATGATCACGACGGACTTCATGCGCCAATTGGCGGGATATGGTCTGACGACGGCGACGATCCTGTATCACATGCCCGATCACCGCCATGTGCTGCAGAGTTATATCTGGCAGAACTACGATCTCGCGCCGCGCTTTCCGGTTCTGCGCGACTTTCTCGATTTCTGGGCGCGCGAATTGGAGGGGCCGCTGCATTCGGTGACGGTCGCCCATTCGCGGCTGATCCGCCCCGCCGAGATCGTCAACGTCAATGGCGTGCTGACCCTGCATTGAGCGCGCGCGTCGGCGCCGCTTGTTGCCGGCGCGCACCGCGTGCTAGGCCGCTGGTCCTGCCACGACCCGGCCCGGTCTCTTGTCATCACCCCTACGCACCTCCGGGATCCTGACGGCGCTGGCGGCGCTGCCGGGAGACCGCATCGCAGTCGGCTCGATCGTCGCGGCGCTGAAGGACCGCGCCTATGCGCTGCTCGTCGTGCTGCTCGGCCTGCCCAACTGCCTGCCGATGCCGCCGCCGATTCCGCTGATCTGCGGGCTCGTCCTGGTCTTCGTCGCCATCCAGATGCTGACCGGACGCGTCATCCCCTGGCTGCCTCAGGCGCTGCTCTCGCGCAGCATCGGCAAAGCGGTGCTGACCCGGGCGGTGGACCGGGCAGTGCCGCTGCTGGTCCGGCTGGAGCGGATCTCGCGGCCGCGGCTGACAGTGCTCGGCAGCCGCTACGCGATCCCCGTGATCGGGCTCCTGGTCCTGGTGCTGGCGCTCGGGCTCGTCGTCGCCGCCCCCTTCATCGGGCAGATCCCGCTCGGCCTCGCGGTCTGTCTGGTCGGGCTCGGCCTGGTCGAGCGCGACGGTCTGCTCATCCTGGTAGGAGCGGCCTTCGGCGCCGTCGGCCTCGTGCTGAGCGCCGGCTTTGCCTACGCGATCTTCAGCGGGATCCGCGGGTTGTTTCCCTGATCCCGTCCGCGTCGGCGAACGGGCGCGTTGGGCTCAGGCGGCGGCCAGAACGGTGGCGAAGGGCGTGTCATGGGCGAGCAGCGCGTCGATCTCTTCGGCCGGCACGCCCTTGGAGAACAGGAAGCCCTGCAGCTCGTGGCAGCCGATGGCCTGCAGGAAGCGGTGCTGCTCGGCGGTCTCGACGCCCTCGGCGCAGACCCGCAGGCCGAGCGCGCGGCCGAGATGGGCGATCGAATGAACGAGGATCGCGGATTCGCCCGTCGTTTCCATGTATTCGAGGAAGGAGCGGTCGATCTTGATCTTGTCGAAGGCGAAGCGCCGGAGATAGATCAGGCTCGAATAGCCGGTGCCGAAATCGTCCAGCGCCAGGCAGACGCCATGGGCGCGCAGGTCCATCATCGCGGCCTCGGCGGCATCGGCATCGTCGACGACCACGCCTTCGGTCAGTTCGAGCTCGAGCCGGCCGGGATCGAAGCCGGTCTCGTCGAGGACGCGGATGACATTGGCGACGAAGTCCTTGTGGCGGAACTGAATCGGTGAGACGTTGACGGCGAGGCGGATGCTGTCCCAGCGCTTCGCCTCCTTGCAGGCCTGACGCAGCACCCATTCGCTCAGCGGCACGATCAGGCCGCGCTCCTCGGCGATGCCGATGAATTCGGAGGGCGGCACCATGCCGTGCTCGGGGTGGTTCCAGCGCACCAGCGCCTCGACGCCGACGATGGTGGCGCCGTCGACGGAGACCTGCGGCTGGTAGTGCAGCAGCAGCTCGTCGTTCTCGATGGCGCGGCGCAGATCCTCCTCGACCAAGCGCTTGAGCGCCAGCGTGCGGTTCATCTGCGCCTCGAAGAAGGAGTAGCGGTTGCGGCCGCCGTTCTTCGACTGGTAGAGCGCGGTGTCGGCCAGCCGCAGCAGGGCTTCGCGATCCGTGGCGTCCTCGGGGGCGAGCGCGATGCCGATCGAGCAGCCGATCGTCGTCGCCACGCCCATGATGATGAAGGGCTCGGTGAGGGCTTCCAGAATGCGCTCGCCCAGCGCGGCGCAGCCGGCCGGGAAAGTGCCATGCGTCTGGATGATGCCGAATTCGTCGCCGCCGATACGCGCGACGGTGTCGCCGCTCCGGACCACGCGGGAGAGCCGCTGGGCGACCTGCCGGATCAGCTCGTCGCCGGCGGTGTGGCCATAGGTGTCGTTGACCGCCTTAAAGCGATCGAGGTCGATCAGCATCACCGCCAGGCCCTTGCCGGTCCGGCTGAGATGGGCGAGCTCCTGGTCCAGCCTGAGGTCGAAGGTGCGCCGGTTCGGCAGCAGTGACAGCTCGTCCTGTCCGGCGAGGCGCTGGATCTGGATTTCGCGGAGCGCAATCTGCTGGGCCGCGCCGCGCAGTCTCTGCACGACGAAGGCGAAGATGCCGCCGAAGAGAAGGCCAACGCCTGTCAGCGCCCAGACGAATTGGCGCAGCATCGCGTCCCCCGGCCGCTCGGGCGTCCAATTCAGCCAGGCGCGGACGCTGCCGTCGGGCGCAGGGATCGCACGCCGAGACAGCGGATCGGCCGGCATCTCGCTGACGATGCGGATGTTGGCGACCCGGTAGCGGTGCGACAGTTCGGCGAGCATGGTTGAGGTGACGCGGCGGTAGCCGACGATTTTGAGCGGCCCCAGCAATTGCACGAGAGAGCCCTGGCGCGCCGGGATATCCATCACCATCACGCTGACAGTGTCGAAGCCGTCATGGGTCATCGACCAGGCCGTGATGCCCGGTCCGCCGCGCAGGTCGGGGAGCCTGCGCAGGGCCGGTGCCGTCTTCGGGCCGCCCGGCAGAGCGGGGCTGAAGTGCTTCAGCCCGTCATAGCCGACCTGGCCCGACGGGCCGTCGCCCTCGATGCCGGCGAAGACGATGCCGGAGGCGGAGACGATATAGGCTCCGTCGAATTCGAGGAAGCGGCTGCCCAGGCGCATCAGCGTTGCCTGCAGGGCCGCCAGCGGATCGGGTCCCGCAAAGGGCGTCTGCAGGTCACCGGCGGCGGCGAGGCTCTGGAAGCGCAGTTCGCGCAGGCGAACCTGGCTCTCGATGACGGCATCGATCCGGTCGCGCTGGCGCTCCGCCTCGAGGCGGTTGGCGTCGCTGGTGATCGCGAGCACGACCGCGACGGCGGCGGCGATCACCATCGCGAAGGCGCAGCCCAGCGTCGCGACCGAACTCGTCAGCATCCGGGCGGATGCGTCGGCGTTGGTCAATTTCCCGACGGAAGGCGACGACATCAGAGGTCCTGGAGCGGCCAAGTTGAGCCGAACCTTCGCAGGGATATCTTGATATCCCGTTGACGAATCTGAGCATCGTCGAGCTATCTGCGCGGGTTTTTCTCAATCCTTCTTGGGTTCGTAGGGTGGTCTGGGGATCGCGGTGTGCGCCGCGCGCAGCGCCGCCGACCAGCGCTCGCGCAGATCGTGGAAATAGGGCTCGCCGGCCTCGATGCGGCGGGTCAGCTCGGGTTCGTCGGCGTCGCGCCGCATCACCATCAGATCGATCGGCAGGCCGACGCCGAGATTGGAGCGCATCGTCGAGTCCATCGAGATCAACCCGACCTTGAGCGCGTCGTAGAGATGGGTCTTGTAGGTGATGGCGCGGTCGAGGATCGGCTTGCCGTATTTGTGCTCGCCGATCTGCAGGAAGGGCGCATCCATCCCGCATTCGATGAAGTTGCCGGCGCCGTAGATCATGAAGAGCCGCATCGGCTGCCCCCTGATCTGCCCGCCGAACAGCATCGAGACGTCGAATTTCACGCCGGCTTCCTTCAACGCCGGGCCGTCCTCGGCCCTGACATGGCGGATGGCGCGGCCGACGAACTGGGCGGCCCGGAACATCGAGGTCACGCCCTGCAGGGTGTCGCTCTCGCCGGTCTCCGGATTGGGCAGGCCCTCATGCAGCAGGCTGACCACGGACTGCGTGACCGAGAGGTTGCCGGCGGTCATCAGCCCGAAGGTACGGTCGCCCGGCCAGGCGAAGACATGCAGCTTGCGGAAGGTCGAGATGTCGTCGAGCCCCGCATTGGTGCGGGTATCGGCGATCATGACGAGCCCGTCCTGAACGAGGATTCCGGCGCAATAGGTCAAGGCATCGATCCTGGTCTGGCGAAGCGGGAGGCGCTGTCGTCGCATATCACCGGGCGCCCCGCCAGCCATGCCGCAGCGGCGAGGCCCCGATCCCGGGGCGGGACGGCTACTGGTTCGCGGCGCGCCCGTCGGCGTTGCGAGCGCTGACGCGCACGGCGAGCGCCTCGCCGTCGCCGCCCTTGCGCGCCCCGCGCACGGGCGCCGCATCCGCGAAATCGAGCCCGGCGGCGACGCGGACATGGGTGTCGATCGGGCACAGGCCGTTGGCGGGGTCGAAGCCGATCCAGCCATAGTCGTCGAGATGGACCTCGGCCCAGGCATGGGCGCCGTTGGCATGGGGCAGGGTGTCGGACTGGGCGACATAGCCGGAGACGTAGCGGGCCGCGACGTCGAGATGGCGCGCGCAGGTCATGAAGACATGGGCCATGTCCTGCGGGATGCTCTCCCCGGCGGCGAAGGCGGCCGCGGCGCCGAGGCCGGTGCGCTGCCCGGTCTCGATGCAGGGCAGGGTCTCGTGCAGGGCCTCCATCAGCGCATGCATCTTCGACAGCGGCGTGTCGGCGGCGCGGGTGACGTCCTCCGCGAAGGCGGCGAGCGCCGCATCGGGCATCGTCAGCAGCGTGTCGCGGCGGAAGACCTCGACCGGCACGCGCTCGGTGACGCCGCGGACGATGCCGGCGAGATCGGTCGTCTCGATCAGCCCCTCGACCTGGATCGCCATGTCGGCGATCGGGCCGTCGGCCGAGAAGGTGTGGACGATGTTGCCGAAGGGGTCCTGCGTCGCGCGCAGCCGCCCGTCGATGGTCGGCTCGATGCGCCAGGACATGACGTGCTGGCCGTCATGGTCGCGCGGGGTCAACCGCAGGATCTGCGTGATATGCCGCGCCGGCTCGGCATAGACGTAGCTGATCGCGTGAGAAATCCTGATCCGCATGGCAATCGCAACTGGAGGCGTCGGGCTGTGCTCGTCTCGGTGGTCTCGGTCGCCGCGGCCGCCCGGGG
>CALRYW010000140.1:0-5865 GCA_943372485.1 Allobosea thiooxidans
GGAATGCAGCGGGCGCACCCAGCGCAGGCTGGCGCCGGCGGCGGAGGCCTGGCCCCAGCGCATCGATTTCGGCCAGGGGAAGCTGCGGATCACCGCCGGCACGATCTCGGCGATGGCCGCGACGGTCTCCTGGCCGGGCTTCTCGATGACGGCGATGTAGCTGTCGCCCTTCTTCGGGTCGCTGACGATGGTCGCCTGGTCGAGCGAGGCCAGGCCCGCCGCCTTGAGGAAGCCCTGCACGGCGGCGTCGGGCGCGCCGACGCGCGGACCTTTCCGCTCCTCGCGGATGGCGGAGCCGCGCACGGGCAGGCCGGCGATATGGAGCGCGAGCCGGCGCGGCGTGGCGAAGGCATTGGCGCCCTCATAGACCAGACCGCGCTCGACCAGCGCATCGGTGACGAGCGTCCTGAGATCGTCGGCCGCCTTGCGCTGCATGCGGGCGGGGATCTCTTCGGAGAAGAGTTCGAGAAGGAGATCAGGCATGTCGGCTTCTTGGCAACTGGGGACGCGATGTCAATGCGCGTTCAGGCCGGCGGAGGCAAGCTGTCCCGATGCGGGTTTTGGTGTAGTTTCGACAGCCCATGGCCGGGAAAGGGAGCGAGGATGCCGATGCCGACCCCTGACACAGCGCTGGCGCGCATCCACTCCGATCCGGCGATCTGCGGCGGGCGCCCCGTGATCCGCGGCACCCGGATGCGCGTGTCCGACATCCTGGACCTGCTCGCGGCCGGCGCGACCCAGGCCGAGATCCTGGCCGATTTCGACTATCTGACGGCAGAGGACATCGCGGCGGCGCTGGCCTATGCCTCCGCCCAGATCGACCATCGCGTCATCACCGCCGCGTGACACCGCGCTTCCTGATCGACGCGCAACTGCCGCCGGCCCTGGCCGAGCGGTTCGCGGCGGCGGGGTTCGAGGCCAGCCATGTCCACCGCATCGGCCTCGGCGGTGCCAGCGACCGCGCGATCTGGCGGCGGGCGCGCGAAATGGCGGATGCGCTGATCACCAAGGACATGGATTTCGTGCAGTTGGCACGCGTCGACGGGGCGGGCCCGGCGGTGGTCTGGATTCGCATTGGCAATGTCACCAATGCGGCGTTGTGGCGGGCGCTCGAACCCGCACTGCCCGACATCGTCGCGGCCCTGCGGACCGGCGAACGGATCGTCGAGATCAGGTAGCCGCCGCGCCCCCGCCCGCCGTCCTGAGCCAGGCGCCGCCGCAGGCCTTGGCGAGTTCGCGCACGCGCAGGATGTAGCTCTGGCGCTCGGTGACCGAGATCACGCCGCGGGCGTCGAGCAGGTTGAAGGCGTGGCCGGCCTTGAGGCACTGGTCATAGGCCGGCTGGACCATCAGGTGGCGCTCGCCGCTCTCGCCCTTGGCGAGCAGAGCCCGGCATTCGGTCTCGGCCTCGGCGAAGCGGGTAAACAGCGCCGCGGTGTCGGCATGCTCGAAATTGTAGCGCGAATACTCCTGCTCGGCCTGCAGGAAGACGTCGCGGTAGGTGACCTTCTCGTCGCCTTCCAACCCGTTGAAGTTGAGCTCCATGATGCTCTCGACATTCTGCAGATAGCAGGCGAGGCGCTCCAGCCCATAGGTCAACTCGCCCGACACCGGCGCGCATTCGATGCCGGCGACCTGCTGGAAATAGGTGAACTGGCTGACCTCCATGCCGTCGCACCAGCACTCCCAGCCGAGCCCCCAGGCGCCCAGCGTCGGGTTTTCCCAGTCATCCTCGACGAAGCGGATGTCGTGCAGGAGCACGTCGATGCCGATGGCCTGGAGCGACTGGAGATAGAGCTCCTGCAGGTTCGGCGGGTTCGGCTTCAGGATGACCTGGAACTGATAGTAATGCTGCAGCCGGTTGGGGTTCTCGCCATAACGCCCGTCCTTGGGCCGGCGCGAGGGCTGGACATAGGCCGCCTTCCAGGGCCTCGGCCCCAGCGAGCGCAGCATCGTTCCAGGATGCGAGGTGCCGGCGCCGACCTCCATGTCATAGGGCTGGAGCACGACGCAGCCGCGCTCGGCCCAGAAGCGCTGCAGGGTGAGCAGCAGCCCCTGGAAGGAGCGGGTCGGGTCCATGGCCGGCGTGGCCGCGGCGGGAAGCGGAGCGGAGACGGACAAGGGATGAATGCCTTCCGGATGGCGGGATGGCCCGTGCTTAGGGGCTGGCCGGGCTTTCGGTCAAGCCGCGCCGGGAACCCGGAGCGGACAGGTTCTGTTCATCCAGGGCGCGCTAGCCTTGCGAAGATCCGCCGGATTCGCGGCGTTCGGGCGAGCGCTTGAGCCGGATCGACGGGCTTACACCGTAGGAGTGCCAACATGCTGTCCAACCGCATCGTCGCCGCCATCATCGGCGCCGTCATCCTCGCCGCCTCGGCCTTCGCCGTGGCGCCCGCCTCGGCCGCTCCGGTTTCGACCGGCGTCGCCCAGACCACGCCGGCCGCGGACCTGATCCAGGAGGCGCAGTACTATTACGGGCCGCGCCGCCATTACGGCCCGCGGCGCTACTACGGCCCGCGGCGCTATTATGCCCGCCCGGTCTATCGCCCGCGCTGCTTCTTCGTCGATCGGCGCGTCTGGAACGGCTATCGCTGGGTCATCCGCCCGGTGCGGGTCTGCCGCTGAGGCAGGCCGCGGCCTCCGGGGTTCCGCCCGCTTGTGGCCGCACTCTGAGACCAAGCTGAACGGCACGGTGACGTTCCGTTCAGCATGATTCGCGTAGATTCGACGCGTGGATGGCGGCGCCCCATGGCCCGACCCTGTCGCAGCGAGGAGGTTTTCATCATGTTCCGCACAACGCTTTTCGCGCTCGCGACGGCGGCCGGCCTCGGCGGCCTGTCGCTCGCCGCGGCGCCCGCCGCGGCCGCGCCCGTCGCCGCCGGGCCGCTCGCCCCGGCGGTGCAGGCCATCGACGGCCTGCTCGAGCCGGCGCAGTATTACTACGGCCCGCCGCGGCGCTATTACGGCCCGCGCCGCTATTACGGGCCGCCGCGCTACTATGGCCCGCCGCGCTACTATGGGCCGCGCCGCTATTACGGCCCGCCGCCGCCGCCGGTCTTCGTGCCGCCGGTCGTGCCCTTCTACGGGCCGCGCTACTTCTACTGAGACGACCGCTCCGGCGGCGGACTGTCGGCTTCCATCGGCAGCCGCGCCCGCCCCCGGTGCAGGGCCTCGGCCTGCGGCGTGAAACCGCCTCCAGGCGCATGCAGAACCAGAGCCGGCAGCAGGGCTGCCGGCTTTTTGCTGCCGAGCGTCGCCGCCACCAGAATGCGGATCGCCGGCTGGTCCGCCCGCGCGTGAACCGGCCGGATCATGACCGCGCCGAAACCGGTCGAAAGCGCCGCCAGCAATTCCGGCAGCGCCTCGGCGCGGTGGACGATCAGCAGCCGCCCGCTCGGCTTCAGCAGCCGCCGCGCCGCGCGCAGCCAGGGCTCCAGCCCGGCCTCCTCGAGATGGGCCGCCCGGCGGTTGGGGACGGGCGAGGCCCGGTTGGCGCGGGGTGGGTAGAAAGGCGGGTTCATCGCGACACCCGCGAAGCTGGCGGAGGCGAGGCCGAGCGCCGCGGCGGGGCCGGCGATGTCCCCCGTCACCACGGCGACGCGCTCCGCCAGGCCGTTCAGCGCGGCATTGCCTTGCGCCAGGCCGGCGAGTTCGGGATCGCGCTCCAGCAGCACCACCCGCAGCGCCGGCTGGGCCAGCGCGGCGGCGAGCCCGATGGTGCCGACGCCGGCGCCGATGTCGAGCAGCGGCCCCTCCGCCAGATTGGGCAGCGAGGCGGCGAGGAGCACGGCGTCGCTGCCGGCGCGGTGGCCCTTGTGCGGCTGGCGTAGGATGAGCCGGCCGTCGAGCAGCCGGTCCTCGCCGATGGCGCCGAGGCCGGGCAGCGCCTCAGCCATCGCGCAGCTCGCCGCCGAAGCCGGCGTCGATCAGCAAGGCGCGGGCGCGCATCCGGTCGGCCTCCCGCACCAGCAGCCGGCGCGGGAAGGCACCGATCATGCCCTCGAGCGCGCTGATGTGCTGGTCGGCGATCAGGCAGTCGAGATTGGCGGAGGCCAGCAGCGCCTCGATGGCGCCGAGCAGGACGATGTCGTTGGTGCGGACGAGTTCATGCATCGCGCGATGGAGCCCGTCCGGGCGCCGGTGCGCAAGCCCCGCCTGATGACGATCGGTGAGCCTGCGGCGACATTGCCGGCGCACGAGGGCTGGTCACCCATGCGCCGGTTGTGGCAAGGCTTGCAGGCGCTGCAAGCTGCGCAGGCCGCCGGAAGGATCGGGTATGGGCGTCGTCGTCGCGTTCGAGGACAAGGAAGCGGGCCAGGGCGGGCGCGAAGCCGGCATCGAGCGGCTGGTCGGGCTGGTGCGCGCCGATATGGAACGGGTCAATGCGATGATCCTGTCGCGCACCGGCTCCGACGTGACGATGATCCCCGAGGTCGCCAACCACCTGATCTCGTCGGGCGGCAAGCGCCTGCGGCCGATGCTGACGCTGGCGACGGCGGCGCTCAGCGGCTATCGCGGCGAGGGCCATGTCAAGCTCGCGGCCTCCGTCGAGTTCATGCACACGGCGACGCTGCTGCATGACGATGTCGTCGACCAGAGCGACATGCGCCGCGGCAAGCTCGCCGCCCGCATGCTCTGGGGCAATGAGGCGAGCGTGCTGGTCGGCGATTTCCTGCTCGGCCAGGCCTTCAAGATGATGGTCGAGGTCGGCTCGCTGCGGGCGCTCGACATTCTCTCCACCGCAGCCGCCGTGATCGCCGAGGGCGAGGTGCTGCAGCTTTCGGTGGCCAAGAACACGCAGACCACCGAGGATGAGTATCTCGCCGTGATCCGCGGCAAGACGGCCGAGCTCTTCGCAGCGGCCTGCGAGGTCGGCCCGGTGATCGCCAATGGCTCGAAGACCGACGCTGCCGCCTGCCGCAGCTACGGCCTCAATCTCGGCATCGCCTTCCAACTCATCGACGATGCGCTCGATTATGGTGGCATGGCCAACACGCTCGGCAAGAACACCGGCGACGATTTCCGCGAGGGCAAGATCACCCTGCCCGTGGTGCTCTCCTTCCGGCGCGGCAGCGAGGCCGAGCGCGCCTTCTGGACGCGCACCCTGCAGGAGGGCGAGATCCGCGACGGCGATCTCGCGGAGGCGCAGGCGATCATGAAGCGCCACCGGGCGCTCGACGACACGATCCAGCGCGCCGAGCACTATGCCAAGATGGCCAAGGACGCGCTCGCCCTCTTCCCGGCCTCGCCGATGAAGCAGGCGCTGAACGAAACCGTCGATTTCTGCGTCGCACGCGCGCATTGAGCCGCTCAACGACCTGCCCCAAAATCACCGCCGTCATCCTGGCCAAGCGGCGCAGCCGCGCAGGCCGGGATCCATCCTAGGGCTGGACAGCGCCCTATGATGGATCCCGGTCGGCCTGCGGCCGCCCAGGATGACGGGGGTGGTTCGGAGAAAATCTGGAAGCGCCACGCACCAAACGCCCCGACCGGCCTGAAGGCCGCGGGGTTTCGCATCATTGCCCCAGAGGGGATGCGCGGAGCCGGGTGGCGCGCGTCCTTGCCGCGTGCCGATGTCGAGTGTCGATGTCGAGGTGTCGATGCAGCGCCGATCTCGCGCCGCCCGGCTCCGCGCGCGGGGATTTTGGGCGTCACGGCCATCAGTCCCTTGCTAGAAGACTTACTGCCGCTCGACCTCCGGGAGCCCCCGCCCGCGACGGCGACGCCTCCCGAAACCCGCCACCACACCCGGCCGCACGATGCCTCGCGACAGCCCCCTTGGTCGGGTGCAGCGCAGGCAGCATAGGCATGGGTGCGAAGCGCGGGGATAAGGGGGCGGGGTTATGCCCGGGGGAGGCTGGGAGC
>CALRYW010000141.1:0-5826 GCA_943372485.1 Allobosea thiooxidans
AACACCGTCGTCGAGGCGCAGATCGTCCGGATCGACCAGGAGAACGACCGCGTCACCGAGGAGCGCCGGGTCTATGTGCGCTGCCTGACCTGTGAGCCGGAACATCAGGGCCGCTATCTCGGCGAGCAGGCCGAGATCGAGATCATCAAACGGGTCGTCGCGGAAGGGCTCTTCGTACCGCTGCGTGCCGTGAGCGGCTTCGATGGTCGTGCGGGCATGATCTGGACGGTCGAGGACGGCAGGCTCAACAAGCGTCTCGTCGCGCTCGGAGACCGGCTGCTCGACGGTCGCGTGCTGATCGTCGACGGCCTGCCCGCCGATGCACGCGCGGTGGTCTCCGTGCCCGATGATGGCTTCAAGGTCGGGCGCAAGGCGGTGACCTCCGAGAGCCCCCGATGAACCTCGCCTGGCGCGATGTCCAGCACGGGCTTGGACGGTTCATCCTCACCTGCGTCGGCCTCAGCCTGTTGCTGGGCGTCGTCATGGGCATGGTCGGCATTTATCGCGGGCTCGTCGCCGAGGCGCTCGGCCTGGTCCGCAGTGCCGGGGCCGATGCCTGGGTCGTCGAAGCGGGCAAGCGGGGCCCTTTCGCCGAGAGCTCGCGCCTGCCGCGCGACACGCGCGATGCCATCGCCGTCCATGCCGGCGTGGCGGCGGCGGGCGCGGTCGTCTACCAGACCGTCGAGTTTCCCTATCGCGGCACAAACCTGCGCGTCTTCATCGTCGGCGCCCAGATCGGACGGCCCGGCAGCGAGGTCGCAATCGAGGAAGGCCGCGCCATCCTGAAGTCGCGCTCCGAAGTGGTGGCCGATCGCAAAACCGGCCTCGCACTCGGCGAACGAATCCGCATCGGCCGCGACGATTTCACCGTCGTCGGCCTGACCGCGAATGCCACCAGCTCGGGCGGCGATCCGGTGCTGATGATGACCTTGCGCGACGCCCAGATCGTCCAGTGGCAGTTCGATCCATCGGCGGTCAGGCGGGAGACGGCCCGCGACGCGCCGGCCGGCGGGTCCAGCGACCTGGTCAACGCCATCATCGTGCGCATGCGCCCCGATGCGTCGCCCGAGGGCGTCATCGGCTCGATCGCGCGCTGGAAACATCTCACGGCGATGACGGCCGCCCAGCAGGAGGAGATCCTGACGCGCTCGGTGATCGAGCGCGCAAGGCGGCAGCTGGGCCTGTTCGCGGTGATCCTGCTGGTCGTCTCGACGGTGGTGATCGGACTGATCGTCTACACGATGACCATGGACAAGAAGAAGGCGATCGCGACGCTCAAGCTCATCGGTGCGCCCGACCGCGTCATCGTCTCGCTGATCCTGCAGCAGGCGCTGGCGATGGGCCTGGTCGGCTTCGCCATCGGCGCGACCCTGATCCGCCTGGCCAAGGACTATTTCCCGCGGCGCGTGGTGCTGGAAAACGCCGACACGGCGATCCTGCTCGGCATCATCGTCATGGTGTGCCTGGTGGCCAGCATCTTCGGGGTGCGCTCGGCGCTGAAGATCGATCCGGCTTCGGCGCTCGGAGGCTGATATGACCACCGCGCCAACACCCGCCGTCGCGCCGAGACCCGTCGTCGAAATCGCCCGCCTGTCGAAGACCTTCGGCACTGGGGCGACGAAGGTGCCAGCCTTGATCGACATCGACCTGACGATCGGGACCGGCGAGGTCGTCGGCCTGATCGGCCCCTCCGGCTCGGGCAAGAGCACGCTGCTCAACTGCATCGGCTGCATCACGGAGCCCGATTCCGGCGCCATCCGTCTCGATGGCCGCAAGATCTTCGATGGCAAATGGTTGATCGGCGATCTCAGGCGGCTCAGGCTCGAGACGATCGGGTTCATCTTCCAGTTCCACAATCTGCTGCCGTTCCTCTCGGCCTGGGAGAACGTGGCGATCGTTCGCACCCTGATGGGCGAGAGCACCGAGCGGGCCAAGGCCCGCGCCATGGAACTGCTCGGCTATCTGCAGGTCAACCACCGCGCCGACGCGCTGCCCTCCAAGCTGTCGGGCGGCGAGGCCCAGCGCGTCGCGATCGCACGCGCGCTCGCCAATGAGCCGCGGATCATCCTCGCCGACGAGCCGACCGCAGCGCTCGATTCAGAACGAGCCGCCATTGTCATCGATCTGATGAAGCAGGTCGCGATCGAACGAGACGCTGCGGTCATCGTCGTGACCCATGACGAGAAAATCTTCTCGCGCCTCGATCGCATGGTCCATCTGCGCGATGGCCGGATCGTCGAAGTGGTATCATAACGAGAGAGATAACGTCGCTCGGATTGGCTCCTGATGGATGCGATACCGGGTGGTCGCGCTGAGTGAGCGCCAGCATAGCCGCGCGGCCGATCGGTTCTATCAACGCCCTCTGCAGCTGGCGTGGATCGTCCGCGCGGCTGACGGCGCCTCACGAAGCGGCCAGCCGGATCGATTAATCCGGCTGGCCGCCCTATGGTCTCCGCCAGACAAGGAGCCGGCCATGACCAGCCCACGACGCAGCCACTGGGACGACGTCTACACGACCAAGCCGGCCGACACGGTGAGCTGGTTCCAGGACGCCCCGACGCCGTCACTCGAGATGATCGCGCAGACCGGTCTGGGCATGGGCGACCCCATCGTCGACATCGGTGGCGGCGCCTCGCTGCTGATCGACCGGTTGCTGGATCGCGGCCATTCGGCCGTGACCGTGCTCGACATCGCCGAGCCCGGCCTCGCCGTTGCGCAGAAGCGGTTGGGAGACCACGGGGCCGCGTGACGTGGATCGCCCAGGACGTGACCGCCTGGCATCCCCCGCAGGCCGCCTTCGCACTCTGGCACGACCGTGCGGTGTTTCATTTCCTGGTCGAGGCAGCCGACCGGGCCGCCTATGTCCGTGCCCTCGATGGCGGCCTCCGGCCTGGGGGCTTCGTCATTCTCGCGCCCTTCGCCCTGACCGGCCCGGAGCGATGCAGCGGGCTCCCCGTGCGGCGCTATTCCGCAGCTATGCTCCAGGCAGAGCTCGGGGCCGGCTATCAACTCTTGAACCATCAGCCGCAGACACATCTGACGCCCGCCGGGAATCGTCAGGATTTCATCTGGTGCCTGTTTCGGAAGTCAGCGAGGTGAGCGACGGTGCAGTCATGACCGGGACGGCGCAAGGCCTGTCGCGCGAGCCCACGACACCATGACAGACAACCGCGATGGCCCTAGCATCACGCTCTGGGCTTGAGCAGCATCCTGAACAGCACGCCATCTCCGAGCTCGCTGTTGATCTCGCGCATCGCAAAATACGGTGTCAGCACGAGCACCATCAGAAGGCTGGTCGCGGCCGCCTCCATCAGGCTTCCGTCCGCGAGTTCGGACAGGATCGCCACCGGGCGCTTGCCGTGGACCGTGCCGACAATGAGCTCCTCGATCACGGTGAGAATGATGAGGAGCGAGGCAAAGAGCAGCGCCTGCCAGGCGATGGCGCCAATCGGGCGGCCTTTGCGCCGGACGCGCTCGCCGACCCGCGCACCGTGCAAGAGCAACAGGAATTTGCCGAGCACGAGCGCCTTGATGGCAGCCAGCCCGAGGGGCGCGTAGGACACGCCCGCTTGGGTCAGCACGGCCGTCTTGAAGAGAAGGATGGCGCCGAAACAGACGTAGAGGTAGGCAGCGATCACCGCATAGGCGATCAGTTCGTGGCGGGCACGCTCGGCGAGGCTGGCATGGTGCTCAGCGGTCGCAGCGGCCGACGGCGCAGGCGCACCGCCTGCTGCCGCGTCCACGCTGCGCAGGGCCGCAACCTCGGCGGGCGTGCACCAGGCACTGAAGCCGTCGGTCCAGACGAGGAGGCCTCCGTCCGGCTCCGCTGCCACCATGGCCTTGACCTCGTTCCGCGACATCGGCCCCACGACATCGCCGTGCCTTGCCACGAACCACTGGGAATCCATCGTCTCGCCCCGCTGCCCCGTCCGTCGGCACTGTCCGCCCTGCACGATAGGGTGGCAAGGCCGGATTGACGGTTCGTCATCCGCAGGCCTTTCAGCCCGACAGCGCCGAACTGCAGGCCCTCCTCGGCTTCGTCCTCGGGCAAGACGTCACGGAGGGTGTCAACCAACTCCATCAGCAAAAGCTCGCTGCGCTCATCGCCCTGCAACACGGTTCCGCCACCGACGCAGTCCGCGCGATCGGCTGTGTCGATCACCTCCGAGAGGCCTTCATTGGCTTCCGGCGGCCATGGGTTGCGGGTTGACGGCCAGGCAGAGACGTCACGGGAGAACGTCGCTGGTCAGGATCACAGGAGCCGGGCATTCGATGGATCGACGCCATGGCTCGAGGTCGAGGCCCACCGCACCGGTTTCAGGCGCCAGGTGGCGACGCCCTGTTCCCCCCGGAACAGCGCACCGGTCCGCCCATCTTTGAGGTAGGTTCATCGGCGAACGGATAGCGCACCCGTCGATCCCTCTCGATCGTCCTTGGACATCACGTAGGCATGGCAACTGCTCAGACCACCGTCGCCCTATCGATACAGGAAGCCTCCCACAGGAAGGCTATGCTTCAAAGGAGCGCGAGGCAGACGCCGATCAGTGTGCCCAGGTGGACGATGGACCGTTCGGCATTGCTCTCGGTGAGGTAATCCCAGACGCCGGGGGTCCGCCAGACGGTCTCGTAGGCGGCCAGCCATTGTTGGCCCGGGGAGCGAGGGCGCATCTCGATGCGGTAGTCGAGCTGCTGGGTCATGCGGCCTGGGGGTGCAAACATCGCATGGAGCCGGAGTTGCCCGGCGGGAACCAACGCATCATAGACCGTGCCCTGCTTGTCGATCGCCTGAGCCGTCGCTCCGAAGCGATCGGACATCATGCGACCAATGAGCTTGCGCAGACGGGCGGGCGCGACCGGCACCGCCTCGTCCAGCGATGCGGCATGAGCGGAAGAAGGCCTGCGAGCCTCAGGCTCGTCCGACAGCGTCAGGGTCTTTCCGATCGCCTCAAGGCCACCGGCACCGGCTTCCGCCAGGAGCTTTGCCATCAGCTTCACCGGAACCTGGCGAATGTCGAGTGCCGTGGCCTGAGGCGGATGAAGGCCGCTGCTTCCTCCAAAAAACCGAACGAGGAGGGGAAAGGCTCGCACCGTCTCCAGAAAGTCCGCATGCGTCGGTGGCGGCCTCGATGCCTGTTCGTCCTCCAGGCAGGAGAGCTGGTTGGCAAAGTCCTCGCGTTCGGCAGGCGCGAGTGTGTCGAGAAAGGTTATGCGCGCAATGGCACCTGTGTTGGGGCAGGCGCGCAGCAGCGGAAAACCATGGGCGGCTTGTTCCTGTCGATGCTGCCGAAGTTTCGCCGCGTCGAAGATACCCGTCATGCTGCCATTCCTGCGATTTTTGCGTCAAAAGGCAAACGGGGAAAGGACTGATGCTTCGCCCCCCACCCCAGATAGGCGCACCCCCAGATTGGTGGCAGAATAGCCCTGCCTTGGTCCCGTAGGAAGGTGGGATCGCGTCGCGACAACGGTCGAAGCGACAGGCTCGTCGGTTTCCGGCGACAAGGGGTTGCGGGTTGACGGCGAGGGAGAGACGTCACGGGGGAACGTCGCTGGTCAGGATCACGGGAGCCGGGCATTCGATGGATCGACGCCATGGCTCGAGGTCGAGGCCCACCGCACCGGTTTCAGGCGCCAGGTGGCGACGCCCTGTTCCCGCCGGAACAGCGCACCGGTCCGCCCGCCTCTAGGGTGAATTCATCGGCGAACGGATCGCCGCCCAGCCAGAGGATGAGCGTCATGACCAAGAGCTTCACCAAGGTTTGCACCCAGACCGTCGCCGCCGCCCTGACCGTTGCCCTGATCAGCGGTTCCTTCGTCTCCAGCGCCTCG
>CALRYW010000142.1:0-5740 GCA_943372485.1 Allobosea thiooxidans
GTGCAGGGCTTCCGGGCCGGTACGCTCACGGTCGGCGATTTCGTGCTGATCAACGCCATGCTGATCCAGCTCTACCAGCCGCTGAATTTCATGGGCACCGTCTATCGCGAGATCAAGCAGGCGACGCTCGACATCGAGCAGATGTTCTCCCTCATCGGCAAGGACCCGGAGATCCAGGACAAGCCGGGCGCCAAGCCGCTCGTCGTCCCCGCTGGCGAGGTCACCTTCGAGGATGTGCACTTCGCCTATATCCCCGAGCGGCCGATCCTGAAGGGCATCTCCTTCACCGTGCCGGCGGGCAAGACCATCGCCATCGTCGGCCCGTCCGGCGCCGGCAAGTCGACGATCTCGCGCCTGCTGTTCCGTTTCTACGAGCCGCAACAGGGGCGCATCCTGATCGACGGCCAGCCGATCGCCGACGTCCAGCAGGTCTCGCTCCGCGCCGCCATCGGCATGGTCCCGCAGGATACGGTGCTGTTCAACGACACGATCCGTTACAACATCGAATATGGCCGCCCCGATGCGACGGAGGCCGAGATCGAGGAGGCCGCGCGCCTCGCCCAGATCGACCGCTTCATCAAATCGCTGCCCGATGGCTACGCCACTTCGGTCGGCGAGCGCGGCCTGAAGCTTTCGGGCGGCGAGAAGCAGCGCGTCGCCATCGCCCGCACCATCCTGAAGGGCCCGCCCGTTCTGGTGCTGGACGAGGCGACATCGGCGCTCGATTCCTTCACCGAGAAGGAAATTCAGGACGCGCTCGATCTGGTGAGCCGCGGCCGCACCACGCTGGTCATCGCCCACCGGCTCTCCACCGTGGTCAATGCCGACGAGATCATCGTGCTCGACAAGGGGCTCATCGCCGAGCGCGGCAGCCATGCCACGCTGCTGGCGGCCGAGGGCATCTACGCCTCGCTCTGGAACCGCCAGCGCCAGGTCGACGAGGCCAAGGCGACGCTCCAGCGCGCCAGCGCCGAGGAGGAGCCGAGCGTACGGGTCACGCTGGCGCCTTAAGCACCGTCGGCGCGCCTCTCGGGAGGCCCGCCGCTGCCAGCGCGGCCAGGTAGTCGTCGCGACCCGCCGCCATCCGCAGTGCGGTGAGATTGTTGGCGATGCCTTCGAGCGTTCCAAAGGTTGGAGAGGCGCTGAGCATCCGCGCATAGCGGGCTGCCACATCGTCCCTGCCCAGCCGCCGGGCAGCGATCGCGCCCGCGACATAGCAGCTCGGAAAATGCGGGTTGGCGGCTATACCCTGCTCGGCCTGGGCCAGGGCCGCCTCATCCTTGTCCAGCAGGATCGCGGCCCAGGCCTTGATCCAGTGCCAGATGGCGCGCAGGGGTTCGTAGGGGCTGAGCGCGAAGGCGCGATCGCACAGGGCCCAGGCTTCCTCGGGCATGCCCTGCGTCGAGCGCACGAGGCCCAGCAGCGCATGGGCCGGCGCATAGGATGAGTTGAGCTCGATGCAGTGCCGCAGTGCCGCCTCCGAACGACTGAAGTCGCCCGCGAGATAGCTCGTCAGCGCGAGGGTATAGTAGGGGTCGGGATTGCGCGGCGCGAGGTCGATCGCGCGCTGGGCATGATCGAGCGAGGCGCTAAGCAGCACGTCCCTCGCCTGATGGCTCCAGCCATATTGCGCTGCACGCCATTCGCAGAAGGCCAGCGCATTGAGTCCGGGCGCCGAGTCGGGATCCAGTTCTACGGCCTCCAGCGCCCATTGCCAGGCGCGGGCGTTGCCTTCCGGTGTCTGCGGCCGGCAGTAGAGTTCGACCCAGGCGCGCATCGCGGTTTCAATGGCGCGACTATGGCGCGGGCCGTCGGCTGGGGCGATGCGTGCCGCGCCCTCGGCCATCTCCAGCAGCAGCCGCCTCGCTGCCCGCGCCATGGCGAGGCGCCCGGCTGTCGCCCAGTCCGAGAGGGGAAAGCAGATTTCCTCCGCGAGCATCTGCAGCCCATCGCTGCCGTTGATGAGGCGTAGCCCCACGCGCAGCTGCTCGCCAGCCAGCACCAGCCGTCCCTCGACGATGAAGCGCACGCCGAGATCCGCCGCGACGGCCAACGGATCGACCCGCCGCCCCGCAAAGGTGAGCATGGTGCCGCGGGCAATGGTGACGACCGCTGGATGCCGCGAGACCTCGTCAATCAGGTCGTCCAGCAGCACTTCGCTGACGAAGCCGTAACTCTCGGGCAGATGCGTCGCCAGGAACGGCAGAATGGCGACGGAACGCGGCCCGAGCCCGGAACCCACTCCGGGCATGCGGCGCTCCGGAGCCGCCGTGTCGACGGGGGCGACGAGCCGGTATCCGCGCCGCGGCACCGTCGCGATGAACCTGGGGGTGCTGGGGTCGGCGGCCAGAATTCGGCGCAGATCGCCGACGACCTGGTAGAGCGAGTTGGACGTTACGGTCAGCCGGGGCCACCCCCGGTCAAGAAGGGCTTCGCTGGTGACGAGCCGGCCTGGCTCCCGCGCCAGCGCCAGCAGCACGCGCGTCGCCCTTGGCTCGAGCTTGACCGCCTCATTGTCGAGCGAAAGCTCGTCGATCTGGGGAGCGAAACACCAGCGGCCGATCCGGAGCGTCTGTTCGGCGGTGGATCGCGGCTGGCGCTCGTTGTCGGCCATGGCTGCGGTTCCAAGGCGGTCTGACACCAGTAAACCATCAGATAATCTTCAGTTCAACGATGGGACTTGCCCCGACGTCTCCGGCATGATCGCGAAGATTGCTGCCGGGAGAACGGATATGGCCCTGACACGACGTGGAGTGCTCGCCGCCGCTGGTGCCTTGGCGTTGCTCCGGAGCGAACTCGCGCGGGCGGCGGAGCCTCCGGTTTTGAAGCTGGTCGTCCCCTTCGCCGCCGGCAGCGCACCGGACCTGATCGCGCGTCTGCTGGCGCAGGCATGGCGGCGGCCGGCGGCCGTGATCAACATGCCCGGCGCCGGCGGCAATTTCGGCGTCGATCACGTCGCCAAGGCACAGCCCGATGGTTATACACTGGTTCTTGCCGGCGACGCGGCGCTGGTGGTCAATCCGTCGCTCTATGAAGCGATGCCGTTCGATCCTCAGCGCGATCTCACGCCCCTCTCGCAGATCGCCGTCACACCCAACATTCTCGTTGTCGCCGGCGCGTCTCCTTTCAACAGCGTCGCCGACCTCGTCGCCGCGGCACGTCAGGCGCCGGGTCGGCTGACCTTTGCCTCGGCTGGGGCGGGCACATCGTCCCATCGCTCAGGGGAATGGCTCAAGCGCGCGGCGGCGATCGACATCGCCCATGTTCCCTATCGCACCAGCTTTCTGCCGGACGTGGTCAGCGGCACGGTCAGCTTCACCTTCGCCAATGTCGCGACAGCGATGCCGATGATCCGGGAGGGCCGGCTGCGCGCGCTCGCGGCCGGCTCGCGCACACGGCTCGATGACGCGCCCGACCTGCCGACCATGATCGAACTCGGTTACGGGGATTTCGAATCGGTGGCCTGGTTTGGCTTGCTGGCGCCTGCGGGGCTGTCCGAAGGCATGATCATTGGGCTCCAGGCCGAGCTCGCCGTTATCGGGGCTGATCCCGATGTGAGGAAGAAGCTTTCGATGATGGGAGCCGACCCCATTTTCGGAACGCGCGAGGCGCTCGCGAGCCTTATCATCACCGAAACGCTGAAATGGTCGTCGCTCATGCGGCGTACGGGCATCCGCCTGCAGTAGAAAAGTCGATCATCCGTCGTGGCAGGCAAAAAAAGCGCTCGCCAACATTACCCGTCCTTTGGCAACATCATCCGCGGCGGAAGGCGGTTCCGCCTGCCGGGCGGGGGCTTGCGATGTTCGATCCGACAACCTTCGTCGGCTTCCACACCTGGCTCAGCCTCATCGCCATCGTTGCCGGCTTCCCGGTCGCGGCGGGGCTGTTGCGGGGCCATGTCAGCCCGCGCTGGACGGGCATCTTCCTCTCCACCGCCTTTGCCACCAGCGCCACTGGGTTCGGGTTCCCCTTCAACGGTGTGCTGCCCTCACACATCATCGGTGCGGTGGCACAGGTGCTGGTCGTGGTGGCGGGCTTCGCGCTTTATGGGCGTATGCTGATCGGGCCCTGGCGCGGCATCTATGCGATCACCGCGATGCTGAGCTTCTATCTGCTGCTCTTCGTCCTTGTGGCCCAGTCCTTCCAGAAGGTGCCGGCGCTGCGGGCGCTGGCGCCGACCGGGTCCGAGCCCCCCTTCGCCATCGCCGAGGGGCTTCTCCTCGTCGCCTTCGTCGCACTGACGTGGCTGGCGGCGCGGCGTTTCACGAGCTACCGCGTCGCAGCCTGAGCCCGCTCACCGCGCACTCGCCCGCATCCGCAGCGGCTGCTTGGGCCGCAGCGTGATCTTGAGCGTCGGTTCGGGCGCCTTGCCAGGCAGCGGTTCGAGCCGCAGCGCTGGGAGCAGCACGGCAAGGATCGCGACAGCCTCCATCGTGGCAAAGGCGCTGCCGATGCAGATGCGCGGGCCGGCGCCGAAGGGCAGATAGGCGTAGCGATGGCGTCCACGCCCGGCATCGCCGAGGAAGCGCGAAGGGTCGAACTGCTCGGGCCGGTCCCACAGCGTTTCATGGCGGTGCACCGCCTGGATCGGCACATAGAGCACCCAGCCCTGTTTCAGCGCGACCCCGCCCAGCGTGAAGGGCTCCTCGACTTCGCGCGTAATCACCGGCGCGGGCGGGTAGAGCCTCATCGCCTCCTGGAAGACCGCCTTGGTCAGCGGCAGCGAAGCGACATGGCGCGGCAATAGCGGCCCGCCACCGGTGACGGCCGCGATCTCCTCGAGCAGCTTCGCTTCCCAGTCGCGGTTCTGCGCCAGCAGATGGAAGGTCCAGGCGAGGCCGAGCGCGGTCGTCTCATGGCCGGCGGTGACGAAGGTCAGCAAATTGTCGACGATCTCCGCGTCGCTCATCGCCCGGCCGGTCTCGGGGTCGGCGCTCGCCAGCAGCATGTCGAGCAGATCGCCATTCTCGGGCGGCTCGGAGCGTCGCTGCGCCACCAGCGCCCGCAGATTCTCGCGCAGATAGGTGACGGAGGCGCGCGCCTTGGCCCGGCCGGGATAGGGCATCCAGTCCGGCAGGCCGAAGAGATTGTAGATGAACATGAAATTGGACGGTTCGAGATAATCCGAGATCGCCTGCTCGACCTTGCCGACATCGAGCGCCTGGGCGCCCGAGAGCATCGTCTCGATAATGATGTCGAAGGTGGTACGCATCATCTCGTGGCCGACATCGAGCGCCGCGGAGGCCGCCTGCCAGCGCCCGCGCGTCGCCTCCGCCGCCTCGATCATCGCCGGCAGGAAGCCCAGCAGCTTCTCGTGCTGGAAGCCGGAGGCCACGGCCTGCCGCTGCCAGCGCCAGTGCCCGCCATCGGCCGTCAGCAGCCCCTCGCCGATGGCGGGGCCGAGCACCTTGCGGATCAATTCGCCCTTGCCGAGCTTGCCGGCCTGGCGGGTCAGCGCCACCTGAATCAAAGCCGGGTCGCAGACATAGAGACTCGTCCGCCCGCCCGTCTTCGCCAGCACCAGCCGCTCGCGATAGACCTCCGGCGGCAGCGCCTGGAGCGGATTGCGCAGTAGCGAGGCGATCACCGAGAGCGCCGGGCGGCGGCTCTCCACCAGACCGCGGGAAGGCGTCAGGGCGAGGGCCTCGAGTGTCGTCACGGCCGGTCTCCTGTTGAGCGCACAGGGTCGGCGCCGAATGGGGCGCGGCGATGACGCTCTTCCCTGCGCGGCCCGAACCCC
>CALRYW010000143.1:0-5721 GCA_943372485.1 Allobosea thiooxidans
ACGAGGCACAGGCGAAAACGGGCGTATCGTAAGCGAAGGCCGCCTCTGCGGGCAGCTACGGAAATGCTGTCCGCAGGGGCGCTTCGCCCAGTCGAGAGCCCCGGATGGTCGCGGATCAGGGTCGACCCCTCGCCCTGCGAGGACGCGGCCGGCAAGCTGTTACAGGGCGGGCCGGAAACTGTCCGTGACCTCGCGCGCGCTCTTGGTTCGCAGGGAGACGTAGACCTTGTCGGACACGGTCACGGTGACCGATTCGTTCGCGACCGGCAGCGTCATGGCACGGCCGCGCGCGACCTCCCGGAGCTCGTTGGGAACCCGAATGTTGAGGTGGTAGTATCCCAGCCTGGTAGCGAAGGGACGGGGCATCGCAAGGGCGAAACCGCTGTGTGAAAGCGGATACCGATAAGCCCTTACAAAACCGTAACTCTTTGACCTGCTGAGGAAAAAGAGTGGTGCCCAGGACAGGACTCGAACCTACCGGCCAGTCCTGGATTCCTTGAAAAACAAGGGAAATTCCGCCGAGCGCCTCAGCGTTGACTGGGATTGAAGAGTGAGGTGCTCTGGCAAGGATGCTAGCATCTTTCGGCCCGCCCACAAGGACCTTCCACTTTCCGGTCATCGCGACACTGACATCAAGCTGCAATGATAGGGACATCGCCCATCCGCCTGAGCGCGCACGCTCCGATCGCGCTTGCAGCTTGATCTGGGATGGCGAAAACCGAGCTGACGTTGATCTCGCACAGCACGTACGTGTCAGCGCCGCCTTCGTCGACCGGGCCGTAGAGGAAATCGGCGTCCCAAATCACGGGCATGTCGCTCCTGGCGATATCGAGCAGCTCCATCAGCTCGGGTATCCAGGCCGCCTCCATCCGCTCCCTGAGGGGTTCGAACCGCGGTTCGTCGGCGGGGAACATGACCTTGCCGAGCGCCGCGTCCGGATGCATGTCGGCGGGGTCCATCAGCCCTTGCGGATGCTGGTGCCCGAAGCCGACGACCCGGTCCTCGCTGACGTAGCACCGGATCATGCCGTCCCGGAGCCGGGGCTGGAAGGGTTGGTCGACGATGGCTTCGCCGCCGTCGAAATAGCCTCGGCAGGATTCGAGGAACCGGTCGAGCGGCATCGTCCTGGGCTCGCTCGGGGCGTGGGCCTCGCGGACGCACACCTCGTCGGCGCCCGCTGCCGAGGCCACCCTTTCGACCTTCCAGACGCCCTGGCCGTCGTTGCCGCGGCTGCGCTTGAGGACGCGCGTCCGACCATGCTCAAGCCGCTCCGGAAACCGCAGCCGGAAATCGTCATATGACGCGTAGAGCTCCGCGCCTACGGACCATCCCATCCCGCGCGTGTGGAAGAGGACTTCCTTGACGCCCAGCTTGGCGATGACGTCCGGATGTGCGCTGACCCAGCGGGACCCGGTCGCGACCTCGCGAAGTAGTTCGTTCAGCCAGAGGCGGTCGCGCCCGTCTTGGAGCGGGTTGACCCAGACGAGCACGCCGTCAACGTGGAGGAGTTGCGCGCGAACCTCGTCGTGCGTCTCCTCGTCGTACACAGCCGGTTCGGCGGCGATGCCGAGCGCCGCGAGTTCCTCGAAGATCCGGTGGAAGCGCGAGTTCTGCGGGGTCGCCCGTTCGCGCGCCTCGCGGTCGCCGCGCCAGAGGATGGCGACCCTTCCCGATGACTGTAGGGACATGTCGCAGCCTTTCTGGGCTAAGGCACCAACCGCGACAGGCTTCCCTCGAAGGGGCTGCCCAGCGCGACGGGTTGAAGACGGAGCGTCGTGCTCGAAGTCCAGACCTCGAAGCATTCCTCGCCCCGCGCCGATCGCCAGCACAGGGCGTCGTCCTTCGTCTGCCAGCGAAGGTCCTGCCGGCGGCTCATGGCATATTCCGTGAGCGCGCCACCCGGTTGGAAGCTGTAGCGCCAATGGACGCCGTCGCTGAACTCCCTGCCGGAGATCAACCGCTGGATCGCGCCGCCGCGGATGCGCTTGAACCCATCTGTTGCCGAACCCTTCTCGGCGCTGACGGGTAACGCCATGCCCATGGCGCAGAGCGCAAGGAAGGCCGCTGCCAGTTTCCGCTCGCGCATGTCACGCTCCGATCACGTGGATGATCAGGACGCCGGCAAGGGCCGAGGCCGCGAGCGTCGGGATCATGCCGACCTTGAAACGCAGCATCGCGATCATGGCGGCAGCCGATAGCACGGCGGCGCGCCAGTCGAGCGAGGACAGGACCGGTAGGTCGGGAGCCAAGCCGAGGAACTCGACCGAGCGAACTTGCCGGAAGACGACGTGAAGAGCGAACCAGAGCGCTAGGTTCATGACCACGCCGACGACCGCCGCCGTGATCGCCGTCAGCGCGGCCGAGAGTGCCTTGTTGCCGCGCAGAGCCTCGACATAGGGCGCACCAAGGAAAATCCAGAAGAAGCACGGTGCAAACGTGACCCAGAGCGTCAGGAGCGCGCCGAGGCCCCCCACCAGCAGCGGATCGAGACCGCCTGGCGCGCGGTAGGCGGCGAGGAAGCCGACGAACTGGAGGACGAGGATCAGCGGTCCCGGCGTGGTCTCGGCCAGGCCGAGCCCGTCCACCATCTCGCCCGCCTGAAGCCACCCGAAAGTCTCGACCGCGGCCTGCGCGACATAGGCCAGAACCGCATAGGCGCCACCGAAGGTGACGACCGCCATCGTGCTGAAGAAGCCGCCGATCTGCGTCCAGACGCTCGCGCCGCCCGTCAGGAGCCAGAGCGCCAGCACGGGCCCGAGCCAAATCGGCAGCCAGATCGCGCAGGTCTTGATGGCCTTGGCACCCGACGGGGTGGCGTGGCCGAGCTCTCCCCGCTCGAACATCAGGTCGACGACGCCCTTGAACTCGGGCGCGCCGACCTTCCCACCATGGCCGCCGCCAGCGAAGGTCGCCGGCGCGTAGCGCTGCCCGAGCCAGCCGACGAGGCCTGCCGCCAGGATGATGATCGGGAACGGGATCTTGAACAGGTAGATGCTGATGAAGGCCGCGATTGCGATGACGACCATCGCCCGGTTCTTCAAGGCGCGGCGGCTTATGCGGAGACCCGCCTCGACGACCACCGCAAGAACGGCCGCCTTGACGCCGAAGAAGACGGCGTCGACCAGCGGCACGTGGCGATAGAGGACGTACAGGAGGCTGAGGCCCAGCATAACCAGCGCGCCGGGGACGATGAAGAGCAAGCCGGCGACGAGGCCGCCGATCGTGCGATGCATCAGCCAGCCGATATAGATCGCAAGCTGCTGGGCCTCGGGGCCCGGAAGCAGCATGCAGTAGTTCAGGGCATGCAGGAACCGCTGCTCGCCGATCCAGCGGCGGTCCTCAACCAGCTCCTTGTGCATCATGGCAATCTGGCCGGCGGGGCCGCCGAATGAGAGGCAGCCGATCCTCGCCCAAACCCTGACGGCCTGGGCGAAGCTGGGTGTGGTGGGGGCGGCGATGGCGGCGTCGGTAGGGGTTGCGAGGGTCATGGCACTCCCTCGCTCAGGCCTTCGGCCCGGACGGCCAGTTGTGCGTCTCCTCCGTCGCGTCCCGGCACCAGCGGTAGAAGGCATCGTAGAGCAGCATGCCGGCATCGAGCTGTTCGAGGTCGTCCCGGTACATGCGCGAGAGGCCGAGCGAGGCCGCCAGGAACCCGGGAGCCTCGGGGGCCAGATCCGGGCGCGCGGTGTCGGCGGCGCGCACGATCGTGGCTAGCCGGTCAAGCGCAGGCGAGGCCAGGCCGAACTCCTCGATCATGACGTCGAAGGTGCAGCGCTCGCCGCGGTGGCTCCAGAAGACGCCGTCGATGTCGAAGGGCGTGGCGCCGAAGCGGCTGGCGACATCGGTCACCTCGGCCGCGGTGACGAACAGGAAGACCGCCTTGGGGTCGATGAAGCGGCGGATTAGCCAGGGGCAGGCGATGCGGTCGACCTTCGGACGCGAGCGTGTGACCCACAGGGTGCGACCCTGTCCGTCGCGGGGCGGCAGCTTGGCCGTCGAGGCCAGCAGGCCGCCGGCATCGCGCCACGCCTCGAAGCCTCCTGCGAGGTTCTCGGCCTCGACGCCTTCATGCCTGAGCCAGGCGGCGACGCCTTCGCTCAGCTTCTGGCCGCGCTGGCAGACCACGACGACGCGTTTACCGGCGTAGTCGCGCGCCCAGTCCGCGACGTTCTTGTGCGAGCGATGATCGGCGGCGGGCAGGATGCGCGTATCGAGCGCGACGTCGTCGGGGATGCGGACGTCGACGATGGTCGGCGCGTCCGGTAGGCCGACGAGCCGGGACAATTGGGCAGCGGTGATCTGGATGTTGGAAGACATGGGCGTCCATCCCTGAAGAGAGGAAAGTGGACGCGAACATTGGGCTGACGCCTCACGGGGTCGTCGCGAAGAACCCCTTGGGTCGAGCTTGAACCACAAGGCGCGGTGGCTTGCAACAGGATCGTTGTGGAGGCTTACCTCGCGATCAACGGCCAGAGGCCGAGCGCCGTCACCGCCATGGCGGCTGCGACCTCCAAGCCGAACCCGATGCGGCGCTGCAGGGCATAGCTTCGATCGAGGATGGCAACGAGGCGGCCGCGGAGTAGGATCGCCGCCAGCGGAAACGCGACGACCGTCACGATCATGCCGGAGGCGAAGGTCGCCGACAGGAGCACTCCGGCGAGGACGAGACCGTTTGCCACCGCATAGGCCATGATGAAGGTGGTGAGCGGACAGGGGACAAGGCCGCCGACGAAGGCGAGCGCGGGACCCGATCGGCCATAGTCGTGCCGATGCGGTCGAAAGGCCCGCCAGAGCAGCCACAGGCCGACCAGCACGATCAGGATCTGGCTGGAGCGCTCCAGGATGGGCGCCCGCCCGGCGCCGACCAAGGTGCGTTGGATGACGGCGGCGCCCGTCAGGACGATGACGATGGCCGATCCGACATGGGTCAGGATCAGGATGGCGCTGGAAAGCATCGCGCCACGACAGTGGCCATCACCGGCGTAGTGGGCGGCGAGCAGCGACTTGCCATGACCGGGCAGCAGCGCATGCAGCATCCCAAAACTGAATGCCGCGACGACCAGCGCCGGCATGCCAGCCAAGCCAGCGTCCGGGAGGGCCTTCAATGCCGCCAGGGCTTGCGTGTGAAGGCCGCGTTGGAAGCCGATCGCCCAATCCATCATCAGGGCCGCACTCGTGTTCAGCCGACCCGTTCGGGCCACTCCCGATGCAGGTCGTCGATGACGAAGGCATGGGCATGACGGTTCCCGTCGACGCCTGCGAGGTGGGGATGATCTGCCGGCAGATCGTCATGACCGTGGACGACGTCGCCCAACTCGTCGGACGGCCAGACGCGCACCGCGACGAGGACGGAGGCAAGCGTCAGCAGCGCGAAGGCGGCGAAGGTGAGCGACATGGGCAAGGCCGCGCCCAGCCATCCGGCCAGAGGGTAGGTGATCAGCCAGCAGGCATGCGACAGAGCGAACTGCGCGGCGAACACGGCCGGTCGATCCTCGGCATGGGCCGAGCGACGCAGCAGCCGCCCCGATGGCGTCTGAACGGCAGAATAGCCCAGGCCGAGCAGCAGCCAGGTCGCCAGCAGGCCCGGCCACAAGGTCGAGACAGGGCTTTCCGCGCTCCCGGACAGGAGCGCGGCCGCGACCGCGAGCACGCCACCGAGAGAGATCGCGGCCGCGAACATGACGCGCCGGTCGGGCAGCCGCTCCAGCAGCCGCGGTAAGG
>CALRYW010000144.1:0-5620 GCA_943372485.1 Allobosea thiooxidans
AGGGCCGGCGGCTCGCCGGCCGGCCGTGTCAGCGCCGTTTCCAGCGCGCTCGGCGGCATCTCATTGACGTTTAAACGGGCGCTCTCGGGACCTGCCGGGACTCGTCCATCAGCAGGTGCGTCCAAACCCATCGTCCGGCGCAGGACATAGCCTGCGCCCCGCAGCAGGCCGGCCATACCGGCTGCGCCAAGGCCCGCCTCGGCAATGTTCCCGATCGCCTGGCCGAAGCCAGCCTCCAGCCCCAACGCCGCGCGGCCGGACTGGATGACCGGCTCCTGCGCGGCCTGTGTCGCTGCGCCGACGCCAGCTTCCGTCGCCAGCATGCGCAGCACGCCCGCGCCGCGTGCCGCGCCCAGCGGCAGCGTCACCAGATTGACCGGATCGACCGTCTGGCGCGCCACGCCCGCGAGGAAGCCCACTGCGGTCCCCGACAGGCCGAAGGTGCGATCGGAGGTGTCTTCCGCCTGGCGTTCGATCTCGGCCGCCTTCGTCCGAGCACGCGCCCGCACGTCGAGGAAGGGCTCGATCGTCTGTCGCTGCGAGCCGTCGAGATCTGCGATGAGCTGGCGCACGGCGGCAGCCCGGCCCTCAAAGGAGGAGCCCGGCAGCTTGATGCCCTTGCGCGTCGCAGCATCGAAAACGCTTTCGCCCGTGGCCTGCTTGAATGCGCCTTCGAGATCGTCCTGCGCGTCCTGCCAGGGGCGGCCGACGCCGGTCATGGTGTCGAGGCCGGCGGCCTGCCATTCCGATCGCCAGACCTCGCCCAGGCTCGCGGGGTTCCGCGCGGCAGGGCGTCCGGCAATCTCGCGGTCGCGATCGGCGAAGGCGGCGGCGAAGCTCATGGCTGCCCCCCAAAGAGGCTGCGATAGATCGTCTCGCGCCGGACATCGTTCATCGTCTCGCCGCGATAGCTGGGGGCACGCTGCGTCCCGATCGCGTTCAGGTCGATGACCAGCGGCCCTCCCTGCGCCGACATCACGGCTTCATCGCGCCCCTTCGCGCCCGGCAGGGTGACGAGATAGATCCCGTCACCAAGCCCCTGCGGACGCAGCCGGCCATGCCGGCGCAGATGCGCCATGTCGATCGGCTGGCCGCCGAGGCCCATCGGCTGGCCGCCGAGCTCGGCCGGGGTCAATCCATCCATGATCGTGTCGAGCTGCGCTGGCCGCATGCCCTGCGGCAGCGGCACCTTGACGCCCGCGCGCTTCGCCATGCGGCCCGTGACCGCCTCGATCGATGCTTCCATGGCGGCGGGATCGCCAACGTCGAACAGCGCGCCCTTGCCGGCGCGAGAGGCGACGTAGTGCGCCTGCGCGGCCGTGATCAGCGCCTCTTGGACCTTTCCGGGATAGACATCCCGCCCGAGCACGTTCTGCAGCGCCGGCCGCAGCTCGGCGGCCTTGGCGTCCACGCCTGGCTGGCCGAGCATGGCGACGCCCTGCATGATCTGCCGACCGACATCCGGGTTGCGCGCGCCGACGAGCCCGGCGATCGACGCAACCTTATCGTCTCCGGCCAGCTGTTCGACCGCCGCCTCATAGACAGTCTGCGGCACGGAACGCGCCAGGCTACGCACCGTCTCGAAACGGTCATTCGGGCCGGCGCTCTCCCAACGCTCTTTCAGCGCCGCAGCCTCCTGCGGCTTGAACGGCTTGACCGCACCGCCATAGGTCTGCGCCGCTTGCGTCGCCACTGCAGCACGCCGCGTCATCGCTTCGGCGAAGCCGGGATCGTTCGACGGCAAGCCCTGTTGCGGGATCGGGATCGGCGTCAGCGGCGTGCCGCGCGCGCGCTCAATCAGGCCGACCGGATTTTCGTTGCGCTGCTGCGTCACCTCGCGGGCAACGGCTTCGTAGACATCGAGCACGCGCTGCGTCGACGGCGGGGCAGTGCCGGTCGCCACCGCCTGGCGCAGCATGGCGAGGTTCTGTTCCAGCACGGGCGGCGGCAGCAGATAAGCCTCCCGCACGATTGGTGCATTTTGCTCCAGCTCCGAGAACTGGCGCAGCTTGACCAAGGCAGAGGTATCGCCCGCATTCGCGGCGGCGATCAGGGGAAGCTTGGCCTCCGCGATGGCGGCCGGGTCTGCCGCATAACCCGACTTGAAGGCGTTGGTAACGGCGTCTCGGTTGTCCTGCGTCACAGACACAAGGCGCTGCAGCTGCTGCAGGCTTTCAGTCTGTTCCCGCTTGACCGCGCCATCGACCGTGTCCGCGATGCGGAAAGCGGCGTTGTAGGAGACGCCGCCCCGGCCGGGATCAGCCCCTAGCCGAGCATAGACATCCGCCACATAGTCCTTCGTCTTCTTCGCGCCGTCCGTGATGCTATCGGGTATCAGCGCCATGTATTGTGCGGCTGTATAACCAGGGCCGAACTGAGCCACAGCTTGGCGGTGGTACTCAGCCGCCCGCTTATGGCCCATGTGATAACCGGCGATCGCGGCGGGCAGCGAGCCGTCCGAGCCTTTGAGGCCAAGCTTGAAATAATGCAGGCCGAGCTTGCGGTTGAGCTCTGGGTCGGTGATCAGCCGCTCTCGGAACTCGCTCTCCGGCAGGGTGGCCTCAGGCAGGGCAAGCGCGTTGGCCATGTCGCGCGCGGTGCCGGGCATGAGCTGGCCGAGGCCGAGCGCGCCCTTGTTGGAGCGGGCCTTGGGGTTGCCGCTGCTCTCCTGTTGCACGATGCGGTCAAAGATCTTGTCGGCCGTGGCGTCGTTGATCGTGATGCCATAAGTCGCGACTGCGCCGACAGGGTCGCGCTTGGCGGCCTCGCCGGCCTCCAGCGTGCGGCGCTGGTCGAGGGCTGTCTGCGCCTGGACGAGCGCAGTTTCGCGCTGCGGCGGCGTCAGCGTCTTGAACATCTCCGGGTTTTTCAGCGCCTCGATCGTGCCGGCCGGATTGTTGGCGATGCCCTTTGTCAGCTCGGTCTGGTCGAGCTGCTGGCGAAACTGCTGCTTGGCGGTCAGCGCCTGCGTCGGGTCGATGATCCCGCGCTTGACCAGGCCGTCGTAGGCTTCGTCATTCTGCGCAATCAGGCCTTCCCGCTCGACACCGGAAGGCGAGCGCGAAGCCTGGTTGAGCAGGAGCTGGCTGCTTTCGGTCTGCGCGGCGATGGCCGCATTGCTCATCTTGCCGATTGCGGTCTGCTCGACCTCACGCTGCAGGGAGACGCGCGAGCGGAAGGTGGCCGCGCGCAGCTGCGCTTGCTGCTGCGGGCCATAGGATTTGAAGACCTCGCCTTCGAGCTCGTCGAGCCCCTGCTGCAGTCGGGTCGGGGCGGTTTTCCAGTCCGCATCGTTGCGGAACGCCGTCCGCTTCTCTTCATAGCCCTTGAGCAGCCGGTTTTGGTCTTCGGTGATGCGCGTCTGAAACTGCGCTTCGATCACCTGGTTGCCGAGCTGCTGAACAGCGCTGGCCACCGATGCCGCAAATTGTGTCGGTGCGCGCGAGCTCTCGATCGCCGCGCGCGCGACATTGGCCTCTGCCGCCGTTTGTCCGCGCAGCGCGTTGATCTCGGCCGCCGTTTCCCGCTGACTGCCGCCGATTTCAGCCGCCGTCAGCGCATTGGCCCCCTCTGTCGTCGCGCGATACTCGGCCTCCGCTCCGCGCAGGGTCGCGTTGGCGACCATACCGGCCCCCGCACGCGTGGCTGCCGCGACCTCGCGGGCGCCAGACAGGGTTGCGTCGGCGACGCGGCTGGCACCCGACAGGCGGGCATTCAGCTCGCTTTCTCCGGTGGAGCCGCCGGCCCCCTGCAGATATCCGCCGAAGCGAGCGCGCGAGATGATGATCGGGGCCTGTGCCATCAGACCTTGACCCCCGGTATCTTGCCGCCGAGCGCGAGGCTCGCCCAGTTAGACGCCGTGTTGATAAGCGTGGTCGCCGCGCCAAGCTTGCCGGCTTGGCGGGCGTTGTCGGCCGCGATCGTCGCAGCGGTCGCGTTTGTACGGGCAGCAGACACGACCCCGCCCGCCCGACTGCCGGCAGTGCGGAAGGTGCTCTCGATATTGCGCTCAGTGGTGCGACCGCCGAAGACGATCCCGATTTCCGTTGCAGCGATGCCGGCCTCGACATTGCGCGAAACCGCGCGGGAGGCCGCGTCCAGCGTGCGAGCCGTCGTTTTCTGCGCGCTGTCCAGCGTCCGGCTGGCGCTGAGATAGTCGCTCCTCAGGCCCGTCGTAGCAGTGGCAACCGCTTCATTGCCCCGTTCGGCATAGCCAAGGGCCTCCCACTGGAAGCCTGCGCTCTCCTGGAGCGCGGCAGCGCGGATGATCCGCGCGTCGGCTTCACCTTGCGCCGCGCCGAAGGTCTGCAGCAGCAGCGGCGAGCCGTAGGTCGGGTCCATGTTGTTCGAAGCAAAGTAAGCCGTCGTCGTCGCCAGGCCGCGTTCAGTGTCGGCGCGGGAGCGGTTTTCCTCGACGTTGCCCCGGTCCATGGCGAGCTGCGCATTGAACTTGGCGATTTGCAGTGCGCGGTCATAGGTCGCGGTCGCGCGCTGTGCCTGGTCAATCCGGGCGGCGCTGGTTTCACCGAGCTGTTCGAGGGTGGCGCGGCTGGTGTCGGCAAGCAATTCCGTGCCGGCACGGTTGCTGTCCTCATACTGCTCGATATAGGCGCGGTTGTTGGTGTCGAGCTGCTTGAGACTGGCCGCGCTCGCCATGTCGTATTGTTCGGTCAGCGCACCCGAGGTGTAGGCGGCGTCGTCGAATATCGCAGCACTTTCCTTGAGCGCCGCGTCGCTTGCCTGCATGGACTGCCAGAGCGTGAGCCGGGCCGAGCGCTGCCCGGCACGAGCCTGCGTCCCAGCCGAGAAGATCGCGGCCCCACCCTGGACGGCCATCGTCGCCGCGATCATGAGCGTCGGCTCGCACATCAGCGGCTCTCCCGCATGTGCACGTGCGGCGAGACGCCAGTCAGCGTGAACGGATAGACGTTGTCGCAGACGAGCTCGACTTCGAGTTGGTCGGCGTGGCCGCTGGCCACGGTGACGCGCTTGGGTTCGCTGAGGAGCGGCCGGTTGCTGGTCAGCGCCTCCTGCCCGGTGAACAGCAGATCTTCCGGCTCGGCCCCGTTGCAGGAGACGGAACCGCCGGTCGCGTAAAGCCGCTCGATGAGCACGCCGTCTGCGCGCTTGGCCTGGCCCTTTGTGGTGCCGCCATCGACCTGCGTTTCCATCGACAGCGTGCGCAGCCGAGCCCGCATCGGTAAGCCCACGATGACATCCGAGGCGGCGCGATCGAGCGTCACCTGCCCAGCCGCGACGATGAGCTTGCGATGCTCGATGCCATCCGCCAGGACCGCGACCTCCTGGCCTTCGAGATGGGCCAGGCCGGAGATGACCGAAGCTGGCGCGCCCTGGTAGCGCAGGCCGCTCTGCACGAACCAGGCGCCCGACGCGGTCGGAGCGGTCAAGTCAGCCGGCATGAAGAAAGGGACCATGACCTCGACATAACGCCGCGTCTGGCCGCCGATCGTGCGGCGAACGATCATCCAGAGCTGCGAATAGGCGCTGTCGGCCGAGGTGATGACGCCGATATCCTCGACCTGTCCGTTGATCATCGGATGGCGATGCCAGCCGGTCACCTCCTGATCGGGCCGGAAGGTCAAGCCGATCAGCTCGCCCG
>CALRYW010000145.1:0-5605 GCA_943372485.1 Allobosea thiooxidans
TGGGATTTCAGGAAACGAAGTAGCCGGTGAGCTGGTAGCCGACGAGGACGAAGCCCGCGGTGAGCATCCAGACATTGGCGGTGTAGGCGTGGCGCCAGAAGCCGGCCGTGCGGCGCCAGAAGCCCATGGCGATCAGGATCATGCCGAGCGCGGTCAGCTGGCCGAGCTCGACGCCGACATTGAAGGCGAGGAGGTTCGGGATCAGCCCGTCCGGCGAGATCTCGTATTCCAGGATCTTGGTCGAGAGACCGAAGCCGTGGAACAGCCCGAAGATCAGCGTGGCCGCCTTGGTGTTGGGCTGATAGCCGAGCCAGCGCTGGAAGGCGCCCATGTTGTCGAGCGCCTTGTAGACAACCGACAGGCCGATGATGGCGTCGATGAGGTAGCTGTTGATCCCGACGTTGAAATAGACGCCGAGCAGCATCGTCGTCGAATGGCCGAGCGCGAACAGGCTGACATAGATCGCGATGTGCTTGGCCCGGTAGAGGAAGAAGATCACCCCGAACAGAAACAGGATGTGGTCGTAGCCCGTCACCATGTGCTTGGCACCGAGATAGACGAAGGGGAGCAGGTGCACCCCCGTGATCTCCTTGATGTAGCCCTTGTCGCCTTCGGCGACCGCGTGGGCCAACGCGCTCTCGATGCCCGGCAGCAGGAGCAGGAGGGCGAGCGCGAGAGGAAGGAGCAGGCGCGAGGCTGCGTGATGCAGCAGGCGCCGCCCTCCGGTTAGAGGTCGTTGCATGAAGGATCCGATGGTTCGTCGTTGAAATCTGCCGCGCGTGCGGCGCGAAGTTCAGGCGACGACGGATCGAGGCGGACGTTCCAGGCCCGCGGGCTCGCCGGAGGCCGAGCGCTGATGCTCGTGCCGGATCGCCGTGCGCGCGAAGGGCGGTGTGCCGAGCGGGATCAGCGCAACGATGTTGGCCGTCTCATGGACGTGATCGGCGGTGTTGTGCCCATGGACATGGCCGGGAAGCCGTTCGTCGGCCTCGCCGTCGTCATGGGCATGCCCATGCGCCGCGATCTCGGCGGCGAGTTCCGCATGCCGGAGGGCTTCGGCCTGCGCGATGGCGTGGGCGTTGTGGCCGGCCGAGACGTGCACGGCCGACAGCGTCATGCCCAGCGCCATCGCAAGCGCGATGACGAGGCAGGAGAGCGCTTTGATGCGGCGATGCAGCATGATGAACAGATAGGAACCGAGATCTTAACGGAAGTTTGACGAGGCCGGTCAGATCGAACGCTTCCCATATCCCCCCTGGGGGGTTATGGGAAGCCATGAGCGATCACGTCCATGCCAGCCATCCCGCCATCGCCAAGCGGCTGCGACGCGCCGGCGGCCACCTCGCCAAGGTCGTGGCGATGATCGAGGGCGGCAGCCCCTGCCTCGACATCGCGACCCAGTTGCAGGCGGTCGAGAGCGCCATCGTCCAGGCCAAGCGCACCCTGATCCAGGACCATCTCGATCACTGCCTCGACCATGTCGTCGGTGACGTGTCGCCCGAGCGCCGCCAGCCCATCGACGAGTTCAAGGCGATCGCGAAGTTCTTCTGAAGGAGCAGCCCATGCTCGCCGTCCTCGCCAACCGCACCTATGGCCGGCTCTTCCTCGCGCAGATCATCGCGCTTCTCGGCACGGGCCTGCTGACGGTTGCGCTGGGATTGCTCGCCTTCGCCCTCGCGGGCGACCGGGCGGGCACGGTTCTCGGCACGGCGCTGGCGATCAAGATGATCGCCTATGTCGCGGTCGCGCCCGTCGTCGGGGCCTTCGCGGCGCAGCTTCCGCGCAAAGGGTTCCTCATCGCGATGGATATGGTCAGGGCCGCAATCGCGCTGCTTTTGCCCTTCGTCAGCGAGATCTGGCAGATCTACCTCCTGATCTTCCTGCTGCAGTCCGCCTCGGCCGCCTTCACGCCGACCTTCCAGGCGACGATCCCCGATGTGCTGCCCAACGAGGCAGACTACACCAAAGCGCTGTCGCTCTCGCGGCTCGCCTATGATCTGGAGAGCCTGATCAGCCCGATGCTGGCAGCCGCGCTGCTGACTGTCATCAGCTATCACTGGTTGTTCTCAGGCACGGTCGCAGGCTTCCTCGTCTCGGCCGCACTCGTGCTCTCGGTGACGCTTCCGGTCTCGCCGGCCGTTGCGCGGACGGGCGGAATCTATGATCGGACCACGCGGGGGATGCGAATCTATCTCGCAACGCCGCGGCTGCGCGGCCTGCTTGCGCTCAACATGGCGGCGGCGGCCGGCGGCGCGATGGTGATCGTCAACACGGTCGTCTTCGTGAAAGGCCGGCTAGGGCTCGGCGATGGTCAGGTCGCGCTCGCACTGGCCTGCTTCGGTGGCGGTTCGATGGTCGCCGCGCTGGCCTTGCCGCGGCTGCTGGAGCGGCTGCCCGACCGGCGCGTCATGTTCGCGGCCGCGATCTGTCTCGGTTGCGTTCTCGCGGTCGCGGCGGCCATCCTGTCGGGGAGCGCGGGAAGCGCTGTCTCGACCTTGTGGCCGGGCCTGCTGGCGACCTGGCTGCTGCTCGGCCTGGGCTATTCTGCCGTTCAGACGCCATCGGGGCGGCTGCTGCGTCGCTCGGCCCACGCCGAAGATCGACCGGCCGTCTTCGCCGCGCAGTTCGCGCTGTCGCATGCCTGCTGGCTGGTGACTTATCCCTTGGCGGGGTGGCTCGGGGCCGCCATGCCGGTCGCTTTGACCTTCACCCTGTTCGCCCTCCTGACCTTCGCCTCCGTGCTGGTCGCAGCGCAGGTCTGGCCGTCAGAGGAAGCCGGCGACCTCGTCCACCGCCATGACGATCTGCCTGCCGATCACCCGCATCTCGCCGGTGCGGCGCAGAGCGCTCATGCCCATGCCTTCGTGATCGACGATCTCCATCGACATTGGCCCGCGCGCGCGGGTTGAGGAGGCTGAGCCTACCCTTGGAGCGTCCGGTTTGAGGCATCGCCCCAATGTCAGCAACTGGCGCACAGCCGACAGGAGATGGCTTCGTGCCCCCTCCCGCCCAGCAAAAAGCCCGCGCCATCCTTGCGGACGACGCGGGCTCGATGACGGTGGGGCCTGCGCTCAGAGCTGCTTGAGCAGCGCCTCGGCGCCGGAGATCTCGGCCTTGCCGGGGCCTTCCTCGACGTTCAGCGCGGCGACGACGCCGTCCTTGACGATCATCGAGTAGCGCTGCGAGCGGGTGCCCAGCCCGAAGCCCGAGCCGTCGAGCGAGAGGCCGATCGCCTTGGCGAAGTCGGCATTGCCGTCGGACAGGAACTCGATCAGCCCGGCGCCGCCGGTCGCCTTGGCCCAGGCGTCCATGACGAAGACGTCGTTGGTGCTGGTCACCATGATCGCGTCGACGGTCTTGGCCTTGATCTCGGCCGCCTTGGCGATGAAGCCCGGCAGATGGTTCTTGTGGCAGGTCGGCGTGAAGGCGCCGGGGACGGCGAAGAGCACGATTGTCTTGCCGGCGAAGAGCTCGTCGGTCGTCTTGGCCACAGGCCCCTCGGCGCCCATGAGCCGGAACGTCACCTGGGGAAGCTTGTCACCCACCTTGATGGTCATTGGCCTGTTCTCCGTGAAGGCTCGCGGCAGCCTGCCGCCTGGACCACGGATTAGGGCTTGGCGGCGGGGATGTCGAGATCGAGCCTTGTCTCGATCGCGAAGGGCTTGCCGCGCACGGTGATGATGAAGGGGATCGGGCCGGCCGCGCCCTTGGGCCGGTCGACGATCCGCAGCAGTGCCACCGTCGTGCCGTCCGGCTGGGCGCTCAGGGTCGGCTTGCCGAAGGACCACATCCCGGCGCCTTCGATGAAGACGTCCTCGACCTTCCCCTCGGGCGGGGCCTGCAGCACGAGGCGCAGGCCCGGCTCGATCGCGCCCTCGTCGAGCTTGACCTCCAGCACCGAGAGCCGGTTCCGGCCGGGGCCGAGCTTGACCGACGCCGGCACGCGCGCCTCGAAGCCCGCCAGCCGCGGCGAGGTCACCGAGGTCACCCCAGGCTCCAGCCAGAGCCGCGTTTCGCTCTTCACGGGAACGCAGATCTTCTCGCAGACGGCGAAATCGAGCTTCAGCACCAGCATCACCGGCTTGGCAGGATCAGCCGGCTGGACGGAGACGGGGATCACCACCTCGCCGACATAGCCGAGCGAATCGCCGTTGCCGTCCTCGAAGCGCTCCGGCGTCGGCCAGCGCACGTCGAGCCCGCCGATATTGGTCGAGCCGCTCCAGTCGAACACCGGCGGCACGCCGAAATCGCCGGGGCTGCGCCAATAGGTCTTGTAGCCCGGCGCCATCAGGATCTCGACGCCGACGCGCTGCTTGCCGGAGGGGGCGGTCGCGCCCGCGATCAGACGCAGCGAGGCATGGTCGCCCTTGGACCAGGGCGACATCGCGGCGTCCTGCGCCAGGGCGGCCGGAGGCAGCGAGGCGGTCACGACGGCGGCCAGCGCCGCGAGGAGAACGAGAAGACGTTTCACAGCAGAGATTTACGAGGCTTAGACAAAAATTGCGACAGAATCCGCGCCGCCCCATCGAACAATCGCGTGATCGGCGGCCCGGCGATGGTTGCGCGCCCGGGCGAGCGACCTGTCAGGAGGCTGCGCAACGCGCGGTGTTGGCTGTTTCCAGCGCGGTGAAAAGTGATCTAGCATGGCGTCATGAAGATCGGCTCGAACCAGCGACTCAGTGGTCGCAGCTATCTCGACGGGCAGTGCCTGATCGCCATGCCCGGCATGGCCGACACGCGCTTCAGCCGCAGCGTCGTCTATGTCTGCGCCCATTCCGAGGACGGGGCGATGGGCATCATCGTCAACAAGCCCGCCGCCGACACCCGCTTTCCCGATCTCCTCGTCCAGCTCGACGTCATCCCCTCGGACGAGCTGATCCGGCTGCCGAGCCAGGCCGAGAAGCTCCAGGTGCTGCGGGGCGGGCCGGTCGAGACCAAGCGCGGCTTCGTGCTGCACACCGCCGATTTCTTTCTGGAATCGGCGACGCTGCCGATCGACGACGGCATCTGCCTGACCGCGACGCTCGACATCCTCCGCGCCATCGCCATCGGCAGCGGGCCGGAAAGCGCCGTGCTGGCGCTGGGCTATGCCGGCTGGGGCGCCGGCCAGCTCGAATCCGAGATCCAGGCCAATGGCTGGCTGCACTGCGCCGCCGACCCCGCTTTGCTCTTCGACGACGGCATCGAGACGAAATACACCCGCGCGCTCGGCAAGATCGGCATCGATCCGGCGTTTCTGTCGCGCGAGGCGGGCCACGCCTGAGGCGATGGGCCGGTTACGGCCGCCGTCCGTCGGCTTCCGACACCAGCGCCGCGTGGATGCAATCGGCGAACGGCCCATAGCGGCCGGTATGCGCCGCTTTCGACGCCTCCATCCAGCTCTCGCGGGCGAGCCGGGTCAGGTCGATCGGATGGGCGGCCTGTCGGGCGAGCGCCTCGAGATAGAGCGCCTGCGTCCGGCCGTTCCCCTCGCGAAAGGGATGGACATAGTTGAGGTCGCCGATGATCTCGCCGGCCTTCTCGGCGAAGGCGCGGGCCGAGAGGTTGCGAAGGTACCTCGCCGCGACGATGCGCCGGTGAACATCGGCCATTCCCGTGCCGATAT
>CALRYW010000146.1:0-5524 GCA_943372485.1 Allobosea thiooxidans
AGCGCCGCCCGCGCCAGGCGCAGGAATCCGATCTCGTGCCGGGTCGTGCCGTCTCCGCTGGCGAGATCGGCGACGATCTCCCCGATCACGCTGCAGAACTTGTAGCCATGCCCCGAGCAGGGCGAGACCAGCACGACCTGTTCATGGGCAGGGTGGCGGTCGAGAATGAAATGCTCGTCGGGGGTGTTGGTGAACAGGCAGCTCCGCAGCGCCATGGTCGGGCCACTGCCGTCCGGGAAATAGCGCTGGCTGAAATCCCGCAGCAGCCTTTCGTCCTCCGCGTCCGGCTCGCGCCTGACATCATCGGCACGGCTGGTTTCGCCGCGATGGTGATAGCGGCCGAACTTGAAGCCCGGGACCTCGTAGATCGGAAAGCCGTAATAGCGGCCCTCTTCGACCTGCAAATTGAAGACCGGGAAGCGATCGAGCGCGAACAGCTCCGGCGTCGCGGGTTGAAGCCAGGCCAGAACCTGCCGCTCGGGCACCGCGACGGCCTGAAGCAAGGGTTCGAGGTCGCCGATCCAGGCTCCGGCGGTCAGCACCAGCCGCGCGGCTTCGTAGCGGCCCCGGTCGGTCGTCACGACGACGCCATCGCCGTTGGGTTTCGCCTCCCAGCCGAGCACGGCCTCGCGGGCATGGATCTCCGCGCCATGCGCCTGAGCGGCGCGGACATGCGCCACGATCGCCCGTTCGCTGGCGATCAAACCGCCCCGCGCCTGGAACACGGCGCGATGCGACGACGGCAGGCGATAGCCGGGGTAGCGCGCATTGACCTGATCGCCGGTCAAAACCTCATGGGGCAGATCGTGCAGGCGGGCGGAGTTCAGCGCGCCCTGAAACAGCCCATCATCCTCCGGGCTGGCATCGATCGAGCCGGTGATGACGAGCAGCTCCTCGCCCGTCGCCGCTTCGATCTCGCCCCAGAGCTCATAGGCGCGCCGCAGCAGCGGGACATAGGCCGGGTCCTCGTAATAGGGCATGCGGATGATCCGGCTGATGCCGTGCGACGAGCCCATGCTGTGGGGGATGTCGAAGCGTTCGAGACCGAGAACCTTCACGCCGCGCCGGGCGAGATGCCAGGCGGCGGCGCTTCCCATGCCGCCGATCCCGACGACGATCACGTCATAGGTCATTCTCGACACATCCCCCAACACCTACCACGCCCCGGCTTGTGATTCCGACACCCTGCCGGTGCTCCAGTCTACGCGATACCGCGGCCAAGACATCACCAGCCAGTGCTGTGAATCGGCTTGTACAAGGCGCGATGGCGAACGCGACCAGACGCATGCGCGACCGAGCGAAACAGGCTCAGCGCTGAACAATGGCTGGGGGCCACGTCACCCTGCCACGGTCGCGCCGCCGGCGAGGATGGCCTCGACGATGTCCTGAACATTCAAGGCTTCATCGAGGGTCGCGAGGTGGTGCGGCTGGCCACGCGTGAGTCGAACCACCCCCTCGATCTGGCGCCTGAGCGCGATCGGGCGCGCCTCCACCTGCGACAGCGCGTCGGCGGCGCGCTCCCATGTGCCGTCGGGCCGGCGGCGTTCGGCGACCGACCAGTCACAGAGCCGCACCGCACCCCGGTCGCCTTCCAGCATCCAGATGTTGTGGTCGTCCTTCGCCGTCGTGCCAACACGGCCAGTGAGGTCGACCGGGATGTCGCCGGCCATCAGCTTGGCTTCGATCGCGCGCTCCGATGTGCCGGTCTCGGCGAAAGCCGCGCTCGCGGAGAGACCGTGCAGCGGGCCCATGAGCCGACGGCTCAGGAAGAGGAAATGCGACACGACCTCGCGGGTAAAGCCGCCCTGTTGCCGCCCGTCTAGCCAGGCGGCGGCATCAGCCTGCCAGGAGCGGGGCCAGGTCGCGAAGGCAACCTCGACTGTGATGCGCGACGCCGTGCCGACGGCGCCCTGCGCGATCCAGTCCATCAAGGTTGCGACGGCCAGCGACGAGGCGAAGGGAAAGTTGACGGCCCCTCGGTTGCCGGCCTCTGCTACGAAGGCGCGCGCGTCCTCGACATCGACCGCCAAAGGCTTCTCGCAGAACACGCTCTTGCCGGCGGCGATCGTGGCGCGGGCATGATCGAGATGGGAGGCCGGTGGCGAAGCGATGTAGACGCAATCGCTGGCGGCGATGATCGCGGCGGCATCGGCCAGGCGCGGAACCTGCGGGAATGTCGTGGCCATACGCTCCATCGCCGACGACGCCGGATCCCAGACACCGCTGACCTTCACCACCGGGGGAGACTGATCGAGAATGGCGCTCAGCAGCCGCTCGCCCATGATGCCGGCGCCAATGATCCCGATCGAGAGAGTGTCGTCGTGCATCGCCTGAGATTCCCAGCCTTGAGCCGGGAAAGGCGGTAGCAGGTTTCGGGACGGCACACGAGCAGAGGGCTGCGGCCTCTGCCCTGTCGCCTCCCGCCCGGCCATCAACGCACCGGCGATGAGATGACGCTCACCGCGACCACGCTTTGATCGCTCAGCGCACGCCAGATGGTGCATTCTCCGCAGGAGACCGCATCCATCCGCATGCCATCACCTCTCGATCACCGCGCTGCGCCTCATGGCCGACTGATCGCAAACCGCCGCTATCGGCCAGCAGGCGAGAAGCGGCCCGTTACGGCTGTTAAGCGGTTTAGAACGGAGTTGTTGAAGAACTGGCGCTTCTGCGTTCGGATCTTGGGCGGGTTGCTTTGCATCCCATGGGGCTCTTTTCATCTCGCATGAGCGCTCGGCGGCCTATGTGCAAATGGTTGATAGGGGTCTCGGCCTTCGGCGCGCTGATGCTTGGCGTGACGTGGATCGATCTGACCCGCAGTGCCCCCGCGACGTCCTTGACGCTGGGACCACTGCCATCCGATCCCATTCAGCGCGGCGAGCGATTATTCCGTGACGGCGACCTTTCTGTCTTGGATCTCGACACGCTCGACACGAACGCGCTGCCTTGGGTTGTGCTCAGTACGGCGCTGGCCTTGGAGATGGCGGAAGGGGACTTCGCGAAGCTGTCAGCCGAAGGCGTCGAGACCGCATTCAAGAGCGTCGGCTTTCTCTTCCCGGCGAATGCACCGGTCGGCGTCGGCGGGGTGAGATCTCCGCTCGGTCTCAATCTCGGGCGGGTCGAGCGGTTCCTGCCGCCGCTGCAGGTCACGACGGCCAATCTCGGCTGCGCTTCGTGCCATGCCGGTGCCGGCTACGACGCGGCAGGCTTGCCGCAGCCGGGGCGGCCGGTGCCCGGCATGCCCAATACATCGCTCGATCTGGAGGCCTATGCGCAGCTGGTCTATCGATCGCTGAAGCGCGGCTTCGCCGACGAAGCCGCTTTCTGGCGGGCGATCGACCGGCTGCACCCAGCGCTCAGCTGGCGCGAGCGGCTGAGCCTGAAGTGGCTGGTTCTGCCACGCGCCAAATCCCGGATGGATCAACTGCGTGTCGAGGGCGATACGCCGTTGCGCTTCTCCAATGGCGCGCCAGGGCTGACCAATGGCGTCGCGGCCCTGAAGATGCGTCTGGGGCTGGTGCCACCCCATGGCCGGCCATCCCCGGGCGGCTTCGTCTCGATCCCCGACCTTGCCGATCGTGGCTTTCGCACTGCCCTGCTGGCCGACGGAGCCTACACCGTACCGGGCCAAGAGCGCTTCGAGCCGCGTGATGCGAAGACAGCCGCGGCTGCGGATCCTCGCGATCTCGCCCGGATCGGCTCCTTCTTTACGGTGCCCAGCATGGGCCTGTCGCCGGAGCGGGCCCTCGCGACCGTGCCGGCTCTGACCGATATCGCGCAATATCTGGCAGTCTACCGCCCGCAGCCCTTTCCAGGTCCGATCGCCACGACGGGGCTGCCGCTGGGCCAGGCCGCCTATGCGCGCGAGTGCTCCCGCTGCCATGGCGACTATGACCTCAGCCTGGAGCGCCCCCGCCTGCTGAACTTCCCGAACTGGGCCGGCGATGTCGGCACCGACATGGCCCGGGCGACGGCGTTCGACGCGGCACTGGCTGCCCGCATCAACCTCGGGCCCTATCGCGAGCACATCAGCGCGGCGGCCACGGGTCGGCTCGCCGCGCCACTTCTGAGTGGAATCTGGGCGACGGCGCCGTATCTGGTCAACGGCTCCGTTCCGACCCTGCGTCATCTGCTGGAGCCGGCGACGCGGCCGGGGCGCTTCATGGTGGGCGGGCATCGGCTCGATTTCGAGCGGGTCGGTCTGGCCCTTGCACCCGATCCATCCGGCCTCTGGCGCGACCCGAAGGAGGGTGGTGGCTTTGCTGGATCGGTCGAGATCGACACGCGCAAGCCCGGCTTCTCGAACCGGGGGCATGAGGCGGAGGTTTCAGGCCTCACTCCGCGCGAGCGCGACGCTCTGCTGGAGTATCTGAAACTTCTATGAGGACTGCCAGATCAGCTCGTCGACAGGCAGGCGGCTGTGAACGGCCCCATGCCGCACAGTCGGCACGCCGATGCGAAACACGTTGACCAGACGCCGGCCTGGCGGCAACGGATGCCACCCGCAGAGCGCGGCTCTGCCCTGCGGCCAGTCGACGATCACCGAAACCGGGCACGCTGCCAATCCTGCGCGCGTCATTGCGAGCCAGGCGCGATAAAAGGCGCGGCCGCTTAGCAGCGGGTCTTCGCCCTCCGGCCGATGCAGCAGCGCGATCGCCGATGCGGAGCGAGTCTTGCTGGCTTCGGCCGTGAGCATGCCGGCAAGCCCCAGTCGGTCCAGCCAGGCGAAAGCCGGTCCCAGGACAAGGCCCGCTGCGAAGGCTTGCGCTGGCGAAAGCGCCATCGCCTCGGCGTTCAGCCCGTCCCGACGATAGTCGGCGTGCTTCGGCGAGAGGCGCATCCATTTCAGCAGTTCGCGACGATGCTCGAGATCCCTCAGAAAGAACAGGCCCGCCCGGTCAGCAAGCGCGGCGATGCTCGCCACCGCAGCGCGATCCTGCACGAGGATGAGGTCCGGCGCAGCCTCGGAGAGCCGTGACAGCGCCGCCTGTGTTTCGCCGCTGGGCGGGCAAAATCCGCCACGCCAGCTCGCCCTTTGCGGGACATGCGATCTCACCGGATCTGCGGGGGCGGCTCTCGCTGCCACGCTGATGCAGGCGACGGGCCCGTGATCATCGCCCAAACCCAAGCACGTTTCCGCAAGCACGAGGCCTTCCGCGGCCAGCGCCAGGGCGAGGCCTTCCAGCGCCGCACCATGGGAAAGCCGGACGTCATGGCCGTTTGGGTCGGCGGCCGGCAGGATCCGGCATGGCTCGCCATGCATCAGGATCGCGCCGTCTCGGAGCGAGAAGCGCGTTGGCTGAATGTTGTGCACACTAGGGGCAAGGCGCGCCTCGGCCACCAGGCGCCGCAGCAGATCGAGATCGACCTGAATCATGGCGCGTCCCTCAGCTGCTTGGCGAAGAGATGCAGGCGATGAAGCGTCCGCGCGCCGAGCTTCTCCATCTGGCGCAGGCTGGCTGTGTTGATGTCCGCAATCCATGTGGTGCCAAGTCGGTCGTACCCGGCCGCCTTCAACGCCGTC
>CALRYW010000147.1:0-5227 GCA_943372485.1 Allobosea thiooxidans
ATAGCCAAGAGTTCGAACAGCGATGAGCGGCGTCAACGAAATCCGGTCCACCTTCCTCGACTATTTCAAGGGCCAGGGCCATGAGGTGGTGGCATCGAGCCCGCTCGTGCCGCGCAACGACCCGACGCTGATGTTCGCCAATTCGGGCATGGTGCAGTTCAAGAACGTCTTCACCGGCCAGGAGAAGCGCCCTTACGTCCGCGCCACAACCGCGCAAAAATGCGTCCGCGCCGGCGGCAAGCACAACGACCTCGACAATGTCGGCTACACCGCCCGCCACCACACCTTCTTCGAGATGCTGGGGAACTTCTCCTTCGGCGATTATTTCAAGGAACAGGCGATCGAGCACGCCTGGACCCTGGTCACACGCGAATACGGCCTGCCCAAGGAGAAGCTGACGGTCACCGTCTATTCCGAGGATGACGAGGCCCATGGCCTCTGGAAGAAGATCGCCGGCCTGTCGGACTCAAAGATCATCCGCATCCCGACCTCGGACAATTTCTGGCGCATGGGCGACACCGGCCCCTGCGGCCCCTGCTCCGAGATCTTCTACGACCATGGCGACCACATCCCCGGCGGCCCGCCCGGCTCGCCCGACGAGGATGGCGACCGCTTCATCGAGATCTGGAACCTCGTCTTCATGCAGTATGAGGAGGCGGCGGGCGGCGTTCGCACCAACCTGCCCCGCCCCTCGATCGACACCGGCATGGGGCTCGAGCGCATCGCCGCCGTGCTCCAGGGCACGCATGACAATTATGCGATCGACCTCTTCGCGGCGCTGATCTCCACCATCGCCGACCTCACCAACGTGCCCTCCGACGGGCCGATGAAGGCGAGCCACCGCGTCATCGCCGACCATCTGCGCTGCTCGGCCTTCCTGATCGCCGATGGCGTGCTGCCCTCCAATGAGGGCCGCGGCTATGTGCTGCGCCGGATCATGCGCCGCGGCATGCGCCATGCGCAGCTGCTCGGCGCGAAGGATCCGCTGCTGCACAGGCTCGTCCCCGTGCTGACCCGCGAGATGGGCCGCGCTTATCCCGAATTGCTGCGGGCCGAGGCCCTGATCTCGGAGACGCTGCAGCTCGAGGAGACCCGGTTCCGCACCACGCTCGCCCGCGGCCTGACCCTGCTCGACGACGCCGCCAAGGATCTGTCGTCCGGTCAGAGCCTCAAGGGCGAGGTCGCCTTCACGCTCTATGACACCTATGGCTTCCCGCTCGACCTGACGCAGGATGCGCTGCGCGCCCGCGGCGTCACCGTCGATACGGATGGCTTCGATGCCGCCATGCAGCAGCAGAAGGCCAAGGCGCGCGCCGCCTGGGCCGGCACCGGCGAGGCCGCGACCGAGACGCTCTGGTTCCCGCTGCGCGACAAGCTCGGCGCCACCGAATTCCTCGGCTACGACACCGAGACCGCCGAGGGCGTCGTCACCGCGCTGATCCGCGACAATGCCGAGGTCGAGAGCCTGAATGCCGGCGAGAGCGGGCTGATGATCGTCAACCAGACACCGTTCTACGGCGAGTCGGGTGGCCAGGTCGGCGATGCCGGCACGGTCCGCGGCACGGGCTTCCTCGCCACCGTCGGCGACGTCCAGAAGAAGCTCGGCGACGTCTTCGCCCATGCCGTCACCGTCAAGGATGGCGTGCTGAAGCGCGGCGCCGCCGTCGAGCTGGCGGTCGACCATGCCCGCCGCACCGCGATCCGCGCCAACCACTCGGCCACCCATCTCCTTCACGAGGCGCTGCGTCTCGTGCTTGGCGACCATGTCGCGCAGAAGGGCTCGCTGGTCTCGCCCGATCGTCTGCGCTTCGATTTCTCGCATCCCAAGCCGATTTCGGATGAGGAGCTGCGCGAGGTCGAGGAGATCGCCAACGCCATCGTGCTGAAGAACGAGCCGGTCTCGACCCGGCTGATGAGCGTCGACGAGGCCATCGCCTCGGGCGCCCGCGCCCTCTTCGGCGAGAAATATGGCGACGAGGTCCGCGTCGTCGCGATGGGCACCAACGCCACGGGCCGCGCCTATTCGGTCGAGCTCTGCGGCGGCACCCACGCCTCCCGCACCGGCGATATCGGGCTCGTCAGCATCGTCGGCGAGAGCGCGGTCGCGGCCGGCGTCCGCCGCCTCGAGGCGATGACCGGTAACGGCGCGCGGCTGCGGCTCAACACCGAGTCGCGCCTGCTCGACGGGCTCGCCAGCCTGCTCAAGGTGCCCGCGCACGAGGCCGGCAACCGCCTCACTGCCCTCATCGAGGAGCGCCGCAAGCTCGAGCGCGAGCTCTCCGACGCCCGCAAGAAGCTCGCCATGGGCGGCGGCGGCGAGGCGCAGGACCCGGTTCAGGAGATCGCCGGCACCAAGCTCCTGGCGCGCGCCATCAGCGGCGTCGAGATGAAGGATCTGAAGAGCCTGGCCGACGAGGCCAAGACCCGCATCGGCTCGGGCGTCGTCGCCATCGTCGGCGTCGCCGAGGACGGCAAGGCCGGCGTCGTCGTCGGCGTCACGCCGGACCTGACCGAGCGCTTCGACGCGGTCGCGCTGGTGCGCGCGGCCTCCGAGGCGCTCGGCGGCAAGGGCGGCGGCGGACGCCGCGACATGGCCCAGGCCGGCGGGCCCGACGGCGACAAGGCGCAAGCCGCGCTCGAGGCCGTCGCCGCGGCGATGGGCTGACGCCCGCCATGGCCGCCGCCGCCTCTGCGATGGGATGGCGGCGCCGGGTCCATCTCTGGCTCGACCATGGCGCCGGCGACGATCCCGTCGCCAATGCGATCCATCGCGGGCTCATCCTGCTGATCTGCGCCAATGTCGCGGCGATCGTGCTGGAATCGGTTCCCGACATCGCCCTGCGCTTCGGCCCGGCCTTCCAGCTGCTGGAAGCCGTCTCGCTCGTCCTGTTCACGCTGGAATACGCCGCCCGCCTCTGGGTCGCGCCCGAGCATGCGCGCTACCGGGCCCTGCCCGCCGCCCAGGCCAGGCTGGCCTATGCGAGGTCGCTGCCGGCGATCATCGATCTGCTGGCGACGCTGCCCCTCGCCTTCGTCGCACTGGGCCTCGGCGACCTGCGCACCCTGCTGCTGCTGCGGCTGCTGCGCTTCTTCAAGCTCGGACGCTATTCGCCGGGCATGGCCTCGCTCGCCGCCGCGCTCCATGCCGAGCGCAAGGCGCTCTTCGCCTGCTTCGTCGTGCTGATGGGTGTGATGCTGATGACGGCGAGCCTGATGCATCTCGTCGAGCACGAGGCCCAGCCCGACAAGCTCGGCACCATCCCCGACGCGATGTGGTGGGCGATCATCACGCTGACCACGGTCGGCTATGGCGACGTCTCGCCGATCACGGCGGCGGGCAAGGCGGTCGCGGCCGTCACCGCCGTGCTCGGCCTGGTCATGCTGGCGCTGCCGGTCGGCATCGTCGCCACCGCCTTCGCGCAGGAGATCCACCGCCGCGAATTCGTGGTGACCTGGAGCATGATCGCGCGCGTGCCCTTGTTCGGCCAACTCGATGCGGTCGAGATCGCGCAGGTGATGCAGTTCCTGCGCGCCCGCACGGTGCGCAACGGCGTCGTCGTCGCCCATGAGGGCGAGCCGCTGCAGGCGCTCTATTTCGTCGCCAGCGGCGAGGTCGAGCTCGCTCTGCCGGAGGGAAAGACGATTCTGGACGAAGGCCATTTCTTCGGCGCGCTGACGCTGGACGACGTCGCGATCACCAGCCACGCCTCGGGCGTCAACGCCGCGGTCGCGACCGCGCCGACCAAGCTGCTCGTGCTGGACCAGGTCGATTTCAGGGCGCTGACCGCGCGCAGCCCGAAGCTCGCCGCCCATATCCGCAAGCTGGCGCGCGACGCATGAAGCTGCGCCGTCTCGTCCTGCTGGCGGCAGTCCTCCTGCCGCTGGCAGCCCTGTCGCCGGCCAGCGCCCAGTCGCAGGCCTCCCGCAAGCCGCCGCAGCCCGCCGGGCCCTCGCTCTCGGCCTCGCAGCGGGTGATGGCGGGCTCGCCGCTGAATGTGCTGGCCAGCCGGACACCTGACGGCGCGAGGCTCGCCATCGCCCGCCCGACGGACCCGCCCGCGACCGCCATCGTCGTCGTTCCGCTCGGCGCCCGCCCCTCGGCCAGCCTGCCGACGCCGGGCGAGGCCGGCGCCTATGAGCTGCGCCTGACGCGCGACCAGGACGGCGCCCCCATCATCCTGCTGCGCCAGCCGCTCGTCACCACGCCACCGGAGGCGATTTTGGCCGCACCGGCCCGCATCGGCCGCGGCCAGGCCCTGCCGGTGCGCGGCATCGGCCCCAATGGCGAGCGCGACCGCGTCATGCTGGTTCCCGCCGGCGCCGCCCCCGACGCGCAAGGCCCCTCCTTCTTCCCGCAGGAAAACGTCGAGGCGACGCTGGACGGCCCCGACCAGCCCGGCACCTATGAGCTGCGCTATGTGATGGACGCCCCCGTCAGCGGCCTGCGCGTGCTGGCGACGCGGGCGGTGACGGTGGAGTGAGGGCGGGCGCAGTCGCCCGTCCTTGTCACTGAGCCCTCCATCAACTATATCTAATTCGATATAGACATGGATGGATGTCGATGCTTCCCGTCGCATTCCTCGGTGACAGCCGTGATCGACTGCGGGATTTCCCCACGGAGATGCGCGAGGAGTGCGGCCGGATCATCCGGAGACTGCAGCGAGGGCTCTCCCCGAGCGACTGGAAGCCGTTTCCACAGATCGGCCCTGCTGTCCGCGAGTTCAGGGTCTGGGGTGAGGACGGGACGTTTCGAGTGTTCTACACGGTGAAGACGGCGGATGCCGTCTACATCCTGCATGCCTTCCAGAAGAAGGCGCAGCAGACGCCGCAGAAAGACATCGATCTGGCGATCAAGCGATACAGGGAGATCGGACGATGACCGGCGAGAGGTTCGACAACGTTTTTGAGGCGCTCTGCGACACGCCGGCCGAGGCGCGCCATCTCGCCATGCGCTCCGACCTCATGGATGCCATCGAGACGGTCGTCTCGTCGTGGAACCTGTCGCAGGCGGAAGCCGCGCGCCGCCTCGGTCTGACCCAGCCACGCCTCAACGACCTCCTGCGCGGCAAGATCAGCAAGTTCAGCCTCGACGCCCTGATCGGCATCGCGACAGCGGCGGGCCTGAGCGTGTCGCTGGAGATCGCGGCGGCGGATTGAATTGTGAGGGTGAGCGGTCGAAGGCGACAAATACGATGGTCACTGAATCCGATGCCAGAGTCCGCTTTCG
>CALRYW010000148.1:0-5192 GCA_943372485.1 Allobosea thiooxidans
AACACCGTCGTCGAGGCGCAGATCGTCCGGATCGACCAGGAGAACGACCGCGTCACCGAGGAGCGCCGGGTCTATGTGCGCTGCCTGACCTGTGAGCCGGAACATCAGGGCCGCTATCTCGGCGAGCAGGCCGAGATCGAGATCATCAAGCGGGTCGTCCCGGAGGGCCTGTTCGTTCCCTTACGTGCCGTGAGCGGCTTCGATGGTCGTGCGGGCATGATCTGGACGGTCGAGGATGGCAAGCTCCATCGGCGTCTCGTCGCTCTCGGAGATCGGCTGCTCGACGGTCGAGTGCTGATCGTCGACGGCCTGCCCGCCGATGCACGCGCGGTGGTCTCCGTGCCCGATGATGGCTTCAAGGTCGGGCGCAAGGCGGTTGCCTCCGAGAGCACCCGATGAACCTCGCCTGGCGCGATGTCCAGCATGGTCTTGGACGGTTCATCCTCACCTGCGTTGGCCTCAGCCTGTTGCTGGGCGTCGTCATGGGCATGGTCGGCATCTATCGCGGGCTGGTTGCCGAGGCGCTCGGCTTGGTCCGGAGTGCGGGGGCCGACGCCTGGGTCGTTGAAGCGGGCAAGAGGGGCCCTTTCGCCGAGAGCTCGCGCCTGCCGCGCGACACGCGCGATGCCATCGCCGTCCATGCCGGCGTGGCGGCGGCCGGCGCGGTCGTCTACCAGACCGTCGAGTTTCCCTATCGCGGCACGAACCTGCGCGTCTTCATCGTCGGCGCCCAGATCGGGCGACCCGGCAGCGAGGTCGCAATCGAGGAAGGCCGCGCCATCCTGAAGTCGCGCTCCGAAGTGGTGGCCGATCGCAAGACCGGCCTCGCACTCGGCGAACGCATCCGCATCGGCCGCGACGATTTCACCGTCGTCGGCCTGACCGCGAACGCCACCAGCTCGGGAGGCGATCCGGTGCTGATGATGACCCTGCGCGACGCCCAGATCGTCCAGTGGCAGTTCGATCCCTCGGCAGTCAGGCGGGAGACGGCCCGCGACGCACCGGCAGGCGGGTCGAGCGATCTGGTCAGCGCCATCATCGTGCGCATGCGCCCTGATGCCTCGCCGGACGGCGTCATCGGTTCGATCGCGCGCTGGAAACATCTGACCGCGATGACGGCCGCCCAGCAGGAGGAGATCCTGACGCGCTCGGTGATCGAGCGCGCCCGTAGGCAGCTAGGCCTGTTCGCGGTGATCCTGCTGGTCGTCTCGACGGTGGTGATCGGTCTGATCGTCTACACGATGACCATGGACAAGAAGAAGGCGATCGCGACGCTCAAGCTCATCGGTGCGCCCGACCGCGTCATCGTCTCGCTGATCCTGCAGCAGGCGCTGGCGATGGGCCTGGTGGGCTTCGCCATCGGCGCGACTCTGATCCGCCTGGCCAAGGACTATTTCCCGCGACGCGTGGTGCTGGAGACCTCCGACACGGCGATCCTGCTCGGCATCATCGTCATGGTGTGCCTGATAGCCAGCATCTTCGGGGTCCGGTCGGCGCTGAAAATCGATCCGGCCTCGGCGCTTGGAGGCTGACATGATGGCCTCACCCAGACCCATTGTCGCGCCAAGGCCCGTCGTCGAAATCGAACACCTCTCGAAGACCTTCGGCACTGGGGCGACGAAGGTGCCAGCACTGATCGACATCGATCTGACGATCGGGACCGGCGAGGTGGTCGGCCTGATTGGCCCCTCCGGATCGGGCAAGAGCACATTGCTCAACTGCATCGGCTGCATCACGGAGCCCGATTCCGGCGCCATCCGTCTCGATGGTCGCGCGATCTTCGACGGCAAATGGCTGATCGGCGATCTCAGGCGGCTGAGGCTGGAGACCATCGGGTTCATCTTCCAGTTCCACAACCTTCTGCCGTTCCTCTCGGCCTGGGAGAACGTGGCGATCGTGCGCACCCTGATGGGTGAGTGCCCCGAGCGAGCCAAGGCGCGCGCCATGGAGTTGCTCGGCTATCTGCAGGTCGACCACCGCGCCGATGCGCTTCCCTCCAAGCTGTCGGGCGGCGAAGCCCAGCGCGTCGCGATCGCACGCGCGCTCGCTAATGAGCCCCGGATCATCCTCGCCGACGAGCCGACCGCTGCGCTCGACTCGGAACGAGCCGCCATCGTCATCGATCTGATGAAGCAGGTCGCGATCGAGCGAGACGCTGCGGTCATCATCGTGACGCATGACGAGAAAATCTTCTCGCGCCTCGACCGCATGGTCCATCTGCGCGATGGGCGGATCGTCGAGGTTGTGGCGCAAACGGCGTCATGACCAGAGCGAGCTTAAGCCGCACGAGCCCCCCGCTGCGGCCAGCCTCCGGTTTGGAGGCGTTTGCCGCGTTGATGGACCTCTTGGCTGTCCCCTGAGATGATACCTGCACTGGCCTGATCTCATGCCTGTCAAGCGCGAAGTCGCGGCCCCGTGAACACCTGCCAATAGGCTGCAGCGAAGAGTCCGAAAGCTCCCGTCCAGGCCAACCAGGCCAGGAGAACAAGGACGCCGCCGGCTCCGGGAGCGACGGCGGCACAGATGCGCAGGACCGCAGCGCCGATGAGGAGGAGGTAGACGGCTTCGACCCATCGCGAAGCGACCAGCGCGCGGCCCGTGTGCCCAAGACTGGCGCGCGACATGATGGCGAGCACCATCAGGCCCGCCGCGCCGACGGTCCAGGCATGGTTGCCGGCGGATACTGACAGCTGGCCGAAGGCGGCAGTCGCGGCGAGGAAGAAGCCGAGCGGGATGAAGGCGTAGGCGAGGTGCAAGACCAAGACGAGGCGGTCGCGCCAGGTCCGGTGCCCCGCCCATCGCATCAGCCTGATGGTCTGGAGCCCTCCAGCAACGATCAGAAGCACGCCCGTCGTGGCACCCTCCGGGGCGGCCGTCCAGAGCAGCAAGGCAAGCCCGCTGGCGACCAGGGCGGCCATATCCAGTTTGCCGAAAGGCGAGGGCAGGCGTCCTGGATTTTCCCTCGCGAGCCAGTTGCGCGTGAAACTCGGGACGACGCGCCCACCAACCAGCGTGATCAGGAAGATCGTGGCGGCGATGCCCAGACGGACGCCGACATCGGCGAAGCCCTCGCGAGCCGCCTCGACATGGAAGACGACATTACCAGCCAGCATCAATGCGACGACGAGGACGACTTTGAGATTGCGCCAGTTTCTGCCGGCGACGATTTCGCGCGTCGCGGCGGCCGCAAGGAGGGCGAGGAAGGCGAGATCCACGATGGCCGCGAAGGTCAGGGACGTCGCTGCCGAGGTGGCGATCGCCACACGTCCGGCCACCCAGACCGCGACGAGGACGATGAGGGGCCGGCCCTGGAGCGGAAGCCGTCCCGTCCAGTTGGGGATGGCGGTCAGCAGGAAGCCAGCCACCACAGCCGGCAGAAAGCCGAAGATCATTTCGTGGGCGTGCCAATCCCGTGGCGTCATCGCCGTCGGGATCGTGATCTGCCCGTAATAGAAGGGCAGCCAGGCCAGCATGGCGGCGGTGGCAAACAGTGAGCCAAACAGGAAGAAGGGCCGAAAGCCATAAGACCAGAGCGGGTGGCCGCCTTCGTCGCGTAGCCGGGGAATGGGAGCCATGGGCAATCCTCAACAAGTCTGGCGCCGAGCGTCCCGCAGCAGCCGGTCTGTAGGCGACACGAGTGCAGTGGAGCTTCAGGCTGCACCGCGGCCGAAGCGGCGACCTCAAACCCAATCACGGGCGTTCCCCCCTAGCGGCCTCGGGAGCGCGGAACTCTCCATAGCGCCGCCCGCAAAGTGACAGTTTGTCCAAGCGCAAACTCTACGGCGGACAGCTTGCCGATGGCGGCTCTGGCCCGGTTGCGCTAGCACTGCAAACGCAACGGGCTTCAGTCGCATCGCGCCCGGCGATGTACCCTAAGTAACCGAAGCCACAGGACATCAGCCAGGCATCGGCACTTCCAGACCCTGCGGAGCGGCGAGATGGCCAACGCTGGCGGTACCGAGCCGGAGGCCGGCGCCGACGAAGAGGAATGAAGCTATGAGCGCGCTTGATCGGTCCATCCTCGACGCGGTTCCCGCCTTCGCGGCGCTGACGGGCAAGGAGATCGACATCGTTCTCGCGCAGGCAAAATCACTGCGATACCCGAAGGGCACCACGGTCTTCGAACAGGGGGGAGCGGCGGACAGCTTCTTCGTGCTGCTCCACGGCCATCTCCAGGTCGTGAAGCTCACCCCTGCCGGCCAGCAGGTCGTTATCCGCTATGTCGTGCCAGGGGAGATGTTCGGCATCGCCGTCCAAATAGGACGTCAGAGCTATCCGGCCACGGCCCAAGCGGTAATGGACAGCCTCGCGCTCGTCTGGCCGTCCTCGGCCTGGCCGACCCTCGTCGCCCGCTGCCCTGCCTTAGCGGAGAGCGCGTTGCACATAGTTGGCACGCGATTGGACGAGGCCCATGTCCGGGTGGTCGAGTTGGCCACCGAAGAGGTCGAACGCCGCGTGGCGCACGCCCTTTTGCGGCTTCTCAAGCAGGCGGGCCGAAAGGTCGATGACGGCATCGAGGTGGCATTCCCCATCACACGAGAGGACGTCGCGCAGATGACCGGCACGACGTTGCACACGGTCAGCAGGATCCTGAGCGCCTGGGAGACCCGGGGTCTTGTCGAAGGTGGACGCCAGCGCATCGTGGTGCGCGATCCGCACGGGCTCTTCGCTATTGCCGAAACCCCCAAGGCGTAGTCTCTCATCTCATCTCTCGATCGGCATCCGCTTGTCCGACCGCCGCCTCTTCGAGGCATGTCATGAACGACGCCAGGTCATGGCTGTGCTCCCGGCAGGCCTCCTCGACCGAATGGAAAGCGCCGACCGGACATCCCACGCAGAGAAAGCCGTGCTCGAGGAAGATGCGGATCGTCTCGGGCCACGTCCGCATGACGTCGTCGACCGGACAGTGGGGCTGGATGGTCGCCATGGGGAGAGAAAGCCTCCTCGCTTCCAACTAAGACCTCGGGCGAAGCTAGTCTTTGCGCCGGGACAAGGACCTGTCGTCCGGATCGCCTAGGGTGAGCCCGTCCAAGTCGCCGGCATCGCGTGGCCGACGCCACAAGGGGCGGGTTGCCATGCCTTCGTTTCTGACCGCGCTCTCGGCCTTCCTGCTGTTCCATCTCTTGCCGGCCGCCCCGGCGATCCGCGGTCGACTCGTCGCGAAGATGGGCCGCAGCGGCTACCTCACGACC
>CALRYW010000149.1:0-4909 GCA_943372485.1 Allobosea thiooxidans
CCGGCCTCGGAGCGGCAGGTCACGGCTTACAGGCTCGACCGGGCGTTGCGCGCGCAAGGGGTCGTCAGCCTCGATTCGATCTGCCATCTCGATGCGCCCGCCAAGGCGGCGGTGGCGGAGCTGATCGAGGCTCGCGTGAAGCGCCGCGAGCTGATGCCGGTTGGAATCGAAGACTCGACTGTGCCGCACTGGATGCCGCGCGAGGGGCCGGAAGCTGCGGCGCCGCAGCCCGACCTCGTCCACATCCTCTCGCCCTTCGACCCGCTGATCATCCAGCGCAAGCGGCTGAAGCTGGTCTTCGGCTATGCCCACGCTTTCGAGGCCTATCTGCCGAAGGAGAAGCGCGTCTTCGGCTATTTCGGTCTGCCGGTGCTGATCGGCGACAGGGTCGTGGCTGTGCTCGACCTCAAGACCGACCGCCAGGCCGGGCGGCTCCTGATCCAGCAATGGAGCTGGCTGGAGGGGCAGGAGAGCCCGGAGCGCAAGGCGCTGATCGAGGCGGAGCTGGAGAGGTTCGAGCGGTTTCAGCTGGCCAAGGACGTGGTTCTGGCTGGCGCGCCGTAAAATCGTCGATTTCTGGAGCGCCTTTCGCCTGGCCGAACGGCAAGCATAACGGAGCCGTCCGGTGACGCCCCATGATCTCGCGAGGATCGCCGCCCTCGCCGTACCGGTGCGATGAATGCGAGCGGAGGGCGCGCATATCGGAACGTCCCGCCCAGCCTTGGCCGGCGCGACCCTGCTGCATCTCCTGCTGCTGGCTGCGCTCGGCTTGCTGTCGATCCGGCCTTTGATCGAGGGGACGCCTCAGGCCGAGACCAGCGTCGACGTCGAATTGCTGACGCAAGACGCGTTCGAGGCCATGTCGCGGCCCCGGCCGATCGAGGCGCCGCCGGGCGGGCCGCCGGACCAGCCGCAGAGCGTCGAAGCGGCGCCGCCGGCCGAGCCGGGCGGCATGGTCAGGGCGAGCCGGATGATGGCGGCCGAGGCGCTCGCCCATCCCTTGAGCCGCGAAGCGCTTGCAATGTTGCCGCATCTCGCTGCCGAAGAGCGCATCGAGCAGCTCTGTGGCCTGGAGGCGATGAGCCAGATCCATGCCTGGAAAAGCGATTTCGAGCCGGACCGGGTGACGGCCTATGCCAGGGGCGCGACGACGCTGGCGGGACACGCCCTCATCGCCGACGGCGCGGTATTCCGCAGCAAGCGCCGTTGGTATGATCTGCGCTTTCGCTGCGAACTCAGCGCCGATCAGGCCGCCATCGTCGCCTTCGAGTTCCGCGTCGGCGATCCCGTGCCGAGGGGCCAATGGGCAAAGCTCGGCCTGCCCGAACGCTACTGAGCCGGGCTCACGCCCCCAGCAGATCGATCAGATGCGGGATCAGCGGCTCGTCGGCGGGCGGCATGGCGAGCTCCCTCAGCTTGGCCGGACGGACCCATTTCAGCGCCTGCGCCTCGCGAGAGGCGACCTGCCCCTCCCAGCGCCGGCAGATATAGAGCGGCATCAGCAGGTGGAATTCGGGATAGGCGAAGCTGGCGAAGGTCAGCGGCGCCAGGCACTCCTCCTTGACCGTGATGCCGAGCTCCTCGGAAAGCTCGCGGATCAGCGCCGGCTCAGGCCGCTCGCCCGCCTCCAGCTTGCCGCCCGGAAACTCCCACATCCCGGCCAGCGCCTTGCCCTCCGGCCGCTGCGCCACCAGCACGCGGTTGTCGGAATCGATCAGGGCGCAGGCAACGACGAGGAGAAGCTTCACGGGAGGACTCAGTAGCCGGAGAGGATGACGTGCAGGGGCTGCGTCTCCTTACCCGTCACGGTGACGCTGTCATAGACCGAACCGCCCTCGCGCGAGAGCGCATCCTCGTCGCCCCAGATCACCTGGGTGGTGACGAAGTAGTCGCCCGGCGCGACCTTCTCGAAGACGAAGCGGCCATTCGACTCCGCCTTGGTGGTGCGGGTGTAGTCGCCATAGGCGGGGTCGGGATTGTCGTCGCGGGGATAGCCGCGATGCGGCACGAATTTGCGCGGGCCGTAGAAATTGGCGAAGCGCTCGCGGGCATAGGCCGTGGCCGGCACGAGACGAACCAGCTGCCCGGCCGCATTCACGACGACACCGCTCGGCTTGGTGCGAAAGGCATGGCCGGTGATCGTGGTCGTGCCGGTCTTCTTGATGAAGGCGGCCTCTTCAACAGAGAAGGCGACGGTCGCTGGCTTGCGTTCAACGCAAGCGGATAAGGCCAAGGCAAGAACAACCCCCAGCCCCACCCTCATGCCGCTCGTCCTCTCAAGCAGATTTGGCCGCACGCTGAGACGTCGTCACCAGGAAGACGCCGGCGAGGATGATGCAACCGCCGAGGATCTGCCGCAACTCCAGCGTTTCCCCGAGTACGACGATGCCGAGGATCGTCGCCACCGTCGGCACGAGATAGCCGGTCATCGCCGCCCGCGTCGGTCCCGCAGCCCGGATCAGCCGCATGAACACCGCCATCGGCACGGCCGTGGCGAGCAGGCCGAGCGCCAGCATGGCGGGCAAATGGTCGGCCATCGGCGCGAAGGCGGCAGGACCGGCGAAGACCAGCGTCAGCGCCAGAGCGACGAGGCCGGAGACGACCTGCTGGCCGAGCGCCAGCCGCGCCGGATCGCCCGCCGAGGCGGGGATGGCGCGGGCATAGAGATTGCCGATGCTGTAGCCCAGCATGACGCCGACCATGGCGAGCACGCCGAGCGCCGTGCCGCCGCCCTCGACCAGCCGTGGGCCGATCAGCAGCGCCACGCCGGCCATGCCAAGAAGAATACCCACCAGGCGCCGCGGACCCATCCGCTCCTCGGCGAAGAGGAAATGGGCGAAGATCGCCGTCACCAGCGGCCCGCCGGCCTGGATCATCGCGGCCGGGCCGCTGGCGAGCTGCACCAGCGCATAGGCGACGAGGACGTTCGGCACCCAGCCATTGGTCGTGCCCAGCACGAGCCAGTGCCGGATCTCGTCGCGCCGCGGGATCGGACTCTGGCCGAGCCAGACGACATAGGCCGCCAGCGCCGCCGCCCCGATCAGCCCGCGCCCTGCGGCGAGCGCCAGCGGCGAGATCGCGCCGCCCGTCAACTTGATGAACAGGAAACTGGAGCCCCAGAAGCAGGAGCAGACCAGCAGATGCCCGATGACGAAGGCGCGGCTGGGATTGGGGCGGGCCATCTCCGTCATTGCGAGCGCAGCGAAGCAATCCAGAGGGATCGCGCGAGCGCCTGGATTGCTTCGCTGCGCTCGCAATGACGATGAGTCATTCAGGACCGGTAGTCGCCGTTGATCTCGACATAGGCCTTGGTCAGGTCGCAGGTCCAGACGGTGGCCTTGCCGCGACCGAGGCCGAGATCAGCGGTGATCACGATGTGCTCGCCCTTCATATAGGCGGAGACGGCGGCCTCGTCATAGGAGGCGGCCCGGGCGCCCTGCTGCGCGACCATGATGTCGCCGAAAGAGATGTCGAGCCGGTCGCGGTTGGCGGGCTCGCCGGCCTTGCCGACGGCCATGACGACGCGACCCCAATTGGCGTCCTCGCCGGCGATCGCGGTCTTGACCAGCGGCGAATTGGCGATCGAGAGCGCGACCCGCTTGGCCGAGCGCGAGGAGGCCGCACCCGCGACCCGCACCTCGACGAATTTGCGCGCGCCCTCGCCATCCTTGCAGACGAGATGGGCGAGTTCGAGCAGCAGCGAGTTCAGCGCGCGCTTGAAGCCCGAGAGCCGGGCATCGCCGATCTCGGTGATCGCCGGCACACCCCGCGCCGCCGCCTTGCCGGTGGCGAACAGCATCAGCGTGTCCGAGGTCGAGGTATCGCTGTCGACGGTGACGGCATTGAAGGAGCCCTTCACACCCTTCGACAGCAGCGCCTGCAGCACGGGCGCGGCGATCGGCGCATCGGTGAAGACGAAGGAGAGCATCGTCGCCATATCGGGCGCGATCATTCCGGCGCCCTTGGCGATGCCGGCGAGCACGACTTCATGGCCGTCGATCTTCGCCTTGCGCGACAGCGCCTTGGGGAAGGTGTCGGTGGTCATGATCGCCTTGGCGGCGTCGATCCAGGGGCCATCCGCGACGCGCTTGGCGCAATCCTCGAGCACGCCCTCGAACTTGCTCGCGTCGAGGGGCTCGCCGATCACGCCGGTCGAGGCGATGAAGACCTCCTCAGGCTTGCAGCCGGCAGCCTTGGCCGCGATCTTCGCGGTCAGCGCGACGGAATCGCGGCCCTTCAGGCCGGTGAAGGCGTTGGCGTTGCCGGAATTGACCACAATCGCCCGCGCCGAGCCCTGCTTCAGATTCTCGCGGCACCAGTCGACCGGCGCGGAGGGGCATTTCGAGCGGGTGAAGACACCGGCGACCTGCGTGCCCTCATCGAGCAAAGCGAGCCAGACATCGGTGCGGCCTTTGTACTTGATGCCGGCCTCGGCGGTGGCGAAACGCACGCCGGGAACCGGCGGAACCTTGGGCTGGCGCTTCGGCGCGAGCGGGGAAACGGGAACATCCTTGCCGGCCATGGTGGCGTCTCCTGTGCGGGAGGCCCGTGTGCCGCAGGGGCGGCGCGAAGGCAAGGTGGGCCTCATCGTCGGATCGCTATGGACCTCTCGACGCGGCATTGCATTATGCTATATTCACTCCGTGAAGGTGGCGATCTACAGCAGAGACGCGCTGAAGACCTTGCGGGGGATGCCGACGAACGTCGCCGATCGCATCCGCGGCAAGGTCGAGCAGTATGTCGCCGACCCAGCCTCACAAGCCAACAACGTCAAGGCGTTGCAGGGCGACAAGGGCTATCTGAGGCTCCGCGTCGGAGACTGGCGGGTGATCTTCCGCGAGGATGGCTCGGTCGTGCTGATCGTCCGCGTCGCGCCGCGCGGGTCTGCCTATGATTGAGAGGAGCCTGC
>CALRYW010000150.1:0-4670 GCA_943372485.1 Allobosea thiooxidans
GGTGGTGAAGGCGGTGACGGTGGCGCCGCCGCGCGCGCTCGTCTCGGTGCCGGTCGCGAGGCCGGCGCCGCCCTGGATGGCGTGGAAATTGATCGGCTTGCCGCGGCGGAAGCCGGTCGAGGCGAGCGGGCTCGAGGTGATCGGCGTCGTCGTCTGCGGCGCCTTGTCCTGGCCGACACCGCCGCCGATCACGTCATGGCCGATCTCGCTCGGGTCGATATGGGCGAGGTCGTGCCGGCCGAGATAGGAGATCGCCAGTTCCCGGAAGACATAGTCGAGGATCGAGGTCGCGTTCTTGATCGACTGGTTGCCCTGCACGAAGCCCGAGGGCTCAAAGCGCGTGAAGGTGAAGGCCTCGACATATTCCTCCAGCGGCACGCCATATTGCAGGCCCAGCGACACCGCGATGGCGAAGTTGTTCATCATCGCGCGGAAGGCGGCGCCCTCCTTGTGCATGTCGATGAAGATCTCGCCGAGGCGCCCATCGGCATATTCGCCGGTGTGGACATAGACCTTGTGGCCGCCGACGACCGCCTTCTGGATGTAGCCGGTGCGGCGGGCGGGCATTTTCTCGCGCTCGCGCACCACCTTCTCGACGATGCGCTCGACGATCTTCTCGGCGACCTGGGTGGCACGCACCGTCATCGGCTGCTGGTAATGCGCCTCGACCGCGTCGTCCTCGTCCTCCTCGTCGCTGATCAGCGCCGAGTTGAGCGGCTGCGACAGCTTGGAGCCGTCGCGGTAGAGGGCGTTGGCCTTCAGCGCCAGCTTCCAGGACAGCATATAGGCGTTCTTGCAGTCCTCGACGGTGGCGTCGTTGGGCATGTTGATGGTCTTGGAAATGGCGCCCGAGATGAAGGGCTGGGCCGCCGCCATCATGCGGATATGGCTCTCGACCGAGAGATAGCGCTTGCCGACGCGCCCGCAGGGATTGGCGCAGTCGAAGACCGGGTAGTGCTCGAGCCTGAGATGCGGCGCGCCCTCCAGCGTCATCGCCCCGCAGACATGGACATTGGCGGCCTCGATCTCGGCCTTGGAGAAGCCGAGGAAGGGCAAGAGCTCGAAGCTCATGTCATTGAGCTTCTCGGCCGGGACCTTCAGCGTCTGGGTCAGGAAATCCTCGCCCAGCGTCCATTTGTTGAAGACGAACTTGATGTCGAAGGCGGCCTTCAGGTCCTTCTCGATCGCGTTGATCTTGTCACTCGTGAAGCCCTTGGCCCGCAGCGAGCCGTGGTTCACGCCCGGCGCCTGCGCCAGCGAGCCATGGCCGACCGCATAGGCCTCGATCTCGGCGATCTCGCTCTCGCGATAGCCGAGCGCCCGCAGCGCATCGGGCGCCGCCGCGTTGATGATCTTGAAGTAACCGCCGCCGGCCAGCTTCTTGAACTTCACCAGGGCGAAGTCGGGCTCGATGCCGGTGGTGTCGCAATCCATCACGAGGCCGATCGTGCCGGTCGGCGCGATCACGGTCGCCTGGGCATTGCGGTAGCCATGCTGCTCGCCGAGCGCCAGCGCGTTATCCCAGGCGATGCGGGCGCGCTCCGACATCAGCGTCGAGGAGCCGCCGAGGCGGGCCAGCGTGCCGTGGTCGAGCGGGACCGGCGTGACCTCGAGGCCCTCATAACCGGTGGCCATGCCGTGGGCGGCGGTGCGGTGGTTGCGGATGACGCGCAGCATGTGCTGGGCGTTCTTCTTGTAGCCGGGGAAGGGGCCGAGTTCGCGCGCCATCTCGGCCGAGGTCGCATAGGAGACGCCGGTCATGATCGCGGTCAGCGCGCCGGCCAGTGCACGGCCCTCGTCGCTGTCGTAGCCGAGGCCCATGGTCATCAGCAGGCCGCCGATATTGGCGTAGCCGAGGCCGAGCGTGCGGTACTCGTAGGAGAGCTCCGCGATCTCCTTCGACGGGAACTGCGCCATCGTCACCGAGATCTCGAGCACGACGGTCCAGAGCCGGCAGAGATGCTCAAAGGCCGCGACGTCGAACTCCTTGCTCTGCCGGTCGTAGAACTGCAGCAGGTTGGCGGAGGCGAGGTTGCAGGCGGTGTCGTCGAGGAACATGTACTCCGAGCAGGGATTGGACGCGCGGATGCGGCCCGACGCCTTGCAGGTGTGCCAGTCGTTCATCGTCGTGTTGAAGTGCAGGCCGGGATCGGCGCTGGCCCAGGCGGCGTAGCCGATCTTCTCCCAGAGGTCGCGGGCCTTCAGCGTCTTCGTCACCTTGCCGGTGGTGCGCCCCGTCAGGTTCCAGTCGCCATCGGTCTCGACCGCGCGCAGGAAGTCGTCGGTCAGCGAGACCGAGTTGTTCGAGTTCTGGCCGGAGACGGTGAGATAGGCTTCCGAATCCCAGTCCGTGTCGTAGATGTCGAACTGGATGTCCTTATAGCCCTGCCTGGCGAACTGGATGACGCGCTTGATGTAGTTGTCCGGCACCATCGCCTTGCGGGCGAGCTTCACCTCGCGCTTCAGCGCGGGGTTCTTCTCGGGGTCGAAGCAGGAATCGCCTTCGCCCTCGCAGTTCACGCAGGCCTTGAGCACGGCCTTCATGTGCTTCTGGACGGTCTTGGAGCCGGTGACGAGGGCGGCGACCTTCTGCTCCTCCTTCACCTTCCAGTCGATATAGGTCTCGATGTCGGGATGGTCGACATCGACCACGACCATCTTGGCGGCGCGGCGCGTCGTGCCGCCCGACTTGATCGCGCCGGCGGCGCGGTCGCCGATCTTGAGGAAGGACATCAGGCCCGAGGAGCGCCCGCCGCCGGCGAGCTTCTCGCCATCGCCGCGCAGCATCGAGAAGTTCGAGCCGGTGCCCGAGCCGTATTTGAACAGGCGGGCTTCGCGCACCCAGAGGTCCATGATGCCGCCCTCGTTGACGAGGTCGTCCTGCACGCCCTGGATGAAGCAGGCATGGGGCTGGGGATGCTCGTAGCTCGACTTCGACTTGGTCAGCTTGCCGGTCTTGTAGTCGACGTAGAAATGGCCCTGGCTCGGCCCGTCGATGCCATAGGCCCAGTGCAGGCCGGTGTTGAACCATTGCGGCGAGTTCGGCGCGACGCGCTGCGTCGCGAGCATGAAGCGCAGCTCGTCATGGAAGGCGGCGGCATCCTCCTCCGAGGTGAAATAGCCGCCCTTCCAGCCCCAATAGGTCCAGCAGCCGGCGAGGCGGTCGAAGACCTGCTTCGACGAGATCTCCGAGCCGTTGCGCTCGCCCTCGGGCAGGGCGGCCAGCGCCGTCTCGTCGGCGACCGAGCGCCAGAGGAAGGAGGGGACGTCGTTCTCCTCGACCTTCTTCAGCCGCGCCGGCACGCCGGCCTTGCGGAAATACTTCTGCGCGAGCACGTCGCTCGCCACCTGCGACCAGGCCTCGGGCACCTCGATGCCTTCCAGCCGGAACACGATCGAGCCGTCGGGATTGCGGATCTCGCTCACGGCCGAGCGGAAGGGAATGGCGGCGTAAGGCGACTGTCCGGCGGAGGTGTAGCGGCGCTCGATGCGCATGATCCGTCATTCCCTGATGCTTGCCGCGGGCGGGTCACGCCTCGCGCGGCCGGTTGATCACCGGCTCCTGATGTCAGCCCAACTCGGTTGTGATGCCCCGTGGACGTGCAGGCGTTCTGTCCCGCCCTGCTTCGTCCGGTTGCGGCCAGACAGGCCGCGCGCTCCCTCGGCGCCACCGTCGCCGATGTGCCGCGAAAACCGCCTCGACCCCTCTGGAAACTCTTGGCGCGGGTATCGAAAGGCGTCTCCGCCGGCCGTCACGCGACTGTCAAAACCTAGTCCCGCGTAGAGGGTTCCGTCAAGGATTAGTGCGCCCCCTCCACGTCAGACACGACATCTAGTGTCTATCTGTGAACTCAGGGGATAAGTTGCAAGCCGCACGACAAGCCTCGGAAATTCCACGCAGAATCGCAAGCGCCCGGTGGCTCGCTGACGATCGCAGGCCACCCCCCGACCGCTCAAATGCACGAGAACATGGTTACCTGTTGCTTTCCTGCCATCACCGGCCGGGCGCCTTCACGGCCGCTCTCCGCATCCGGGCCAAACCGCCCGCGGCCAAAGGCCTTTTGGCGACCTCGGCGCTGCGAATCGGCCCAACACCGCGACCGCCTGCGATCCGGCCGACCAAGCGAATCGAGCGCGCCGTCTCAGGGTGGTCCTGCCCGTGCCCCAAACCTGTGGACACTGGACAGGGCCTCGCCCCGACGCCATAAGTCGCCGCAACGACGGCTCGCGCCGCGCGCGGCCGCCGCCCCCTTTCGCGGGACGAGCACGATGAAAGACTGGCTGCTGCAGATCTTCACCTGGTGGAACGGCCAGACCATCGGCACGCGCTTCCACACCTGGCGCTTCGGCGAGCGCGTCGGCGAGGACGAGTTCGGCAACGTCTATTACCGCACCAAGGGCGGCGTGAAGGACAAGGCGCTCGGCTATCAGCGTCGCTGGGTGATTTACAGCGGCGAGGCCGATGCGTCGAAGGTGCCGCCGGGCTGGAAGGGCTGGCTGCAGCACACGGTCGACGTCGCGCCCTCCGAGGAGCGCTACGAGCCGCGCGACTGGCAGCAGCCGCATCAGCAGAACTGGACCGGCACGGCGCTGGCCTATCGTCCCAAGGGCTCGATCCTGTCGGAGGGCGAGCGCCCCGCCGCGACCGGCGACTACGAGCCCTGGACGCC
>CALRYW010000151.1:0-4503 GCA_943372485.1 Allobosea thiooxidans
TGGCGCCTCAGCCCCTCCGCCACGGTCTCGATCAGCTCCGCCGTCGCCAGCATGCCGATCTTCACCGCGGCGATGTCGAGATCCTCGAAGACGGCATCGATCTGCTGCGCGACGAAAGCCGCTGGCACGGCATGGATCGCGCTCACGCCTCTGGTGTTCTGGGCCGTCAGCGCGACGAGGACGCTGGCGCCGTAGACCTGATGGGCTGCGAAGGTCTTGAGATCGGCCTGGATGCCGGCGCCGCCGCTGGAATCCGAGCCGGCGATGGTCAGGGCGATGGTGGTCATGGCCCGGTCTCCTCAGGTGGCATCGTGCGCGCGCCGCAGCGCGTCGAGCACGTCGCATCCGGCATAGATGAACGACCGCACCCCCGCTTCGTTCAGCGCGGCCTCCAGTTCGCCCGGCCGGCCCGCGAGCCAGACGGTCGCGCCCGCCGCCGTCAGGGCCTGCGCTGCGGCAGTGCCCTCGGCCGCATAGGCGGCGTCCGACCCGCAGAGGCAGGCGAGACGCGCGCCCGAGGCCGTGAAGGTGGCCGCGAGCGCGGCGAGATCGGTGCCGCTTTCCTTCGCGAAGCCGTCGCCGACCGTCGCCGCGAGACCGCCCGCCTCGAACAGGTTGCGCGCGAAGCCGGCCCGCGCCGTGAAATCGGCGACCGGCCCGAGCGTCGCCAGGAAGACGAGCGGCTTTGCGGCCGCCGCATCGGCCCGGTCGCGCAGCGCCTCATAGGGTTCGGCCAGCCGCTGCGAGGGCAGGGCTTGCGCCCGCAAGCCGTCCCGCGGCGCGATCAGGCCCTCCTGGCGGTCGGCGCCCGCGGCGAGCCGAGCGATCAGGGCGTCGGGATCGGGGGCAGTTCCGGTCCGGCCCGTCGACGTGCCGGTGGTGACCGGGGCCACATCCAGCACGGCAACCGCGGCCTCCCTGAGGTTCGGGAACTCGCTCGTGCCGGTGATCGGCTCGCGCCGCGTCGCGATCGCCCTGGCGCGTGCCTCGCGCTGGTGTTCCAACGCGGCCTGAGCCGAGCCCGCGACCAGCGCCGCGAGAATGCCCGGCAGGCCGTCCTTCGCCTCCCGCTCGATCGCCTGCATCTGGGCCCAGCCCTGCTCGCACAGCGCCTGCGTCAGGGACTCGAAGCTGCCCGCGCCTGCGGCGGGGTCGGCGACGCGCCAGAGATTGGCTTCCTCCAGCAGGACGAGCTGGGTATTGCGGGCGATGCGGCGGGCGAAGCCGTCGGCGAGGCCGAGCGCCGCGGTGAAGGGCTGAACCGTCACGCCATCCGCACCGCCGATTCCCGCCGAGAAAGTGGCGATGGTGCCACGCAGCAGATTGACCCAGGGATCGCGCCGCGTCAGCGAGCGCCACGCCGTCTCTGCATGGAGAACCATCGGTGCGGCCGACAAGCCGCAGGCGTTCTGGATACGCGCCCAGAGCAGGCGGGCCGCCCGCAGCTTGGCGATGGTCAGGAACTCGTCGGTGTCCGCGACCAGCGTGAAGGAGATCGCGTCGCGAGCCTCCTCGAGCGAAAAGCCTGCGGCTTCCAGCGCGCGCAGATAGGCGATGGCGCTCGCCAGGCCATAGCCCAGTTCCTGCGCCTCGCTTGCGCCGGCTTCGTGCCAGGGCCGGGTGTCGACCGTGACGAAGGGGCCCTTGAAGCCGCGCGCCTGCAGCGCCCTGACCGTCGCGGCGAGGCGGCGCCCGACCTCGGACCAGGAGGCGGCGAGCCCGCCTGTGCCGGCGAAGACCCCGATCGGGTCCATGCCGAAATCGAGCGACAGCGTCTCGGGCGACAACCCGCGCGTCTCGACGAGCGCGGCCAGCAGCAGCGCGTTGACGCGCCCTTCCGGGGCGGGGTCGAGCCGCAGCTGGATCAGATCGAGCATCGCGCCGTCGAGGGCCGCGTCGAGCGCGGCGACATCCTTCGCGACGAGCCCGTATCCGCGTGCGGCGCGGGATCCGGCGAAGGCGATCGTCAGCGCGTTCGCACCACCCTCCAGATCCGCCAGAGCCAGCTTCTGCGCTTCGGCCGGCTCGGGATGGTCGAGCCTCGCCGCGACCTGCCAGCGCCCGGCCTCGGCGCGCAGGGGCCGGGCCGGCGGGGATGCCGCCAGATAGAGCGGCTCGATACGGATGCCGTCGGCCGTCTTGCCCACCAGGCGCTTCTCGAAATCGCCGCCCTTGAGCACCTTGTCGACCGCTGCGCGCCAGGCCTCCTGCGTCGGGGCCGGAAAGGCGCTCATGAAGGACAGGTCGGGGTCCGGGGCCGAAGTCATGCCAAGCTGTCCTCGTCATCAGCCGCCGCGCGCGGCTGCGCGGCGGTGATTCGCGCGCGGCTGCGCGGCGGTGATTGCCATGCAGGGCGCCGCGCCGCCATTCCTACTTCGTCGCAACGCGGCTGCGCAAACCCGCGCCGGACAGGGCGCAAACGACAACGCCGCCTCGCGGCGGCGTTGCAAGATCCATCGCGGCGGCGCGGTTCAGACGAACTGGCCGAGCCCCGGGATCGCGCCGACGATGGCGCCCATCGCATCCTCGCCCGCCTTTTCGCGGCCGACGGCGAACATTTCCTTCGAGACGGTCTGGATCTGCCCCATCGAGAGGCCAGCGCCCATCAGCTGGCCGCCCAGCGCCATCACGCCGCCGCTGCCGCCCATCAGGCCGCCGACCATGCCCATCAGCCCGCCCTTGGCGCCGCCCTCAGCGGCGGCGAGTTCCTCTGCGCCCGGCAGGGCCGCCATCAGCTGCCCGATCTCGGCCGCCGGGCCCTCCTTCTGCAGGAAGGCGAGAATGATGCCGATCGCCTTGCGGGCGAGCTCTTCATTGAGGCCCGAGGCCGCGATCACGCGGGAGATCAGTTCATCCATGGTCGTCGTCCTGTCGCTGGGGTGTGGCGCGAGATAGTTCACATATCAACGTTTCGATCAAGTGGTCGCACGGTCCGCGATCGCACTTCCGCCCGAAGGCGCGTTTCGCTACACCCTTGCCCTGACGTTTCGATAACGCAACAGGCAGGGCCATGGCTGAAGACGGCGCGATTCTGATCGGCAAGAGCTGGAAGCCGGAGACCCTTCTGCTCAAGCTCGCCAACCGCCACGGCCTCGTCACCGGCGCCACCGGCACCGGCAAGACCGTGACGCTGCAGGTGCTGGCCGAGGGCTTCGCCCGCGAGGGCGTGCCGGTCTTCGCCGCCGACATCAAGGGCGACCTCTCGGGCATCGCCGCGCCCGGTGATTCCAAGCCGCCCTTCCTCAAGCGCGCCGAGGAGATCGGCGTGAAATACGAGCCCGACCAGTTCACCACCGTGTTCTGGGACGTCTTCGGCGAGCAGGGCCACCCCGTCCGCGCCACGATCTCCGAGATGGGGCCGCTCCTGCTCGCCCGCCTGCTCGATCTCAACGAGACGCAGGAGGGCGTGCTCAACATCGCCTTCCGCATCGCCGACGAGCAGAAGCTGCTGCTTCTCGACCTCAAGGACCTGCGCGCCATCCTCGGCTTCATCGCCGAGAACGCCAAGGAGCTGACGACCAAATACGGCAACGTCACCTCGCAGACGGTCGGCACGATCCAGCGCGCGCTGCTGGTGCTGGAAAACCAGAAGGGCGACCTGTTCTTCGGCGAGCCGGCGCTGGAAATCTCCGATCTGATGCGGACGGACCGCTACGGCCGCGGCATCGTCAACATCATGGCCGCCGACAAGCTGATGGCCAATCCGCGGCTCTACGCGACCTTCCTGCTCTGGCTGCTCTCGGAATTGTTCGAGCAGCTGCCCGAGGTCGGCGACCTCGACAAGCCCAAGCTCGTCTTCTTCTTCGACGAGGCGCATCTGCTCTTCAACGGCGCGCCCAAGGCGCTGCTGACGGCGGTCGAGCAGGTCGTGCGGCTGATCCGCTCGAAGGGGGTCGGCGTCTATTTCGTTACGCAGAACCCGCTCGACATCCCCGAGACCGTGCTGGCCCAGCTCGGCAACCGCGTCCAGCACGCGCTGCGCGCCTTCACCCCGCGCGACCAGAAAGCGGTCAAGGCCGCCGCCGAAACCTTCCGCCAGAACCCCAAGATCAACACCGCCGAGGCGATCATGCATCTGGCGGTCGGCGAGGCGCTGATCTCGACGCTCGAGGGTCGGGGCTCGCCCACGGTCGTCGAGCGCACGCTGATCGCCCCGCCGATGGCGCAGGTCGGCCCCTGCTCGGCACAGATCCGCCAGCAGGCGCTTACGGAATCCGGCTTCAAGGGCAAATACGACACCATGGTCGACCGCGAGTCGGCCTATGAAGAGCTGATGAAGCGCAAGGAACTGGCGCCGGAAGAGGGGCCCGTCGAGGCCTCGGCGACGGGTGGCGGCGGCATCCTCGACACGATCGGCGGTTGGCTCGGCGGCGGCGCGCCGCAGCAGCGCCCCAAGACCGGCCCCGGCAGCCGCGGCGGCGCCCTGCCGCAGAGCATGGCCGAGAAGGTCCTGACCTCGGCGGCCCGCTCGGCCGCGACCACGATCGGCCGCCAGGTCGGCAC
>CALRYW010000152.1:0-4483 GCA_943372485.1 Allobosea thiooxidans
TCGCGGCGCTTAAGCCCCATCTGGCGGCCGACGGCTATGTGCTCTCGGCGCAGAACGGGCTCAACGAAATCGCCATCGCAGCCGTCGTCGGGGCGCAGCGCACGATGGGCTGCTTCGTCAATTTCGGCGCCGATTGGCACGGGCCGGGCGAGATTCTCTACGGCAATGAGGGGGCCGTCGTCGTCGGCGAGATCGACGGGCAGATCACGCCGCGCGCGATCGAGATGCACAAGCTGCTGCTCGGTTTCGAGCCCAAATCGATCCTGACCACCAACATCTGGGGCTATCTCTGGGGCAAGCTCTCCTATGGCGCGATGCTGTTCGGCACCGCGCTGACGGAGGACTCGATGTCGGCGAACTTCGCCGATCCCGACCGCCTCGTGGTCTGGCTGGCGCTCGGCCAGGAGGTCGCGGCGGTGGCGGCCGCGCGCGGCGTCAAAACGCTCGGCTTTGGCGAGTTCGACCCGATGGTCTTCGCACCCGGCCAGCCGGAATATCCGCAGATCGAGACGATTGCCTGGCTCGCCGATTACACCTCCAAGACCGCCAAGACCCATTCCGGCATCTGGCGCGACCTCGCGGTGCGCAAGCGCAAGACCGAAGTCGATCCGCAGATCGGCATCATCGCCGCGCTCGGTCGTGAGGCCGGCGTGCCCACACCGGCGGTCGAGACGCTGGTGACGCTGATCCACGACATCGAGGACGGCCGGCGGCCGCAATCCCCCGAGACCCTGAAAGTGCTGATCGACCGATGCAAATCCGTTTTGACGACCGCGTAGCCCTCGTCACCGGCGCGGCCCAGGGCATCGGGCGCGCGATCGCGACCGCCCTGGTCGAGGCCGGCGCGACCGTCCATCTCGCCGATATTGACGCTGACGGCGTCACGGCCACAGCGGCTGCGATCGGCGCCGTTCCCCATGCGGTCGATCTCGGCTCAGCCCAAGCGGCGGCCAAGCTCGTCGCCGACATCGTCGCGCAAAGCGGCCGGCTGGAGTTGCTGGTGCATGCGGCAGGAGGCGTGCGCGGTCAGGTCGGCCGGCCGATAGAGGCGATTTCGGAGGCCGATTGGCGGGTGATCTTCGCGGCCAATGTCGATTCCGCCTTCTTCCTGGCGCAGGCGGCGGCACCCGCGATGAAGGCCTCCGGCCATGGCCGGATTGTGACCATCTCGTCGGGTGCGGGCCTGCGGCCGAGCCTGACCGGCATCCAGGCCTATTCTTCGGCCAAGCATGCGCTGGTCGGGCTGACCAAGCAGCTCGCCTGGGAGTTCGGGCCGCATGGCATCACCGTCAATTCAGTGGCGCCGGGCTTCGTGCGCTCCAACCCCGCGACCGAGCGGCAATGGGAGAGCTATGGCCCGGAGGGGCAAAAGCGCCTGATCGAGGGCATCCACACCCGCCGCCTGGGTACGCCGGCCGACATCGCGACAGCGGCATTGTTTTTCCTGAGCGAACAGGCCGGCTGGATCACCGGGCAGGTGCTCTCGGTGGATGGCGGGCGCTCCTGAGGCGGGCCAGCGCCGTCAGTCGATCCCGATGAGAACCCGCTCCGGCCAGCGCGGATGGCTGAACCAGAGGCGGATTGTCGGCGCATGTGAGCGGACGATCTGGTCGTGGATGATGTGTTCGTCGACCTGGTCGATGATCACGCGACGCCTTGGCGTATATAGCGCACCGATGAAGTCCGGTGCTCGACCTGGGTCGACATCGACAGCACGGCCGATCGTCAGCTCGGTCGGACCATCGACCTCCGGATAGACACAGACGATCAGGCAGCTGTCTGATGCCGCTACCAGGCTATTCGTGCGGCCGATCTTCTCAGCCGGGACATCGACGGTGCCTCCGCCATGAATGAAGATGATCGAATTGATGGGTTGAATGCTAGCGGTGCGGCTCATTCAGCGCATCCTCCCCAGTGAACGAACGTATCCGCCTTGTGCATGATTGCAAGATAGGCACTGAGGGTAGAGGCGCTGGATTGAGCCCGGCAACCGCAATGCGCTCGGCGTCTGATGATCGAGAATGAAGTTCCCGGTTTTGGTCCCAGGCTCAGTGGTTCCACAAGTGTGGCACCCGAACAGCGATCCGATCCGATTGATCTCGCGACGTTCTCCAGCCGTAAAGTTGCGCTCCGGACCACGGGCCGGGATCGATTCCCGTGCGAACGGCCCTTCGCCGATCCCTTTGCCAGCCAGATCGCGCAGCCGCGCTTCGGCCTGCCGGATGGCGGCCTGGTTGCTGAGGATCGCGCCCTCGATCCCTTCCGACATGCTGGCCGGCGGCTTCCAGCTCGGATCGATCTCCTGAACGCGCCGGATCGCTGATTGCGCCTGGCTTTCGCTCGCGGCGAGCCTCGCCTGCTGGCCAGGCGTCGCTCCGGGCCATGGGCCTGATCCGCCGCGCGGGCGGTAGGTGATGTCCTCGATCGGCGTCTGGTCGTCGCGCAGACGCCAGTCACCCAGCCCGCTCTCGGCATCGACCGTACCGAGGCCCTCTGCCCAGCCTCCGGCGAGCCATTCCTCGAAGCTCATCGGGCCGGACCCGCCTGAGCCATCTGTCCACTGTCCACCGTCGGGATGGCCTGCAGGGACACGCGGCTGGTCGGGCCGATACTTGCGGGTAGGGCTCCCAACCCACCTGCGCTGCAGATCGCGCCGCAGGCCAATCAGCCCGACGCGCAGTCGCAGCAGGCTGAGATTCAGAAGCCAGTATTCGTCGCGTGCCTCCGTCGCCTTCATCCGCTGCGCCCTCCTTTGTGGCGCGTGCGGAAGGGTGAGGCCGTTCAAGCGAGCGGGGATATCGGTACGGGCTTATCCCCGCTGCCCGAACCCGTGCCTATTCTCCCCTCGCTTTCCCCGACCGAGGGAGCTTCGCGAGGCGTCGTGTGGCCGGGGAGAGTGCGGTGTTCATGGGGGACGGCCGTCGCGGGCCTGACGCCATGGAGGGGCTTCGTCGCCCGGGTCGACCACAACCCGGTCCGTGAGGGACGAAACGCGCGACGACAGCACCGAAGAGAACCGCGCGCGGGGCGAAGTGGCGGCTGACGGCGCTGCTTCGACACGACACTCGACATCGACTTCGGCACGCAGCCGTCGACTGCGACGCCACCTTCGCCCCGCGCATCCCCTCGGATACGCATTCGAAGAGCCCGAAACCCCGCGGCGATCAGCCGGCCGGGGCTTTCGGTGCATGTCACCTCGTTGCCTTGACGAAAGCCTCACGCCGTCATCCCGGGCGGAGCGAAGCGCAGACCCGGGATCCATTCCGGAGCGGTTCAGGCATGGATCCCGGATCGGCGCCGCTGACGCGGCTTGTCCGGGATGACGACGCGAGCCGGCCCGCCGATTCTCAATCCGGAATGCGCGCCAGATCCGCCAGCCAGGCCGCGCCGGAGGCATCGCTCGGCGCGCGCCAGTCGCCGCGGGGCGAGAGCGAGCCGCCTGACGAGACCTTCGGCCCGTTGGGCATGGCCGAGCGCTTGAACTGGCTGGTCTCGAAGAAGCGGCGTACGAAGACGGTCAGCCAGCGCTTGATCGTCGTCAGGTCGTAGGCGACTTGCTTGGCCGCCTCCATATGCGGCGGCCAGCTGCCCTGCGCCGCATCGCCCCAGGCGTGATGCGCAAGGAAGGCGATCTTGCTCGGAGCGAAGCCGTAGCGCGTCGTGTAGAACAGGTTGAAATCCTGCAGCGCATAGGGGCCGACGAAATCCTCGGTCTTCTGGCTCGGTCCCTCGCCGTCTCCCGGCACCAGCTCGGGCGAGATCTCGGTGGCGAGGATCGCCTCCAGCGTCGCTGACGCCTCCGCGCCAAAGCGCTGCGTGCGGGCGACCCAGCGGATCAGATGCTGGATCAGCGTCTTCGAGACCGAGCCATTGACGTTGTAGTGGGACATCTGGTCGCCGACGCCATAGGTGCACCAGCCCAGCGCCAGCTCGGAGAGATCGCCCGTGCCAAGCACGATGCCGTTGTTCTTGTTGGCGAGGCGGAACAGCAGCGAGGTGCGTGCGCCCGCCTGCACGTTTTCGAAGGTGATGTCGTAGACGGGCTCGCCCTCGGCGAAGGGATGGCCGATATCGACCAGCATCTGCCGGCAGGCCGGCGTCATGTCGATCTCGGCGGCAGTGACGCCGAGCGCCTTCATCAGCCGCCAGGCATTGGTCTTGGTGCCCGCGCTCGTGGCGAAGGCCGGCAGCGTGTAGGCAAGGATGTTGGCGCGGGGCAGCCCGAGCGCATCCATCGTGTCGGCCGCGACCAGCAGGGCTTGCGTCGAGTCGAGCCCGCCGGAGACGCCGATGACGATCTTGTCGACGCGGGTGCTCGCCAGCCGCTGGCGCAGGCCATGCGACTGGATGTTGTAGGCCTCAAAACAGAGCTCGTTCAGCCTTGCATCGTCCGATGGGACGAAGGGAAAGCGCTCGACCTCGCGCCGCAGGCCGAGGTCGCTCTCGCGGTCCGGCTCCAGCGCGAAGGCGATGCGGCGGAAAT
>CALRYW010000153.1:0-4444 GCA_943372485.1 Allobosea thiooxidans
TCTCCTTCCACTTGTTGTTGGCCTCGATGCCGTAGCCGTAGCAGATGTGCACGGCGGTGGTGCACTTCAGCCCCTCGGCGGCCTTCTCCAGCGCCGGCACGCCCCAGTCGACCGTCTCGTTCAGGTAGACGTTGAAGGCCGGCTCGTCGAACTGGATCACGTCGACGCCGAGCTTCTCGAGATCCTTCGCTTCCTGGTTCAGCAACTCGGCGAAGGCGAAGGCCATTTTTACGCGGTCGCCGTAGTAGCCGTCGGCCAGCGTATCGATGAGGGTCATCGGGCCGGGCAGGGTGAACTTGAGCTTGCGCGCGGTGGCGGCGCGGGCGACGCGGGCCTCGCGCTCGTGCACGAACTTGCGGCGCTTCAGCGGACCGGTGACCGTGGGGCAGTCGGCGTCATAGCGGTTGTTGCGGATGCCCATGCGGACCTTCTTGTCGAAGTCGACGCCGTCGACCTCGGCCAGGAAGCCGTGCACGAAATGCTGACGCGCCTGCTCGCCGTCGGTCACGATGTCGAGGCCGGCCTCTTCCTGGCGGCGGATCGCGAGAAACGTCGCATCGTCCTTGGCCTGGAACAGCGGCTCGCCCGACAGCGTCCACGGCGCCCACAGCACGTTGGGCGTGGCCAGCCACGAGGGCTTGGGCAGGCTGCCGGCAAGAGTGGTCTCGAACATCCTCAGGCTCCTGTGGTCGACGGCAGCGCGGTGGTGCCCTGCAGGTCGGGCGGCAGGATCTGGCCATAGGTGCCGGGCGCGCGCCACTGCAGGGTCCCGAAGGCGCCGCAGCTCTCGCACACCGAGCGCCAGGTCTCGTGATGGGCGCCGCAGGCGGTGCAGGACCATGAGCGATCGGCCGGCGCCACGGCGGCACGCGCCAGCCATTCGTGCACCTTGGCCTGGTCGGCGTTGGCGCGCTCCTCGACCTCGGCCATCAGGCGGCAGACGCGGACCGGCGGCGAGGTGCCGCCCGCCGTCTCGAGCTGGCGCCGCGCCTCGCCCCACAGGCCGGCCTCGAGCGAGGCCTTGGCCAGGGCGAGATGGCTTTCGATATCGTCGGCATTGCGCGTCACCAGCCGGCGGATGACGCCGATGCGCTTCAACGGCTCGGACTCGCCCGAGGCTTTCAGATAGAGCTCGGCCAGGTCGGGATGCGGCGCCACCGCCCAGCCGCGCTCCAGCGTCTTGGTCGCGCGCTTGGCATCGCCGGCCTTGATCTGCAGCTCGGCCAACCGGGTGGTCGCCGCGATTCGTTCCGGCGCCAGGGCAAAGGCCTCGCGCGCCAGCACCATGGCATCGCTCTCGCTTCCGCCTCGTTCGGCCTCGCGGCTCCGCTCGACCAGCAGCAGCGCTTTCAGCGCGCGACCCTTGTCGGCGGTGACGACCTTGCGGCGGATGCCCGAGTCCAGCGTCTCCTGCGCGGCTTTCCACTGGCCGGCCTGGGCCTGCATGTCGAACAGCGAATGCACGACCCAGGGCGTCTGCGGCCGGAGCGCAAAGGCGCGCTCGGCATAGCCCAGCGCCTTGGTCTGGTCGCCGTCGCGCAGCGACTGGCCGATCAGGCCGCGCAGGCCGAGGAAGGCCATCTGGTCGTCCTTCAGCATGGCGTCGAATGCCCGCCGGGCGCCGTCGCGATCGCCGTTGAGCTGCGCGGCCTGGGCCGACAGGAGCAAGGTGAGTGCGGGTTCAGCCAGAAGCTGTTCGGCCTTGCGCGCATGCTTCTGCGCTTCGACGCCGTCGCCGGCCGCGACCGCAGCCAGTCCCTGGGTCAGTTCGCGATAGCCGCGCTGGCGGCGGCTCTCGCCCCAGCCTTCGAGCAGGGCGAAGGGAGCGCCCACGATCCAGCGATAAAGCAGCCATGCCGCGATGCCGACGAGGATCAGCACCACGATGGCGATCAGCACGACGCCGACATTGGTGTCGAGCCGCCAGCCCTGCCACTCGGCGGTAAGCGTGCCCGGGCGCTCAGCCAGCCACACCGCGCCCAGCATCGCGGCAGCGGCGATCGCGAACCAGAACAGGATGCGCAGCGTGGTCATGGGTTTTACCGCGCCGCGCCGAGCAGGGTGACGGCATGCGACGAGAGTTGCTCGACCGCGCGCTTGGCCGCGAGATGGGCCTCGGCGCGCGCCAGCCACGGGGAGGTGGCCTTGGCGGTCTGCGGCGGCAGCGACTTCACGAGATCGACGGCCTTGGCGATGTCGCCGGCTTCGAGCGCCGCTTCGGCGCGGGCGAGCTTGGCGTCGACCGCATCGCCTTGAACGTCGGCGCCGACCCGGCGCAGCGACACCAGGCCCTTGATCTTGCCGAGCAGGCGCTCGCCGAAGGAATCGTCGGCGAGATCATCGGCCAGGGCTGCCTTGGCGACGGCGGGGAAAGCGGCCATGAGCGCCACGCGCGAGGCGACGCCGGCCTGCGCATAGGGCTGCAGCACCGCGATCACCTCACCGAGCTTGGCGTCGCCTTGCGCGAGCGGCGCCAGCAGCGAGAGTTCCGAAGCGAACGGCAGGCCAGACTCCAGCGCCGAGCTGAGGCGCGCTGCCACGCCGACCACGGCCGATGCGCGTGCGGCACCCAGCGCCTTCTTCTCGCCGGCGCCCACCGCGCTCGCCTCGGCGCGCGCCTTGTCGACCGTGTCGGCCAGGGCCTTGGCCTGCTCGCGCTGGCGCGCCGTCTCGTCCTTCTGGCCGGCCATCGCCTGGTCGAGCGTCTGCAGGGCCGAGCGCAGGGTCGCGATTTCAAGGCGCAGGGCCGCGATGTCCTTGTCGGAGTCGGGCGATGCCGGCGGCGGCGTGGCGGCCTGGACCGCCTTTCTCGCTTCGGCGATGGCTTTCAACTCTTCCTCGGCGCGCCTGCGGGCAGCCTCGGCCGCCGCAAGCATGCGTGTTTCCTGTTCGACGCGGGCTTTGTCCGCGTCGGACGGCGCGGCAGGGCGCGATGCTTCGGCAGCGGTGGCCGAGAGAGCGCGCACGCGCTTTTCGAGATCGTCGATACGCGCAGTGAGCTCGCGCCGGGAGGTTTCGACCGCGGCATTGGCGACGGCGGCGGCGTCGGCGCGCACGGCCTGCAGGTCGATGGCCGGTGCCGGCGCTGTGGCGACACCCTGGCCGCGCCACATCGCGCGGATGTCCTCCGGCCAGAACGGCAGCGAGATCATCGCGCCCGCCAGCACCAGCAGGGCAGCAACGACGCCGGTGATGAAAGTGCCGACGACGCCGAGGCCGCGCCTGACCACGACGGGCGGCGGCGCGGCGGGCGTCGATGATTCGGGCACAGAGGAGGGGGTGTCGCTCATGGTCTGCGCTCCTTGTACGCCGGCTTCGGCCAGCCGGTCGATCTCATCCAGCACGGCCTGTCGGGTCGGGCGTGCCGCGGCGACGGTGGCCTTGAAGGGCAACGCCGCCAGGGGGTCGAGGGCTGCCGGGCTGATGGCGATCGCAATCACGCCCCGGAGCGAGTCGGCGAGGCCCGCATCGGCCACCAGCTTGGCGAACACCGAAGCGGCGCGCGGCGACAGGAACGTCGCGGCATCGAGCGCGCGGGCTTCAAGGGCGGCCCGCGCCGATTCGGGCAGCGTTGCTTCTTCGCGGGCGTCGTAGAGGGCGAAGCGATGGACCTCGAAGCCGTCGGGGGCGAGCGTATTGGAAAGATCGAGGGCGACGTCGACGCCCGAGACGTGGACCAGCGAGCCTTTCTTCGGGTCGAGGCCCCGCCGCACCAGCTCGGCCAGGGCCGGACCGTCGCCCGCCGCCGAGACGACGGCGGCGAAGCCCAGGCCTTCGGCGGTGGAGGCCGTCGTGTCGCCGACGGCGATGATCGGCTTGGCGCGCTGATCGCTCGCTTCGGCGAGCGCGCGCGCACCGTTGGCGCTGGTCAGCAGCACGGTCTGGCAGGCGGCCAGGGTCTCGGCGAAGTCGGGCGGCGGTCGCAGGATTTCCAGCCGGAACAGCGGCGCGATGACGGGCGCGTGACCGCGTTCGATCAACGCCGTCGCCAGCGCCGTCGCCTCACGTTCAGGCCGGGTGATCAGGACGCGCATGCGCTCTCCGTAGCCGGGGCTCATCGCCGGCGCAACGGCCGAACCGGCACAATCCCACGCGCTGGGGCCGGTCTCGATTGCAAGTTCTGCTTCGTCGTTGGATAATATCGGCGGCGACGAAAGAATGAGCCATTGATGAGCCCTGCGTCAGGATATCTCTGGCACTGTTCGGCGCGTACCCTCCTTGTGATCGGGGTAATATCGGCGGAGGTTGCGCCGGTCTTTGCACAGGCAACCCAGCAACGAGCGGCCGAGCCGACCAGACCTTCAGCTCCGGTTCGCTCCAGCGCTCCGCGCGTGATCGATACTGCACCGTTGTCGCTGATCTGCTGCGCCTCAGCGGTCGAGGTCACAACCGCGCCACTATCGCTTGTTTGCTGCACGTCGACGGTTGAGATCACGACCGGGCC
>CALRYW010000154.1:0-4378 GCA_943372485.1 Allobosea thiooxidans
TGCCCGTGGAACGCGGAGGCGGCGCTCTGGAACATCGCGCGCATCACCGACGACAAGGTGCCGCAGTTCAATCCCGTCCATTTCGCGCGCAACCGCTCGCGCACGGTCAACGTCGCCGGAGCGGTCAAGATCGACGACTACACCATCGCGATCGACACCAAGGTTCCGGAAGCCGTCTTCCCCTACAACATGGCCGTCTGGTTCGTGATCTCGAAATGCGCGCTCGAGAAGGCGGGCTACGACTACAAGGTCTATGCGCTCTCGCCGCAGGGGTCGGGTCCCTACAAGTTCGGCTCGGTCGTGCCGCGCGAGCGTCTGGAACTGGTGCGCAACCCTGACTATTGGAACCCGGCCCGCGTGCCCAAGCACGACCGGATGGTGTTGATCCCGATGCCGGAGGCGACGACGCGGGCGGCGGCGCTTTTGTCCGGCCAGGTCGATTTCATCGAGGCGCCCTCGCCCGACACCCTGCCGCGGCTGAAGGCGGCGGGGATGCGCGTGACGACGCTGACCTATCCGCATAACTGGCACTACCAGTTCAACTTCCAGCGCGGGCCCTTCAAGGACCTCCGCGTCCGCCAGGCCGCCAACCATGCCATGGACCGCCAGGAGATGGTCGACATGCTGGGCGGCATCGCCGAGGCCAGCCAGGCGCTGTTCACCCCGTACCAAGCGATCTACGGCAAGCCGAAGACCTACCCCCATGATCCCAAGAAGGCGACCGCGCTGCTGAAGGAGGCCGGCTGCTACCCCTGCGCGATCACAGTGGGCATCTCGACCTCGGGCTCCGGCCAGATGCAGCCGCTGCCGATGAACGAACTGGTCAAGGCGCAGCTCGAAGCGGTCGGATTCAAGGTCAAGTTCGAGGTTCTCGACTGGAACGCCCTGCTCGACCTGTTCTTCAAGGGCTGGGAGCGCGCGCCGACCTATGACGCGATCAACATCTCGCTCGGCTCGGTCGACCCCGTCTCCGGCATGATTGGCCATTTCGCCACGGCGCGGCGGGCTCCGGGCGGATGGAACTGGGGCTGGTTCGAGAACAAGGAATTCGATGAGCTGGCCGAGACGGCGATGAAAACCTTCGAGCCGGAGAAGTCGCTCGCCATGTTCACCCGGCTGCACGAGATCGTCAGCGAGCAGGCCGGGCGGCTCTTCATCGTCCACGACCTGAACCCGCGGGCCATGTCGCCCAAGGTGAAGGGCTTCGTGCCGGCCCAGAGCTGGATGCAGGACTTCGTGACGATCAGCCTCGACTGATCGTCACCGGCGCGGGGGCGGTTTCCTCCCCGGCCCGCCTCCGCGCCCCCCCTTTCTCTCCCTGTTCCGCGCCCATCGTCCGTCAGGAGACCCGTGCCATGTCTGCTCCGCTGCATTTCATGACCGTCGCCGAGCTGGCCAAGGGGATCGCGGCCAAGACCGTTTCCCCGGTCGAACTGACGAAGGCGCTGATCGCCCGCGTCGCGGCGCTCGACGGGATGACGCATGCCTTCATCGAGGTGACCGCCGATCTCGCGCTGGCCCAGGCGAAGAAGGCGGAAGCGGAGGTGATGGCCGGGATCAGCCGCGGGCCGCTGCATGGCGTTCCGGTCGGGCTGAAGGACATTATCGACCTCAAGGGCGTGCGCACCACCGCCCATTCGCACCAGCTCATCGACAACTGGGCCACCGACGACGCCTTCGTCACCCAGAAGCTGAAGGCGGCGGGCGCCGTCATCCTCGGCAAGCTCGCGACCCATGAATTCGCCATGGGCGGCCCCTCCTTCGACCTGCCCTTCCCGCCGGCGCGCAACCCCTGGAACCTGGCGCATTTCACCGGCGGCTCCTCCTCGGGCTCGGGCGCGGCTGTGGCGGCAGGCTATGTGCCGGCGGCGCTGGGCACCGATACCGGCGGCTCGATCCGCCTGCCGGCCGCCTTCTGCGGCATCGTCGGGATGAAGCCGACCTATGGGCTGGTCTCGCGGCGCGGCGTGCTGCCTCTGTCGCAGAGCCTCGACCATATCGGCCCGATGACCTGGACGGTCGAGGACAATGCTGTCCTCATGAAGGTTCTGGCCGGGCATGACCGGCTCGACCCCGCCAGCGCCGACCGGCCCGATCCCACGCCCGAGGCGCTGCTGGAGGCGGGCGTGAAGGGTTTGCGCGTCGGCTATCTGCCCTCGCTCGGGGCGCAGGCCGAGGCTACGGACGAGGTTCAGGGCGCGGTCGCCGGGGTGGCGACGACGCTGGCCGGTCTCGGCGCCACGGTCGAGGAGGTGACGCTGCCGCCGCTGGCCGATTTCGCCGCCTGCGGGATGATGATCCTGCTCTCGGAAGCCTTCGCCATCCATGAGCCCAACATCCAGGCCAGACCCGAGCTCTATGGCGAGATCCTGCGCGACCGGCTGCTGCTCGCCGGGCTGATCGACGCCAGCGACTATGTCCAGGCCCTGCGAATGCGGACGGAGCTGGTCGCGGCTGTCGCCAAGACGATGGCGCGCTTCGACATCATCGTCTGTGCGGCGACCGCGACGCCGGCCCCGGTGATCACCGAGATCCCGAAATTCGGCCTCTTCGCCAAGCCGCCGCTGACCATCCCCTTCAACGTCACCGGCATGCCCTCGCTGACGATGTGCTGCGGCTTCTCGGCCTCGGGCCTGCCGCTCTCCGTGCAGATCGCCGGCCATGCCTTCGGCGAGGCGACGATCTACCGCGCGGCACAGGCCTATGAGGCCGCGACCGCCTGGCGGGAACGGCGGCCTGCCCTGGAGGCCGCCGCGCCGATGAGCCTCGCCGCCGAATAGCCGCCCGCCCCTCTCATCCGCGTCCCGGAGGCCGCCATGACCGACACGCCCGCCACGCCGATCCCGATCGAGGCCAAGCTCGCCGAATACGGCCTCAAGGTCGGCCCGGAGACGCTGGAGTCCCTCAAAGGCTCCGTCGCCGATCTCGAAGCCGCCGCCCGCAACATCCGGGTCAAGCGCAGCTACCTGCAGGAGCCCGTTCACGCGCTCCGGCTCTGGACCAAGTGAGGGCCGCCATGACCGCGCTGCACGATTTGACCATCGCCGAGGCCGCTCCGCTGCTGAAGGCGAAGAAACTCTCCCCGGTCGAACTGACCGCGTCCTATCTCTCCCGCATCGAGGCCTTCGACGGGCAGCTCAACGCTTTCATCCGCGTGCTGCCCGAGCAGGCCATGGCGGCCGCGCGCAAGGCCGAGGGCGAGATCATGAAGGGCGGCTACAAGGGCCCGTTGCATGGCGTGCCGATCGGGCTGAAGGACATCTACAACACCAAGGGCATCGCCACGACCGGTCATTCCGCGCTCTACAAGGACCATGTTCCGGAGGAGGACGCGACGACGACGCGGCTTCTGGCGGAGGCCGGGACGATCCTGCTCGGCAAGCTCTCGACCTGGGAGTTCGCGATCGGAGGCACCTCCTTCGACCTGCCCTGGCCGCCGGCGAAGAACCCCTGGAATCTCGCCCATGATCCGGCCGGCTCCTCCTCCGGCTCGGGCGCCGCGATCGCGGCCGGCCTCGCCATGGGCTCGATGGGCACCGACACTGGCGGCTCGATCCGCGGTCCGGCGGCCTGGTGCGGGATTTCCGGCCTGAAGCCGACCTATGGGCTGGTCAGCCGCCGGGGCATCCTGCCGCTCTCCTTCAGCCTCGACCATGGCGGGCCGATGTGCTGGACCAGCGAGGACTGCGCGCTGATGATGGAGGTGCTGGCGCAGCACGACCCGCTCGACCCCGGCAGCGCCGACGTCGCCAAGCCGGATTTCGCCGGCTCCGTGCAGAAGGATGTGAAGGGGCTGCGCATCGGCGTGGTCAGGCATTTCTTCGAGAGCGACGCCGAGACCGACCCCGAGATCAAGGAAGGCATCGAGGCGGCGCTCGTGACCTTCCGGGAGCTGGGCTGCGAGGTGGTGGACGTGACGCTCTCGCCGCTCTCGGCCTATGGCGACGCGGCGACGCTGATCTCGCGCTCGGAGGCCTTCGCCTTCCATGAGGAGACGCTGAAGGCAACGCCGGAACTCTATGGCGAACTCGCCCGCCAGCGCATCATGATGGGCGCCTTCGTGCGGGCCTGCGACTATGTCAACGCGCTGCGCGAGCGCGGCCGGCTGATCGCCGAGATCGCGACCGTGTTCGAGAGCGTCGACGTGCTGATCTGTCCGACCATGCCGGGCGTGGCGCCCAAGCTCGGCGACCTCGGCAACATGATGTCGCGCTCCCGGCCCTCCTTCACCCGCGTCTTCAACCTGACCGGCTCGCCGGCCCTGTCGGTCTGCTCCGGTTTTTCGGCGGCGGGGCTGCCCTTGAACATGCAAATCGTCGGGCGGCCCTTCCAGGACGACCTCGTGCTGCGTGTCGGCAGCGCCTTCGAGAAGGCGACC
>CALRYW010000155.1:0-4328 GCA_943372485.1 Allobosea thiooxidans
CGTCGAGGCGGCGCGCCGTGGCTGGCTTCAGGGGGCAACCGCTGCGGCCGGGCGGATGTCGCTGACGGGCTATGTGCTCGAAGGCGTGCTGGCGGGGCTGGTCTTCAACGGCTACGGCCTCGGTCTTCATGGGTCCGTCGGCGCGGCCGGCTGCCTGCTCATCGCGCTCGGCATCGTTGCGGCGACGCACCTCTTCGCGACGGTCTGGCTGAGGGTTTCCGCCAACGGCCCGTTCGAGATCGTCCTGCGCGGCATCACGCGCTTCGGCGAGGGGCGGTCGGCAAACCGGAAAAACGGATAGCGGGCAGGGGGACGCCTGCATCGCCCAAGGCGTCCCGTCGAGCGCGTGAAGGTCAACCGGACTGTGACCAGTATGGCGCCGATCTCGGATATCGAGCGGGCGCTGATCATGCTCGCCGACCCGATCCGCCACCGTTACGCTGGCTGGCGCAGAGGCCGAGATGCGCCAGGCGTTCGCTCCTAGGTGGCGGGCCGAGCGCGGCTTGCCGGCCCTGCCGGAGGCGGCCGAGCCTTATCGCGAGGGCGAAGGGGCCAGCTATCGCCCGGAGCTCTCGGGCGAGCCGGCGCGCGCGGGACGCTCATGGATGGGCTTGCTCGGCAATGGCGCGTTGGCGGCCGGCTGTTTTTGGGTCGCGGCGAAGCGTCTCATTGGACGCCGCGACCGAGTTCAACCGCGACGATCAGTCGGTGCGGATACCTTCATTGAGCATGTAGAGGTTCTTGAGCTTGCAGAAATCGGCCCGATGCTCGGTCGGATCGTAACCGGCCCACTGGACCCGGAAACGCACTGTGCAGGAGCCGGCATTGCTCTTCCAGTCCATGTTGACCGCTTGACCCGCGGGGACCGGGGCGCTCAGCCAGTTCGTGCTCCAACTTCCGTTCATGAACGTTTGGAAGCCAGTGATCGTCCAACCCTGCGAACGATTATGAAGCTTGAAAGGGTAGTCGCTTTGCGCGTGGGCGGTTGTGACCGCCTGCGCTGCAAAGACCACCGCTGCGACAACGATAGCTCGAAACATCAGGATCTCCATGCTCGCCGACAGTGGCGACCGGCGCGTGACGTAGAGGCTCGCGGCGGCCCTGTCGAGGCTCAAATTAACCGCGAGAGGCCTCCGTGTTTTATACCTTGGTCGGGGAGGAAACGATGCTTCAGCCCTCGTCGATGATGGCGGCTTAAAGATCGCCGCGCGCCGCCGCGTCCGGGACCTTCCTGATCCATTCCGATGTGTCCATTGTCCTGCGCCGCGCAGCTTTCGCGACCTGGCCGGCTTCGCGATGCGACATCGTGCAAAGAGCCCTTACGGCTTCCTCGGGCTCCAGCCCTGGCGTCATGGCGATCGGCTCGGCGATGCCGCGATGCACCGCCGCCAGCCGATAGCGGCCATGCGCGCCGCCTCGCGATGGGGATTGCAACGAGGGCTCGCTGACCACCGAACATTGTGAGGCATTAGACGTCGACGCGCTCGACAACGTCGCGCTGGCAACCGGTTTGGTGCTGATCGAGCTTCAGAAGCTGACCGCGGCACCGCTGTGTGCTGTTGACGTGCGATTGAACGGGGGAGACATCCGCCGACTTGGTGCAAGGCCTTCCACCAAAAAAGCCGTACTCGGCAAAGGGGAGGATGGTGGGCGACACAGGGATCGAACCTGTGACCACTCCCGTGTGAAGGGAGTGCTCTACCGCTGAGCTAGTCGCCCGCACCGGCGCCTCTCCTAGTCGGCGCGCGCCGCGTCGTCAAGAATGGGCGGCGACCTGCACAGGGTGAGCCGCTTTGGCGCCGCCCAGCACCTGCCGCACGGCCGCGGGCAGGGCGTCGAAATGCTGGATCACGAGATCGGGCTCCAGCGTCTCGATCGGCACATCGGTATAGCCGAAAGGCACGCAGATCGTCGGGATGCCGGCCGCCTTCGCGGTGGCGATGTCGGTGCGCGAATCGCCGATCATCACGGCGCGGGCGGGATCGCCCCCGGCGGCCTCGATCGTCAGCGTCAGATGCCGCGGGTCGGGCTTGTGGAAGGGGAAGCTGTCGCGCCCCGCCACCGCCGCGAAGCGCTGCGCGATCTTGAAATGGTCGAGGATCAGCCGCGTGTGCAGGATCGGCTTGTTGGTGCAGACGGCCAGCAGATAGCCCTCCGACGAGAGCTGATCGAGCGCGCCGAGCACGCCGTCGAAGAGATGGCTGTGGGAGGCGACATCCTCGGCATAGATCAGCAGGAAATCCTCGAACAGCCGCTCCAGCGTCTCCTCGTCCAGCGGTCGGCCCGAGACCTTGAAGCCGCGGGATATCAGCGCCCGCGCGCCGGCGCCGACGAGTTCGCGCGCCCGCTCCAGCGGCAGGGCCGGCAGCCCCTCGCGCACCAGGATGACGTTGAGCACGCGCATGATGTCGGGCGCGGTCTCGGCGAGCGTGCCGTCGAGATCGAAGACGACGATCGGGGGCAGGGTCATGGGCAGGCCGCTCCTGGCGCGTGGGTCGCAGCGCTTAAACGGGTTCGCCCCGCATTTGGCAAGGCGCCGGGCCGCCGTGCCGGACCGCCGGGCGGACGTCATCGCCGCCTCCGGCATTGATGCTATCGTGCCGCCGATTCGTGGAAGGAACCGTATCGTGTCTCGATCCCCCGGACGTTTCGTCACCCTGGCGCTGGGTCTCTGGCTGGCGCTGGCCGGTGCCGCTGTCGCCGCGCCCTTCGATTTCGCCCCCGCCCCGCAGACGGACCTGAACCGGGTCTACCGCGTCGACAAGGCCACCGGCGAGGTCGCCGCCTGCCAATTCCAGTTGAAGGAGGGCGGCGTCGGCGTCACCGTCTGCTTCCCGCCGGGCGAGGGCGCCGGGGCGCAGGCGCCGAGCGACTACACGCTGATGCCCTCGCGGCACGAGCGCGAGGGCGGCATCTTCCGGGTCAACATCCGCACCGGCGAGATGAGCATCTGCTACGTCTTCGACGACAAGACGGTCTGCACGCCGCAGGCGAAATAGGGCGCTTGCAACATTAGGCCATGGCGGGCCGGTAAAACCGCAGGACCTATGGCGGGCATGCGTCCGCCTGCGGTCGTCAGCCGCGCGGGCCGCATGCTAGACCACGCGACGCCATTCCCTTTCGCGTCACGGAAGCCCGCCATGCTGAAGCTGAACGATCCGTCCCTCCTGAAGTCCCAGTGCCATGTCGACGGCGCCTGGATCGGCGAGGGCGTCGATGCGGTCGACAATCCGGCCACCGGCGAACTGCTGGCGAAGGTGCCGCGCTTCGGGGCGGACGAGACCACCGCCGCTGTCGAGGCCGCCTCGCGCGCCTTCAAGCCCTGGGCGAAGAAATCAGCCAAGGAGCGCTCGATCATCCTGCGCAAATGGTTCGACCTGATCATGGCCAATCAGGAGGATCTGGCACAGATCATGACCGCCGAGCAGGGCAAGCCGCTGACGGAATCGCGCGGCGAGGTCGCCTATGCCGCCTCCTTCGTCGAGTTCTATGCGGAAGAGGCCAAGCGCATCTATGGCGAGACGATTCCCTCGCCCTTCCCGAATTCGCGCATCATCATCCAGAAGCAGCCCGTCGGCGTCTGCGCCGCGATCACGCCCTGGAACTTCCCGGCCGCGATGATCACCCGCAAATGCTCGCCGGGGCTGGCCGCCGGCTGCACCTTCGTGGTCAAGCCCGCGCCCGACACCCCGCTGACGGCCTTCGCGCTGATCGAGCTCGCCATCCGCGCCGGCTTCCCCAAGGGCGTGCTCAACATCGTCACGGGCGATGCGGTCGCGATCGGCAAGGTCATGACGACGCATCCCGCCGTGCGCTTCATCGGCTTCACCGGCTCGACGCCGGTCGGCAAGCTGCTGATGCAGCAGGCGGCCTCGACGGTGAAGAAGGTCGGGCTGGAACTGGGCGGCAATGCGCCCTTCATCGTCTTCGACGACGCCGATGTCGACGCAGCCGTGCAGGGCGCGATCGCGGCCAAGTTCCGCAACATGGGCCAGACCTGCGTCTGCACCAACCGCCTCTTCGTGCAGGACGGCATCCATGACGAGTTCGTCGCCAAATTCGCCGGCGAGGTCGCCAAGATGAAGGTCGGCAACGGCACCGAGGTCGGCGTCGTCCAGGGCCCGCTGATCAACGAGCGCGCCATCGAGAAGGTCGAGCGCCATGTCGCGGATGCCGTCGCCAATGGCGCGAAGGTCGTGGTCGGCGGCAAGCGCCATGCGCTCGGCCGCACCTTCTACGAGCCGACCGTGCTCGCCGGCGCCACCACCACCATGCTGATGACGCGCGAGGAGACCTTCGGCCCCGTCGCGCCCGTCTACCGCTTCAAG
>CALRYW010000156.1:0-4299 GCA_943372485.1 Allobosea thiooxidans
GCGGCGCCGCCGTCTGCACGAGCGCGCCGAGGGCCAGCGTCATCGCTGGGCCTGGCGCATCGCCGCGGCACTGGGTGCCAGCCTGGCCACGACCCTGATCGCCTCGGTCGCGACGGGTGCCTTCGCCGCCTACCACTTCAACCGGCTGAGCCTGCTGGGCGTCGTGGCCAATCTCCTCGGCGTGCCGCTCACCGGCTTCTGGATCATGCCGTGGGGCCTGCTCGCCATGTTGCTGATGCCCGTCGGCCTCGAAGCCGTGGCCCTGGTGCCGATGGGGTGGGGCGTCGATGGCCTCAACGCCATCGCCTTTTACGTCGCGTCGTGGCCCGAAGCGGCGACGCTGGTCCCGTCGCTGCCCGGCGCCAGCCTGTGGCTGCTCACCCTCGGCGGCCTGTGGCTCTGCCTGTGGCGCCGCCGCTGGCGGCTGGCCGGCCTGCCGGTGGTCGCCATCGGCCTGCTCCTGGGCCCGCCGCCCGCGCCCGACCTGCTGATGAGCGAGGACGGCCGGGTGCTCGGCCTGCGCGACGAGCGCGGCCAGGTCCACATCGCCTCGGCGCGCACCGACCGCTTCGTGAGCGACGCTTGGGCGCGGCGGCAAGGGCAGGAGGGGGCCAAGCGGTGGACCGTGAGCGCCGACCAGCAGGCGGCAGGCCTCGGCTGCGCCACCGGCCTCTGCCGCTGGCGCAAGGGGCCCTGGCGGGTGGCCATGGTGAGCGACGACCGCCGCCTCGCCGAAGCCTGCAACTCGGCCGACATCGTGCTCTCGACCGTGGACGCCCAGGGCAAGTGCCGTGGCCCGCGCCTCGTCATCGACCGCCGCGACGCCTGGCGGGAGGGGGCGCAGGCCCTGTGGCTCGACGACCTGGGCGTCCGCCGCGAGACCGCCAACGCGCGACGCGGCAACCGGCCCTGGGTGCCCAACAGTTCGATGCGCCAGAGCGCGCCGGTGAAGGCACCGGGGGCATAGGTTGCCGGCAAAAAACCGGCACCAAGTCCCCTCCCAAGTCCTTGCGGAAGCCCCATGGCCGATTTCCGCTTTCCAACCGCCGGAAAGCCAGTAAATCCAAGCTCATACTCAGGGAGTTCCGGACACTCGAATGTAACGGATGTTGTCCGCTGTTCTGTCCGCAAACCTGTCCCCGATTCGGTGTCGCGAACCTTGTTTCTTTGATTGGTGCCGGCGTCGCCAGCACGCGGCCGATCGAAAAAGCGCATGCCCATTGCGCCGGTTTTCCGGCGTCGTTTTCAGGCGCCTCCCGGGACGGCCATCGAGGGAGGCACGGGTCAATTCTTGTGTCTGTCCACGGGTCAGGACCCGCGGCGGCGACCAAGCGCATGGCGCAACCCGCGGGCGGCCGCCCGAACTCAAAGGAAGCGCCAGCCTATCGAAACACTAGCCCAAAACCTGCTGAACTTGCAAATTGTCGAGCAGGTTAGTTGTAGCGCCGATACAGCCCCGCGAGCCGGCCCTGGATCTTGACCCGGTCGGGCCCGAAAATCCGCGTCTCGTAGGCCGCGTTGGCGGGCTCCAGCGCAATCGAGGCGCCCTTCTTGCGCAGCCGCTTCAGCGTCGCTTCCGTATCGTCGATCAAGGCCACGACGATCTCGCCGGTCTCGGCGGTGTCGGCGCTCTTGATGATGGCGATGTCGCCGTTCTGGATGCCGGCCTCGACCATCGAGTCGCCCTGGATTTCCAGGCAGTAGTGGGCGCCGGAGCCGAGCAGGGCCACGGGAACGTCGACCGTCGTGGAATTGTCGCGCAGCGCCTCGATCGGCGTACCGGCGGCGATCCGGCCATACAGCGGCAGGCTGAGGGCATGCGCCTCGTTGGCGACCTGGATGGCGCCGGCCAGCGGCACGCGGTCGCCACGGATGACTTGCGGCACGAAGCCTTCGCGCGCCTCGGCCATGCCGGCCCGTGCGAGCATGGGCATGACATTGGGCGCGGGCATGGCCGCCGTGTCGGGCAATTTAAGAACCTGCAGGGCTCGCGCACGATGCGGCAGGCGGCGCAGGAAGCCGCGCTCCTCCAGCCCGGTGATCAGGCGGTGGATGCCCGACTTGGACTTGAGCCGAAGCGCCTCTTTCATTTCGTCGAACGAGGGCGAAACGCCGTCATCGTTGAGGCGCTTGTTGATGAACATCAGCAGTTCGTTTTGCTTGCGGGTTAACACCGTCTTCTCCCCAGAACGCGTACCGGATTTAGGAACAAATCCTGAAACCCGACACATGTTCTAGTTTAGTTCTGTCTCTAGGTCAAGTTTTCCCGAGGCAGCTGGGGATCAGTAGCCGCCGGGAAGGCCCGCGAGATCAACCACTTGGACGGTTTCGCCGGCTTTTCGCGCCGGGTCGTGGGCCGGCCGGACGAGGAACGCCGAGGACGCAGCGAGGACCGAAAGCATGGAACTGTCCTGCACCGGATGCGGCGTGACGGTGAGGCTGCCGTCGGCGCCGCGGCTGAGCGTCGAGCGGACATAGTCCTCGCGCTGGTCGTTCATCTTGAGGTCCACAGCCAGCCTGGCCGGCACTGTGCCGACCAGCTCACCGGGCTGGCCCAGCATCCGGTCCATCGCGGGCTTCATAAACAGGAGGGCGCAGACCATGGTCGAGACCGGATTGCCCGGCAGGCCGAGTACGCGGGCGCGGTCTTTGGCGGCGAACATCAGCGGCTTGCCCGGGCGCATGGCGATCTTCCAGAAATCCATCGCGAAGCCCTGGGCCTTCAGCGCGTCCTGCACGAGATCGTGGTCGCCGACCGAGGCGCCGCCCAGCGTGATCAGCAGATCGTGCTGTGCGCCGGCGGCGATGCGACTTTGGATCAGCGCGGCGTTGTCGCGCGCGATGTCGAACAGCATCGGCTCGCCGCCCCAGCCGCGCACGAGGGCGGCCACGGCGATGCCGGAGGAGGAGACGATCTGGTTCCGGCCCACCGGCTCGCCCGGCATCACCAGTTCGTCGCCGGTCGAGAGGATGGCGACGCGCGGCTTGCGATGGACCGAGAGCCAGGGATGGTTCATCGCCGCTGCCAGCGCCACGTCGCGGGTCGTCAGCGTGCGGCCGGCGTTCAGCGGCGTGTCGCCGCTCGCGAAGTCCAGCCCGGCCTTGCGGACATGACGGCCAGGTCTCGGGGCTTCGAGGACGGCGATCTTCTCGCCGTCGGCTTTGGTGTCTTCCTGGATCACGATCGCGTCGGCGCCCATCGGCAGCGGGCCGCCGGTGAAGATGCGCACGGTCTCGCCGGGCTTCAGCGCATGGTCGTAGGAACCGCCAGCCGGCGCCTGGCCGACGAGTTTCAGCGTAGTGGGGGCCGCGGGCACGTCAGCGGCGCGCACGGCGTAGCCGTCCATCGCCGAAAGGTCGGACGGCGGCTGCGTGAGGCGGGCGGCCGGGGGCACGGCCAGAACGCGACCGGTCGCGTCGGCGACGGACACGATTTCCGACGGCAGCGCCTCGAAGGCAGCGATGACGCGGGCGTGGGCGTCACGGACAGTCAGCATCATCGCGCCTCGTAAGTGCCCGACTTGCCGCCGGACTTGTGGACGAGCTTCACGCCGGAGATGACCATGCCGCGGTCCACGGACTTGCACATGTCGTAGACGGTGAGCGCGGCGACAGAGGCGGCGGTCAGGGCTTCCATCTCGACGCCGGTGCGGCCCTTCAACTTGCAGGTCGCCTCGATGTCGACCGCCTTGCGCTTGGGATCGAGCGTGAGCTTCACGTCGACCGAGTTCAGCGCCAGCGGATGGCAGAGCGGAATCAGGTCGGGCGTCTTCTTCGCCGCCATGATGCCGGCGAGCTGGGCCACGGCGAGGACGTCGCCCTTCTTGGCCTTCCTGGTGGCAATCAGTTTCAGGGTCGCAACCTGCATGGTGACAGTGGCGCGCGCCACGGCAACGCGCTCGGTCACGTCCTTGTCGCCGACATCGACCATGCGGGCGTTGCCGGTGTTGTCGAAGTGGGTGAGCTTGTTCTTCACGCGGCCTCGCGGACCAGCATGTCGCGTACCGCCGTCTCGACGTCGGGCTTGCGCATGAAGCTCTCCCCGATCAGGAAAGCCTCGGCGCCAACCTTGGCCATGCGGGCGAGGTCGGCCGGCGAGCCTAGACCGCTCTCGGCCACCAGCAGGCGGTCCTTCGGCACCAGGGGCGCCAGCTGCTCGGTCGTGGCGAGATCGACCGCCAGGGTCTTGAGATTGCGATTGTTGATGCCGATCAGGTCGGCGTCGACCTTGAGGGCGCGTTCGAGCTCCGGGGCATCGTGGACCTCGACCAGCACATCCATGCCCCACTTCCGGGCAAG
>CALRYW010000157.1:0-4294 GCA_943372485.1 Allobosea thiooxidans
GAAGCGGGCGACATGGCTCGCCGCCAGCACCGTCATGTCTGCGATCTCCTCGGCGCTGGGATCGTGCTTGACATGGGTGTCGGCGAGGAAGAAGGCGCCCTTGTTGGTGATGATCAGCGTCATCGCCGAAATGTCGCAGACGCCGGGCGCCAGGCCGATGATGTCCTTGATGTGCCGCAGCCGCGACATGAAGCGGCCCTCGAGGCCGGTGATCATCGCATCGGCCTCGCCGCGCGCCACCGCGAGCGCCGCGATCACCGTGTTGTTGGTGCGCACCAGCGAGCGGGCGGCTTCCGGCGTGACGCCGCGCCGGCCGGCGATGTCGAGATAGGTCTGGACATAGTCGCGATAGCGCGGGTCGTCCTCGGGATTGACCACCTCGCAATCGATGCCCGGCCGGATCGACAGGCCGAAGCGCTGCACGCGGCTCTCGATCACGCTCGGACGGCCGATCAGGATCGGGATCGCGAGACCTTCCTCCAGCGCGATCTGCGCCGCCCGCAACACGCGCTCATCCTCGCCTTCGGCATAGATCACGCGCTTGGGATCCGCCTTCGCCTGGGTGAAGAGCGGCTTCATGATGAAGCCCGAGCGGAAGACGAAGCGCGAGAGTTCCTCGCGATAGGCCTCGATATCGGGCAGCGGCTTGCGCGCCACGCCGGTCGCCATCGCCGCCTCAGCGACAGCCGGCGCGATCCGGATGATCAGCCGCGGGTCGAAGGGGTTAGGGATCAGCGAGGTCGCGCCGAAGGTCGAGGATTCGCCGCCATAGGCGCGCGCCGCGATGTCCGAGGTCGCTTCCCGCGCCAGCGCCGCAATCGCGCGCACGGCGGCGAGCTTCATCGCCTCGTTGATCGTCGTCGCCTGCACGTCGAGCGCGCCGCGGAAGATGTAGGGGAAGCAGAGAACGTTGTTGACCTGGTTGGGATAGTCCGAGCGTCCCGTGCAGATCATCGCGTCGGGCCGCACGGCCAGCGCGTCCTCCGGCATGATCTCGGGATTGGGGTTGGCGAGCGCCAGGATCAGCGGCTTGGGACCCATCGCCTTGGCCATCTCGGGCTTCAGCACGCCGGCGGCCGAGAGGCCGAGGAACACATCGGCGCCGGGGATCACCTCCGCCAGCGTGCGGGCGTCGGTCTCCTGGGCATAGACCTCCTTCCAGCGGTCCATCAGGGTATTGCGGCCCTTGTGGACGACGCCTTCCAGGTCCGTCACCCAGATGTTCCTGCGTTGCGCGCCGAGCTCGACCAGCAGGTTGAGGCAGGCCAGCGCCGCCGCGCCCGCGCCTGACACGACGATCTTGACGTCGCCGATTTTCTTGCCGGCCAGGTCGAGCCCGTTGAGGATCGCGGCCGAGACGATGATCGCCGTGCCGTGCTGGTCGTCATGGAAGACCGGGATGTTCATCCGGGCCTTCAGCTGCTCCTCGATCTCGAAACATTCCGGGCCTTTGATGTCCTCGAGATTGATGCCGCCGAAGGTCGGCTCCAGCGCCGCGACGACCTCGACGAATTTCTCGATGTTCTTCTGCTCGACCTCGATGTCGAAGCAGTCGATCCCGGCGAATTTTTTGAACAGGACCGCCTTGCCCTCCATCACCGGCTTGGAGGCGAGCGGGCCGATGTCGCCCAGTCCCAGAACGGCGGTGCCGTTGGTGATGACGGCGACGAGGTTCTGCCGCGAGGTCAGTTCGGCGGCCTGGGAGGGATCATCGACGATGGCCTCGCAGGCGGCAGCGACGCCGGGCGAATAGGCGAGCGCGAGGTCGCGCTGGTTGCCGAGCGGCTTGGTCGCCTGAATCTCGATCTTACCCGGGCGGGGCAGGCGGTGATAGACGAGCGCGCCGGAGCGAAGGTCTTGGGACAGGTTGCTCTTCATCGCGGCGGCTCCGGCGGCGCAGGCTCAATGTCAGGAGCAGCCGAGGTCGCGCGAATGGGGCGAGGTCGTCAAGCGCGGCGAATGCATTAATCGCAGGCAGGGATCGCCGTCATGGTCCGGCCGGGAGGTATGGGCCCGGCCGTCGACCTTGAATCACCCTGTGAACGGCCTCGCGCAGCAGATGAGGTGATCGATTCAAGCAGTTGACCTGAATCGTCTTTCTGGCTCGACGGGGTCCGCTGAGAGCGCCCCGATGCGGCTCAGAACGCCTTGAAAGTGATGATCGTATGGGTGTCGGCGATCTCGGGGATCGACTGCACCTTCTGGGCGACGAAGTGGCCGATATCGACGTCCGCGGCGACATGGAACTTGGCGAGGATGTCGTAATTGCCAGCCGTCGAGTAGATCTCGGAGGCGATCTCGCGGTCGGCGAGTTCGCTGGCGACCTCATAGGTCTTGCCGAGCTTGCATTTGATCTCGACGAAGAAGGTCTGCATCACGGGCTCCGGATCTCGTCTGCGGCTTGGCCCGTCCGGCGGCCGGGAGGCCGCCCGCCGCAGCCGCCGCGCCCGATCTGGATAGAGCCTCCCGCCCCGTCAGATCAAGCGCCGGCGAGTTCGGCGATGCGGCGCGTCATGGCGGTCTCGGGATCGGCGAGGCCCGCGATGACGGTGAAGTGGTTGGCGCCGGCGATCTCCTCATAGCGCGTTCGGACGCCCGACAGCCCCCAGACATCGACGATGCGGCGGCTCTGCTTGAAATACTCCTCGCTCTCCGCGCCGCCGACCACGGCGTCCATGACGAGGCCGGAGGGCGCGGGCCAGAACAGCGGGCTCTCGCGCTCGGCGGCCTCGAAGCTGAGGTTGAGCGCGCCGTTGATGCTCGTCTCCGTCAGCGGCTTGAGGTTGTAGAGGCCGGAGATGCCATAGGCCGCCGTCACCAGATGCTCCGGCAGGTTTTCCTCGACATTGGCCCAGTTGGTCGCCAGTAGGCAGGCGGCAAGGTGCCCCCCCGCCGAGTGGCCGCTCGCGACCACCGGCAGGCCGTAGCGCTGCCACAGGGCCGCGGCCGCCTGCTGCATCTCCCAGACGATATGGCCGACCTCGACCTGCGGGCAGAGATCATAGCCGACGACCGCCACCGGCACGCCGCAACGGTTCAGCCCGCGCGCCATATGCGAGAAGAAGCTGCGATCCATCGCCTGCCAGTAGCCGCCATGGATGAACAGGACGATGGCGTTGCCGCGCATCGTCTCGGGCTTGAACAAATCGTAGCGCTGGCGCTCGCTCTCGCCATAGGACACGCCCAGTTCGCACAGCGATTCGGCCCGATAGGCCTCGGCATCGCGGGCCCAGCCGGCGATGATCTGAGGGTGCTCCGGCACGCGGGCGCGGTTGTTGTATTGGATCTCGTAGTCGCCCGACATTCCCTCGCTCCGGCTCGCCCGATCTGCGGATGCAGCCCCCTTTCGGGAGCGCGTCACCCCCCGCTTGGCAGGTGTCGCCAGTGTGCGCCATCGCTTTTGACAGGTCGAGCCGTGGCCGGCACAAGGCTGCGCGCGTCTCGTGCAGGACGCTTTCGCAGTGGAGACGACGATGGACAACCCGATCCTGGCCGAGGTGACGCGCGGCGGCACGGTCGAATCACGCCATCGCGGAGCCGCCATCGTCGTGGACGCCGATGGCGGCGTGGCCTTTTCCATTGGCGATGTCGAACGCCCCGTCTTCCCGCGTTCGGCGGTGAAGGCGATCCAGGCGCTGCCTCTGCTCGAGAGCGGCGCCGCCGACCGCTACGGCCTGACCGAGGCCGAGATCGCGCTCGCCGTCTCCTCCCATTCCGGCGAGCCGCTGCACGCCGAAACCTCACTGGCGATGCTGGTCAAGGCCGGGCGCGAGGCCGGCTGCCTCGAATGCGGCGCGCATTGGCCGATGAACGAGAACGCCGCACGCGCGCTGGCCCGGGCCGGACGCGAGCCGAGCGCGCTCAACAACAACTGCTCCGGCAAGCATGCCGGCTTCGTCTGCCTCTCCTGCGGGATCGACGAGGACCCGGCAGGCTATGTGAAGGCCGGCCATGCCGTGCAGAAGGCAGTGCGTGGCGCGCTCGAAGAGGTCACCGGCGCGGCCCATGCGAACGATCTCATGGGCACCGACGGCTGCTCGATCCCGACCTATGCGGTACCGCTGAAGGCGCTGGCGCTGGGCTTTGCCCGCTTTGGCACAGGACACGGCTTCGGGCCGAAGCGCGCCGAGGCCGCCGCCCGCATCCGCAAGGCCGCCGCGGCGCATCCCTTCATGGTCGCCGGTACCGGCCGCTTCGACACCCGCGCCATGGAGCTGCTGCGCGAGCGCATCTTCATCAAGACCGGCGCCGAAGGCGTCTATTGCGGCACCCTGCCCGAACTGGGCTACGGCAT
>CALRYW010000158.1:0-4173 GCA_943372485.1 Allobosea thiooxidans
CCGGCCTCGGAGCGGCAGGTCACGGCTTACAGGCTCGACCGGGCGTTGCGCGCGCAAGGGGTCGTCAGCCTCGATTCGATCTGCCATCTCGATGCGCCCGCCAAGGCGGCGGTGGCGGAGCTGATCGAGGCTCGCGTGAAGCGCCGCGACCTGTTGCCGGTCGGAATCGAAGACTCGACCGTGCCGCACTGGATGCCGCGGGAGGGGGCGGAGCCAGTGCCGCAGGCCGACCTCGTTCACATCCTCTCGCCCTTCGACCCGCTGATCATCCAGCGCAAGCGGCTGAAGCTGTTTTTCGGCTACGCCCACGCTTTTGAGGCCTATCTGCCGAAGGAGAAGCGCGTCTTCGGCTATTTAGGCCTGCCGGTGCTGATCGGCGACAGGGTCGTGGCCGTGCTCGACCTCAAGACCGACCGCCAGGCGGGGCGGCTCCTGATCCAGCAATGGAGCTGGCTCGAAGGGCAGGAGAACCCGGAGCGCAAGGCGCTGATCGAGGCGGAGCTGGCGCGTTTCGAGCGCTTTCAGCTGGCCAGGGACGTGGCTGTTCCTGTGGTGCGGGACGATGCCTGACCGTTATTGCGCGCGCAATGACGGAGGCTTTGCCTCACGCCCCCAGCAGGTCGATCAGATGCGGGATCAGCGGCTCGTCGGCGGGCGGCATGGCGAGTTCCCGCAGCTTGGCCGGACGGACCCATTTCAGCGCCTGCGCCTCGCGGGAGGCGACCGTCCCCTCCCAGCGCCGGCAGAGATAGAGCGGCATCAGGAGGTGGAACTCGGGATAGGCGAAGCTGGCGAAGGTGAGCGGCGCCAGGCACTCCTCCTTGACCGTGATGCCGAGCTCTTCGGACAGCTCGCGGATCAGCGCCGGCTCCGGCCGCTCGCCCGCCTCCAGCTTGCCGCCGGGAAACTCCCAGAGCCCGGCCAGCGCCTTGCCCTCGGGTCGCTGCGCCACCAGCACGCGGTTGTCGGCATCGATCAGGGCGCAGGCGACGACGAGGAGAAGCTTCACGGGTGCAGGTCTCAGTAGCCGGAGAGGATGACGTGCAGAGGTTGCGTCTCCTTACCCGTCACGGTGACGCTGTCATAGACCGAGCCTCCCTCGCGCGTGAGGGCATCCTCGTCGCCCCAGATCACCTGGGTGGTGACGAAGTAGTCGCCCGGCGCGACCTTCTCGAAGACGAAGCGTCCATTGGACTCCGCCTTGGTGGTGCGGGTGTAGTCGCCATAGGCGGGGTCGGGATTGTCGTCGCGGGGATAGTCGCGATGCGGCACGTATTTGCGCGGGCCGTAGAAATTGGCAAAGCGCTCGCGGGCGAAGGCCGTGGCCGGCACGAGGCGGACCAGCTGGCCGGCCGCGTTCACCACGACACCGCTCGGCTTGGTGCGGAAGGCATGGCCGGTGATCGTGGTCGTGCCGGCCTTCCGGATGAAGGCCGCTTCCTCGACGGAGAAGGCGACGGTCGCCGGCTTGCGCTCGACGCAAGCGGACAACGCCAAGGCGAGAACAACCCCCAGCCCCATCCTCATGCCGCTCGTCCTCTCAAGCAGACCTGGCCGCACGCTGCGACGTCGTCACCAGGAAAACGCCGGCGAGGATGATGCAACCTCCGACGATCTGTCGCAACTCTAGGTTTTCTTTCAGCACGACGATGCCGAGAACCGTCGCGACGGTGGGGACGAGATAGCCGGTCATGGCGGCGCGCGTCGGCCCGGCGGCGCGGATCAGCCGCATGAACACCGCCATCGGGATCGCGGTGGCGAGCAGGCCGAGCGCCAGCATGGCCGGGATATGGTCCGCCATCGGCGCAAAGGCGGCTAAGCCGGCGAAGACCAGCGTCAGGGCGAGCGCGACGAGGCCCGACACGACCTGCTGGCCGAGCGCGAGCCGCGCCGGATCGCCGGCCGAGGCGGGAATGGCGCGGGCATAGAGATTGCCGATGCTGTAGCCGAGCATGACGCCGACCATGGCGAGCACGCCGAGCGCCGTGCCGCCGCCCTCGACCAGGCGCGGGCCGATCAGCAGCGCGACGCCGGCCATGCCGAGGAGAATGCCGACCAGCCGCCGCGGCCCCATCCGCTCCTCCGCGAACAGGAAATGCGCGAACACCGCCGTCACCAGCGGCCCGCCGGCCTGGATCATCGCGGCCGGGCCGCTGGCGAGTTGCACCAGCGCATAGGCGACCAGGACGTTCGGCACCCAGCCATTGGTCGTGCCCAGCACCAGCCAGTGCCGGATCTCGTCGCGGCGCGGGATCGGGCTCTGGCCGAGCCAGGCGACATAGGCCGCCAGCGCCGCCGCCCCGATCAGCCCGCGCCCCGCAGCGAGCGCGAGCGGCGAGATCGCGCCGCCCGTCAGCTTGATGAACAGGAAGCTCGAGCCCCAGAAGCAGGAGCAGACCAGCAGGTGCCCGAGAACGAAGGCGCGGCTCGGATTGGGGCGGGCCTGCTCCGTCATTGCGAGCGCAGCGAAGCCATCCAGAGGGATCGCGCAGACGCCTGGATTGCTTCGCTGCGCTCGCAATGACGGTAGGTCATCTAGGACCGGTAGTCGCCGTTGATCTCGACATAGGCCTTGGTCAGGTCGCAGGTCCAGACGGTGGACTTGCCGCGGCCGAGGCCCAGATCGGCGGTGATGACGATGTGCTCGCCCTTCATATAGGCGGAGACGGCGGCCTCGTCATAGGACGGCGCCCGCGCGCCCTGCTGCGCCACCTTGATGTCGCCGAAGGAGATGTCGAGCCGGTCGCGGTCGGCCGGCTCGCCGGCCTTGCCGACGGCCATGACGTCGCGGCCCCCATTGGCGTCCTCGCCGGCGATGGCGGTCTTGACCAGCGGCGAATTGGCGATCGAGAGCGCGACACGCTTGGCCGAGCGCGCGGAGGCCGCGCCCGCGACGCGGACCTCGACGAATTTGCGCGCACCCTCGCCATCCTTGCAGACGAGATGGGCGAGTTCGAGCAGCAGCGAATTCAGCGCGCGCTTGAAGCCCGAGAGCCGGGCATCGCCGATCTCGGTGATCGCCGGCACACCGCGCGCCGCGGCCTTGCCCGTGGCGAACAGCATCAGCGTGTCCGAGGTCGAGGTGTCGCTGTCGACGGTGACGGCGTTGAAGGAGCCCTTGACGCCCTTGGAAAGCAGCGCCTGCAGCACGGGCGCGGCGATCGGCGCATCGGTGAAGACGAAGGAGAGCATCGTCGCCATGTCGGGGGCGATCATGCCGGCGCCCTTGGCGATGCCGGCGAGCACGACCTCGTGGCCGTCGATCTTCGCCTTGCGCGAGAGCGCCTTGGGGAAGGTGTCGGTGGTCATGATCGCCCGGGCGGCGTCGATCCAGGGGCCGTCCGCGACGCGCTTCGCGCAAGCCTCGAGCACGCCCTCGAACTTGCTCGCGTCGAGCGGCTCGCCGATGACGCCGGTCGAGGCGATGAACACCTCCTGCGGCTTGCAGCCCGCGGCCCTGGCCGCGATCTTCGCCGTCAGCGCGACGGAGTCGCGTCCTTTCAGCCCGGTGAAGGCGTTGGCATTGCCGGAATTGACGACGACGGCGCGGGCCGAGCCCTGCTTCAGGTTCTCGCGGCACCAGTCGACCGGTGCGGAGGGGCATTTCGAGCGGGTGAAGACGCCGGCGACCTGCGTGCCCTCATCGAGCAGAGCGAGCCAGACATCGGTGCGGCCCTTGTACTTGATGCCGGCCTCTGCCGTGGCGAAGCGCACGCCGGCAACCGGCGGAACCTTGGGCTGGCGCTTGGGCGCGAGCGGAGAAACGGGAACATCCTTGCCGGCCATGGTGGCGTCTCCTGTGCGGGAGGCCGGTGTGCCGCAGGGGCGGCGCGAAGGCAAGGTGGGCCTCATCGTCGGAGCGCTATGACACTGGCGACGCCGCATTGCATTATGCTATGTTCGCTTCGTGAAGGTGGCGATCTACAGCAGAGACGCGCTGAAGACCTTGCGGGGCCTGCCGACGAACGTCGCCGATCGCATCCGCGGCAAGGTCGAGCAGTATGTCGCCGACCCAGCCTCGCAGGCCAACAACGTCAAGGCGTTGCAGGGCGACAAGGGCTATCTGAGGCTCCGCGTCGGAGACTGGCGGGTGATCTTCCGCGAGGATGGCTCGGTCGTGCTGATCGTCCGCGTCGCGCCGCGCGGGTCTGCCTATGATTGAGAGGAGCCTGC
>CALRYW010000159.1:0-4158 GCA_943372485.1 Allobosea thiooxidans
CGGCCCCTTCTGCAGACCGCCGATCCCGAGGCGACGCCGCGGCGGATGCTGGCCGAGCGCGAGCCGGTCTATGCGCTCTCCGACCTCACCCTGCTGTCGCGCGACGACCCCCATGATGTCGTGGTGACGGCGGCGCTGGCCGCGCTCGACCGGCATCTGCACACCCCTCCCGACCGGAAGCCCGCCCCATGACCACCCCAGCCCCGACGCCCGGCGCCCGGATCACGGGTCCGGTCGCGCTGGAGGGCCGCGCCTATGACATCCAGATCGGCCGCCACCAGCTCTGCGAGGCCGCCGCCCTGATCGCCGCGATGGCGCCGGGCGCCAAGGTCGCTGTTGTCACCGACGAGCGCGTCGGCCCGCTCCACGCCCCGGCGCTGGAGGCCTGCCTCAAGCAGGAGGGCATCGGTTTCACCCGCATCACCGTGCCGCCGGGCGAGGCGACGAAGTCCTATGCCCAGTTCACCGCGCTCTGCGACGCGCTGCTGGCGGCGAAGATCGAGCGCGACGACCTCGTCATCGCGCTTGGCGGCGGCGTGGTGGGCGATCTCACCGGCTTTGCGGCGGCCGTGCTGCGCCGGGGCGTGCGCTTCGTGCAGATCCCGACCACCCTGCTGGCGCAGGTCGATTCCTCCGTCGGCGGCAAGACCGGCATCAATTCCAGCCATGGCAAGAACCTGATCGGCGCCTTCCACCAGCCGGCGCTGGTCATCGCCGACACCGCTTTGCTCGACACCCTCAGCGAACGCGAGTTCAAGGCCGGCTATGCCGAGGTGGTGAAATACGGGCTGATCGACGACCCCGCCTTCTTCGACTGGTGCGAGGTCAACTGGAGCCGCATCATCGAAGGCGGGCCCGAGCGCGACCATGCCGTCGCCGTCTCCTGCCGCGCCAAGGCGGCCATCGTCGCCCGCGACGAGCGCGAGGAGGGCGACCGCGCGCTGCTCAATCTCGGCCACACCTTTGCCCATGCGCTGGAGCGGCTGACGAACTACGACTCCACCCGCCTCGTCCATGGCGAGGCGGTGGCGATCGGGCTCGCCCTCGCCTTCCGCTTCTCGCAGCGCCTGGGGCTCTGCTCCGGCCAGGACGCGACCCGCGTCGCCCGCCATCTCGACGCCGTCGGCCTGCCCTCGACGCTCCAGCAGGTGCCCGGCGGCGCCGGCACGGCGCAGGAGATCGTCGCGGCGATGGGCCAGGACAAGAAGGTCCGCCGCGGCGTCCTGACCTTCATCCTGGCGCGCGGCATCGGCCAGAGCTTCATCGCGCATGGTGTGGCGGCCGAGGAGGTGACGGCGTTCGTCGAGGCGGAGTTGGCCGCGAACGGTCAGGCTCGCTGACGGACCGGGCCGCGTGCGGGTTCAGCCAGAGCGCGACGCGTGGGGTTGCTCATGGGCGGCCGCTATGGGTCGAGGCTGTGTGAAAACGCGCTGAACGCTGCGGCTTGGCTGGTGGGCAACGCGAGCGCGGGGCGAGGCCGACGTCAGGCCCGGATCGCCTCTATCAGCGGCCCTACGCCCAGGATGGCGATCACCCGCTTGAGATTATAGGCCAGGACATGGAGGCCGATCTCAGTCTTCACATTGGGCAGGCGCTTCGTCAGGAAGTGCGTCGATCCCATCCAGGCTTTGATCGTGCCGAAGGGGTGCTCGACGAGCCGCCTTCGCATGCGCATGGCCCCAGGCGTCAGGTCCATCCGCCGCTGAAGGGCGTCGATGAGCGCCTCGTGCTCCCAGCGGGTCACGCGTCGCTCGATGCTGGGTGTGCACAGAGCCTTGAGGGCGCAGGTCTGGCAACTGGCGCGATCCCAGTAACGGTGGAGCGTCATGCCCCGCTCGACCGTGGTCATATGGCGCGGCAGCAGCGCGCCGGAGGGACAGCGATAGACGTCCTGCTCGGGCAGATAGACGAAGTCCTGCTTGCCGAACCGGCCGTCGGCCTTGGCGCCCGAGGTGAGCGGCTTGGGCAGATAGGGCGTCACGCCCAGGGCGTCGCAGGAGCGGATCTCCTCGCCCGAGAAGTAGCCGCGGTCGGCCAGCGCATCGAGCTTTGCCACGCCCATGGCGTCCTTGGCCTTCGCGGCCATGGCCGCGAGCTGTTCGCGGTCGCTGCCGGTCATGACCACGTCGTGGGCGACGATCAGGTGATGCTCGGCCTCCACCGCAGACTGGACATTATAGCCGACGATCCCGCTGCCGCGCCCGCTGGTGGCCATCGAGCGAGCGTCCGGATCGGTCAGCGAGACTTGGCCATCGGGTGCGGCTTCGACCCGTGCCTCCATCGCCTGAAGCATCTTCATCTGCTCGCGCAGCCGCTCGACCTTCTCCTTCAGTCGGCCCGAGCGCGCCTCGGCGGCCTCGCCTTCCTGGCGGTCGGCCGTGTCGAGGTCCCGCAGGTAACCGGCGATATGCTCGGCGACTTGCTCCAGGCGCTTCTTGAGCTTGTTGGCCGTGAAGTTCTGGTCGCGGCTGTTCACCGCCTTGAACTTGCTGCCGTCAATGGCGACCAGGGCGCTCCCGAACAGACCGATCTGACGGCATAACACCACGAACTGCGCGCAGGCGGCCTGGATCGCCGGGCCATTATCCTTCCGGAAGTCCGCGATCGTCTTGTGGTCGGGCGCAAGCCTCCCCGTCAGCCACATCAACTCGACATTGCGCCCAGCCTCGCGCTCCAGCCGGCGGCTGGACTGCACCTTGTGCAGGTAGCCGTAGACGTAGAGCTTGAGCAGCGTTGCAGGATGGTAGGCCGGACGTCCTGTCGGCGCCGGCGTCACGCCTTCAAAACCCAGGGCGCCCAGGTCAAGGTCGTCGACGAACACGTCCACAACCCGCACCGGGTTATCCTCGGCCACGTAGTCGTCCAGGCAATCGGGAAGCAGCGTCGGCTGCCGACGGTCGCAACCCTCCATGAAGCCGCTCAAATCCACCTCCCGACTGCAACGTCGGGATTCTAGCCAATCCGGAGAGTTTTCACACAGCCTCGGTCGGGAGCTGACCTACCCCCTATGGGCTAAACACCAGCACGACGAACACGAAGAACACACTCAGATGCACGGCGCCCTCCAGCATCGTCGTGCGCGTGCCGGTGAAGGTCAGCGTCGAGAGCAGCAGCGTCATCGCCAGGATGACCATGTTGGCGCCCGAGAGGCCGAGCACGACCTCTTGCCCCGTGAACAGGCCGATCGCCAGCACGGCCGGCACGGTCAGCCCCAGCGTCGACGCGGCGGCCCCCAGGCAGAGATTGACCGCGCGCTGGAGGTGGTTGGCGCTGATGGCGCGCAGCGCCGCGATGCATTCCGGCGTGAACACCACCATCGCGATCAGAATGCCGCCGAGCGCGACCGGGGCGCCGAGCTGGATGATGCCGAAATCGAGCACCACGGCGAGGCTCTTCGCCAGGATCACGATGGGCAGGATGTTGGCGAGCAGCAGGCCGACATGGGTGAGGGTCGCGCCGCCGGGATCCTCGTGGCCGTCATCCTCGGCGATCTCGATCTCGGCCGGATCGGGCGCCGCCCCATGCGCGGCCGAGCGCACCGGCGGGGCCTGATCGCCCGTCGGCTCGACGAAGAAGGAGCGGTGACGCCCGGTCTGCAGCACCAGGAAGACGCCGTAGAGCGCGATGGTGAACACCGAAAACGAGACCGACTGCAGCGTCGTCAGCGTGCCCTGCCCCGTCGATGTCGTGAAGTTCGGCAGCACCAGCGGGATCACGGTCAGCGGGATGATCACCGCCAGATAGGACGACGCCCCCTTCATGTTGTAGCTCTGCGCGAAATGGCGCAGCCCGCCGACGAGCAGGCCGATGCCGACGACGCCGTTGAGCACGATCATCAGCACCGCGAACATCGTGTCGCGCCCCAGCGTCGGCGCGCCCTTGGCGCCGAGCATGACGGCCGAGATCAGCGCCACCTCGATGACGACGATCGAGAGCGTCAGGATCAGCGTGCCGAAGGGCTCGCCGAGCCGCCCCGCCAGCACCTCCGCCTCCTGAACCACACCGAACGCCGCCCAGATGATGACGCCGAGAAGCCAGGCGAAGACCAGCGCCGCGACCAGGGGCTCGCCGATGCGCCCGAGCAGGGCCTCCCCGAACAGCAGGAAGGCGGCGACGGTCGCCCAGGCGCAGGCGAGGCGGAGGATGGTGACGGGCAAG
>CALRYW010000160.1:0-4117 GCA_943372485.1 Allobosea thiooxidans
TCACGGCATGACCCTGCGGCGTGCACGGCTCTTGCTTGTGACCCCGCACTGTCGCTATGCGACAGCGTCTTAACCCTTCGGCACCCCGCCTCCACAGAGGATTCCCGTCAGATGAGCGTCGCCAACGGCCGGCACATCCTCGCGATGCCGGGCCCGACCAATATTCCCGACCGCGTGCTGCAGGCGATGATGCGCCCGGCCGAGGAACTCGCCTCGCGGACGATCATCGATCTCACCGAGTCCATCCTCGCCGATCTCAAGCGCGTCTTCCGGACGACCGGCGAAACCTTCGTCTACGCCGCCAACGGCCATGGCGGCTGGGAGGCGGCGCTGACCAATGTGCTCTCGCGCGGCGACAAGGTCCTCGTGCTGGCGAGCGGGCGCTTCGCCATCGGCTGGGGCGAGATGGCCGCCTTCATGGGCGCCGATGTCGAGGTGCTGCCCGGCAGCTGGCGCGCCGCGATCGACCCCGCCGCCGTCGAGGCGCGGCTGCGCGCCGATGCCGGCCACGCCATCAAGGCCGTGCTGATGGTGCAGATCGACACCGCTTCGGGCGTCGTCAACGACATCCCTGCCGTGCGCCGCGCCATCGACGCCGCCGGCCACCCGGCTTTGTTCATGGTCGACGGCGTCGCCTCCGTCGGCTGCATGCCCTTCGAGATGGATTCCTGGGGCGTCGACGTCGCCATGTCCGCCTCGCAGAAGGGGCTGATGACCTCGCCTGGGCTGGCCTTCGTCGCAGCCAACGCCAAGGCGATCGCCGCGCACAAGACCGCGACGATGAGGACGCTCTACTGGGACTGGTCGTTCCGCATGAACACGCTCGCCTATATGAAGCATTGCGGCACCGCGCCGGAGCATCTGCTCTTTGGCCTGCGCGCGGCGCTCGACATGATCTTCGAGGAAGGGCTCGAGGCCGTCTGGGAGCGCCACCGCCTGCTCGCCGGCGCGACCCATGCCGCCGTCTCGCGCTGGGCTGAGGGCCAGGCCGTGACCTTCAACATCACCGACCCGCTCCAGCGCGCCCCTTCCGTGACGCCGATCCTGGTCCAGGGCGTCGAGTCGAGCGTGATCACCGACTTCGCCCGCGACATCGGCGGCGTCTCGCTCGGGCTCGGCATCGGCGATCTCAGCGGCAAGGCCTTCCGCATCGCCCATATGGGCCATGTCAACGCGCCGATGGTGCTGGGCACGCTCGGCGTCGTCGAGATGGCGCTGCAGGCCCGGGGCGTGCCCCATGGCAGCGGCGGCGTCGATGCGGCGGTGGCCTATCTCGGGGCTGCGACGGCCTGAGCGGTCCCCCCGTTCTGGTCACCTACTCATAAGACGGGGTCATCCCGGGCGGAGCGAAGCGCAGACCCGGGATCCATTCCGGAGCGCCTGTCGGAGAGGTTCCGGAATGGGTCCCGGGTCTCCCTGCGGTCGCCCGGGACGACCGCGCATCCGGTGAGGAGCCGCCCCCTCCCGCTGCTGCCATCCCCTGTCAGCAGCGCCGTCTGCGACCCCGCGCCGCTGGCGCTGTGCGTGATAGACAAGGCCGCCGCCTGTCCCATGGGCTGGTGTGGCGCGGCTTTTGCCCTATCTCTACGGCCCATCCTTCTCCGGACGCCCCCATGGCTCGCAAACCCTCCTCCGGCGGCAAGACTTCGTCCGGCAAGACTTCGTCGGGTAAGACCCCGTCCGGCAACAGGACCTCGCTCGCCGACCAGGCCGCGTCGCTGGAAGCGATGTTCGACGAGGCCCGCCGCACCGACTCGCGCATGATCACCGTGCGCGGCGCCCGCGAGCACAATCTCAAGAATGTCGATCTCGCGATTCCCCGCGACAAGCTCGTGGTCTTCACCGGCCTGTCGGGCTCGGGCAAATCCTCGCTCGCTTTCGACACGATCTATGCCGAGGGCCAGCGCCGCTATGTCGAGAGCCTCTCGGCCTATGCCCGCCAGTTCCTGGAGATGATGAGCAAGCCCGATGTCGACCAGATCGACGGGCTCTCGCCGGCGATCTCGATCGAGCAGAAGACGACCTCGAAGAACCCGCGCTCCACGGTGGGCACCGTCACCGAGATCCACGACTATATGCGCCTGCTCTGGGCGCGGGCCGGCGTGCCCTATTCGCCCGCGACCGGCCTGCCGATCGAGAGCCAGACCGTGCAGCAGATGGTCGACCGGCTCACCGAGCTGCCGGAGAAGACCCGCGGCTACCTGCTCGCGCCGGTCGTGCGCGGCCGCAAGGGCGAGTTCCGCAAGGAGATGGCGGAGTGGCTCAAGCGCGGCTTCCAGCGCGTCAAGATCAATGGCGAATTCGTCGAGATTCCCGATGCGCCCGCGCTCGACAAGAAGTTCAAGCATGACATCGACGTCGTCGTCGATCGCCTTGTGATCCGGCCCGATCTCGGCGCCCGGCTCGCCGACTCGCTGGAGCAGGCGCTGGAGCTGACCGACGGCATCGCCGTCTTCGAATATGCCGACGAGAAGGAGGAGGACGGCGCGCCGCGCCGCATCGTCTTCTCCTCGAAATTCGCCTGCCCGGTCTCCGGCTTCACGATTCCCGAGATCGAGCCGCGCCTGTTCTCCTTCAACAACCCCTTCGGCGCCTGCCCGGCCTGCGACGGGCTCGGCCACGAGATGCGCATCGACCCGGACATGATCGTCCCGGATCCCGCGCTCAGCCTGAAGAAGGGCGCGATCGCCCCCTGGGCCAAGTCGACCTCGCCCTATTACGGCCAGACGCTGGAGGCGCTCGCCCGGCATCTCGGCTTCTCGATGACCAAGCCCTGGGCCGAACTCCCCGACAGCGCCAAGATCTCGATCCTCTACGGCACCGGCGCCGAGCCGGTGCGCATGGCCTATAATGACGGCCTGCGCGCCTATGAGGTGAGGAAGCCCTTCGAGGGCGTCATCACCAATATGGAGCGGCGCTGGAAGGAGACGGAGTCGGACTGGGCCCGCGAGGAGATCGGCCGCTTCATGTCCGAGACGCCGTGCAAGGCCTGCCAGGGCTTCCGGCTCAAGCCGGAGGCGCTGGCGGTCAAGATCGACGGCTGCCATATCGGCGAGATCTCGCGGCTCTCGGTCAAGGACGCGCTCGACTGGGTCACCCGCCTGCCTTCGCGCCTCAGCCAGAAGCAGAACGAGATCGCCCCGCGCATCCTCAAGGAGATCCGCGACCGGCTGACCTTCCTGCTCGATGTCGGCCTCGAATATCTCACCCTCGCCCGCGCCTCGGGCACGCTTTCGGGCGGCGAGAGCCAGCGCATCCGGCTCGCCAGCCAGATCGGCTCCGGCCTCACCGGCGTGCTCTATGTGCTCGACGAGCCCTCGATCGGCCTGCACCAGCGCGACAATGAGCGCCTGCTCGGCACGCTGCGCCGCCTGCGCGACCTCGGCAACACCGTCATCGTCGTCGAGCATGACGAGGACGCGATCCTCACCGCCGATTACGTCGTCGATGTCGGCCCCGGCGCCGGCATCCATGGCGGGCGCATCGTCGCCCAGGGCACGCCGCAGCAGATTCTCGACCATCCCGACTCGCTCACCGGCAAATACCTCACCGGCGAGCTCTCGGTCGCGGTGCCGGTGCGCCGCCGCAAGGCGCAGAAGGGCCGCTCCCTGAAAATCGTCGGCGCCCGCGGCAACAACCTCAAGGATGTCTCGGTCGAGATCCCCTTGGGGCTGTTCACCTGCATCACCGGCGTCTCCGGCGGCGGCAAGTCGACGCTGATCATCGACACGCTCTACAAGGCGGTGGCGCGCAAGCTCAACGGCGCGATCGACCACCCCGCCCCGCATGACCGCATCGAGGGCATCGAGCATCTCGACAAGGTCATCGACATCGACCAGTCGCCGATCGGCCGCACCCCGCGCTCCAACCCCGCGACCTATACGGGGGCCTTCACGCCGATCCGGGACTGGTTCTCCGGCCTGCCCGAGGCCAAGGCGCGCGGCTACCAGCCCGGCCGCTTCTCGTTCAACGTCAAGGGCGGCCGCTGCGAGGCCTGCCAGGGCGACGGCGTCATCAAGATCGAGATGCACTTCCTGCCGGATGTCTACGTCACCTGCGACGTCTGCAAGGGCAAGCGCTACGACCGCGAGACGCTGGAGGTGAAATACCGCGACCA
>CALRYW010000161.1:0-4026 GCA_943372485.1 Allobosea thiooxidans
CCGATGCGCAGCGCATCGCGGAACCCCTTGGTCGTGACCAGCAGCGTCCGGTCGCCCTTGCGCTCGAGCAGCGCATTGGTCGCCACCGTCGTGCCCATGCGGACCTCGCCGACCAGCCCGGCCGGGATCGGCTCGCCCGTCTGCAGCCCAAGGTGATCGCGGATTCCCTGCACCGCCGCGTCACGATAGGCGCCCGGATTTTCGGACAGGAGCTTTCTGGCGTGAAGTTTGCCTGAGAGATCCCGGCCAATCACATCGGTGAAGGTGCCGCCCCGGTCGATCCAGAAGTCCCAACGCGAAAACGACATCCCACATCCTCCCGTTCGGCGACCAGGCAGTGTCGCTGACGTTTCATCGATAAATTGTCGATGTGTTGTTGACAAGCTGGATTCGGACGGTACGATCACGATTGTGACCGAAGAAGGGCGAGGGGCCAGCGGTCGCGAGCGGAGGATGCAATGACGGGAACTCTCCTGGCAACCGCGAACGCGCGTTGCGTCATCCGCCGAGGGACGCCGCGATGATCCGGCGGGCCCTCGACCTGCTCTATCTGACGGCGGGATATATCGCCGGCGTTTTCCTGATCGTGATCTTCGGCCTGATGATGCTGCTGTCGGTCGGTCGCGACATCAACTTCAACGTCCCTTCCGGCGATGACTTCGCCGGCTGGGCTTTCGCGGCAATGGCCTTTTTCGGCCTGGCGCATACCTTCAAGAGGGGCGAGATGATCCGGGTGGGGCTCCTGATCGAGCGCCTGCACGGGCGGGCCCGGCAAGCGGCGGAACTGTTTTCGCTCACCGTGGCGGCGCTCTTTATCGGCTTCTTCACCTGGCAGACCGGCAAGCTCGCCTACGACTCCTGGCAGTATTTCGACATGTCCACCGGCGTCGTCTCCGTGCCGCTCTGGATGCCGCAGCTCTCCCTCGTGCTGGGACTTGGAACGTTGCTGATCGCCATCATCGACGAATTCATCATCGTGCTGCGGACGGGACGCGCCACCTATGAACCCGAGCCGCCAAAATCCGCGGAAGAACTGGTGGAGCGCGTCGCTCAGGGCGGAGGCGTCTGAACCATGAGCCTTCCCGTTCTCGCGCTCGTCCTGCTGGGCTTCCTCGTTCTCGTTCTCGCCAGCGGCGTCTGGATCGCAATCGGCCTCGGCCTCGTCGGCCTCCTGGCGATGGGGCTCGTCACCGACGTGCCGATCGGCCAGGTGCTCGCGACCACGGTGTGGAGTTCCGCCAGCGGCTGGACGCTGACGGCGCTGCCGCTGTTCATCTGGATGGGCGAAATCCTGTTCCGCACGCGGCTGTCGGAGCAGATGTTTCAGGGCCTTTCGCCCTGGCTGCAATGGCTGCCCGGCCGGCTGATCCACACCAACATCATCGGCTGCGGTATCTTCGCCGCGGTCTCCGGATCCTCGGCCGCGACCGTCGCGACGATCGGCAAGATCTCGCTGCCGGAGCTCAAGAAGCGGGGCTATGACGAGAAGCTGAGCCTGGGCACCCTCGCCGGCTCCGGCACGCTCGGCCTGCTGATCCCGCCCTCGATCCCGATGGTGGTCTACGCCGTCACCGCCAATGTCTCGGTGCTGCAGGTTTTCCTCGGCGGTTTCCTGCCCGGCCTGCTGATCATGGCGCTCTATATGGGCTACGTCATCATCTGGTCGCTGCTCAACCCGGACAAGACGCCGCCGCGCGACCCCGCGCTGCCGTTCTTCGAGAAGCTGCGGCAGTCGGCCAAGCTGATGCCCTGCCTTCTCCTGATCGCGGCGGTGTTCCTGGCGCTCATCCTGGGCTTCGCGACGGCGACCGAATGCGCGGCCTGGGGCGTGTCAGGCGCCCTTTTCCTCGCCTGGTGGAGCGGCACGCTAAGCTGGAAGACGCTCTTCGAGAGCATCATGAGCGCCACCCGGCTCACCTGCATGATCATGCTGATCCTGGCCGGAGCCGCCTTCTGCACCGCCGCGATGGCCTATACCGGCATTCCGATGGCCCTGGCCGAATGGGTCAAGGGCATGGAACTCTCGACTCACATGCTCGTGCTGGCACTGACGGTGATGTACATCATCCTCGGCTGCCTGATCGACGGCATCTCGATGATCGTCCTCACGGCGGTCATCGTCCTGCCGATGGTCAAGGAGGCCGGCTTTGACCTCGTCTGGTTCGGCGTCTACCTCGTCATCCATGTCGAAATGGCGCAGATCACCCCGCCGGTCGGCTTCAACCTGTTCGTGCTGCAGAACATGAGCGGAAAGGACACCTGGACGATTGCAAAGGCGGCGCTGCCGTTCTTTCTTCTGCTCAATGTCGCCGTCTTCATCATCACGACCTTTCCGCAGATCGTGCTCTACCTGCCCAAGCTCGCTTTCCCGGACTGATCCGTTTCTCGTTTAGGCAACCAAGCAAAAAGAGAGGGAATGACACCATGACCAACCGCAGGATCTTCACGGCCGCCGCCTTCGCCTTCGGCGTCAGCGCGCTCGCCTTCGCCGCGCCCGCCGCGGCGCAGACCAAATGGAACCTCCCGGCCGCCTACCCGGTCGACAACCCGCACAGCGTGAACCTGATCCAGTTCGGCAAGGAGGTCGAAGCCGCGACCGGTGGCAAGCTCGCGATCACCGTCCATCCCGGCGCCTCGCTGTTCAAGGCGCCCGAAATCAAGCGCGCCGTCCAGAGCGGCCAGGCCCAGATGGGCGAGGTCCTGATCTCGATCCACGAGAACGAGGACCCGATCTTCGGCATCGACGTGGTGCCCTTCCTGGCGACCTCCTTCCCGGAGGCCAAGAAGCTCTATGCCGTCTCCAAGGCCGCCGTGGAGAAGAAGCTCGACAGCCAGGGCATCAAGCTCCTGTTCATGGTCCCCTGGGCGCCGCAGGGCGTCTACACCAAGAAGGACATCAACACGATCGACGACATGAAGGGCCTCAAGTGGCGCTCCTACAATGTCGGCACATCGCGTCTCGGCGATCTGCTCGGCATGCAGTCCGTCACCATCCAGGCCGCGGAATTGCCGCAGGCGCTGGCGACCGGCGTCGTCAACTCCTTCATGTCCTCGGGCGGAACAGGCTATGATTCCAAGGTCTGGGAGTCGCTGACCCACTTCTACGACACCCAGGCCTGGATCCCGAAGAACGCCACCTTCGTCAACAAGGCCGCCTTCAACGGCCTCGACAAGGCGACGCAGGACGCGATCCTCAAAGCCGCCGTAACCGCCGAGGCGCGCGGCTGGAAGATGTGGGAGGAGAAGGCCGGCTGGTATCTCGACCAGCTCAAGGCCAAAGGCATGAAGGTCCAGGCGCCGAGCCCCGCGCTCGCCGCCGGCTTCAAGAAGGCCGGCGACACGCTGACCGCCGACTGGCTGAAGAAGGCCGGCGCCGACGGCCAGGCGATCGTCGACGCCTACAAGAAGATGTGACGAGCCGCGTCAGGGTCGGGCCTCGCCCGACCCTCTCCCGCGAGAGCTTCTCGGGTCGGCGCTCTGGCGCCGCCCGAGAATGACGGGCGCTTCATCCATGCCAGACACACCGCCCCCGCCCGACGAACTCGGCCCCATCGTCTCCTCCGGCCATCTGGCCGCGGGCGCGATGCCGGCTCTGTCCGAGTTCGAGTTCGCGATGAACATGACGGTCCACGCCTTCCAGCGTTGGATGGTACGCTGCATGGCCGCGGCCGGCATGCCCGACCTGTCGCCGCTCGACGTGCTGGTGCTGCACAACGTCAATCACCGTGGCAAAGCCAAGCGCCTGGCGGACATCTGCCTCGTCCTCAACATCGAGGACACGCATCTCGTGAACTACGCGCTGAAAAAGCTGGAACGGCTCAAGCTGCTCAAGGCCGGCCGCAAGGGCAAGGAGAAGACCGTCACGGTCACGCTCGCCGGCGAGGAGGCCTGCCGGGCTTACGCCCGGATCCGCGAACAACTGCTGGTGAAGTCGGTGCTCTCGACCGGGCTCGACCCGAAGCGGCTTTCCGAAATCGCCGCCGCCATGCGCTCGCTCTCGGGCCAGTACGACCAGGCCGCCCGCGC
>CALRYW010000162.1:0-3960 GCA_943372485.1 Allobosea thiooxidans
CAGCGCGCCCGCTACATCACGCTGGAAAGCATCGCGCCGATCAGCGATGATCCCATCGTCAGCCTGCCAGCCGTGGCCGCCTGACCAGCCCGGCCAAAGCCGGCATCCAGGTGGCTCCAAGAAGCTACACCACCATCAGGGACACGACCGAGCGCGACGATCGCCCAGGCGGCCATCTCGATGTTGTTCAACCGCCGCCGGATGCCGACCAGATTGAAGTTGGTCTGCATCGCGGGCTCGATCTCACCGCGTTCGAGGATCTTATCGACCCGCTTGTCGTGGCTGTCCTGCCTGTCGCTGAAGATCATGATCTCCCCCTCTAGAGATGCCGCGTCCGCGGAGCGCCGGACGCCGCTAGAGCGGCGCGTCGGCGCCGTCCTTCTTCACCCCGCGGGCGACCTCCACGAGGGCGCCATCGGGCAGCGGGCGTTGCAGCGCCCTCGCCTGCTCCCACGGCGCCGTCAGCCACGTCTCCAGCTCCTCCGGCTCGGTCAAGATCACCGGCATTGCCTTCGGATGGATTGCGCCGACCTCCCGGTTCGGCTCGGTCGTGAGGAAGGCGAAGAGGTCCGTCGTCTCGACGCCATTCTTGATCTTTCGGACCCCGGTCCATTGCGGCGTCCAGATCCCGGCGAAGAAGGCCAGCGGGCGATCCGGCGCCAGCGCGAACCACACATCCTGCTTCGCGCCGTGGTCGAATTCGGAGAACGACGTCAGCGGCACGACGCAGCGGTTGGCAACACCGAGCCAAGGCTTCCAGTGCGCGCTCGACGTGTTCCGGACGTTCGTCGTCCCGCCGTCTGGCTCCATCCGCAGCAGCTCGGCGAAGTCCACCTCCTTGCCCTTGGCGCGGAGCTTGTCCGCCCGCTTGTTCGCGGCGTCGAGCTGCGCCTTCTTCGACGAGGGCATCCCCCATCGCACCATCGCCAGCTCCCGCACGCCGTCCGTCGCATTGCGGACAATCGGCGCCGGATAGTCCGGGAAGATGCCCGGCAGCGGCGGCAGGTTGCCGGTCGTGTCGCGCATCGCGCGGGCCATCGCGACGATCGCCTGCTGGCCCTTGGTGAGGCTGTAGAGATTACACACCCCGGCCTGCCTTGAGGGCAGCCAGCACCCGCTTCATGTCGCCGTGCTCGCTGCTTCCCTTCGTCACGACCCAGCGGGCGCCGTGGAGGTGCCATGGAAGCCCCGCCGCCCTGAGGGCGGCTCGGAACGCCCTCGGGTCCACGTCGCCTTCCCTAGCCATTGTCACGGCGTCAGTTTGATCAGCCATCGGCACCTCCCGCTAATCGTCGTGGAGCTGATAGATCTCGGACATGTCCGCTCCCTCGCGGAGCCCCTTGTAGGAAGCGTGCCGAAGGTTGGCGTCGTTCGTCCAGCCCCGGAATGCGATCTCGGCGGGGCAGGGCTGGCGCACCCCACGCAACGCGACCACAACTTCGACGAAGCTGCCACTCAACCCGCAAGGAAGTCTTCTCGCTCCCTCAGCCCCTTCCGACCACCGGGACCTCCTCCTGCCGCGCTATGTTGCGAAGTGCAGTAGAAGACCGTGACGTGGTCATTCGCGAGCCCGTGACAGCGCAGCTTCTCACCGAGGCGCATCGCGTCTCGTGGGAGGAGATCGCCTCCTGCATCGTGCGGAGGCTCTCGGCCCTGCCTGCGAAGAAGCGGGCGACGGCGCACCCCTTCCGGGTCGGCGCAACTGTCACCAAGTCGATACACGGCGTCCGCCGAAGCTCGTGGATGAGGCGTTCGCCGATGACGGCCAGGGTCTTGCGGGCGAGCTTTGGATCGAGCGCCGCGGCTTTATCTAATGGCGATTGACGACATCAGTAAGGAAATAAAGAGCCCAGAGGACCGTAACGACCAATATGGAGGTAAGAGCGAAGTAAGCAAACATGCCAACGCCAGTCACGGCAGTATATAAAGCGGGCGCAGGCGCCAGCGCTGACTTCAGAATGTCGCCCAACAACTCGGCAGCCACCACCCCAATAAGCGTGAACAGGCCAACGAAGCAGAGATACCCCAAAAGGTAGCAGACGAACCTCCGGAGCGTGAGAGGCTCTCCATCTAGAAAAATTTCATCGCCTACGGGCCTGCGGTCCATGTGTTCCCCCGGCGTCCCCATCGCCACGGAGGCCAATGCGCCTACCAAGAAGGGGACGGCCATGACCAGAAGGTCTCGGGTGAACTTTAGGAGCCCTGTGTCACCCAAAATCTTGATCTCGGGGAAGAGCCACATGTAGCTCGACCAGAGGACGATGGCAGCGCCGGCAGGAAACCAGACGTCGTATTTCGTCTTTTCCGGGTGATAGATCGACAAGTAGCGCAGCGGAGCGAGAAGCCGCAGTCGCGAGCGACGGCGACCGTGATGAACATCCTTCAACTCTGCTGGGCGCGTTGCCATAGGCTATCGTCGCTCAAAAGCGCCTTCAGTTTATCGGCGAACGGCATATCGATCTGCGAACACCATTTTGGACGTTCGGCTTCGAGCGACACATATTCCTTCGGGCACATGATCAAGTCAACGGCTCCGGCCACGGCCTTATCCACCTCGCCGGACATCGTTCCGCCGCCGGCATATCGGAACATCAACCGCGTCGAGTACCCGATGTTCTCATAATGCTGCCGGAGGCTCGATAGCCATGTCCGCTTCTCATCTTCGTCCTCCGGAGCCTGTTTCCCCGAGACTTTGACTTCAAGGTCGGCCAAAACGGTGTCGAACTTGACGTGCGTCGGCCCATGGATCTCCTGCTTGGAGAGCTTTTTCGTGAAGACGATCTGCGCGAGCTGCCGCTTCGCTCCACTGAACCCCATCGCCCTGCCGACATCAGCAGCCAGTTCAAGCCGAGCGCGGTATTTGAATTCATCGGCTTTCACCGGCCGCCCGCGACTGCCGATCCGACCCACCTGAAAAATCCAGTTATCCCGTGCCGCGACGCGCTTGAGTTGCCGGCACAGAAGCTTCTCGACATCAAGGCGCCGGACATTCGGCGAGTACTCGATCGCACACCTATAGTCGCCATCGTCTGGAAATCCGCTCGCCGGCAACTTGACCACGACGTGGATGGCTGCAACGCCGCGCTCGTCTTCATCGCCTGCAAGTTCGCGGCCGACGCGGGTGGCGCGGTTTACCACCGGGAAGCTTTTCTGGCTTGCGTTCACGTACTCGATCAAGAGCGTGTAGAACACGGCATCGGGAGTGATTTCCTTCCGGAAGTCGCGCAGGCCAATGTGGTCGTGATCCCCAGCGATCTGTAGCCGCTCTCCCTCGTCATCCGTGTCGCCCGGCCCGAATGCTTCAAAAGCAAAACCAAGCTTGTGCTGATTGGCAATGATGTCGAGCAGCTCCTCGCCTCCATGCGGAGGCGCAGTTTGACGGCGTGCAGTTGTGACTGATTTGCTCAGCAACCTGTTGAGAAGAACAACCTGATTATGCGCAGCAGCCATTGGCGTTCACCCGCAAACGTTTCACTTTATGATCTGGATCGCCTGTGCCCCTATAGCAATGAAAGCGCCAAAGTTGCCTGTGGATCATTGCGCGGAGAATGGTTTCGATAGGCCGAGCAGCTTGACCATGCGCCCCGCCGGCTTCGTGCCGAGCGGGGCGCTTTTTTGCGTTCTGGGGCTTGTCGCTAGGCCGCGAAGGAACCGAAAAGAACAGCGTTCTCAACGTGGGGGTTTTGCGCGAAACGCTCTCCCGCTACCAACGGATCTCCGGCAATCCACGTAGCGAGAGCACGGACCTCCGATCACATTCGCCCGGCGCCCCTGATCGCCAGCATCGCGCGTGATGCCTGGCCGGAGGGTCGAGCGATGTGCAACCTCTACAGCCACACCCGCAATGTCGAGGCGATGCGCAAGCTCTTCGCCGCCTTCGACGTGGCCGCGCAAATCGTGCCGCAGCCCGGCATCTTCCCCGACTATGCCGCGCCGATCATCCGCAATGAGGGCGGGACG
>CALRYW010000163.1:0-3959 GCA_943372485.1 Allobosea thiooxidans
GTCATTTCGACACTTTCTCCCGGTTTCTCGCGAGCACGCCATGAAAGCTTGGGAGCCGCACATTACGGGCACGAGCGCGCGTGCCCCACCGGTCCTACATGGCTTACACCCCCGAATCCATCTCACAGCATTACGGAAATGGAGATTGAGCTAGCCACGCGCAGTTGACCGTTTGGTGTCGGCCTGCCCTGCGTATTCGCCGTGCCGTCGCGTCTTGGCTGCAGAGGCCAGGCGCGGCTTGCCACCGCCCCTCATGCCGCCACCGCAGCCGATGCCGAACCAAGCCAAGCCTCATCGGGGCCAGCCGTCAGAATCGGGTCGACGCAGACCAGCGCATGCAGCGGCGTCCGCTGCGCCTCCCTCGCGATCGAGCGGCTGACGAAGGCCTTGTAGCCCAGCCAGGACCCGATGAGGCGCGAACAGCCCCCGCAGGAGACGGGAGCCTCGTCGGCAACCATGGCGGGGACAACGATCGAGGGGGCCCCGCATTCACAGGCGGAGAACTGTCCCAATACGGGCATGCCGGTCACGATCGACTCCCCGTCCGGCCTCAAGGCGAATTTTCGAGCAATATCGGGGCCAGCCGGCCCGTATCCGCTCGACGCAGTGGCGATTGACGGCTCTGGGCCGAGTGGTCCGGTCGACGGTCTCAGCCGTCGGATCGCCGGAGAGTCGCGGCAATCTCGGCCGCCATCCGCAAGAGGTAGCGACCGTAATCGCTCTTGGCGAGCCGTGTCCCGAGGGCCTCCAGCTGGGCGACGTCGATCCAGCCGCGCCGGCAGGCGATCTCCTCCGGGCAGGCGATGCGCAGGTCCTGCCGGCCCTCAAGGGTCCGGACGAACTCGCCGGCCTGCAACAGGCTGTCGGGCGTCCCTGTGTCGAGCCATGCGAAACCGCGCCCCATGCGCTCGACCGACAGCTGGTCCCGTTCCAGATAGATACGGTTCACATCGGTGATCTCGAGTTCCCCGCGAGCCGACGGCTCGAGCGACGCGGCGATCTCGACCACCTGCGCGTCGTAGAAATAGAGGCCCGTCACCGCCCAGTTCGAGCGCGGGACCTTCGGCTTCTCCTCGATGGAGGTCGCCTTCCCGTCGGCGCCGAAGCTGACGACGCCATAGCGCTCGGCATCCCGCACTTGATAGGCGAAGACCGTCGCGCCCGCTTCGCGTCGGCGCGCACGCTTCATCAGCTCGGGAAGGCCGTGCCCGTAGAACAGGTTGTCGCCCAGGATCAGCGCCGACGGCCCGCCGGCCACGAACTCCGCGCCGATCTGATAGGCTTGCGCCAGCCCGCCCGGATGCGGCTGCTCGGCATATCTCAGCGACAGGCCCCACTCCGCGCCGTCGCCGAGCAGGCGCTGGAAATGCGGCAGATCCATCGGGGTCGAGATGACCAGGATCTCGCGGATATCCGCCAGCATCAGCGTCGTCAGCGGATAATAGATCATCGGCTTGTCATAGACCGGAAGCAGCTGCTTCGAGACAGCCAGCGTCATCGGGTGCAGCCGCGTGCCGGAACCGCCGGCGAGAATGATGCCCTTCATGAGATCGGCCCCGTTTTCTCGCCTTTAAGCAGCCCGGCAACACAGGCGGTGACGGCCTCGCGCCAATGCGGGAGCCTGATGCCGTGAGTGGTCGCGAGCTTCGCACCGTCCAGCCGCGAATTCGCCGGCCGGCGCGCCGGCGTCGGGTAGTCGGCGGTGGCGATGCGGCGCACCCGGACCGGGCGGCGGCCGGTCACCGCGGCTTCGGAGAACACGGACTCGGCCAGGTCGGCCCAGTTCGCCTCGCCCTGCGCCGCCATGTGGAAGACGCCGCGCAGAGCCCGATCGGCAGGCGAGCCGGCGAGGTTCCGCGCCACGGTCAAAAGAGCATCTGCAATGTCGAGTGCGGAGGTCGGGCAACCGGTCTGGTCGCAGACGACAGAAACCTCCTCCCGCTCCGCGCCGATCCGCAGCATGGTCCGGACAAAGTTCGTCCCGAACGGGCTGTAGACCCAGGCAGTGCGCAGGATCGCATGATCGGGCGCGGCCGCCGCCACGGCCTGTTCGCCGGCGAGCTTGCTGCGCCCATAGACCGAAATCGGCCCCGTCGCATCGTCCTCGCGATAGGGCCGCGCCAGCGAGCCGTCGAAGACATAGTCGGTCGAGAGCTGGATGATGGGGACACCGAGCGCGCGCGCCGCAACCGCCACCGCCCCGGCCCCGACCGCATTGACGGCGAAGGCCCGCGCCTCATCTGTTTCCGCCCGGTCCACCGCGGTGAAGGCGGCTGCATGGACCACGACATCGGGGCGCGCGGCCGCCAGAGCCGGCGCGATCGTCTCGGGCCGCTCCAGATCGAGCTCGGGCCGCCCGACGGCGAGCAGAACGACGCCCTGGCCGGCCGCGCGCTCCGCGAGCGCCCGCGCGACCTGACCTTCGCGCCCGGTGACGACGACCCTCACGCGAAATACCGCGGCAGATCGGCCAGGCGCGGATGCCGGCGGTCCTTGTCGGAGAGAGTCAGCCGCTCCGCCGGAAGACCCCAGTCTATGCCGAGCGCCGGATCGTCGAAGGCGAGCCCGCGGTCATGCTCCGCAGAATAGGCCGCGCTGACCTTGTAGATGACCTCGGTACCCGGCTCAAGCGTGATGAAACCATGGGCGAAGCCGGCGGGCACCAGCATCTGCCGCCAGTTCTCGGCGGACAGCACCACCGCAACGAACCGGCCGAAATCCGGCGACGAGACGCGGATGTCGACCGCGACGTCGAGAATGCGGCCTCGCGGCACCCGCACCAGCTTGTCCTGGGCGAAGGGAGGCGCCTGGAAATGCAGGCCGCGCAGCGTGCCGAGCGCCGCCGAGAGCGAATGATTATCCTGGACGAAGTCGAGCGTGATCCCCGCCTCCGCGAAGGCTGGGCGGCTATAGGTCTCGGAGAAGAAGCCGCGATGGTCGCCGAACCTCTTCGGCTGGATGATCTTCACATCCGGCAGCGCGGTCGGCTCGACAACCAGCATGCTCACTGTTCTCCCGGCAGGCCGGCCACCGCGGCCGTCCCCAGCCGCTCGCCGCGATAGACGCCGGAGCGGATGTCGCCCCACCAGTTCCGATGGGCCAGATACCATTCCACGGTCAGGCGCAAGCCGCTGCCGAAATCGCGGCGCGGGCTCCACCCGAGCTCGCGGCCGATCTTGCCCGCATCGATGGCATAGCGTGCATCATGTCCGGGCCTGTCCGCGACATAGGTGATCAGTCGTTCATGCGGCCCCCCCGGGTCAGGCCGCAGCCCGTCCAGCAGCGTGCAGATGGCGCGCACCACATCGCGGTTCGACTGCTCGTTCTGCCCTCCGATGGCATAGGTCTCGCCGGGCTCGCCCCTCTCGGCGACGAGCAGCAGCGCCTCGGCATGGTCCTCGACATAGAGCCAGTCGCGCACATTCAGCCCGTTGCCGTAGATCGGCAGGGGTTTGCCCTCGATCCCGTTGATGATCATCAGCGGGATCAGCTTCTCCGGAAAATGATAGGGCCCGTAATTGTTCGAGCAATTGGTGATGAGCGTCGGCAGGCCATAGGTGTGGTGCCAGGCCCGCACCAGATGGTCGGAAGCCGCCTTCGAGGCAGAATAAGGCGAGGTCGGCGCATAGGGCGTCGCCTCGTCGAACAGGCCGTCCGGCCCGAGCGAGCCGAACACCTCGTCGGTCGAGACATGGTGAAACCGGAAGCGCGCCTGCCGCTCCCCGGCCAGGCCACGCCAATGCCTCAGCGCCTCCTGCAGCAGCACGAAGCTGCCGACGATGTTGGTGTCGATGAAGGCCGATGGTCCGTCGATCGAGCGGTCGACATGGCTCTCGGCCGCCAGATGCAGCACGATGTCGGGATCGACCTCGGCGAAGATCGCCCGCATTCGTTCGCCATCGGCGATGTCCGCCTTCTCGAAGCGGAAGCGCGGATCGGCGGCGACCGGCGCCAGCGAG
>CALRYW010000164.1:0-3935 GCA_943372485.1 Allobosea thiooxidans
AGCCGCGGCTGGCACGAGCCTTGCCTCGGACCAAAGCCACCCAGAATGGCCTTCACAAATCAAAAAACAGGGGAACGAAGACCGATGCAGATGCCGAACATCAGGAAGACCGCCGCGCTCCTGGCCTTTGCGGCCGCCACCATGGGCCTCTCGATCGAGGCCTCGGCGCAGGCGACGCTGGCGCAAGTCAAGGCTCGTGGCAGCCTCAACTGCCAGGTGGGCCTGCCGACCCCGGGCTTCTATGCCCTGGCCTCCGACGGGACCTGGTCGGGCATGGATGTGGACATGTGCCGCGGCGTCGCGGCCGCCATATTCGACGATCCGAAGAAGGTCCAGTACCAGTCGGTCACCTCCGCCGTGCGCTTCACCTCGCTCGCCAACGGCGAGTCGGACATGCTCTCGCGCACCACCACCTGGACCGCCGTGCGCGACACCCAGCTCGGCCTCGAATTCGCGGGCGTCAATTTCTACGACGGCCAGGGCTTCGTGGTGCCGAAATCCTCGAACATCAAGTCGGCGAAGGAACTGAACGGCGCCACCGTCTGCGTCCTGACCGGCACCACGACCGAGCTCAACCTGGCGGATTACTTCCGCGCCAACAACATGACCTTCAAGCCGGTGACGAACGAGAACGTCAACGTGCTGGTCGAGACTTATCTGGGCGGCGGCTGCGACGCCTACACCAACGACAAATCGGGCCTGGCTGCCCGTCGGTCCGCCTTCCCGAAGCCTGACGAGCACATCATCCTGCCCGAGACGATCTCGAAGGAGCCGCTCGGCCCCGTCGTCCGCCATGGCGACAACAACTGGGGCGACATCGTGCGCTGGGTCCTGTTCGGCATGATCGAGGCCGAGGAACTCGGCGTCAGCTCGGCCAACGTCACCGAGATGCTCAAGTCCAGCAACCCCAACATCAAGCGCCTGCTCGGTGTCGAGGGCAATGTCGGCGAGGGCATGGGCCTGCCGAAGGACTTCATGGTCCGCGTGCTCAAGCATGTCGGCAACTATGCCGAGGTCTATGAGCGCCATGTCGGCGCCAAGACGCCCGTCAACATCCCGCGCGACGGCTCGCTGAACGCGCTCTGGACCAAGGGCGGCATCCTCTACCCGATGCCGTTCCGGTGAGCCGAAGGCCCGGACAGCCGCGCCACGCCTGAGACCACGTCTCTCCATCGCCCGGCGCAATACCGGGCGATGGAGGTGGCTCGGGCGCTGTCGCGGCCATCCCGGCAGGCCAATCCTCAGGGCTGACGGCGCAACCTCGCCGTCGGCGGTCGCATGAGCCCATCGGCGCGAGGTCGCAGCATGGCCCTTCTCGAAAGCACGGCCCCGTCGAGCGCGGGTACCCGCCTGCTGGCGTTCGTCAACAACGTCACCGTCCGCGCCGTCTTCTATCAGGCGCTCACCCTGGGCTGCGTGGTGCTGCTGTTCTGGTACCTCGTTAGCAACACCATCGAGAACATGTCGCAGCGCGGCATGTCGGCCGGGTTCGACTTCCTCGGCGTGTCCGCGGGATTCGGCATCGGCTTCACGCTGATCCCCTATCGCGAGGGCGACACCTATCTGCGCGTCTTCATGGTCGGCATCGCCAACACCATGCTGGTGGCTGTGGTCGCGATCCTGTTCTCGACGATCCTGGGGCTGATCGTCGGGCTGGCGCGCCTCTCCAGCAACTGGGTCATCCGCAACGTGGCGCGCTGGTACATCGAGATCCTCCGCAACACGCCACTGCTGCTCCAGATCATCGCCTGGTATTTCGGCGTCTTCACGCTGCTGCCGCGACCGCGCGAGAGCCTTGGCTGGCTCGATGCCGTCTTCCTCAACAACCGCGGGCTCTACATCCCGGCGCCTCTGGTCGGGGGCGGTTTCGCCGTCGCGCTGGTCGCGCTGCTGCTCGGGATCGCCGGTGCCGTCGGCTGGGCGCGCTTCGCCCGCCGCGAGCGCGAGCAGGCCGGCCGGATCCGGCCCGTCCTCGGCCCGGTCCTGGCGCTGCTGGTCGTCCCGCCCCTGCTGGCGGCCCTGGCGGCCGGTGCGCCCCTGGCCTGGGACATGCCGCAGCTGCGCGGGTTCAATTTCGTCGGCGGCATCAACATCCCGCCCTCCTTCTGCGCGCTGATCATCGCGCTCTCGATCTACACCTCCTGCTTCATCGGCGAGAATGTCCGCTCCGGCATCCAGTCGGTCAGCCGCGGACAGACGGAAGCGGCAAGGGCGCTGGGCGTGCCGCCCGGCCGCACCATGCGCTCGATCATCCTGCCGCAGGCGCTGCGGGTGATCATTCCCCCGCTGATCAGCCAGTACCTCAACGTCACCAAGAATTCGTCGCTGGCCATCGCGATCGGCTTTCCCGACCTCGTCAGCGTCTGGATGCACACCTCTCTCAACCAGTCCGGTCGCGCGATTCCCATCGTGGCGATGACCATGGGATTCTACTGCGCGGTCAGCCTGGCGGTCTCGCTGGCGATGAACCGCTACAACCGCTCCATCCTGATCAAGGAGCGCTGAGCCATGGATCACGCCGCCAGCCAGGCTTCCGCTCCGCCGCCCGCCGAGATCTTCCGTGCCAGGCCCGCGCGCCCGGCGCCGCCAAGCACGCTCGGCATTCAGGGCTGGATCCGTCAGAACATGTTTTCCAGCGTTCCCAACGCGCTGGTCACCGTCATCGGCATCTGGATCGTCTACGCCTTCTTCGACGCGCTGTTCGGCTGGGCGGTCGGCAACGCCGTCTGGCAGGCCGCCAGCCGCCGCGAATGCCTCGACCAGGTCGGCCGCGCCGGGGCCTGCTGGCCGGGCGTCATCGCCTGGATTCCCAATCTGATCTACGGGCTCTATCCGAAGGACGAGGTCTGGCGCATCAATCTCGCCGGGCTCGTCCTGCTGCTCTGGGCCGCCCCGCTCTGGCTGCCGCGGGTGCAGTCGAAGGTCCAGATCGGGCTGTCGCTCGTCCTGCTCTTTCCCCTGCTGGCGTCCTACCTGTTCCTCGGCGGCGAGAAGGGGATCGTCTGGAGCGCCTTGATCGCGCTCGGTCTCGCCGCCTTCCTCTGGACCCTGCTGACGGCCGTGACGGAAACCGTCTTCGGGCTCGGCATCGCGCGCTTCGCCGTGGCGGCGCTCGGCTTCGGCGGGCAGGGTGACGAGGCCCGGCGGCGCCTCGCCATCGCGGTGCTGTTGGCCATCTATCTCGTCGCGGTGCTCCTCGTTCAGGCGCTGTCGCTTCCCTTCGTGCCGACGCGCGTCTGGGGAGGGCTGTTCCTGACGCTGGTGATCTCCGGCATCGGCATTGCCTTCTCGCTGCCGGCGGGCATCGTGCTGGCACTGGGCCGGCGCTCGCGCATGCCGTTGATCAGCCTGCTATCGACCACCTTCATCGAGCTGTTCCGGTCGGTGCCGCTGATCACCATCCTCTTCATGTTCAACACGATGCTGCCGCTGTTCCTGCCTGTCGGCGTCGAGGTCAACCAGTTGCTGCGCGCCATCGTCGCCGTTTGCCTGTTTTCCGCCGCCTATATGGCTGAAGTCGTCCGCGGTGGCCTGCAGGCGATTCCACGCGGCCAGTACGAGGCGGCCTCGGCGATGGGGCTGGGCTTCTGGCAGGCGACCGGGCTCGTCATCATGCCGCAGGCCCTGAAGATCATGATTCCGACCATCGTCGGCAACTTCATCGGCCTGTTCAAGGACACCACGCTGGTCTCGATCGTCGGCCTGTTCGACCTGCTCAGCATGTCGCGCGCCGTCGGCGAGGACACACGCTGGCTCGGGCTTTTTCTGGAGCCCTTCTTCTTCGTCACGATGATCTATTTCGTCGCCTGCTTCGGCATGTCGCAATACAGCCTCAACCTCGAACAGCGCCTCTCGGCGGGAGAGCGCCGATGACCGAAGCGGTTGCCGAGGCGCCGCCGATCGAACTGATCGGGCTGAACAAATGGTTCGGCGCC
>CALRYW010000165.1:0-3927 GCA_943372485.1 Allobosea thiooxidans
CGGTTACGGTCCGCGACGCGGCCAGTCCGGCCCATAAGCGCGAGCTGCCCCCTCCGGCGTGGCGTAGCCCCGCCTGAGATCATCCGTGATCTTGCTGGCCGGCCGCGCTTGCGGGTTGCCGAAGCCCGCGCCGCCAGCCTCGCGCAGCGTCAGGCGGTCACCCGGCGCGAGCTCATGCCGCCCTTGCGGCGAGATGGTCTCGCCATTGACCAGATGCTCACGGCAGGCGCCCGGCTGCCCGCCGGCGAAGCCCTGCGCCGGAAACCGGGTGCGGTTGGCCATCGAGAAGACGCTGACCGGAAAGCCGCTGTCGTTGCGCAGCACGATCTCCTGGCCGGGACCGCCGCGATAGGCGCCGGCCCCGCCCGAATCCGGCCGCAGGCTCTTGCGCTCGACGGTGACTCCGCTCTCGGGCTCGAACAGCTCCGCCGACATGCCGCCCATATTCGACGAGCCCGGCGTCGTCGGCTGGCCGTCGAGATCGCTCAGCGCGCCGAAGCCGCCCGCCGCGCAGAAGGTCGTGGCCATGCCCGAGCCGTCCGGCCGGCGGCCCTGCAGGGTGATGAAGTCGATCAGCCCGCTGCCCGCCATCACCCGGTCGGGCACGACGTCGGCCAGCGCGCCAAAAATCAGTGGGGGGATGAAATGGCCGATCACATGCCGCCCGGCCGACGGTGCCGGCGGCACGGCATTGAGCAGGCAGCCCACGGGCGCGCTGATCGCGATCGGCACGGTCGCGCCGTCATTGTTGGGCAGCTTGGGCGCGGTGATGCATTTCAGCGTGTAGAGCGCCATCGAGCGCGTATAGGACAGCGGCACATTGATCCCGGCCCCGACGCAAGGGCCGGTTCCCGCGAAGTCGATCGCCGCCGCGCTGCCGCGCTTGTCGATCCGGCAGACGAGCCGCCGGATATCGCCGAAGGCCTCGACCTCGACCTCGTTGCGGTAAGCGCCATCGGGAATCGCGACCAGCGCTGCCCTGACGGCGGCCTCGGTCTGGTCGATGATCGAGACCGCGAGCTCGTCGACATCGGCAAGCCCCGCTTCGGACAGGAACTCGCCGAGCTGCCGATCGACGACTTCGAGGCAGCTGACGCTCGCCATGATGTCACCCAGAACCTGCTCGGGAACGCGCACATTGAACCGGATCAGCTCGATCAGCGTCTCATCGCGCTGGCCCGCCGCAAAGAGCTTCCAGATCGGCAGCCGCAGACCCTCATGGTAGATTTCGGTCGCGGCGGCGGAGAAGCCCATGCCGCCGATATCGGGCAGATGCGTGATGCTCATGGCATAGGCGACGATGCGGCCGCCCCTGAAGATCGGCTTCATCAGCGCGAGGTCGAACATATGGCCCGTGCCGATGACGGGGTCGTTGGACGCGACGACATCCCCCGGCGCCAGCATCTGCGGCGGAAACCGCTTGAGCATATGCGCCATCGTCACCGGCGCCGTGCCGATGAAGACGGGGATGCATTTGCGGCTCTGCGCGATCAGCCGGCCGCGCGTATCGAAGATCATCACCGAAAGGTCGAACCCCTCGCGCACCAGCATCGAGAAGGAGGTGCGGATCAGGGCCGCCGCGCCTTCGTCGGTGATCGAGATCAGCCTGTCCCAGGCGATGGCGAGGTCGATCGGATCGAGGGTTCGGTGGGATGTCACCACAGGGCTCGTCATGGGGTCGCGATCTCCGCAACGAGGCTCATGTCGCCATGCACCGTAGCGCGATCACCCGCGTCGAGCAGGATCGTGGATTCCGGTTCCTCGATCAGAGCCGGCCCGTCCACGACCATGCCCGGCCGCAGCCGCGAGCGCGCCAGGACGGGGCAGTCGACGAGGCCGCCGGCTGCCGGGAAGTAGGCCTGACGCTGGCCCGTCATCACCTCGCCGCCGTCGTTATCGTCCACCGGGCTGGTCGAGAACGTGCGCGGAGCCGAAGCGCTCGCCTCGACCTTGCACCCGACGATCTCGATCGGCTCATCGAGACTGGTGTGGAAGATCTCGCGGTAGCGCTCGACAAAGCCCGTCCGCAGCGCCACGCGGAGGGTCTCGCAGGCCTCGGGAAGCTCGACCTCGATGTCGTAGTGCTGGCCGCGATAGCGCATGTCGAAGCGGCGATGCCAGTGCGTGGCTCCGCCGGAGCCGAGCGGCGCCGCGGCCTCGGCATCGAGCTCCGCGAGAAGGGCGTGGAGCTCGCCCTCCTCGACCGCGTCGAGCCTGCGACGGAAAGCCCGCACCGTCTCGAAGGATTGTGCGCCCGACAGCATCCCGAAAGCCGACATGACGCCTGCACCCCGCGGCAAGATCACGCGCGGCACCCGCAGCTTGCGGGCGATCCGCGCCGCATGCAGCGGCCCGCCGCCGCCAAAGGCCACCATCGCGCAGCCGCGATAGTCGAAGCCGCGTTCGGTGGCATGCATGCGGAAGGCCCGCGCGATGTCCTCATTGGCCATGTCATGGGCCCCCCAGGCGGCGCGCAGCGCATCGACGCCCAGCGGCATGCCGATCTGATCGCGATAGGCTTCGCCTGCCGCCTCGAGATCCAGCGTCATGGTGCCGCCGAGAAAGCTGTCGGGATGGAGGTAGCCGAGCAGAAGATTGGCATCGGTCAAGGTCGCGGTCTTGCCGCCACGGCCATAAGACACAGGCCCGGGTTCGGCGCCGGCGCTGCGCGGCCCGACCCTGAGCCGGCCCAGCGCATCGGGCGCGACGAGGCTGCCGCCCCCGGTCCCGATCTCGGTCATGTCGAGGACGGGGATCTGCAGCGGGAGGCCGCTGCCGCTGCGATACTCGTAAGCGTGTGCCGCCTCGAAGGAATAGGCGCGGAACGGCCTGCCCTTGCGGATCAGCGCGCCCTTGGCCGTCGTGCCCCCGAGGTCGAAGGAGAGCAGATCGCCTCCCGCGACCGCCGTGCCAATCCGGGCCGCGACGAGCACGCCGGCGGCGGGTCCCGATTCCAGCAGCTTCACCGGATGGCGTCGGGCCATGTCGAGGTTCATGAGCCCGCCGCTCGACGCCATGATCCAGAGCCGCCCGCGGAAGCCGGCCTCGGCCAGGCCCGTCTCCAGCCGGGAGAGATAGCGGTCGACCAGCGGCTGCGAATAGGCGTTGGCGCAGGTCGTGGTCCAGCGCTCGAATTCGCGCGGATAGGGGAAGACATCGGCCGAATGGGAGATGTGCAGCGCCGGATAGAGCGCCCTTGCGATCGCCTGGGCGCGACGTTCGTGACGGTCGTCGACATGCGCATGGAGGAAGCAGATCGCCAGCGCCTCGACCCGCTCCTCCTCGACCAGCCGGCGCGTCTGCGCAGCGACGGTCTCCTCGTCCAGCGGCACGAGCACGGAGCCGTCATGTCTCAGCCGCTCGGGGATTTCGGCCCGCAACCCTCGCTCGACGATCGGCTCCGCGTAACGAAGCCTGAGATCGAACAGGTCGTAGCGCTGCTCGCGGCCGATATCGAAGAGGTCGCGGAAGCCTTGCGTCACGAGCATGCCGGTGCGGTCGCCGCGACGCTCGATCAGGGCATTGGTGATCAGCGTCGTGCCGTGGACGATCTCGACGAGGTCGGACAAGGGGCAGCCGACGGCGTGACAGATCGCGAGCGTGCCTTCGAGCACGGCGTGCGAAGGATCGCGCGGCGTCGTCAGCTGCTTGTGCACGCCAACCCGCGAGCCTGCCGAATCGACCAGGGCGAAATCGGTGAAGGTGCCGCCGATGTCGATGCCCAGACGCAGGCCGCCGCGTGGGGCGACATCGAGGCCATCATGCATGAGGGGCAGCCAGCGCCGCCCGCGCCAGGCGCAGGAATCCGATCTCGTGCCGGGTCGTGCCGTCTCCGCTGGCGAGATCGGCGACGATCTCCCCGATCACGCTGCAGAACTTGTAGCCATGCCCCGAGCAGGGCGAGACCAGCACGACCTGTTCATGGGC
>CALRYW010000166.1:0-3922 GCA_943372485.1 Allobosea thiooxidans
AGCCGCGGCTGGCACGAGCCTTGCCTCGGACCAAAGCCACCCAGAATGGCCTTCACAAATCAAAAAACAGGGGAACGAAGACCGATGCAGATGCCGAACATCAGGAAGACCGCCGCGCTCCTGGCCTTTGCGGCCGCCACCATGGGCCTGTCGCTGGAAGTCTCCGCGCAAGCGACGCTCGCTCAGATCAAGGCGAGGGGCACCCTCAACTGTCAGGTCGGCCCGTCGACGGCGGGTTTCTACTCGCTGGGCGCCGACGGGACTTGGACGGGCATTGACGTCGATGTCTGCCGGGGGCTCGCGGCCGCCATCTTCGACGATCCGAAGAAGATCCAGTACCAATCGGTCACCTCCGCGGTGCGCTTCACCTCGCTCGCCAACGGCGAGTCCGACGTGCTCTCGCGCACGACGACCTGGACGGCGGTGCGCGACACGCAGCTCGGCCTCGAATTCGCGGGCGTCAATTTCTACGACGGCCAGGGCTTCATGGTGCCCAAGGCCTCGAACATCAAATCCGCCAAGGAACTCAACGGCGCCACCGTCTGCGTGCTGACCGGCACGACGACGGAGCTCAACCTGGCGGACTATTTCCGCGCCAACAACATGACCTTCAAGCCGGTCACCAACGAGAACATCAACGTTCTGGTCGAGACCTATCTCTCGGGCGGTTGCGACGCTTTCACCAACGACAAGTCCGGCTTGGCCTCGCGCCGGTCGTCGCTGGCCAAGCCCGACGAACACATGCTCCTGCCCGAGACCATCTCCAAGGAGCCGCTTGGTCCGGTCGTCCGTCACGGCGACGCCAACTGGGGCGACATCGTCCGCTGGGTCCTGTTCGGCATGATAGAGGCCGAGGAACTCGGCGTGACCTCGGCCAATGTTGCCGAGATGGCGAAGTCGGCCAATCCCAACATCCGCCGCCTGCTCGGCGTCGAGGGCAACATCGGCGAGGGCATGGGCCTGCCCAAGGACTTCATGGCCCGCGTGCTCAAGCATGTCGGCAATTACGGCGAGAGCTACGAGCGCAATGTCGGCGTCAAGACGCCGGTCAACATCCCGCGCGACGGCTCGCTGAACGCGCTCTGGACCAAGGGCGGCATCCTCTACCCGATGCCGTTCCGGTGATCGCGGCGGCTGCTCCCGCACGCGCAGCCTGACCGGCCAACCGTCTTCCGCGCCCGTCGAGGGCAGGCGGAAGACGGTTTGTCCGCGCAGTCATCTCTTCCGTCTGCCGGCGCAGACCGCCTTCGGCGGTTGCATGAGCCCATCGGCCCGAGGTCTCCATGGCCCTTCTCGACATCACGGCACAGGCAGGGCCGGGCGCGCGCCTGATGGCGTTGCTGAACAATGCCCGCTTCCGCTCGGTGCTGTATCAGGCGCTGACGCTCGCCTGCGTGGTCCTGCTGTTCTGGTACCTCGTTAGCAACACGATCGAGAACATGTCGCAGCGCGACATGTCGGCCGGGTTCGATTTCCTCGGCGTGTCCGCGGGCTTCGGCATCGGCTTCACGCTGATCCCCTACCGCGAGGGCGACACCTATCTGCGCGTCTTCATCGTCGGCATCGCCAACACCCTGCTGGTGGCGGTGGTCGCGATCGTGCTGTCGACCCTGCTCGGCCTCGTCGTGGGCCTGGCGCGCCTGTCGAGCAACTGGGTCATCCGCAACGTCGCGCGTTGGTACATCGAGATCCTCCGCAACACGCCGTTGCTGCTGCAGATCATCGCCTGGTATTTCGGCGTCTTTACGCTGCTGCCACGGCCGCGCGACAGCGTCGGCTGGCTCGATGCCGTCTTCCTCAACAACCGCGGGCTCTATATTCCGGCGCCTCTGGTCGGGAGCGGCTTCACCGTCGCGCTGGTCGCGCTGCTGCTCGGGATCGCCGGCGCCGTCGGCTGGGCGCGCTTCGCCCGCCGCGAGCGCGAGCGGGCCGGCCGGATCAGGCCCGTTATCGCTCCGGTCCTGGTGCTGCTGGTCCTGCCGCCCCTGCTGGCGGCATTGCTCGCCGGGGCGCCCCTGGCCTGGGACATGCCGCAGCTGCGCGGGTTCAATTTCGTCGGCGGCATCAACATCCCGCCCTCCTTCTGCGCACTGATCATCGCGCTCTCGATCTACACCTCCTGCTTCATCGGCGAGAATGTCCGCTCCGGCGTCCAGTCGGTCAGCCGCGGGCAGACGGAAGCGGCAAGGGCGCTCGGCGTGCCGCCCGGCCGCACCATGCGCTCGATCATCCTGCCGCAGGCACTGCGGGTGATCATTCCCCCGCTGATCAGCCAGTATCTCAACATCACCAAGAACTCGTCGCTGGCCATCGCGATCGGCTTCCCCGATCTGGTCAGCGTCTGGATGAACACCTCGCTGAACCAGTCCGGCCGCGCCATTCCGATCGTGGCGATGACGATGGGCTTCTACTGTCTGGTCAGCCTGGCGGTCTCGCTGGCGATGAACCGCTACAACCGCGCCATCCAGATCCGGGAGCGCTGAGCGATGGCCAACATCTTGAGCCCCATGGCCGCTTCGTCCGGCCTCCCGCCCGCCGAGACCTTCAAGCCCAAGCCGGCCCGGGCCGCACCCGCAAGCACGCTCGGCATCCAGGGCTGGATCCGCCAGAACATGTTCTCCAGCATTCCCAGCGCCGTGGTGACGCTGCTGGGGCTCTGGATCATCTATGCCTTCCTCGATGCGCTCCTGACCTGGGCGGTCGGCAATGCCGTCTGGGAGGCCTCCAATCGGCGCGAATGCCTGGACCAGGTCGGTCGCTCCGGCGCCTGCTGGCCAGGCGTCGCCGCCTGGATTCCCAATCTGATCTACGGCCTCTACCCCAAGGACCAGGTGTGGCGGATCAATCTCGCCGCGCTGGTCCTCTTGATGTGGGCGGTGCCGCTCTGGCTGCCGCGCGTCCGCTCGAAGGTCCAGATCGGCCTGTCGCTGGTGCTGCTGTTTCCCTTGCTGGCGTCCTATCTCTTTCTCGGCGGCGAGAAGGGTGCGATCTGGAGCGCCCTGATCTCGCTCGGGCTCGCCGCCTTCCTCTGGACGCTGCTGACGACGGCGACCGAGATGACGACCGGGCTGAGCTTCACCCGTTTCGTGGTCGGCGCCCTCGGCGCGACCGGCCGCAGCGAGGAGGCGAGCCGCCGCATCGGCTTCGCCGCGCTGCTCGTCGTCTACGCGGTCGCCCTCGTCGCGGTGCAAGTCATGGCATTGTCCTTCGTCCAGACCCGCCTCTGGGGCGGGCTGTTCCTGACGACGGTGATCTCGGGGATCGGCATCGCCTTCTCGCTGCCGGCAGGAATCGTCCTGGCACTGGCGCGGCGCTCGCGGATGCCGCTGATCAGCCTGCTGGCGACGGCCTTCATCGAGCTGTTCCGGTCAGTACCGCTGATCACCATCCTGTTCATGTTCAACACGATGCTGCCGCTGTTCCTGCCCGTCGGCGTCGAGGTCAACCAGTTGCTGCGCGCCATCGTCGCCGTTTGCCTGTTCGCGGCGGCCTATATGGCCGAGGTCGTCCGCGGTGGCCTGCAGGCGATTCCCCGCGGCCAGTACGAGGCGGCCTCGGCGATGGGGCTGGGCTTCTGGCAGGCGACCGGCCTGGTGATCATGCCGCAGGCGCTGAAGATCATGATCCCGACCATCGTCGGCAACTTTATCGGCCTGTTCAAGGACACCACGCTGGTCTCGATCATCGGCCTGTTCGACCTGCTCAGCATGGCGCGCGCCGTCGGCGAGGACACGCGCTGGCTCGGGCTGTTCCTCGAGCCCTTCTTCTTCGTGACGATGATCTATTTCGTCGCCTGCTTCGGCATGTCGCAATACAGCCTCAACCTCGAACAGCGCCTCTCGGCGGGAGAGCGCCGATGACCGAAGCGGTTGCCGAGGCGCCGCCGATCGAACTGATCGGGCTGAACAAATGGTTCGGCGCC
>CALRYW010000167.1:0-3883 GCA_943372485.1 Allobosea thiooxidans
CCGCTATCTCATCAACTCGCCGATGTTGCCGAAGCTCAAGACCGGCGCCGACGGCGCGCTGACGCTCTACATCCAGAACAGGTCGCCGGGCGCCGAGCGCGAGTCGAACTGGCTGCCGGCGCCGGACGGGCCGATCTACCTGGTCATGCGGCTCTACTGGCCGAAGACCGGGACGCCCTCGATCCTGCCGCCGGGCCGCGGCACCTGGCGGCCCCCCGCCGTCAAGCGGGTGTAAGGGCCAGGCTTCTCTTGGCCCCATGAGCGGTCGGCTCCGGACCCCGCGAGAGGTTCGGACCCGGCAATCGCGGACGGGTGTGCCGGCTTGTCGGCGCACGGACAGCCGCCTGCTGGGCGAACGCCGCGTCCCCGCGAAATATCCCGTGGACAGAACCCGCGCGGCGCGTCCATGCTCGAATCAATCAACAAAAGTCACTCAGGGAGGCAACAATGGGCAATCTGTTTCTTCGCGCCACCGCGGCGGCGTCCGCGCTGCTCGTCTTCGCCGCCGGACCGGCGCTCGCCGTCGACGGGCCGAAGGTCTCGTGGAACCTGTCGGTCTGGGGACCGCCGCGCGCCTTCACGGCAGGGATCGAGACCCTGGCCGCCTACGTCGCCAAGGAGACCGACAACAAGTTCACCATCAAGATCCACTACGGCGACGCGCTGTCGAAGGGGCCTGACAATCTCGACAACATCAAGCTGGGCGCCTTCGAGATGGCGCAGATCTGCACCGGCTACCACCCCGGCAAGCATCCCGGCATCAACGCGCTGGATCTTCCGGGACTGCCGCTGGCGGACCCCGAGGTCCACGCCTTGGTGCACGACGTGTTCTACAAGAACCCGTACATCGTGAACGAGTTCAAGCGCTGGAACGCCATGGTCCTGATGTCGGTGCTGCAGCCCCAGTCCGAGTTCATGGGAACGGGCGAGGCCCCGACCACGATGGCGGCGTTCAAGGGCATGCGCGTGCGGGCCCTGGGCGGCACCGGGGCGGCGATGAAGAACCTCGGCGCGGTGCCCACGTCGGTTCCGGCGCCCGAGGTCTACAACTCGCTGGAGCGCGGCGTCTTCCAGGCGGCTGCCTTCCCCTACACCTATGCCTTCGCCTCCTACAAGATCCAGGAGATCGCGAAGTGGTACACCACGAACCTGTCGCCGGGCGCCAACAACTGCCCGACCGTCGTGGCCCTCGACGCCTTCGGCAAGCTGCCGCCGCAGTACAAGGAGTTGTTCGAGAAGGGCAAGCCGCTGGCCTATGCCGCCCTCATCAAGGCGCATAGCGAGACCGACAGGAAGAACCTGGCGGACTGGGAGAAGAAGGGGCTGAAGGCCATCAAGTACCCGCCCGCCGAGCTCAAGATCTTCGAGGAGGTCGGCGCCGCGCCGGTGTGGAAGTCATGGGTCACCGAGAACGCGGCCAAGGGCGTGCCGGCGCAGGAGCTGCTGGACCTCATCCTGAACGAGGCGAAGAAGGCCAAGGCAAAGCTCGGCAAGAGCTGACGGCGGCGAGGGTTCCCGGCCATGACGGCCCATCCTGACACGGCGATGGGCGGGGCGGTGCTCGACCGCCTCGACCGCGCGCTGCAGGGCGTCGAGTTCGTGACGGCCGTCATCGGCGGCGTCGTGATCTTCGGCGTCATGTGGATCGGCGTCTCCGAGATCGTCCTGCGCAAGGTCTTCAACGCGCCGCTGTACGGGCAGCTCGACCTGATCGAGCAGACCATGGCGACCTACACCCTGCTCACGATCTCCTACTGCTACCGCAAGGCCGGCCATATCAGGGTCGATCTGCTGGTCGGCCACTTCAAGGGCCGCCGCAAATGGATCGCCGAGCTCGGCGCATCGATCGCGGCCTTCGGCCTGATCGTCGTCCTGCTGCCCGGCGTCCTGCACTTTTTCGAGAACGCCTATTACATCGGCGATTCGACCATCAACACCCAGTGGCCGACTTGGCCCTCGAAACTCGTGCCCGTCGTCGGGTTCGGCGTCCTCGCGCTGCGCATCGCGCTCGAGATCTGGGCCTACCTGCGGCTGATCGCCGATCCCGCCGCCACGCCGATCGCCGTTCCGGTTCCCTCCCACATCCCCGAGGACGCCTGATGGAACCGATCACGATCGGCATCATCGGGATGGTGGCGCTCACCGTCCTGATCGTGCTCGGCATCCGCATCTTCGTCGCCGCCGGGCTGGTCGGCTTCTTCGGCCTGTGGGCGCTCCGCGGCTTCGACAAGGCCGTCGGCATCGCCGGCCATGTGCCCTATTCCGACACGACCAACTACGCCCTGTCGGTGCTGCCGCTGTTCATCCTGATCGGCCATCTCGCGCACCATGCCGGCATCGTGCAGGGCGCCTATCGCTGTGCGCGCGCCTGGCTCGGCTGGATGCCGGGCGGGCTGGCGGTCGCCACGATCTTCGCTGCCGCGGGCTTCGCCGCGGTGTCGGGCGCCAGCACGGCGACCGCCGCCGTCTTCGCGCGCATCTCGATCCCCGAGCTGCTGCGCTTCAAGTACCAGCCCGGCATCGCCGCCGCCGTCGTTGCGGCCGGCGGCACGCTCGCCTCGCTGATCCCGCCCTCCGCCATCATGGTCGTGTACGGCATCATCACCGAGACCTCGATCGGCGGCCTGCTGATGGCCGGATTCATCCCGGGCGTCATCTCCGCCGTGTTCTACGCCGCCATCATCGTGGTCCGGTTCAAGATCAATCCGGCGCTCGGCCAGTCGGTGCACGGCATTCCCTGGCGCGAGCGTTTCGTCACCCTGCCCGACGCGCTGCCCATCGTCTTCGTGATCGGCGCCGTGATCGGCGGCATGTACACCGGCTGGGCGACGCCGACCGAGGTCGGCGCGCTGGGCGCCTTCATCGTCTTCTGCATGGCGCTCCTCAAGCGCTCGCTGTCGGCCCGCGGCCTCCTCGACTCGCTGCTCGACACGGTGAAGCTCACGGTGATGATCTTCTCGATCATCTGGGGCGTGCTGATCTTCGTGCGCTTCCTCGCCTTCGCCGGCGTCTCGAGCTCGTTCTCCGACTGGATCGTCGCCATCGGCGTCTCGCCCTACCTGGTGCTGCTGTTCGTCATCGTCCTCTACACGGTACTTGGCATGTTCATGGACGGCATCGGCATGCTGCTCCTGACCCTGCCGGTGATCTTCCCCGTCATGACCAAGCTCGGCTTCGATCCGATCTGGTTCGGCATCATCGTGGTGAAGATGGTCGAGGTCGGGCTTCTCACGCCGCCGGTCGGGCTGAACTGCTACGTCGTGAGCGGGGTGAGGCCCGACATCCCGCTCCAGGCGATCTTCCGCAACGTCTGGCCGTTCGTCCTCATGGACTTCGCCTGCATCGGCCTGTTCACGCTGTTCCCCGGCATCGTGACCTTCCTGCCGAAACTCACCATGTCCGGCTAGGCGACAGGCGGCGCTTCGCGTCGCCCCGGTCATTCCGGCCTCTCCCCAAGGGGGAGAGGCGCTTGACTCAAAGGTCCTCTCCGCCGCGAATTGGGGGAGGTGAGGTGGTGCTTCCCATGAGCAGACAGGAAACAGTGCTGGTGACCGGCGGCTCCGGCTTCATCGGCAGCTGGTGCGTGATCGGCCTCCTGCAGCAGGGCTACACCGTGCGCACGACTGTGCGCAGCCTCGCGCGCGAGGCTGCCGTCCGCGCCGCGATCGGCACGGTTGTCGGGACGGGGGTGGATCCGCAGGATCGCCTCCGCTTCCACGCCGCCGACCTCACCTCGGATGCCGGTTGGGACGCCGCGGCGGACGGCTGCGAGTACGTCCTCCATGTCGCCTCGCCGGTGTCCATCGCCGAGCCCCGGAATGCCGACGAGCTGATCGTGCCCGCGCGCGAGGGCACACGGCGCGCCGTGGGGGCCGCCCTCCGG
>CALRYW010000168.1:0-3837 GCA_943372485.1 Allobosea thiooxidans
TTTGGCGGCGGCCTTCGCCTTGGCCGCCGCAGCCTTCGGCTTGGCCGCGGCGGCCTTCGCCCCGGCTTTGGCTGCGCCCGCTTTCGCCGCAGCGGGTTTGGTCGCAGCCTTGGCCGCGGGCTTCTTGGCCGGCGCCTTGGCGGCCTTCGTCTTGGCGGGTCCCTTGACGCCGCTCGACTCGGCCTTGGCGTTGACCAGCTCGACCGCCTGCTCGAGCGTGATCGCCTCCTGCGTCAACGATTTCGGCAGCGTCGCATTGACCTTGCCCCAGTTGACGTAGGGCCCGTATTTGCCCGCCCGCACCACGAGCTTGCCGCCGCCGGGATGTTCGCCGAGCTCACGCCCGGGAACCGCTGCGCCGCGTCCGAAGCGGGCGCCCGGCCCCCCCGTCTCCTTGGCGACGATCAGGTCGATGGCGCGGTTGCCGCCGATCTGCAGGATGTCGTCGTCCTTGTCGATATTGGCGTAGGTCTTGCCGTGCTGGACGTAAGGCCCATAGCGGCCGATGCCGGCGAGGATCGGCTCGCCGCTCTCGGGATGGCGCGCGACCTCCTTGGGCAACGCGAGCAAGGCGAGCGCCGTCGCGAGATCGACGCTGCCCGGGCTCATGCCCTTGGGCAGGCTGGAGCGCTTGGGCTTCTCGCCCTCGCCGAGCTGGATATAGGGGCCGAAGCGCCCGTCCCGGACCGTGACCTCCGCCTCCGTCACCGGGTCCTTGCCGAGGATGCGCACGCCCGGCGCGCCGGTGCCGCCCTCGGCGGTCGCCTCGCCGTCGGCTGCGGACACGGTGAGCGGCCGCGTGTAACGGCATTCGGGGTAGTTCGAGCAGCCGACGAAGGCGCCGAACTTGCCGAGCTTCAACGAAAGCGTGCCGGTGCCGCAGACCTGGCAGGAGCGCGGATCGCCGCCGTCCTCCCGCTGCGGGAAGACATGGGCGCCGAGCACGCCGTTCAGCGCCTCCAGCACCTCGGTGACGCGCAGATCCTTGGTATCGCCGATCGACCTGGTGAATTCCTCCCAGAATTCACGCAGCAGCACCTTCCAGTCGATCTCGGCATTCGAGACGCGGTCGAGCTTTTCTTCGAGATTGGCGGTGAAGTCGAACTCGACATAGCGCTTGAAGAAGCTCTCCAGGAACGCCGTCACCAGCATGCCCTTGTCCTCGGGCACGAGGCGCTTCTTCTCGATGCGGACATATTCGCGGTCGCGCAGCGTCGAGAGCGTCGCGGCATAGGTCGAAGGCCGACCGATGCCGAGTTCCTCCATCCGCTTGACCAGACTTGCTTCCGAATAGCGCGGTGGCGGCTCGGTGAAGTGCTGGTCGGCCGCGATGGCTCGCTTTTCGAGGGGCTCGCCGGTCTTCATCACCGGGAGCTTCTTGGAGTCCTCGTCCTCCTCGTCGTCGCGGCTCTCCTGATAGAGCGTCAGGAAGCCGTCGAAGAGCGTGACCTGGCCGGTGGCGCGCAGCTCGAGGTTGCGGCCGGCGACGGTCGCCGCGATGTCGACCGTGGTGCGCTCCAGCGAGGCCGATTCCATCTGGCTGGCGATGGTGCGCTTCCAGATCAGCTCGTAGAGCTTCGCCTGCTCGGGTTCGAGATGGCGCATGACCATGGCCGGCAGCCGGCCGAGATCGGTCGGGCGGATCGCCTCGTGGGCCTCCTGCGCGTTCTTCGCCTTGACGGTGTATTTGCGCGGCACGCCCGGCACATAGGCGTCGCCGAACTCCTTGCCGATGACCCGGCGCGCGGCTTCGATGGCCGAGCCGTCCATGTCGACGCCGTCGGTTCGCATATAGGTGATGAGACCCACCGTCTCGCCGCCGATGTCGACGCCCTCATAGAGGCGCTGCGCCAGCTGCATCGTGCGCGCCGGGGCCAGCCCCAGCTTGCGGGAGGCCTCCTGCTGCAGGGTCGAGGTCTGGAAGGGCGGGTAGGGGTGGCGCTTGACCGGCTTGGCCTCGACAGTGGCGACATTGAAGGCGGCGCTCTCCAGCGCCTCCTTGAAGGCGCGGGCCTCGTCGCCGGTGCCGATGTCGAGCCGGGTGATCTTCCGGCCGTCGGCGCCGACGAGGCGGGCGTCGAAAATGCCACCGGCCGCGGTCGCCAGCGTCGCCACCAGCGACCAGTATTCGCGCGCCCGGAAGGCCTCGATCTCGCGCTCGCGGTCGCAGACGATGCGCAGCGCCACCGACTGCACGCGGCCGGCCGAGCGGGCGCCCGGCAGCTTGCGCCAGAGCACCGGCGAGAGGGTGAAACCGACGAGATAGTCCAGCGCCCGACGTGCGAGATAGGCGTCCACCAGCGCCTGGTCGACCTGGCGCGGATTGGCGAGTGCGGTCTGCACCGCGTCCTTGGTCACGGCGTTGAAGGTGACGCGCTCGACGGGGATGCCCTTCAGCGCCTTCTTGGCGTTGAGCGCTTCCAGCACATGCCAGGAGATCGCCTCGCCCTCGCGGTCGGGGTCGGTCGCCAGGATCAGCTTGTCGGCGCCCTTCAGCGCCTTGACGATCTCGGCGACCTGCTTGGCGCCGCGCCCCTCGATCTCCCACTTCATCGCGAAGTCTTGCTCGGGATCGACCGAGCCGTCCTTGGCCGGCAGGTCGCGGATATGCCCGAAGGAGGCGATCACCTCATAATCGGAGCCGAGATATTTGTTGATCGTCTTGGCCTTGGCCGGCGACTCGACGACGAGGAGCTTCATGGTGCGGTGTCTCGGTCATAGCCTCCTCGGAGCGCGGCACCGCCCTTGTTGGGAACGGTCCCGCGACCGGTGAAAGACCCGGCGGTTCGGAATTGCGCGCGAAGTTGGTTCAGGGAATCGGTCGTGTCAAACGCCGATTGTGCTTTTGCGCCGGTCGGCGGCGTTTTGGCCACATCCCCCTGTTGACCTGCAAATGGCGGGCTCGGCCGTGCTCCGCAAGGGTCGGGGCAGCTGCGCCGTCCCGCTCCGTCTCAGCGCAGCGCGCCGTAGAGCTGGCTCAGGAAGCCGTCGAAGGACGCCCCGTCGATCCAGCGCAGCACGGCGACGAGGTCGTTTTCCGGATCGACGAGGATGACGTTGGTGCCCGCGCCCAGCGCCCAGTAGGCACTCGCCGGAATCGCCGGGCGGGCCGTGGGGCCGCGGTTCAGCCACCACAGGAAGCCGTAATTCGCTAGCGTCGGGGAGGGCGCGACCATCTGCGCGATCCACTCGGCCGGCAGCAGGCTGCGCCCGCCCCATTCGCCGCCGCGCGCCATCAGCAGGCCGAAGCGGGCATGGTCGCGCGCGCCGATGAACAGGCCGCCGCCCCAGTGGCCGCCGCCCGGCACCGACTGCATGCGCTGCCCGTCGATCTCGACGAAGGAGTTCTCGTAGCCCTGCCATTCCCAGTCGGATGAAGCGCCGATCGGATCCATGATTCGCTCGCGCAGCACCTCCGGCAAAGCCCGGCGGAAGCGCTGCAGCAGCGCATAACCCAGCACGTTCACCCGCACGTCGTTGTATTCGTAGAAGCTACCGGGGGCGTGGAGCTCCCGCTTCTGGCCCTTGCGGCTGTTGTCGGCGCCCGGCCCGATCTGGCGGTTGTGGTCGACCTGGTCCGACTTGCCGAAGATCTCGCCCTGCCATTCGCTGGACTGCTGCAGCAGGTGGCGCCAGGTAATGCGCGCATTATGGGCGCTCTCGAAATGCTGACCCGGAACGCTGCGGCCCACCGGCTCGTCGAGATCGCCGATCAGCCCGTCCTGCACGGCGAGCCCCGCCAGCACGCAGAGATAGCTCTTGGCGATTGAAAACGTCATGTCGGTGCGGGCGGTGTCACCCCATTCGGCGACGATCCGCCCGCCCTTGAGCACGAGG
>CALRYW010000169.1:0-3831 GCA_943372485.1 Allobosea thiooxidans
TTTGGCGGCGGCCTTCGCCTTGGCCGCCGCAGCCTTCGGCTTGGCCGCGGCGGCCTTCGCCCCGGCTTTGGCTGCGCCCGCTTTCGCCGCAGCGGGTTTGGTCGCAGCCTTGGCCGCGGGCTTCTTGGCCGGCGCCTTGGCGGCCTTCGCCTTGCCGGGTCCCTTGACGCCGCTCGACTCGGCTTTGGCGTTGACCAGTTCCACCGCCTGCTCGAGCGTGATCGCGTCCTGCGTCAACGATTTCGGCAGGGTCGCGTTGACCTTGCCCCAGTTGACGTAAGGCCCGTATTTGCCCGCCCGCACCACGAGCTTGCCGCCGGTCGGATGCTCGCCCAGATCGCGGCCGGGAACCGCGGCGCCACGCCCGAAGCGAGCGCCCGGCCCCCCGGTCTCCTTGGCGACGATCAGGTCGATGGCGCGGTTGCCGCCGATCTGAAGGATGTCGTCGTCCTTGTCGATATTGGCGTAGGTCTTGCCGTGCTGGACGTAAGGCCCATAGCGGCCGATGCCGGCGAGGATCGGCTCGCCGCTCTCGGGATGTCTTGCGACCTCCTTGGGCAGCGAGAGCAGGGCGAGCGCCGTCGCGAGGTCGACGCTGCCCGGGCTCATGCCCTTGGGCAGGCTGGAACGCTTGGGCTTCTCGCCCTCGCCGAGTTGGATATAGGGGCCAAAGCGCCCGTCGCGGATCGTGACCTCGGTCTCCGTCACCGGGTCCTTGCCGAGGATGCGCACGCCCGGCGCGCCGGTGCCGCCCTCCGCCGTCGCCTCACCATCGGCGGCGGAGACGGTCAGCGGGCGGGTATAGCGGCATTCGGGGTAGTTCGAGCAGCCGACGAAGGCGCCGAACTTGCCGAGTTTCAGCGACAGCGTGCCGGTGCCGCAGACCTGGCAGGAGCGCGGATCGCCGCCATCCTCCCGCTGCGGGAAGACATGGGGACCGAGCACGCCGTTCAGCGCCTCCAGCACCTCGGTGACGCGCAGGTCCTTGGTGTCGCCGATCGACTTGGTGAATTCCTCCCAGAATTCGCGCAGCAGCACCTTCCAGTCGATCTCCGCATTCGAGACGCGGTCGAGCTTTTCCTCGAGCAGGGCGGTGAAGTCGAAGGCGACATAGCGGTTGAAGAAGCTCTCCAGGAACGCCGTCACCAGCATGCCCTTGTCCTCGGGCACGAGGCGCTTCTTCTCGATGCGGACATATTCGCGGTCGCGCAGCGTCGATAGCGTCGCGGCATAGGTCGAAGGCCGGCCGATGCCGAGTTCCTCCATGCGCTTGACGAGGCTGGCTTCGGAATAGCGCGGCGGCGGCTCGGTGAAGTGCTGGTCGGCCGCGATGGCGCGCTTCTCGAGGGGCTCGCCGGTCTTCATCACCGGGAGCTTCTTGGAATCCTCGTCCTCCTCGTCGTCGCGGCTCTCCTGGTAGAGCGTCAGGAAACCGTCGAAGAGCGTGACCTGGCCGGTGGCGCGCAGCTCGAGTTTTCGGCCGGAGACCTCGGCTGCGATGTCGACCGTGGTGCGCTCCAGCGAGGCCGATTCCATCTGGCTGGCGATGGTGCGCTTCCAGATCAGCTCGTAGAGCCTGGCCTGCTCGGGCTCGAGATGGCGCGCGACCATGGCCGGCAGCCGGCCGAGATCGGTCGGGCGGATCGCCTCGTGGGCCTCCTGCGCGTTCTTGGCCTTGACGGTGTATTTGCGCGGCACGTCCGGCACATAGGCGTCGCCGAACTCCTTGCCGATGACGCGGCGCGCCGCGGCGATGGCCGATCCGTCCATGTCGACGCCGTCGGTCCGCATATAGGTGATCAGACCGACCGTCTCGCCGCCGATGTCGACGCCCTCATAGAGCCGCTGCGCCAGCTGCATCGTCCGCGCCGGCGCCAGCCCGAGCTTGCGGGAGGCCTCCTGCTGCAGCGTCGAGGTCTGGAAGGGCGGGTAGGGGTGGCGCTTGACCGGCTTCGCCTCGACATTCGCCACAGCGAAGGCCGCGCTCTCCAGCGCCTCCTTGAAGGCTTTCGCCTCCTCGCCGGTGCCGATGTCCAGCCGGGTGATCTTCCGCCCGTCGGCGCCGACGAGGCGGGCCTCGAAGACGCCGCCGGCTGCCGTCGCCAGCGTCGCCACCAGCGACCAGTATTCGCGCGCCCGGAACGCCTCGATCTCGCGCTCGCGGTCGCAGACGATGCGCAACGCCACCGACTGCACGCGGCCGGCCGAGCGAGCGCCGGGCAGCTTGCGCCAGAGGACGGGAGAGAGGGTGAAGCCGACGAGATAGTCCAGCGCGCGCCGCGCCAGATAGGCATCCACCAGCGCCTGGTCGACCTGGCGCGGATTGGCGAGCGCCGTCTGCACCGCATCCTTGGTCACGGCGTTGAAGGTGACGCGCTCGACGGGAATGCCCTTCAGCGCGCGCTTGGCATTGAGCGCCTCCAGCACGTGCCAGGAGATCGCCTCGCCCTCGCGGTCGGGGTCGGTCGCCAGGATCAGCTTGTCGGCGCCCTTGAGCGCCTTGACGATCTCCGCGACCTGTTTGGCCCCGCGGCCCTCGATCTCCCACTTCATCGCAAAGTCATGCTCGGGATCGACCGAGCCGTCCTTGGCCGGCAGGTCGCGGATATGCCCGAAGGAGGCGATCACCTCGTAGTCCGAACCGAGATATTTGTTGATCGTCTTGGCCTTGGCCGGCGACTCGACGACGAGGAGCTTCATGATGGCGTGTCTCGGTAACAGCCTCATCGGAGCGCGAAATGGCCCTGGGGCGATCTCGCGACCGGTGACGGACGAGGGCGTTTGGAATTGCGCGCGAAAGTGGTTCAGGGAGCAGGCCGTGTCAAACGCCGAATGCCGATTGCGACGTTCGGCGTCGTTTTGGCCACAAGGCCCGGCGCCGGCCGGTCAGGGGGCGTGCATGCCCAGCGATCGAACTCGCCGGTCGCTCCCGAGCGGACCCGGCTTCAGGCCATCGCACCGTAGAGCTGGCCCAGGAAGCCGTCATAGGCCGCCCCGTCGATCCAGCGCAGCACCGCGACGAGGTCGTTCTCCGGGTCGACCAGGATGACATTGGTGCCGGCGCCCAACGCCCAATAGGCGCTGGCGGGCAGGGCCGGGCGGGCCGTGGGACCGCGGTTCAGCCACCACAGGAAGCCGTAATTCGCCAGGGTCGGGGAGGGCGCCACCATCTGCGCGATCCAGTCGGCCGAGACCAGGCTGCGCCCGTCCCACTGACCGCCCCGCGCCATGAGCAGGCCGAAGCGGGCATGGTCGCGCGCGCCGATGAAGAGGCCACCGCCCCAATGGCCGCCGCCCGGCACCGACTGCATGCGCTGCCCGTCGATCTCGACGAAGGAATTCTCGTAGCCCTGCCATTCCCAGTCGGATGAAGCGCCGATCGGATCCATGATTCGCTCGCGCAGCACCTCCGGCAAAGCCCGGCGGAAGCGCTGCAGCAGACAATAGCCCAGCAGGTTCACCCGCACGTCGTTGTATTCGTAGAAGCTGCCCGGTGCATTGAGTACGCGCTTCTGGCCCTTGCGGCTGTTGTCGGCGCCCGGCCCGATCTGGCGGTTGTGGTCGACCTGGTCGGACTTGCCGAAGATCTCGCCCTCCCACTCGCTCGACTGCTGCAGCAGGTGACGCCAGGTAATGCGCGCATTATGGGCGCTCTCGAAGAACGGGCCTGGTACGCTCTTGGCCACCGGCTCGTCGAGATCGCCGATCAGCCCGTCCTGCACGGCGAGCCCCGCCAGCACGCAGAGATAGCTCTTGGCGATTGAAAACGTCATGTCGGTGCGGGCGGTGTCACCCCATTCGGCGACGATCCGCCCGCCCTTGAGCACGAGG
>CALRYW010000170.1:0-3720 GCA_943372485.1 Allobosea thiooxidans
AACTCGCCAGAAACGACGCCGTTGCGAACATCGCGCGAGGGCAGCACCATCAGGGTCACCGCCGTGTCGGGGCGCTTGTCGCGAAAGCGCCGGACAGCCTTGGGCACGAGCGAGGACCCCAGCGCCGAGAGCGAGGCGACCCGGATCTGCCCGGCGCCATGGTCGCGGATGCGGGCGGCAGCCGAGCGGATCTTGTCCATTCCGCGAAAGGCGGCCTCGACCTCGTCATAGAGCAGCCGCCCCTCCGGCGTCGGCACGATGCGATTGCGCACGCGGTCGAACAGCAGGAAACCGACGGAAGCCTCCAGATCGGCGATGGTGCGGCTGACGCCGGGCTGGGTGACGCCGAGCAGTTCGGCCGCCCGCGAAATCGTGCCGGCCTTCATCACGGCGACGAAGATCTCGATCTGGCGGCTGTTCACGGCAGCGATGCTCCGGCCCTCCCGCCTACGCGGCTGGCGCAAGGCAAATCACAGCCCGCGCCGCGCCGCAAACGCGACGTCTGCGCCGTCACGAGGCGGTCATCGACGCGGCGGTATCTGCGGCGCCATGATCCCCCATCCCACAGCGCTTGAGCCAACCACGCCGTCGGCCAACCGGTCGGCCACGCGGACCACCGGCCAGGTGCTCCAGTCGCATGGCGACCCCGCCACCTCACCCGCCATGGCCGCAGCGGCCTGACCCCGTTTCTATCGAACCCCACCCCGGAACCCTGCCGATGCCCGATCACGATACTCCCCTCGCCGACCGAGTCGTCATCGCGGTCTTCGACGGGCTTCGCCCCGATATGCTGAGCCCCGAGGTGACGCCGAACCTGCTGCGGCTGGCCGCGCGCGGCACCTGGTTCCGCCGGGCGCGCAGCGTCTTCCCCTCGGTCACGCGGGTCGCCACCACCTCTGTCGCCACGGGCGCACCGCCCGGCGTGCACGGCATCGTCGGCAATGCCTTCCATCACCGCGAGGCGATTCCGGAGCGGATCTTCGACACCAGCGACGCCACGATGTTGCGCCGCGCCGAGGCTCATCATGAGGGGCGGCTGGTCGATGTCGAGACCATGGGAGACCGGCTGGCCAAGGCCGGCAAGCGGCTTGCTGTCGTCCATGTCGGCTCGCCGGGCTCGGCGCATTTCATCAACCCCCGCGCCCGCGCCAACGGACACTGGACGTTTTCCGTCCATGGCGCCGGGGCCACCCAGACGCCGGAAGCGGTCGAGCAGGCGCTGGCCCTGCTCGGCCCGCTGCCGCCGCGAGAGACGCCCCGGATTTCCGAACTCGCCTATGGCGGCCGGCTGATGACGGAGCATGTCCTGCCCGTGCTGGCGCCCGATGTCGCGCTGATCTGGTTCAACGAGCCGGACACCACCTTCCATTATCGCGGGCTCGGCTCTCCCGAGGCCAAGGCCGGGCTGAAGGAGGCGGACCGCGCCTTCGGAGCGATCCTGGACTGGGTCGAGGCGCAGCCGGATGCGGAGCGGATCACGGTGATCGCGGCCTCCGACCATGGCCAGATCTCGACGGGCTCCATCGAGCCGCTGTTCGATGCGGCCGTGGCCGCGGGCTTCAGCCTCAGCGCGAGCAAGGAGATCGGTGAGGCCGACCTCACCGCGACCGGCGGCATCAGCGGCGAGATCCGCCTGCGCGACCCCGCCGATCGCGCGACGCTCGCCCGCATCGCCGCCTGGCTGATGGAGCAGCCCGCCATCGGCCATGTCCTCTCGGCGGACCGCAACGGCGTCGAGGGCCAGGTCGAGGGCACGCTCTCGCTCGCACTGATGGGCGTCGGCCATGCGCGCCAGCCGGAGCTGATGTTCATCCTGAAATCCGGGCTCGACGCGGATCCCTATGGCCTACCGGGCCTGGGCGCGATGACGCCCGGCGACGTGCCACTCGGCGGCGGCATGCATGGCGGCATCAACCCGCACGAACTCAACACGGTGCTGATCCTCGCCCGCGGCGACGGGGAGGAGTCTGGCGCGGTGTCGCAGGAGCCCGCCGGCATCATCGACATCGCCCCGACGGTGCTGGGCCTGCTCGGGGTCGCGCCGGCCCCGACCATGGTCGGCCGCAATCTGGCGCGGCCGGCGCGCAGCGAGGCGCAGATCCAGCACCATGCGACCGGAACCGGCGCCTTCAGCCAGACGGTCGAGATCGTCGAGCAGGACGGCCGCCGCTTCATCCTCGGCGGCGGGCAGTAGCGTCCGCCGCCTCCCGGAAGAAGCGCCGCTGTCATGCAGGTCACGCCGTCAGCGGCGCATGGCCGGCGTTTCGACGGGAAGGCCCCTGGCGCGGGCGGCGAGATAGAGTTCCAGCGCCAGGTATTCGGGTCCGCCCGCCTCGAACTGCGTGGCGCGCACGCCGAGCGAGCAGGCCCGCAGGCGCCGGTGCAGCGAGCCGACCTCGTTCCATTCGAGCCGGTAGGCGGGATAGCCGGTGCCGGCGCCATGGCTGATCGTGTCGCCCCGCAGCTTCTGGCCGACGAGCCCGTCATGGCATTGCTGGCAGGAGAGGTTGAGCTGGCCCTGCCTGCGCTCGAAGAAGGCCCGGCCCGCCTCGTAGAAAGGCTTCGCCGGCCCTTCGGTCGTGACCTGCATCGGCAGGCCGCGCGAGAGCGAGGCGAGATAGGCGGTCAGCGACAGAAGCTCAGGCGTCTCGTAGCCGAAGGCGGGCTGCGCCTGTCGCTCGACGCGACACTGCTCGATGCGGCCCTCGAGGTTCAGCAGCCGGCCGGTGGCGGCATCGACCTGCGGGTAGCGCGTGGCGGCGCCGCGCAGGCTCAGCTGCGGCTCGACATGGCAGCCGATGCAGGCCTGCCCGTCGCCGGCCGGCTTGCGGCTGAACAGTTCCCGCCCCTGCTCGACCCAGAAGAAACCGGGATTGCGCGTCTCGTCGGCCTGCTGCCGGCGCAGTTCGGGGGAGAGGAAGTCGGAGCCGGATTTGATCTCGGCGAGGGCGGGATTGGCGTCCAAGGCGATGGCGATGAGGGAGAGCGCGACGAGGAGCGCGATCCTGGTCCTGAAACCACAGCCCTCATCCTGAGGAGCAAGCGAAGCTTGCGTCTCGAAGGATGCGCCAGCGCGCTCTGTAGCATCCTTCGAGACGCCGCTGACGCGGCTCCTCAGGATGAGGGCTGAGACCAATCGCAGGCCGAGTCCGAAAAGAATCACGTCACGGTCAGCCGGGCGGTGCGGGTGTAGGTCGCGCCGCCGTCCTCGCGCCATTCGAAGACGATGTCGCCGGTCTCGATGGCCCGCGTCGTGAAGGAGACGAAGGGGTTGGCCGAGACGCCGGTGTGCATGTCGAAGCGGAAGATCGGCTCGCCGGCATAGGTCGCGGTGAGCCGGTTCAGGATCTTGCGTGGCACGGTGCCGCCCTTGCCGTCGGACTGGCCGCCGCGGTCCATCGGGTGACGGGTCAGCACCCGGATCTCGACGATCTCGCCAGCCTTCGCCTCGGGCGGCAGGGTGATGCGGGCATTGAAGCTCATCGGATCTCTCCTCAGCCGCCGTCGATGCAGGCGCTCAGCGTCACGACGATGTCGGCATCCGTCATGACGAAGCGCCCGTCGCTGAGCGACGCCAGTGCCACGATCTTCTGCGATTGCGCGATCCGCAGTGTGGTCGCGACCTCGGCGCGCCCGGCGCGCGGGCCGAGATGGAAGCGCGCCATGTCCGGGAACGGGTTCTTCTCGGCGATGAGATGAATCCAGCGGACATGGTCGGCC
>CALRYW010000171.1:0-3708 GCA_943372485.1 Allobosea thiooxidans
GCTTGCGCGGTGCCGGCGGCTTCTCGGCCAGCACCTCGGCGGGTACTTCCTCGCACGGCACGGAATACCAACCCATGTCCTTCCTCCTCCTGAATCCGGTCGGAAAGAACTATAGGAACTTCCATAGGATCGTCAATATCCTATAGATAGACGACCCCGTGGGCGGTTGCCTGCAACATGCTGGCAGGAGCGGTCCTCAACCCGGTGAAGGCACCCGGAACTTTCGCCGGTAATCGCCCGTCACGGATCCCGCTGCGGCCGAATCATGAAGCAGGCCAGCGGCGTCGCCACGAGGGCTACGAACGCCATCAGGTAAAAAGCGTTCAGGTAGCCGATCATCGTCGCCTGCCGCAGGATCTCGTTCGACAGGCTCTGCAGGCTGGCGGGGCCGTCCAGGCTCCACTGCGGCGGCAGGCCGCCCGGCATCGACAGCGTCTTGTTGTGGGGCGTGATGAATTCCGTCATCCGCGAATAGTTGGACGCGGTCGCGCGGCTCACGGTCAGCACGGCGATGGAGATGAACAGGCTGGAGCCGAAGTTGCGCATCAGCGTGAAGACGGCGGAGCCCTCGGTGACCTGCGACGGCGGCAGGGTCGAGAAGGCCATCACCGTCATCGGCGTGAAGGCGATCGACTGGCCGAGGCCGAGCATGAAGTTGCCCCAGAAGACGTCGGTGTCGGTGAGGTTGATGTCGAACTGGGCCATCCAGAATCCGGCGCCGGCCTGCAGCGCCATGCCGACGACGATGGCGAAGCGCGGGGCGATGCGCGTGAGCTGGGCGATGAACAGGAAGGCCGCCCAATTGCCCACGCCGCGCGCAGCGATCAGCATGGCGATGGCATTGTCGGGATAGCCGCGCAGGTCGTGGAACAGCGTCGGGAACAGCACGATGCTGACGAAGTTCAGCATGCCCATGGTGAAGGCGAGCAGCACGCCGATGGAGAAATTGCGGTCGAGCAGCAGGCGCGGATTGAGGAAGGGCTCCGGCACGGTCAGGCAATGCACGACGAAGACCCAGAGCGCCAGGGCGCCGACGAAGGCGAACAACAGCATCTCGGTGGATTCGAACCAGTCGAGCCGGTGACCGCGGTCGAGGATGAGCTGCGCCGCCGCCATAGCGACGGAGAGCGCGAAGAAGCCGATCCAGTCGAACTTCGCGCGCAGCCGCGCCGTGTGATCGCTGAGCGCAAACCAGATGCAGACCAGCGCGCAGATGCCGGGCGGGACGATCATGAAGAAGGCGGCGCGCCAGTCGTAGGCCTCCGTCACGATGCTGCCGAGGATGGGCCCGAGCACGGGACCGAAGACCGCGCCGATGCCCCACATCACCAGCGCCATGGGCTGGAGATGCTTGGGGAAAGTCGCGAGGAGAATGGCCTGGCCGAGCGGCATGATAGGGGCGCCGAACGCGCCCTGCGCCACGCGGGCCAGGATCAGGCTCTCCAGGCTGTTGGCGAGGCCGCACAGCAGCGAGGTGACGGTGAAACCCAGCACCGTGAAGAACATGAGGTTGCGCCAGCCGAGCCGCCCCGACAGCCAGCCCGTCATCGGCGTCGCAACGGCGGTGGCGACCAGATTGAGGGTGATGACCCAGGAGATCTCCTCCTGCGTGGCCGAGAGGTTGCCGCGCATCTGCGGCAGCACGAGGTTGGCCAGCGTGATGGTCATGCCGAACAGCATGTTGGCGAGCTGGACCATCAGCAGGATGAGCCATTGCCGCCCACTGATCGTGAAGAGGCCGCCTTTCTCAGCGATGGCGTTCATCCCGGGACGTCATTTTCTTCTTTTTGTCGACTGCACGCTCAACGCGACGCAGCGGTCCCCGATCATTCGGCAGGACGGCGGCGATTGACAGGGAAAAGGAGATTCAGGGCGAGGCACGTGCTGCGCTGCAAAAATTGTCGCGTGGCAACGGCCGGCCTTCTGGCGCGTTAATCCAGTCATGCGCCCCGTCCGCGTCGGCCTCGCCATGCTCCTCACCGCGCTCGTTGGCGCCTGTACGGGCGGCCTGGCACCGGTCAACGTTTCCGGGGTGACGCTGGGCGGCGACAATTACGCGCCGCAGTACGATTTCAGCGAATTCTGGGCGGCCACGGACAATAGGACCTTCCGCGTGGTCTTCGCCGGCAATCCCTTCCCGTCGCTGCCGGTCGAGCAGGTGAAGCAGCGGCTGCTGCCCGTGATGCAGGCGAACAAGCCGCGGCCCAACCTCACCTTCACCTATGCGCAGCCGGCGGAGGAGCAGCATCCCGACTACCGGCTGGTGCTGGTATTCGATCCCGCCAACGATCTCGGCTCCGGCCCGGTGTGCAACGGCCAGACGCGCTTCAAGCCGGGGACGCCCGGCCGCGTCTATGTCTTCGGCGTCTATTGCCGCAACGATCTCGCGCTGTCGGAAACGACGGGCTGGACGCAGGCGACCGGCCCGGACGATCCAAGGGTCGGCGCGCTCTTTTCGCAGCTCTTCCTCGTGCTGTTCACCGACCGGCCGATGCGCCGCGACCGCTTCGTGCCATTCGGCTTTCGGTAACGCGGCTTTCGGGAGGTACTACTTGGGGCGGCGGGTATCGCCGGCCTTGCCCTTGGCCTCAGCCGCCTCGAGTTCGGCCGCTTCCTTGGAATCGAGCGCGCGCTTGGCTTCCTGGGCGGCCTTGTCGACCTTGCCGTCCTTGATGAACTTCGCCGTCGAGTCGTTATAGGCCTTGGTGCCGCTATAACTGCCCTCGCCCTCGATGCCGTTCTTCGTCTTCTGACTGGTCATGGGATGCTCCTTTCCATCGTTCGATGGGAGCAACGCCCGGACCGGCGCCGGGATGCGTGGCCGGCGGTTATTTCTGCAGGCCTATTTCTGCAGATAGGGCTCGACCTTGCCCTTGAGCTTGATGGTGAGCGGATTGCCCTTGCGGTCGACGGTCTTGCCGACGGCGAGTCGGACCCAGCCCTCGCTCACGCAATATTCCTCGACGTTGGTCTTCTCCTCGCCGTCGAATTTTATGCCGACGCCGCGCGCCAGCAGCGCCTCGTTGTAGAACGGGCTCTTGGGATTCGTCGACAGACGATCCGGCAGGGCGGGAGGTGCGGCGGGTGTCTCGGGCGAGGGCGTGTCGGTCATGCCCCTAGCTAGCACGTCAGGCGGCCAAGACCAGTGCGTATAAAACGCCCGCCAGCGCACTGGCGAGCAGCACGGGCATCATCCCGACCTTGAAGCGGAAGATCGCGATGGCCGCGGCGACGGCCAGAACGAGCGTCGGCACGTCGACCGACCTCAGGACCGGCACGTCGACGGCAGCGCCCAGCCATCGCACCGGCACCAGCTCGGCGAACAGCACATGGAGCGCGAACCACACCGCGAGGTTCAGGATCACGCCCACCACCGCCGCCGTGATGGCGCCGAGCGCCGCCCCCAGCGCCTTGTTGGCGCGCAGGGCCTCGACGAAAGGCGCGCCGAAGAAGATCCAGAGAAAGCAGGGCACGAACGTCACCCAGGTGGTGAGCAGACCGCCCAGGGTCGCCGCCAGCAGCGGCGACATGGCGCCCGGTTCGCGCCAGGCGGCGAGGAAGCCCACGAACTGCGTCACCATGATCAGCGGGCCGGGCGTGGTTTCGGCCATGCCGAGCCCGTCCAGCATCTCGCCGGCCGTCACCCAGTGATAGTTCTCGACCGCCTGCTGCGCCACATAGGCCAGCACCGCATAGGCGCCGCCGAAG
>CALRYW010000172.1:0-3627 GCA_943372485.1 Allobosea thiooxidans
GGATCAAGCGGCGCGGCGCAGCGCCGTCCGCGCGAGCAGGCGGGTGGACTCGAGCGTCGGCAGCGGCGAATTTCCGTCGTTCATGATCAGCGGGATCTCTGTGCAGCCCAGCACGACGGCGTCGCAGCCTGCGTCCTTCATGCGGCCGAACAGCCGCTGGTAGGTCGCGATCGCCTCGGGCCTGAAGATGCCCATGACCAGTTCGTCCATGATGATGCGGTTGGTGTCGTCCCGTTCGGCGTCGGTCGGCCGCAGATATTCCAGGCCGCGCTCTGAGAGCTTCTCCGGGTAGACCTCGCTGTCGACCAGCCAGCGCGTGCCGGCGATGCCGATGCGCTTGAAACCCCGGGCGGCGGCTTCGGCCGCGACGACCTCAGCGATGTGCAGCCAAGGCAGCGGCGAGCGCGGCAGGACATGGGGCAGTGCCTGATGAATGGTGTTGTCCGGGCAGATCAGGAAATCGGCGCCGGCTTTCGCGAGCTTTTCGGCCGACGCCAGCATCAGCCCGGCCACGCCTGGCCAGTCGTTGCGATAGATGCAGGCCATGTAGTCGGCCAGCGACGGCGTGTGCATCGAAATCTCGGGATGGGCGTGGGCGCCCATCAGCGCCGCGCCCTCTGTGCAGATCGTCCGATAGCAGAGGGCGGCGCCTTCTGCCGAGCAGGCGACGATGCCAATGTGTCGAGGCATTACCGTCCTAGAGGGCGACCTGGCGGATGCCGCCGCGCGGGCGGCCGGCCTCGATCTCCTGCCACAATATCTCGTGGCCCTCGGGCAGCGCGCGGTTGTTGCGCATGGTGAGCCAGAGCCGCAGCAGCATGCGGTCGTGGCCGCTCGACGCGTCGTCCTCGAACGGCGTGCGGCCGTGGTAGGTGACGTGGCTGTTGATGAGCTGCAGGTCACCGGGCTGCAGGGTCATCTCGAAGCAGAGCTCCTCGGCCGTCTGCATCAAGAGATCGATCGCCTCGCGCTGGGCCTCGGTGAGCTTGGGCACGTCGGGCGCCATCTGGGCCGCCTCGATGAAGGTGAGCGAATAATGCGACGTGAGCTTGCCGTCGCGCAGTCCGAAGATCGGAAGCGGATAGGCGGTCTCGCGCGTGGTCGCTTCGCCGTCCTTCTTGGTGCCTTCCTCGCCGAAGCGGCTGCGCCAGTAATCCTGAAACAGGACTTCAAGGAGGTCGGGCCGCTTCGCCAGGATCGCGTTGTGGATGGCGGGCGTGCTGGCAAGCTTGCTGACGCCGCCGGCGCGCGCCTGGCGCACGCAGAGCAGGCCTACCACGTCGGTGCGGTCGGTGTGGAAACGAAGACCGCCGTTGGTGAGTGTGCGGGCGTAAGAGGAGAGGAAAGTCGAGCCGTTCTCGTCCCTGGTCTCGCCGTAAGTGCGGCCGACATGGGCGCCTTCGTCGCGGATGGCGCGCATCAGTTCGCCGCTGCGATTCTGGAACACCGGCGTGCCGATATGGGTGCCGAGCCCGAAATACATCTGGCGCAGCTCGTCCTCGCTGTAGCGATCGACCGGAATACCGCGCAGCTTCATGATGCCGCTGCCGTTCTCGAGCTCGTCGGCAACGTCGTCGAGCAGGTCGCTGATGGTCGGCAGCGCGAAATCCTCGCGCGTTATCTCCTGCCACGGCATGCCGCGCACCGACTTGACCGCGGCGTCGAGTTCGTCGAGCGCCTCGACCGGCAGGTCGCGAATCCAGCGACGGGAATCCGTGATGTCCTTGCCCTGCCAGACGACGGGGCCGGTGAGCGGTGTGCGTGTGGTCATGGCACGATATTTGGCGCGAGGTCGCGCTGGGCGCAAGGGCTTGTGCACATTGATCGAGGCCGGGACTGCGCTACCGTACGGCATCGCGCCGCAGCGTGGGTCCGGAGGTAAAGATGCAGACGGTAGTGTTAAATCCCGGCGCCGTCCCGCTTTCTGCATGGCGCGAGATTTATAGGGGCGCCGCCGCCGCCATCGATCCTGCCGCCTATCCCGTCATCGAAGCCTCGGCCAGGGCCGTAGCCGCCATCCTCGCGAAAGGCGCGCCGGTCTACGGAATCAATACCGGCTTCGGCAAACTGGCCAGTGTCCGGATCGACGCCGCGGACCTTGGAACATTGCAGCGAAACATCGTGCTGTCGCATGCCGCCGGCGTCGGCCGTCCCATGCCGGCATCGGTCGTCCGGCTGATGATGGCGCTCAAGCTCGGCAGCCTGGCGCAGGGCGCCTCGGGCGTGCGGGTCGAGACCGTGAAATTGCTCGAAGCGCTGCTGGCCAAGGGGCTGACTCCGGTGATCCCCTGCCAGGGCTCGGTTGGCGCCTCCGGCGATCTCGCGCCGCTCGCGCACATGGCGGCGGCGATGATCGGCGTCGGCGACATGCTGGTCGGCGATATCCGCGTGCCGGCGGCGACGGCACTGGCCGATGCCAGCCTGAAGCCGCTGGTGCTGGGCGCGAAGGAAGGGCTGGCGTTGCTGAACGGCACGCAATTCTCGACCGCCTATGCGCTGGCCGGACTCTTCGAAGCGGAAAACCTCCACCACGCAGCGCTGGTGACCGGCGCGCTGTCGACCGACGCGGCGCGCGGCTCCGACGCGCCATTCGATCCGCGCATTCATCTGCTGCGCCGTCATCAAGGTCAGATCGATTCGGCCGATGCGCTGCGCCGCCTGATGATGGGGTCCGCCATCCGCGCCTCGCATCTGGTCGGCGACGAGCGCGTGCAGGATCCCGACTGTTTGCGCTGCCAGCCGCAGGTCATGGGCGCCGCGCTCGATATATTGCGCCAGGCGGCGGAGACGCTCTCGACCGAGGCCAACGGCGTCACCGACAATCCGCTGATCTTCCCGGAAACGAACGAGGCGCTGTCGGGCGGCAACTTCCACGCCGAGCCGGTGGCCTTCGCCGCCGACATCATCGCGCTCGCGATCTGCGAGATCGGCTCGCTGGCCGAGCGGCGGATTGCCATGCTGGTCGACCCCGCCCTGTCCGGCCTGCCGGCCTTTCTGACGCCGCATCCAGGCCTCGGCTCGGGCTTCATGATCCCGCAGGTCACGGCGGCGGCGCTGGTGTCGGAGAACAAGCAGCGCGCCTATCCCGCCAGCGTCGATTCGATCCCGACCTCGGCCAACCAGGAAGACCATGTGTCGATGGCCGCGCATGGCGCGCGCCGCCTGCTCGACATGGCGGCCAATGTCTCGTCCGTGATCGGCATCGAGCTGCTGGCGGCGGCACAGGGCTGCGACTTCCACCGGCCGCTGGCCTCCAGCCCGCCGCTCGAAGCGGTGCGCACCCTGCTGCGGCGCGACGTGCCGCATCTCGAAGACGACCGCCATTTCCATCCCGACATGGAGAAGGCCACTTCTCTCGTCGCGAGTGGCACCCTCGTCGCAACCGTCGGCCCCGGCTTCCTGCCCGCCCTTCAGGAGACACCATGAATCGCATCGACAATGCCCGCACGATCCGGGCGCCGCACGGCACCGAGCTCACGGCCAAGAGCTGGCTCACCGAGGCGCCGCTGCGCATGCTGATGAACAACGTCGATCCCGACGTCGCCGAGAAGCCGGGCGAGCTCGTCGTCTATGGCGGCATCGGCCGCGCGGCGCGCGACTGGGAGAGCTTCGACCGCATCGTGGCGT
>CALRYW010000173.1:0-3616 GCA_943372485.1 Allobosea thiooxidans
GAGTCGGAGCGCTGGCGAGACAGGCTGATCGAGATGATCGAGACAGGTCACGACGATGCCGGCGCCGTCGAGGACGCGATCCTGCAACTCACCTGGACGATCGGCCAGAGCGCCGCCAACCCGGCCTCGCCGCCAGCCCGTGCGCCCGACTATCGCGTGCGACGTGCGTTGCGATCGATGCGCGAGCATCTCAGCGAACCTTACGACTATGATGCGCTGGCCAGTCTCGCCGGGCTCTCGCGCTCGCGCTTCAACACGCTGTTCCGCGACTGCACCGGCGTCACGCCGGCGGTTTATGGCAACGCCATCCGCATCGAGGCCTCGGTCTGCGCGTTGGGCGAACCCGCCACCGGGATCGGCCAGGTGTCGGACGATCTCGGCTTCAGCGCCGCCAGCAATTTCTGCCGCTTCTTCCAGCAGCACACCGGGCTGACCCCGAGCGACTACCGCCGGGTGACGGCGCCCCTGGCGGGCTGAGCCTCGTCTCCGCGGTTCAGTGCATCACCGAGCCGCCGTCGACGACGATGGTCTGGCCGGTGAGGAAGTCGCTGTCGGAGGCGCTGAGATAGATCAGCGTGCCGATCAGGTCGTCGGGCTGCGCTTCGCGCTTGATCGCGCGGCTGGCGACATTGTTGGCGACGACATCGGCCGCCCAGGCGGGGTTGACCCTGACGTTATCGCTCATCACCAGGCCGGGCGCGATGCAGTTGACGCGAATGCCGTCGCCGCCGAGTTCGCGGGCCAGCGCACGGGTGAAGCCGACGATCGCCGCCTTCGACGTCACGTAATGCAGCATCATCGGCGAACCCTTGAAGACGGTTCCCGAGGCAATGTTGATGATCTTGCCATGGCCCTGGCTGCGCATCTGCGGAACAACCGCCTTGGCGCATTCGAACGTGCCGCGGACATTGACGGCCATGACCGCATCCCATTCCGACGAGGCGATCTGGTCAAAAGGTTTCAGCGTCAGGTTGCCGAAGAGTCCGGCATTGTTGACCAGGATATCGGCGGAGCCGAAGCGCAGGACCGTCTCCGCCACCATGGTCGCGACGGACTGGGGCGAGGTCACGTCGGCCGCGACGGCAAGCGCCTGTCCGCCGGAGGCGACGATGGCGTCGCGCGTCGCCTCGGGCAGGCGGATGTCGGAGACGCAGACGGCAGCCCCTTCTCTCGCCAACGCCATCGCATAGCTCGCGCCGATGCCTTGCGCCGCTCCGGTGACGAGAGCCACCTTGCCTGTCAGACGTGCCATGGAACGAATCTCCGGAGATGAAGGCGGGCGGCGCTCGGGCTCATTCGAGCCCGAGAAACTTGGCCCCGAACTCGGGATCGCCGAGCAGGCTCTCGCGCGTGCCGTCGAGCGCGCTGCGGCCGTTCTCGATGACATAGGCGCGATCGACGAAATCGAGCGCGCGGTGGATGTTCTGCTCGACCAGAAGGATGGTGACGCCGGTGTCCGCAACCCGCTTCAGCGCGTCCATCACATCGTAGATGACGAGCGGCGCGACGCCGAGGAAGGGCTCGTCGAGCAGCAGCAGCCTGGGCTTCGACATCAGCGCCCGGCCGATCGCGACCATCTGCTGCTGCCCGCCGGACAGCTCGCCGGCATTCTGGCGGGCCTTCTCGCGCAGGATCGGAAACAGGGCGAAGACATAATCCAGCGTCTGGCTCAGGCTCGCACGCGACGCACGCAGATAGGCCCCCATTTCGAGGTTTTCCTGCACGCTCATCTCGACGAAGAGCCGGCGACCTTCCGGCACGAGCGCGATGCCGCGCGCGACGTTCTCGGCCGGCGGCCGGGCGCCGATCGAAGCGCCGTCGAAGACGATGTCGCCCGACTGCGGCGGATAGAGTCCCATGATCGCGCCCAGCGTCGTGCTCTTGCCGGCCCCGTTGGCGCCGAGCAGGCCGACCCTTTCGCCGGCGCGGACGGTGAGGCTGACATCCCACAGGGCGCGCAATTTGCCGTGATCGACGACGAGGTTGGCGAGGGCCAGCATCAGTGCCCCTCCCTGGTCGCGGCTTGGCCGAGATAGGCGGCGAGCACGCGCTCGTCCTTCACCGCCTCCGCCAAGGGCGCGTCGGCGATGACATGGCCCTGTTCGAGCACGATCAGCCGGTCGACGACCTGCGCCAGCGCCGAGAAGATGTGTTCGACCCAGATCACGGTGACGCCGTAGACATCGCGGATCTCGCGGATATGGCCGACAAAACGCCTGATCTCGGACGGCGTCAGGCCCGAAGCGACCTCATCGACGAGCAGCAGCTTGGGGTGCAGGGCCAGCGCGCGCGCCAGCTCCAGGCTCTTCTTTTCCTGCAGGCTCAGGCCGTCCGCACGCTCTCCGAGACGGTCGCCGAGGCCGACGAAGGCGGCGTAAGCAGCGGCCTCCGCGAGCGCGTCAGGCAGGGCCGGCCCGTTCCGGCGGAAGGTCGCGGCGATCGCGATGTTTTCCGCCACCGTCAGGTCGCCGAAGGGGCGCGGGTTCTGGAAGGAGCGTCCGACGCCCACCGCCGCGACCTCGTCGCGTCTCAGCCCGGCCAGATTCCGGCCATCGACGATCAGCTCGCCGGTCGGCTCGTAAATCTTCGAGATGCAGTTGAACAACGTCGTCTTGCCGGAGCCGTTGGCGCCGACGAGCCCGACGACCTCGCCCTGCCGGACGACGATGTCGACCGCGTTGACCGCGATGTTGCCGCCGAAAGCCTTGGTCAGCTTGCGGCAGACCAGCAATTCGCGGGTGGGGTCGGGCACGCGGATCGGCATCGGCAGGCGCTCACGGCTGGCCGCTACGCCTGCCTTGGTCGGCGCGAGATGCTGCTCGCGCGACAGGAAGCGCAAGGCGGGGATCGCCTTGGAGAGCCGCGAGCGCAGCAGACCGCCGGGCATGAAGCGCCCGATCAGAAGGATGATGAGCCCATAGACCGTGGCGTGCAGGACGCTCATGTTGACGAGCAGGAACTGCTGCACGGTGAAAAGCAAGGCGACACCGATCATCGGCCCCCAGAGCAGGCCCGAGCCGCCAAATAGCGCCATGGCGACGGGAACAAGCGCGACGCTGAGGCCAAACACCGTCGGCGGGTCGATATAGCTGAGCTGCCAGGCATGAACGGCCCCGCCCAGCGCGGCAAAGGCGCCCGACAGCACCATGACGCCGAGCTTGGCCGGAAAGATGCGGATGCCGACGACCTCGGCCGCTTGCTCGTCATTGCGGATGCTCTTCAGCGCATAGCCGAAGCGCGAGCGCGACAAAGCGATGGTCAGAGCGAAGGTCGCGATCGCAAAGCCGAGCGCGGTGTAAAAAGCCGGCAGCAGAACGTAATTCGGCGGCAGCACAATGCCGTCCGCGCCGCCGGTCAGTTTCGAGAGGTTGAAAGCGAGCAGTTCGGCCAAGGGCAGGACAGCGAGCGTCGCGAAGGCGAAATAGTCGCCCTTGAGCCGGAACAGCGGGAACGACAGGATCGCCGCGGCCAGCGCCACCACCGCCATCGCGACGACGAAGCAGAGCGGCACGGGAACCCCGGCGTTCAGGCTGATCGCGAAGGCATAGGCCCCGACGCCATACCAGGCGAAATGGCCGAGATTGACGTAGCCGGCGAGCCCGCCGATCCAGTCCCA
>CALRYW010000174.1:0-3616 GCA_943372485.1 Allobosea thiooxidans
GAGTCGGAGCGCTGGCGAGACAGGCTGATCGAGATGATCGAGACAGGTCACGACGATGCCGGCGCCGTCGAGGACGCGATCCTGCAACTCACCTGGACGATCGGCCAGAGCGCCGCCAACCCGGCCTCGCCGCCAGCCCGTGCGCCCGATTACCGCGTGCGACGTGCGTTGCGATCGATGCGCGAGCACACCGCCGAGCCATACGACTACGATGCGCTGGCCGGCCTCGCCGGGCTCTCGCGCTCGCGCTTCAACACGCTGTTCCGGGACTGCACCGGCGTCACGCCGGCGGTCTATGGCAACGCCATCCGCATCGAGGCCTCGGTCTGCGCGCTGGGGGACGGCGCCATCGGAATCGGCCAGGTCTCCGACGATCTCGGCTTCAGCGCCGCCAGCAATTTCTGCCGCTTCTTCCAGCAGCATACCGGGTTGACGCCGAGCGATTACCGCCGGGCGATGGCGCCCCTGGCGGGTTGAGCCTCGTCCTCGCGGTTCAGTGCATCACCGAGCCGCCATCGACCACGATGGTCTGGCCGGTGAGGAAGTCGCTGTCGGGGGCGCTGAGATAGATCAGCGTGCCGATCAGGTCGTCGGGCTGCGCTTCGCGTTTGATCGCGCGGCTGGCGACATTGTTGGCGACGACATCGGCCGCCCAAGCCGGGTTGACCCTGACGTTGTCGCTCATCACCAGACCCGGCGCGATGCAGTTGACGCGGATGCCGTCGCCGCCGAGCTCGCGGGCCAGCGCGCGGGTGAAGCCGACGATCGCCGCCTTCGAGGTCACGTAATGCAGCATCATCGGCGAGCCCTTGAAGACGGTTCCCGAGGCGATGTTGACGATCTTGCCATGGCCCTGGCTACGCATCTGCGGAACGACCGCCCTGGCGCATTCGAACGTGCCGCGGACATTGACGGCCATGACCGCATCCCATTCCGACGAGGCGATCTGGTCGAAGGGCTTCAGCGTCAGGTTGCCGAACATCCCAGCATTGTTGACCAGAATATCGGCCGAGCCGAAGCGCAGCACCGTCTCCGCCACCATGGTCGCGACGGATTGCGGCGAGGTCACGTCGGCCGCGACGGCGAGCGCCTGCCCGCCGGCCGCGACGATGGCGTCGCGCGTCGTCTCGGGCAGGCGGATGTCGGAGACGCAGACGGCCGCCCCCTCCTTGGCCAGCGCCATCGCATAGGCTGCTCCGATGCCTTGCGCCGCGCCGGTGACCAGCGCCACCTTGCCTGTCAGACGTGCCATGAACGATCTCTCCGGAAATAATAGTGAGCCGGCGAACGGCCTATTCCAGCCCGAGGAACTTCGTGCCGAATTCGGGGTCGCCGAGCAGGCTCTCGCGCGTGCCGTCGAGCGCGCTGCGGCCGTTCTCGATGACATAGGCGCGATCGACGAAATCGAGCGCGCGATGGATGTTCTGCTCGACCAGAAGGATGGTGACGCCGGTGTCGGCCACCCGCCTCAGCGCGTCCATGACATCGTAGATGACGAGCGGCGCGACCCCGAGAAAGGGCTCGTCCAGCAACAGCAGCCTCGGCTTCGACATCAGCGCCCGGCCGATCGCGACCATCTGCTGCTGACCGCCGGAGAGCTCGCCGGCATTCTGGCGCGCCTTGTCGCGCAGGATCGGAAACAGGGCGAAGACGGAGTCCAGTGTCTGGCTCAGGCTCGCCCGAGACGCCCGCAGATAGGCCCCCATTTCGAGGTTTTCCTGAACGCTCATCTCGGCGAAGAGCCGCCGGCCCTCCGGCACGAGCGCGATGCCGCGCGCGACGTTATCGGCCGGCGGCCGGGCGGCGATCGAAGCGCCATCGAAGACGATGTCGCCTGATTGCGGCGGATAGAGCCCCATGATCGCGCCCAGCGTCGTGCTCTTGCCGGCTCCGTTGGCGCCGAGCAGGCCGATTTTTTCGCCGGCGCGGACGGTCAGGCTGACATCCCATAAGGCGCGCAGCTTGCCATGGTCGACGACGAGATTGGCGAGGCTCAGCATCAGTGCCCTTCCTTCGTCGCGGCCTGGCCGAGATAGGCGGCGAGCACGCGCTCGTCCTTCACGGCTTCCGCCAGAGGCGCGTCGGCGATGACCTGGCCCTGTTCGAGCACGATCAGCCGGTCCACGACCTGAGCCAGCGCCGAGAAGATGTGCTCGACCCAGATCACCGTGATGCCGTAGACGTCGCGAATCTCGCGGATATGGCCGACGAACCGCCTGATCTCGGAAGGCGTCAGGCCCGATGCGACCTCGTCGACGAGCAGCAGCCTGGGGTGCAGCGCCAGCGCGCGCGCCAGCTCCAGGCTCTTCTTTTCCTGCAGGCTCAGTCCGTCGGCGCGCTCGCCGAGGCGGTCGCCGAGGCCGACGAAGGCGGCGTAGGCGGCGGCCTCCGCAAGCGCGTCCGGCAGGGCCGGTCCGTTCCGGCGGAAGGTCGCGGCGAACGCGATGTTTTCCGCCACCGTCAGGTCGCCGAAGGGACGCGGGTTCTGGAAGGAGCGTCCGACGCCCACCGCCGCGACCTCGTCGCGCCTCAGGCCGGCCAGGTTCCGGCCGTCGACGATCAGCTCGCCGGTCGGCTCATAGACCTTCGAGATGCAGTTGAAGAGGGTCGTCTTGCCGGAGCCGTTGGCGCCGACGAGCCCGACGACCTCGCCCTGCCGGATGACGATATCGACCGCGTTGACGGCGATGTTGCCGCCGAAGGCCTTGGTCAGCTTGCGGCAGACCAGCAGCTCGCGGTCAGGATCGGGCACGCGGATCGGCATCGGCAGGCGCTCATGGCCTCCCGCCACGGCCGCCCCGGTCGGCGCGAGATGCTGCTCGCGCGACAGGAAGCGCAAGGCGGGGATGGCTTTAGCGAGCCGCGAGCGCAGCAGGCCGCCGGGCATGAAGCGGCCGATCAGCAGGATGATCAAGCCATAGACGGTGGCGTGCAGGATGCTCATGTTGACGAGCAGGAACTGCTGCACGGTGAACAGCAGGGCGACGCCGATCATCGGCCCCCAGAGCAGGCCCGAGCCGCCAAACAGCGCCATGGCGACGGGCACCAGCGCGACGCTGAGGCCAAACACAGTCGGCGGGTCGATATAGCTCAGCTGCCAGGCATGGACGGCCCCGCCTAGCGCGGCGAAGGCGCCCGACAGCACCATCACGCCAAGCTTGGCCGGAAAGATGCGGATGCCGACCACCTCGGCCGCCTGTTCGTCGTTGCGGATGCTCTTCAGCGCATAGCCGAAGCGCGAGCGCGACAGCGCGATGGTCAGCGCGAAGGTCGCGATCGCAAAGCCGAGCGCGGTGTAGAAGGCCGGCAAGAGCACATAGTTCGGCGGCAGCACGATGCCGTCCGCGCCGCCGGTTAGTTTCGAGAGGTTGAAGGCGAGCAGTTCGGCCAAGGGCAGGATGGCGAGCGTCGCGAAGGCGAAATAGTCGCCCTTGAGCCGGAATAGCGGGAACGACAGGATCGCCGCCGCCAGCGCCACCACCGCCATCGCGACGACGAAGCAGAGCGGCACGGGAACCCCGGCGTTCAGGCTGATCGCGAAGGCATAGGCCCCGACGCCATACCAGGCGAAATGGCCGAGATTGACGTAGCCGGCGAGCCCGCCGATCCAGTCCCA
>CALRYW010000175.1:0-3597 GCA_943372485.1 Allobosea thiooxidans
GTCGCCGAGGCTGGCCCGGGCGACTTCATCTATGTGCCGCCCTTCGTGCCGCATCAGGAGATCAACGCCGACCCCGACAACCCGCTCGAATGCGTGTTGGTCCGCTCGGACAATGAGGCGGTCGTGGTCAACATCACCGATGTCGACCCGGTCGAGGCGCCGGAATCGGTCTATTGGGTCGATCCCATCCACAAGCACCCGCCGGGCTGACGCCGACGAAGCGAAGGTTCAGTCAATCGCGATCATCACGTCGGAGGCCTTGACGACGGCATAGGCCTCCTGCCCGACGACGAGGTTCAACTCGTCCACGGCTGCGTTGGTAATCGCCGACGTCACGATCGTGCCGGCGATGTCGAGGCGCACATGCGCCGTCGTCGCGCCACGGGTGATCTCGACGATCCGGCCCTTGAGCTGGTTGCGGGCGCTGATCTTCATCCGGTCTCTCCTCTTACCGCCGGCAACGCGGAGCCTTGACTCGCCACGCCAGCTTCTGCGAGCATCGCTATATACAATGAAACACAGCGGTGTCACCCGGAGGGCGATCAGATGCTCAAGCGGCGCGCGATTCTGGGAATGGCCATGGCGGCGGCCATCGGTCTCGTATCGGGCGCCAGCCCAGCTCTCGCGCAGCCGCGCGATCTCGTGATCTTCGCCGCTGCCAGCCTGAAGAACGCGCTCGACGACGCGGCGGTGGCCTGGGCCAGGGAAACCGGCAAACCGGCGCCGAAGATCTCCTATGCGGCGAGCAGCGCGCTCGCCAAGCAGCTCGAAGCCGGCGCGCCGGCCGATCTCTTCCTCTCGGCCGATCTCGACTGGATGGATTATGCCGCCGGCAAGGGGCTGATCCGGCCCGACACCCGCGTCACCCTGCTCGCCAACCGCATCGCTTTGATCGCACCCTCCGATTCGACCGCGACCATCGCCCTGGGGCCGGGCCTCGATCTCACGGCGGCCCTCGGCCCGGGCCGCCTCGCCATGGCCAATGTCGAATCCGTGCCGGCCGGCAAATACGGCAAGGCGGCGCTGGAGACCCTCGGCGCCTGGGACAGAGTTAGGGACAGGGTCGCGCAGGCCGACAATGTGCGGGCGGCGCTGCTGCTGGTCTCGCGCGGCGAGGCGCCGCTCGGCATCGTCTATACCACCGATGCCGCCGCCGATCCCAAGGTCAAGGTGCTGGCGACCTTCCCATCGGATTCGCACCCGCCGATCCTCTACCCCGTCGCCGTGACCCGGGATTCGACCCATCCCGATGCGGTCGCGTTCCTCACCTATCTGCGCGGCGCCGGTTCCAGGGCCGACTTCGAGAAGCAGGGCTTCACCGTGCTGAACCAGCCAGCCAGTTCGAGCTGAACACGTATGAGCGGCAGGCGATCGGACCGTTGAGCGACTGGCTCTCGCCCCAGGAATGGGCGGCGGTCCGGCTGAGCCTGCTCGTCGCCAGCACGGCCATGCTCGCGAGCCTGCCGCTGGGGCTCGGTGTGGCCTGGCTGCTGGCGCGCGGGCGCTTCTGGGGCAAGTCGATCCTCGATGCCGCCGTGCATCTGCCGCTGATCCTGCCGCCCGTCGTGACCGGCTATCTGCTTCTGATCTGGTTCGGCCGACGCGGGCCGGTGGGCCAGTTTCTGGATGACTGGTTCGGCATCGTCCTCTCCTTCCGCTGGACGGGCGCCGTGCTGGCGAGCGCGGTCATGGGCTTCCCGCTGATGGTGCGCGCGATCCGGCTCTCGATCGAGGCGGTCGACCGCAAGCTGGAGGATGCCGCAGGTACGCTCGGCGCGGGCCCCGCCTGGGTGTTCGTGACGGTGACCCTGCCGCTCTGCCTGCCCGGCATCCTCGCCGGCATGATCCTCTGCTTCGCCAAGGCGATGGGTGAGTTCGGCGCCACCATCACCTTCGTCTCGAATATTCCCGGAGAGACGCAGACCCTGCCCTCGGCGATCTACACCTTCACCCAGGTGCCCGGCGGCGATGCCGGGGCCATGCGGCTCACGCTGATCTCGATCGCGATCTCGGTCGCGGCGCTGGTGCTGTCTGAATGGCTCGCCCGGCTCGTCGGACGGCGGATCGCCGTCGAATGAACCCGGTCATCGACATCGCCATCCGCCATCGCCTGGGCACGTTCGATCTGGACGCGTCGTTCCGCTCGGATGGCCGCCTCACGGCTCTGTTTGGGCGCTCCGGCGCCGGCAAGACCTCGCTGGTCAACATCATCGGCGGGCTGATCGCGCCGACCGTTGGCCGCGTCGTGGTCGATGGCGAGGTGCTGGTTGACACGCAGGCCGGCATCTTCCTGCCCAAGCATCGCCGCCGCATCGGTTATGTCTTCCAGGAGGCGCGGCTGTTCCCGCATCTCAGCGTGCGCCAGAACCTCCTCTTCGGACGCTGGTTCGCTCCGCGCAGCGCCAGGGCCAGCAGCCAGCTCGCCGACGTGCTCGACCTGCTCGGAATCGGCCATCTGCTGGCGCGCCGCCCCGGCGCGCTGTCGGGCGGAGAGAAGCAGCGCGTCGCGATCGGCCGGGCGCTCTTATCGAACCCGCGGCTCCTGTTGATGGACGAGCCGCTGGCTTCGCTCGACGAGGCTCGCAAGGCCGAGATTCTGCCCTACATCGAGCGTCTGCGCGACGAGGCCGGCATCCCCATCATCTATGTCTCGCATGCGGTGGCCGAGGTCGCGCGGCTGGCGACGACGGTCGCGATCGTCGAGGCCGGCCGGGTAACGGCCTGCGGCCCTGCGGCGGAGACCCTCTCGCGGCTCGATCTCGCGCTCCGGCCGGGCTCGGCCGAGCCGAGTTCGCTGATCGAGGGCTCCGTCGGCGCAGTCGATCCCGCGTTCGGGTTGACGCGGATCGACACGCGCGCCGGCGCGATGCAGGTCGCGCGAACCGGGCTGCGCCCCGGCGAGACGATCCGGATTCGCGTCCTCGCCAGCGACGTCATGGTCGCTCTCGCGCCCCTCCCAGGCATCAGCGCGCTCAACCAGCTGCACGGCACGGTGGCGGAGATCGGCGCACCGGGGAGGCCCGATTCCAACACCGTTGACCTGCGGATCGATTGCGGCGGCGAGATGCTGGCGGCGAGGCTGACCCGCAAATCGCTTGTCACGCTGGGGCTCGGCCTCGGAAGCCCGGTGGTGGCCATCGTGAAGAGCGTCTCGGTCGAAACGCCATAAAGGTCTTTCACCCATCGCCGGCTTGGGTATCCGGCGTCCGATCCCTACCATGCCGCCATGCCCGAGGACGACGCCATGCCCGCACCGCCCGAGACCCGCCCCGCGCTCAGGCTCGGCCTGCGGCTCGATTTTACGCCCGGCGGCCGGCTCGGCCCCGGCAAGGCCGATCTGCTCGAGGCGATCGCCAGCACCGGCTCGATCTCGGGCGCGGGCCGGGCCATGACGATGTCCTATCGCCGCGCCTGGCTGCTCGTCGACGATCTCAACCGCATGTTCCGTCAGCCTCTGGTCGAGGCCCAGCCCGGCGGCGCCCAGGGCGGCGGCGCGCGGCTGACGCCGCTCGGACACGAGGTCCTGGCGCATTACCGGGCGGTCGAGCGCACGGTGTTGGAGGCGGCGACCGCGCCGATCGAGGCGCTGCGTGGCGC
>CALRYW010000176.1:0-3588 GCA_943372485.1 Allobosea thiooxidans
GCCGGCGGCGGCGACACCGTCTCGGCCATGAACCATGCCGGCGTTGCCGACGACCTGACTTACGTCTCGACAGCGGGTGGCGCCTTCCTGGAGTGGATGGAAGGCAAGCCGTTGCCAGGCGTCGAGGCGCTGCGGAAGGGCTGAACGGCCCCGCCGCTTGCGGCAGGACGTGTTTATGCTATGTTCTCGTCGCATCGGAGAGAACAGCCATGAGCGAGAACGTTCAGACAGCGATGTTCGAAGTCCTGAAGAAGATTCAGGCGAAGCTGGTCGAGCATGACCAGCGCTTCGATGCGGTTGAGAAGCGCTTCGACGAACTGGGCGACCTCGTCCGCAAGCAGCGCCGCGACACCGCCGGCCTTCTGGTGATGGCCAAGGCCACGACCGGACAGTTTGCTGAGGACCTCGCCGCAATCGAGGAGCGAGTGCGCGTTCTGGAAGCCCGCAGACGCTGAATCCGATCCCCAAACGCCGCTTTCGCTTTGCCATCCGGCCTCCGGCGCACTACATCCTCCCCATATCCATGCCTCAAGGGGAGTGCCAACGTGGCCCGTATCACGCTTCGCCAACTGCTCGACCATGCCGCCGAGAACGACTACGGCGTGCCCGCCTTCAACATCAACAACATGGAGCAGGCGCTGGCGATCATGGCGGCCGCGGACGCCACCGATGCGCCCGTCATCATCCAGGCCTCGCGCGGCGCGCGCTCCTACGCCAACGACGTCATGCTGAAGCACATGATGGACGCGGTCACCGAGATCTACCCGCACATCCCCGTCTGCGTGCATCTCGACCACGGCAATGAGCCGGCGACCTGCATGACCGCGATCCAGGCCGGCTTCACCTCCGTCATGATGGACGGCTCGCTGAAGGCGGACGGCAAAACCCCCGGCGACTGGGACTATAATGTCGGCGTCACCCGCACCGTCACCGAGATGGCCCATCTCGGCGGCATCTCGGTCGAGGGCGAGCTCGGCGTGCTCGGCTCGCTGGAATCCGGCGAGGGCGAGAAAGAGGACGGCCACGGCTTCGAGGGCAAGCTCAGCCACGACCAGCTCCTGACCAATCCGGATGAGGCGGTGAAGTTCGTTGCCGAGACCAAGGTCGATGCGCTCGCCATTGCCATGGGCACCTCGCATGGCGCCTACAAGTTCACCCGCAAGCCCGACGGCGCGATCCTCGCGATGAACGTCATCGAGGAGATCCACAAGAAGCTGCCGAGCATGCACCTCGTCATGCACGGCTCGTCCAGCGTGCCGCAGGACCTCCAGGACATCATCAACCAGTATGGCGGCAAGATGCCCCAGACCTGGGGCGTGCCGGTCGAGGAGATCCAGCGCGGCATCAAGCATGGCGTCCGCAAGATCAACATCGACACCGACAACCGCATGGCGATGACCGGCCAGATCCGTAAGATCCTCTCCGAGCATCCCGGCGAGTTCGACCCACGCAAATATCTGAAGCCCGCCATGGAGGCGATGACGAAGCTCTGCAAGCAGCGCCTGCAGGAGTTCAACACCGCCGGCCAGGCCAGCAAGATCAAGCGCGTACTCACGACCGCCGACATGGCCAAGCGCTACGCCAAGGGCGAACTCGACCCGACCTTCGGCCAGACGGCTTAATCAGAGGTTCAGGTCGCTCGCGCGTCATGGTCGGGCTTGTCCCGACCATCCACGTCTTCACTCGTCGCGCGCTACGTCCAAGACGTGGATGCTCGCCACGAAGGCGAGCATGACGGAGCGATCGCGGCCCGCACCTGAGCAACAAAAAACGCCCGGCACTTGGCCGGGCGTCTTCTTGTCAGGAGATGGTCGGATCCAGCCCGACCATGACGCTTGCGATCAGACGCCGATCTTGCCGCCGCCCTTCTTGGTGATCGCCACCACCGAGGGGCGAACCGGCATGTCCGGCTTGAAGTCCGGCCACCGGGTCGAGAGATCCTCGTAATAGGAGCGGCGGCCGAAGGCCGGCCAGTCCGGACCGTCGTCGCCGGGATGCTGCACGGCGACGAAGGCCGTGGTGTCGTCGGGCGTGAAGCAGGGGCCGCAGAGCTCGGCGCCATGAGGCACGCGGTAGAACAGCTTCGAGGTCCGCCGCGCCGCGCCCTCCGTGTCGACGGCCCAGAGGCCGTCGGTGCGCCCGGTCGCTTTCGGCCCGTTGCCGTCGGTCGAGACCCAGAGCCGCCCGGCGGAGTCGACCACCGAATTGTCGGGCATGCCGAACCAGCCGCTTTTGGTCGTGTCGGTCGAGAACGTCGCGCCGACCGCCGCCACCGAAGGATCGCCGCATTTCAGCAGGATCTCCCAGCGCCCTTTGGTCTGCGTGTGGTCGCCGCCCTCCTCGGTGATCTCGATGATGTGGCCGAAGGCGTTCTTGGCGCGCGGATTGGCGCCGTCGACCTGCTCCTCGGTGCGACGCGTGTTGTTGGTCAGCATCACATAGACCTTGCCCGTCACCGGGTTGGGCGTGATGTCCTCGGGCCGGTCCATCTTGGTGGCGCCCAGCAGATCACCGGCGCGGCGCGTCTCGAGCAGCACGTCGGCCTGGCTCTGGAAGCCGTTGGCCTGGGTGAGCGGGCCCTGCCCGAAGACGACCGGCAGCCATTCGACAGTGCCCTCGGCCGTGAACTTCGCGACGTAGAGCGTGCCGGAATCGAGCAGGTCCATGTTGGCGGCACGATTGGCGGCGTCGAAGCGGCCCGCCGTGACGAATTTGTAGACGTAGTCGAAGCGCTCGTCGTCGCCGAGATAGGCGACAACGCGACCGTCCTTCGCCACGATCATGTCGGCGCCTTCATGCTTGAAGCGGCCCAGCGCCGTGCGCTTCTTCGGCACGGAGGTCGGATCGAACGGGTCGACCTCGACGACCCAGCCGAAGCGGTTGGCCTCGTTGGGCTCCTTGGAAACGTCGAACCGGTCCTCGAAGCGGCCCCAGGCATAGGGCGAGGACGGGAGCGCAAGGCGCTTGTAGTTGACCTCCTCGCGATGGCCCTCCGGCAGCTTGCCGGAGAAATAGCCGTGGAAATTCTCCTCGCCCGAGACGAAGGTGCCCCAGGGGGTCATCGCGCCGGCGCAGTTGTTGAGCGTGCCGAGAACCTTGCGGCCCGTGGCATCGGCCCCAGTCTTTACCCGGTCGGTTCCCGCGACGGGGCCCGAGAGTTGCATTTCGGTGGCGACCGTGATCCGCCGGTTGAGCTTGGAATCCGTCACCAGCGCCCATTTTCCGTCGGTGCGGCGGATCTCCGCGACGGTGGCGCCATGCGCCATCGCCTCGATGCGGTAGCGCTCCGGCGTCGCGCTCTTCAGGACCGGCTTGCCGTCCTTCATCTCGACGACGCCCGGGAACATCAGATGCGGGTTGGTGTATTCGTGATTGACGAAAAGCACGCCATGGACGGACGGGTTGGCCGCGCCCGGCATCGGCAGATAGCCGACGAAGTCGTTGTTGTAGCCGAACTGCTGGGCCTGGGCCTCCGGCGTCTGCTTCGCCGGGTCGAAGGCGGGCGCGCCCGGGGTAATCGGATCGCCCCAGCGCAGCAGGACCTGGGCATCATAGCCCTCGGCGACGTGATGGTCGGCATCGACGCCG
>CALRYW010000177.1:0-3570 GCA_943372485.1 Allobosea thiooxidans
GGAGCGCTTCGTGCGATTGGCCTTCGCCAATGTCGCCGACGACACGATCCCCGCCGTGCTCGAGCGGCTGGAGCGCTTTGGCGCGTAGGACTTTTGGAACGGAGCGAGAGATGCCGCAGGCAACGACCCCGGATGGCGTGAAGCTCTACTATGAAGAAACCGGCAGCGGCACGCCGATCCTTTTCGTCCATGAATACAGCGGCGACTGGCGAAGCTGGGAGCCGCAGATGCGCTTTTTCGCGCGCCGGCACCGCTGCATCACCTATTCCTTCCGCGGCTATCCCGGCTCCGACGTGCCCGAGAGCGCGGCGATGTATTCGCAGCAGCACGCGGTCGACGATGCCAAGCACGTGCTCGATCACCTCAAGATCGCCAAGGCGCACGTGGTCGGCCTCTCCCAGGGGGCTTTCGCGACAGTGCATTTCGGACGCTGCTATCCCGACCGCGCGCTGTCGCTCACCCTGGCGGGCGTCGGTTCCGGCGCCGGCCGCGAGGGCCACGAGCAGTTCAAGCAGAATGCCCAGGCGACGGCGAAGAAAATTCGTGCCGAGGGCATGATGAAATACGCCGAGAGCCTGATAGGCAATCCGACACGCTCGCGCTTCAAGCAGAAGGACCCGCGCGGCTTTGCCGAATTCATCCGCCATCTCGGCGAGCATCCCGATATCGGCGGCGCCAACACCATGGAGAACTTCCAGGGCAAGCGGCCGTCGCTGTACGACTTCGAGGACGCGTGGAAGAAGCTCGACGTGCCGACGCTGATCATCAGCGGCGACGAGGACGAGCCCTGCCTGCAGCCCAGCCTCTACCTGAAGCGCATGCTGCCCAATGCCGGGCTCGCGATCTTCGCCAAGACCGGCCACACGGTGAACATCGAGGAGCCGGACGCCTTCAACCGCGAGGTCTGGAACTTCATCGCCCTGGTCGAGGCGGGCAAATGGACGCCCGGCGATCCGGCGGCGATCGGCGCTAGCATGATTTGACCGTCACGGCGTGATTGAGCGGACCGTGGCCGCGGCCGATGCCCGGCGCGGTCGCGATGGCTTCACGCACATAGGCGCGCGCGCGCATCACGGAGTCTTTCAGGCTCATCTTCTGGGCAAGGGCGGCGGTGATCGCCGACGCCAGCGTGCAGCCGGTGCCGTGCGTATGGCGGCTTTCGATGCGTGCATCCTCGAAGCGGTCGAAGCGGCCCTCGTGGAACAGCAGGTCGATCACGCGGTCGCCCTCGAGATGCCCGCCCTTCATCAGCACCGCACTGGCCCCCTGCCGGGCGAGCTGCTCGGCGGCGCGGCGCATGTCGGCCTCGGTCCGGACGGGGAAGCCCACGAGGACTTCCGCCTCGGGCAGATTGGGCGTCACCAGTGCCGCCATCGGCAACAGCACGTCACGCAGCGCCGCCTCGGCCGCGCTCAGCAGCAGCCTGTGCCCGCCCTTGGCGACCATGACCGGATCGACGACCAGAGGCGTGCCGGGCGCATGCTTCCTGAAAGAAGCGGCGACCGCTTCGATCACCTCGGCGCTGTGCAGCATGCCGGTCTTGAGCGCGTCGGCGCCGATGTCGGTCAGCACGACTTCGATCTGCCGGGCAATGAAGGCGGGCTCGACCGTCACGACCCCGTGCACGCCTTCGGTGTTCTGGGCCGTCAGCGCGGTGATCGCCGTGGCGGCAAAGGCGTTCATCGCCGTCACGGCCTTGATGTCGGCCTGAATCCCTGCACCGCCGCCGGAATCCGAGCCGGCGACGATCAGCACACGTCCCTTCATGCCGCCTGCCGGGGAATCGCCTCGATGATCTGGTCGACGACTGTGCGCACGAGATCGGAATCGTCGCCCTCGGCCATGACGCGGATCAACGGCTCGGTTCCGGACTTGCGCACCAGGATGCGGCCGTTCTTGCCGAGCTTCAGCTCGGCGGCGGCGATCGCCTTCGCGACCGCTGTCGCGCCCATTGCCGCATTGGCGTCGCCGACGCGCACATTCTTCAGGAGCTGCGGCACCGGCGTGAAAGCATGGAAGGTCTCGCTCGCGGTCCTGCCCGTCTTGATCATGGCCGACAGTGCCTGCAGCGCCGCCATGAGCCCGTCACCCGTCGTGGCGTGATCGGTCATGATGATGTGGCCGGACTGTTCTCCACCGAGGTTGAACCCGTCGGCACGCATGCGCTCGAGCACGTAGCGGTCGCCGACCTGCGTGCGCACCAGCGACAGGCCGCGCGCGCCGAGATAGCGTTCCAGCCCGAGGTTGGACATCACCGTGGCGACCACGCCGCCGCCAGTCAGCCGCCCATCGCGCGCCCACTGGTCGGCGATGGTGCCCATCAACTGATCGCCGTCGATCACATGGCCGTTCTCGCAGACCAGCAAGACGCGGTCGGCGTCGCCGTCGAGAGCGATGCCTATGTTGGCGCCGTGCGCGACCACCTGCTCCTGCAGGACCGCCGGATGAGTGGAGCCGCACTGGCCGTTGATGTTGAAGCCATCGGGCGACACGCCGACGCGAACTACTTCCGCACCCAGCTCCCACAACACCGTGGGCGCGACCTTGTAGGCAGCGCCGTTGGCGCAATCGACCACGACTTTCAGGCCCGTGAGATCGAGGCCGCGTGTCGCAGATGCCTTCACCGCCTCGACATAGCGGCCATCGACGTCGGCCAATCGCCGGGCGCGGCCGATGGCGGCAGGTGCCGCAAGCTGCATGCCGGAGGGCGACGCCACGAGCGCCTCGATCTTGTCTTCCACGGCATCGGAAAGCTTGAAGCCATCCGGGCCGAACAGCTTGATGCCATTATCCTCGTAGGCGTTGTGCGACGCCGAGATCATCACGCCCATGTCGGCGCGCATCGACCGCGTCAGAAAGCTCACCGCCGGCGTCGGGATCGGGCCCAGCAGAAGGACATCGACACCGACCGACAGGAAACCCGCCGTCAGCGCCTGCTCGATCATGTAGCCGGAGAGCCTTGTGTCCTTGCCGATGACGGCCCGGTTGCGATGCTCGCCCTGCTTGAAGACCTGCCCCGCCGCCATGCCGATGCGCATGGCGATCTCGGCCGTCATGGGCGCGCTGTTGGCGCGGCCGCGCACACCGTCGGTGCCGAAGAGGGAACGGGACATGCGCCCGAGTCTATCGCATTGCCGCCGAGACGGCGAGAGCCTGCCGCGTGGCGGCGACGTCGTGCACCCGGAGGATCGCAGCCCCCCGCCGCGCCGCCTCGACCGCCAGCCAGACCGAGGCCGGGTCGCGGTCGCGCGGGCTTGCGATGCCCGTGAGCTTGCCGATGAAGCTCTTGCGCGAGCACCCGATCAGCACCGGATAGCCCGCATCGCCCAGCCGGCCCGCCCCGGCGATCAGTTCGAGTTCCTGGCCGACGCTCTTGCCGAAGCCGATGCCCGGATCGAGAGCGATCCGCTCCCGCTTCACACCCGCCGCCAGGCACACCGCGGCGCGCTCGAGCAGGAACTGGCGGACTTCCTCCACGACGTCCGTGTAGGCCGGACCGGCAAAAGTGTTCTCCGGCAAACCGCGCCGGTGCATCAGGACGACATCGGCATCGCGGCTCGCCACCAGCGG
>CALRYW010000178.1:0-3560 GCA_943372485.1 Allobosea thiooxidans
GGCGATGAAGGCATCGAGAATCGCGTCCGAAATCTGGTCGCTGACCTTATCCGGATGGCCTTCGGAAACCGATTCGCTGGTAAAAAGATAGTCTTTGAGCGCCACAATGCCCTCCCACAGTTCACACTGGACTCCGGGCAGGGCAGCAGGGCCGCCAACGTCCGGCTTAGCCTTTGTTTTCGCGGTGGCAAGTCGTCCAAATCCGTCCGCGGCGGCATCGACCATCGAGGCCGCGCCGCTAAAAACTCCAAAAACCGGCGAAAATCAAGAGGTTCACAGAGTGTCCCCTGTGCCCAACTGCCTCGCCCCTCCCGTCAGCGGCCCTTGCGACCGCCCAAGGCCTCGGCATGGCTGGCGGTCCCGACGGCCTTGACCATCTCGAAGATGCGCTTGCGCACCCGGGGTTCGCGGATTTTGTAGTAGGCGCGGACCAGTTCGAGGGTCTCGCGCTTGATCAACGGGTCCTTTTCCTGCTCGAACGGCGTGCCGGTCTCGCCGAAGCCGCCCTTGCGGCCGCGTCCCGACATCGGCCGTCCGGCCAGCGCATTGGACGGCATTTCGTCGAAGAAATACGACACCGGCACGTCCAGAACCTTGGCGAATTCGTAGAGCCGGCTCGACCCGATGCGGTTGGAGCCACGCTCGTACTTCTGGATTTGCTGAAACGTCAACCCGACGGCGGTTCCGAGCTTTTCCTGGCTCATCCCGAGAAGTGTCCGGCGCTGCCGCATCCGCGCTCCGACGTGGACGTCAACCGGGTGTGATCTTGCCATCGGTCCAGGTTCCTCTAGATGCGATTTCGTGACGGGAAAACAAAAGGAGGAGACACGTCAAAAGTGCGCGGAACCGATGACAGAACCAGTGCAAAAATGCATATCTACACGCCTAAGCTGCATATGACATTAACCCCTCTTGCAGAGAATGCAAGCTGAACCTCAGGTCTTTGAAAACGTGGGATAGTTCAGGTGTGAGGCCGGCGGCTCGGCAGGCTTCCGACGAACAGCCCGCCGACCAGGAACGCCAGGACGGCCAGAAGGCTGCCGTCGCCCCAGCGACCGTACGGCGTCGGCGCTCGCGCCGGCGGCAAGGGATGATCGATGATGCCCTCCCGCATCATGTCCAGTGACACCAGAACCCGGCCGTAGGCATCGATGACGGCGGATACGCCGGTGTTGGCCGCCCGGATCATCGGCAGCCCCTCTTCCACCGCCCGCAGGCGAGAGCTGGCGAGATGCTGGTAGGGGCCGCTCGAAAGGCCGAACCAGGCATCGTTGGTCACGTTGAGGAGCCAGCGCGGCCGCTCGCCGGGGCCGGTCACCGCTGCCGGAAAGATCACCTCGTAGCAGATCACCGGCGAGAAGGACGGCAGACCTGGAACCGCAAGGGTGGCGCGCTGCTCGCCCACTTCGAACGAGCCGCGGCCGATGAAGCCCGACACCGGGGCGAGCTGCTTGTGGAACGGGATATACTCGCCCAGCGGCACCAGATGGACCTTGTCGTAGTGCGCGACGATTGCGCCCGCCCGGTCGATGACGAGCAGCGAGTTCCACACGCCATCCTGGCGCCGGTCGGTGCCGCGGGCGGCGCCGGTCAGAAGATAGCCCCGGGGCGGCACGGCCGTGGCCATGACCTCCAGCGCCGGCGATCCGGGCTCGATGATGAAGGGCGGCGCCGTCTCGGGCCAGATCACGGCGGCCAGACGGTCGAAGCCGTCGCGCCGGCTCATCTCCACCAGCTTGGCCAAATGACGTGCCCGCGTATCCGGCCGCCACTTGTCGGACTGCGGGATGTTCGGCTGGACGATGCGCAACATCGGTCCCGGCTGCCCGTCGCCAACCGGCGCCATCACCGCCATGCCGGCGCCGCCGGCAAACCCGACCAGGACCAGGGCCGCAAGCGACGCCCGCCACCCCGCGGTGGGTGCCGCCAGAACGACGAAGGTGAAGGCGCCGAGACCGTAGACGCCGAACAGCGCCGCACCCTGCAGCAACGGCGCGGCGAAGGCCCAGACATGACCCAGCGGATTCCACGGATAGCCGGTGAAGACATGGCCGCGCAGCCATTCGGCGACGGTCCAGGCGATCGCAAGCAAGATCAGACGGCGGTAGCGGCCGGCCAGCGCAGGCCACCTCAGCGCGGCCCAACGCGCCGCCCCGGCCGCAAGACCCGGGAAGAAGCCCAGGATCGCCGCCAGGCCGGCCACGATCGGCGGTCCCAGCAGTTCGTAGTCGGCCGGTGGGACGGAGAAGGCTTCGAGGATCCAGTAGGAGCCGACGGCGAAATGCCCGGTGCCCCAGGCCCAGCCGCGCAGCAGCGCGCTTCGCGGCCCGGGCGCGGTCTCCCACAGCCAGACGAAGACCACCATGCCCACGACGGCCAGCGGCAGCCAATAGAGCGGCGGCATCGCCAGGGCGGCGAGCGCGCCCGCCAGAAAAGCCGCGCTGGCGGCGCGCCAACCTTGAAGTTTCATTGCAGCGACTCGGCGATCAGGCGGCAGACCGAGACGACGTCGGTTGCCGCACACGCAGACGGCGGATGCGCCTGGGATCGACGTCGAGCACTTCGAACTCGACGCCGGAGGGATGGCTGACGACTTCGCCGCGCTCGGGGATCCGGCCAAGCAGGGAGAAGATCAGGCCGCCCACGGTGTCGATCTCGCGCCGTTCGTCCTCCGACAGCACGCTGCCGATCTCCTGCTCGAGAAGCTCGATGGGCGTGCGGCCGTTGACATCGATGGTGCCGTCGACGCGGCGGGCGACCGTCGGTGTCTGGGCAACGTCGTGCTCGTCCTCGATCTCGCCCACGATCTCCTCGACCAGATCTTCGATCGTGAGCAGTCCGTCGGTACCGCCGAACTCGTCGACGACCAGCGCCATGTGCGTGCGCGAGCGGCGCATGTCGAGCAGCATGTCGAGCACCGGCAAGGTCGGCGCCACGAAGACGACGCGGCGCAGTATGTCGCGCAGATTGAATTTCTTCGACGTGCCCCAATAGGCCAGCACGTCCTTGATGTGGATCATGCCGATCACGTCGTCGAGCGCCTCGCGATAGACCGGATAGCGCGAATGGGCCTCGGTCTGGATCACCCGCACGACCTCGTCGAGCGGCGTGTCGGCGGCGATGGCGACGATGTCGACGCGCGGCACCATGACGTCGGCCACGGTCTTGTCGCGCAGCTTCAGGATGTTGGCCAGCAGGACGCGCTGGTCCTCGCTGATCGGGGTGTCGCTCTCGGGCGTCTCCTCGATCAGTTCCTCGATGGCTTCACGGACCGCCTCGTTCTTCTCGCGCCGCCTGAGGCGGCGCAGAAGGGCGCGCACTATTCCGCCCGTGGAAGGGGCCTCGGGAACCGGCGAAGGGGCCGATACTCCTGGGGGTTCACTCATCGAAGCCGGGCCAGCGAGGCCCGGCCGCGTACTGTGCGCTGTGGAATCGGGCATGACTGCTAAGATAGGCTATCGCCCCGGCGTTGCAATCGCGGAAGTTCCTGATGCGTTCCTGTAAATTGTTCTCCGGCGCGGCGCTGCCGGTCCTCGGGCTCGGTACCTGGCGGATGGGCG
>CALRYW010000179.1:0-3554 GCA_943372485.1 Allobosea thiooxidans
CCCCAGAACTCGCGCTCGCCCAGAATGCGCCAGAACGGCTCGCCGGCGAGCCGGCGATCGACGGCCGCGTCCAGGGCGGCAGCCCTCGCAGTTGTCCAGCGGGCCGGTGTCTCGCTGGCCCCGGTGACATGCTCGACCAGCCATCGCGCTTCGAGGGCCGCGTTGTCGATGCCCGCCTGCAGCAGACGCCGCGCAGCGTGACGCCGCGCCTCCAAGGACGAAGGCGCGGCGTTGAGGCCGGCGGAGACGGGCGAGCCCGTCAGTTGCCCTGCATCTTCTCGTTGATGCAGAAGCGCATCTTGGTCCGGATCGAGGAGCGGCTCTCGCGCGAGCCGCGCATCTCGGACTGGCAGACCCGGCGCGCCTGGGACTGGGTCATGGCCTTGTGCATCCGCGCCGGCTGACCGCTCGTGATGCTCTTCAGGCCGCGCTCCATCGAGCGCTCGATGCGCTCCGCCGTGCCCTGGGCCTGAACCGGCGCGACGAGCATTGTCACCATCAGTCCCGCGATGGCCGCACCCGATAGAATCCTGATCATGAGAGGCTCCCCCCTGTTGCACTGTCGATGCAGCGACAACGCGGGAGGTCACGGGAGGTTTCATCGCCCCGGCCGAATCATCGGTCACGCGATGCCCTCGCTGGCCAGCAAGCGGGCCTGGTGCTCGGCGGTGAGGGCGTCGATCACCTCGTCGAGCACCAAGCCCTGCATCATCTCGTCCAGCTTGTAGAGGGTCAGGTTGATGCGGTGGTCGGTGATGCGCCCTTGCGGGAAGTTGTAGGTCCGGATGCGCTCGGAGCGGTCGCCGGACCCGACCTGCGAGCGCCGGTCGGCCGAGCGCTCGGAATCGAGGCGAATTCGCTCCAGATCGTAGAGCTTGGCACGCAGCAGCTCATAGGCGCGCGCCTTGTTCTTGTGCTGGGAGCGCTCGTCCTGCACCACGACGACGACGCCGCTCGGCAGATGGGTCAGGCGCACCGCCGATTCAGTCTTGTTGACGTGCTGCCCGCCGGCGCCGCCGGCGCGCATCGTGTCGATGCGGATGTCGCTGTCATTGAGAACGATGTCGACGTCTCCGGCGAGCGGCAGCATGGCCACGGTCGCCGCCGAGGTGTGGATGCGGCCGCTGGTTTCCGTATCCGGCACACGCTGGACGCGGTGCACGCCGGATTCGTATTTCAGCTTAGCATACACCCCCCGGCCCGAGATTTCGGCGATGACCTCCTTGAAGCCGCCGACCGTGCCCTCGCTCTCGGAGAGCAGATCGACGCTCCAGCCCTTCTGGGCGGCATAGCGCTGGTACATCCGGAACAGATCGCCCGCGAAGAGCGAGGCCTCGTCGCCGCCCGTGCCCGCCCGGATCTCGAGGATGACGCCGCGCTCGTCGGCTGCATCCTTGGGCAGCAGCGCGATCAGGATCTCGCGGGCGCGGGCGTCGATTTCGGTGCGGGCGGCGTCGCGCTCCTCATAGGCAAGGTCCCGGAACTCGGCATCGGTCGCGGGGTCCGCGATCAATCCCTCGGCCTCGGTCAGATTGGCCAGTGCCTGGCGCCAGGCGGCGATCGCCGCCACAACCGGATCGAGCTCGGAGAGTTCCTTGGCGAGCTCGACCGTTCGGACCGCGTCCGTGGCGGTGTTGATCTCGGCGGATGCCGCGGCGTGGCGGGCGACGATGGCGTCGAGGCGATCCTGGGGGAGCTGAAGCGACATGGGGGAACTCGAAACGACGATCGGAGGGCTCGGAGCACGCGGGACGACGGCCCGCTAGACCGGCACCTTGCATTCGGCGGCGAAGGCCGCGAGTTGCGGACGCAGGCTGGCGGCACCGTCGCCGGAGGCCAGCATCCAGTCGACCCGTTCGGTCAGCCGGGCGACGTCGAGCGCGCGCAGCATCGCCTTGACCGGGCCGACCGAGGCAGCCGACATCGAGAAGGCGCGATAGCCGAGGCCGATCAGGGCCATCGTCTCGAGCGGCTTGCCCCCCATCTCGCCGCACACCGTGACGGGGCAGTTCGCCTCGGCGGCCGCTTCGACGATGCTGCGCAGCGCGCGCAGGGCTCCGGCCCCGAGGGGGTCGAAACGGTCGGCCACGCGCTTGTTCTCACGGTCCGCCGCAAACAGGAACTGCATCAGATCATTCGTGCCGATCGACAGGAAATCGGCCTCGCGCACGATCTCCGGCAACTCGAACAGGAGCGACGGCACCTCGACCATGACGCCGAGCTGCAGGCTCAGCGGCGGCACATGCCCCTGCTTGGCGAGCATCGCCTGCTCGCGCCGCATGATCGTGCGGGCGCGCTGGAACTCGTCGACCGTCGCGATCATCGGCAACATGATCTTCATGTCGCGGCCCGATCCCGCCCGCAGCAAAGCGCGGAGCTGCGCGCGCAGCAGGCGCGGCTTGTCGAGGCCGATGCGGATCGCCCGCCAGCCGAGCGCGGGGTTCTCCTCCTCGACGCGCTCCATATAGGGCAGCACCTTGTCGCCGCCGATGTCGAGCGTGCGGAAGGTCACCGGACGCCCCTGCGCGTGATCGAGCACGGCGGTGTAGAGCGCCTGCTGCTCGCTCGTCGTCGGCATGTGCTCGGCGACCATGAACTGCAGCTCGGTGCGGAACAGGCCGATGCCTGCCGCCGCCGTCGCTTCCAGATTCGGCATGTCGACCAGCAGGCCGGCATTGATCTGCAGCACGATGGGCACGCCGTCGCGGGTGACGGCGGGCTGGCTCTTGAGCCTGCGGTACTGCTCCTGCTTGCGGGCCCGCAGCCGCGCCTTGTCCTTGTAGGCGTTCTCGACGTCGGGCTGGGGCCGGATCTGGACCTCGCCGGCCTGGCCATCGACGATGACGGCGTCGCCGGACTGGATCAGCGCGGTGGCATTGACGATCTCGCCCACTGCGGGAATGCCGAGCGCCCGCGCCACGATGGCGATATGGCTGGTCGGGCCGCCCTCTTCGAGAACGAGCCCGCGCAGATGGGAACGATCGTAATCGAGCAGCGCGGCCGGGCCCATGGAGCGCGCGATCAGGATCGCGTTCTCGGGCATCTCCTCGCGCGCGACGCCGTTGGCCTTGCCGACGAGGGTCCGCAGCAGCCGGTTGGCGAGGTCGTCGAGATCGTGCAGGCGCTCGCGCAGATAGGGGTCGGTCTGGCGCAGCATCTTGGCGCGCGTGTCGGACTGGACGCGCTCGACGGCCGCCTCGGCGGTGAGGCCGGTCAGCACCACCTCGCGCATACGCCGCAGCCAGCCCTGGTCATGGGCGAACATCCGGAAGGTCTCGAGGACGTCGCGGTGCTCGCCGATATGGGCGACATCGCCGCGCTCGATCAGTTCGTCGATCGAGGCACGCATCTGCGCGATGGCGTCCTCCAGCCGCTTGACCTCGGCAGCCGGGTTCTCGGCGATGAGATTGGTGATCGCGACGCGCGGCTCGTGCAGCACGGCATGGCCGAGGCCGACGCCGTCGGCGAGCGAGACGCCGACGCCGTGGATCGGACGATCGAGGCCGATCGAGGCGCCCGGCCGCGCCAGGGATTTCAAGCCTCCGGCCGCGATC
>CALRYW010000180.1:0-3444 GCA_943372485.1 Allobosea thiooxidans
GCCTGCGAGGCGATGACGGCTGCCAGTGTCGAGAGCACCACCAGCCCGAGGATGTAATCCTTCGGCACCAGCTCGAAGAACACCTGCCGGACGATCTCGGGGTCCTCGATGATCATCGCGCCCTGGCCGAAGTAGTTGAGCAGCAGGCCGGGCATCACGAGACCGAGCCATCCGGTCCGGATCGGCCGGCGGCCAAAGTGGCCCATGTCGGCGTACAGCGCCTCGGCGCCGGTAACGGCCAGCACGATCGAGCCGAAGGCCCAGAAGATGCCGAGTCCCTGGTCGGAAATCAGCCTGACCGCGTAGTAGGGATTGATCGCGTAGAGCACGGCTGGGTTCTTGGCGATCTGCCAGGCGCCGAGCACGCCCAGTACGAGGAACCACAGCAGCATGACCGGGCCGAACAGCCGGCCGACATCGGCGGTGCCGCGGGCCTGCAGCATGAACAGCCCGACCAGGATGACCAGCGCCAGCGGGATCACAAGGGGCGTGAAGGCCGGCGTGATGGCCGACAGACCCTCGACGGCACCCATGACGGAGACGGCCGGCGTGATGATGGCATCGCCGTAGAACAGCGCGAGGCCGATGACCGCAAGCACGACGATGGCCCGACGCACGTTGCGGGCCTTGCCGTTCAGGCCGCGCGTCGCCAGCGTCGCCAGCGCCAGCACGCCGCCTTCGCCCTTGTTGTCGGCACGCATGATCAGAACGACGTACTTGATGGTGACGGTGAGGGTGACCGCCCAGAACAGCGTCGACAGCACGCCCAGCACATGCTCCGGGGTCGGTGTCAGGCCGGCGCCATGGAGAAAGGTCTCGCGGAGGGCGTAGAGCGGGCTGGTGCCGATGTCGCCGAACACCACGCCCAGCGCCCCTACCACGAGGCCAGCCGCGGCGCCCTTCGGCGCGTGGTGGCCGTTGCTGCCGGTGGCCGCGGGTGTCGCGGGCGGGACTGGAGGAGGTGGTGGACTGGTTTCGGCTGCGGCCATGTTATCGGGCGCCACCAAGGTTGGCGGCGGCGCGACGGTTTGCGCCCGCGCCTTCCGCCTGTCAACGCGCCAAATCGGGGTCAGTTGCGACGAATGGACTTGACTTGGAAGCAGCTCGGGGGCGGCCTTGGGCCATGACAGAGCATGCCGATGTCAGCAACCCGCGCCTCTACCGCGAGGATGCCTGGGCGCCGCATTTTGAGCGGCTGCGGCGGGAAGATCCGGTGCATCGCCACGCCGAGAGCCCCTACGGGCCGTACTGGTCGGTAACCCGCTTCGCCGACATCATGAAGGTCGAACTCGACCACGGGACCTATTCCTCCGATTCGAGCCTGGGCGGCATCCAGATCGCCGACCAGCCGCTCGGCCAGGACCTGCCCAACTTCATCCGCATGGACCCGCCGCGCCATACCGCCCAGCGCCGGACGGTGGCGCCGATCGTGGCGCCCACCAACCTCGCCAACATGGAAGGCATCATCCGCCAGCGTACCCAGGCCGTGCTCGACGGCCTGCCGCGCAACGAGACCTTCGACTGGGTGGACCGCGTGTCGACCGAGCTCACCGCCATGATGCTGGCGACGTTGTTCGACTTCCCGTGGGCCGACCGGCGCAAGCTCACCCACTGGTCCGACGTCGCCATCGCCAACATCGAGGCCGAGGACGCGGTGGTGAAAAGCGAGGCCGAGCGCATGGCCGAGCTGATGCAGATGGCCGAGATCATGGGGGCGCTGTGGAAGGAGCGTGCTGCCCAGCCGCCCAAGTTCGACCTGATCTCGATGATGGCGCACAGCGAGGCGACACAGAACCTGCCGCTGCGCGAATTCATCGGCACGTTCGGATTGCTGATCGTGGGCGGCAACGACACCACGCGCAATTCGATGACCGGCGGCTTGATGGCGATGATCGAGCATCCCGCCGAGGTGGCCAAGGTGCGGGCCGATGCCGCCCTGCTGCCGACCCTGGTGTCGGAAACCATCCGCTACCAGACGCCGGTGATCCACATGCGGCGCACCGCGACCCGCGACGCCGAGCTCGCCGGCAAGGCCATCGCCAGGGGCGACAAGGTGGTGATGTGGTACGTCTCGGGCAACCGCGACGAGACCGCGATGGAGGAGCCCGAGCGCTTTTTCGTCGGCCGGGCCAAGCCGCGCCATCACCTCGCCTTCGGCGCCGGCATCCATCGCTGCGTCGGCGACCGGCTGGCCGAGATGCAGCTCAGGATCCTGTGGGAAGAGCTGCTGAAGCGCGACCTCGCGATCGAACTCGCCGGACCGCCGGTGCGGCTCTACTCCAACTTCATCCGCGGCATCCGCGCCCTGCCGGTAACTATCCGCGCCTGACCGTCTCGACGCCCGCGGCAAAGGCCTGCTGCAACAGCCAGACGTCGCCCGCGATCGAGACGAAGTCGTAGCCCAGGCGGACGAATTCGGCACCCTGCCTGGCGTCGACGGCGAGCCGGCCGGCCGACTTGCCGTGCTTCCTGGCGGCCGCGATCGTGGCCTGCTCTGCCTTGGCGAAATCCGGATGGTCGAAGGCGCCAGGCTCGCCCAGCGCCACCGAGAGGTCGTTGTGGCCGAGCCAAAGCATGTCGACACCGGGCATCGAGGCGATCTCGTCGGCAGCCGCAGCACCCCTCGGGTCCTCGACCTGCAGGATGATGGCGGTGCGGGCGTTCTGCTCGGCAAAGCGTGGCACCAGCGGCTCGGAGCGCATGGCGAAGCGCTCGTGCGCGAGGCCCAGCGCCACGCCGCGGGTCCCGTCGGGCCAGTACTTGGCGGCATCCAGCACCGCCTTGGCCTGCTCGACCGACGACACGATCGGCACCATGACGCCGTCGGCGCCGGTATCGAGCGCGCGAGAGATATGGTGACGCGACTGCGAGGGCACGCGCACGATCGAGGGCAGGTCGGCCGCCTGCAGGTAGCGCACGACGCTGCGCACCGTGTCGAAGCTGAAGCCGGTGTGCTCCATGTCGAGCACGGCATATTCGGCGCCCGCCGCCTTCAGGATCTGGCCGATGCCGGGGGTCGTGAACTCGAACAGAAAGGTGCCGATTTTGGTCTGCGGAGTTCCGACCATTGCCCGCAGCGTCGATTTCGCCATGCGCTTCTCCCCCTCGTGCGTCGTTTGTAGAATAAGGGGCGCGGGCGGATTGTCGATCCGCATGACCCCGGCACTGCTCTACGGTCTCGTCATTCTGTCGGCGATCGCCCATGCGATCTGGAATGCGCTGGTGAAGTCGGCCGGCGACCGCGTGCTCACCATGGTGGCGATCCGCGCCGCCGGTCTCGTGCTTGGCCTGGCGGCGCTTCCCTTCGTCGACTGGCCGGCCCCCGAGAGCTGGAAATGGCTGACGCTCACCTCCTGCGTGATGTTCGCCTACTACGCGCTGCTGATCCGCTCCTACGGCGTCGGCGACATGAGCGTGGTCTATCCGCTCGCCCGCGGCCTGGCG
>CALRYW010000181.1:0-3390 GCA_943372485.1 Allobosea thiooxidans
GCTGCGCGACTGGGTGACCAATGTCGCGACGACCTTCTACTGCATCGGCACGGCGGCGGGCCCGCACCCCTATCCCGCGATGGTGCGCGACTTCCAGTCGGTGATCGGCAGCGAGACCCGCGAACAGATGCGGGAGGCGGAGGGCCGCCTGCCGGACTCGCTGATTGCGGCGATCGGTGGCGGTTCGAATGCGATCGGCCTGTTCCACCCCTTCCTCGACGATCCGAGCGTCAAGATGTGGGGCGTCGAGGCGGCCGGCCATGGCCTGTCGACCGCGCAGCACGCGGCGTCGCTGACCGGCGGGCGGCCCGGGGTCCTCCACGGCAACCGGACCTATCTGCTGATGGACGAGGATGGGCAGATCAAGGATGCGCACTCGATCTCGGCGGGCCTCGATTATCCCGGCATCGGGCCGGAACATGCCTGGCTGCACGACACCGGCCGCGTCACCTACATCTCCGCCACCGATGACGAGGCGCTCTCGGCCTTCCAGCTCTGCTCGAAGCTCGAGGGCATCATCCCGGCGCTGGAACCGGCCCATGCGCTGGCCAAGGTGATCGAACTCGCCCCGACCCTGCCCAAGGATCACCTGATGGTGATGAATCTCTGCGGGCGCGGCGACAAGGACATCCCGCAGGTGGCAGAAATCCTCGGCGGCATGTGAGCGAAAAGTCCCGCCCCGGCGGGAAAGTCATGACTGCCCTCTCGACTCATCGACCCGATCCGGCAACCATGGGTTGTCCCAGCCCGTCAGGCTCCGGGACAGTCTCGTCGTTGCGTTGGGCGGAGCCGGGCCGGTGGGGGGCAGCGGTCACGACAGGCATCCCGAGTTCACGGCGACGGCCCCGGCCGGCCCGCCGGTGGAGATCGCTTTTCTTGTGCGCCAGGGCATCGCGCTGGCCGATCTCGCCAGGGTGGCGCGACGCGCCGAACGCGACCGGACCGAGCCCGCCCGCGAGGTGCTCGCATGCGGGCTGATCGACGAAGAGGGTTTCTACCGAGCCCTGGCGGCCGAGCTCGGCCTTCCCTTCCGGGCCGGCCCCTTCGTCCTGCGGCCGGGCGGCGACCATGGGGCGATGCTGCGCGGCGGCATTGCACCGGTTCTCGCCGAGCCCTTCGGCCGCCTCCGCTTTGTCCTGGCTCCCGAAGGGCCGGCGCTGCGCGCCATGCTGGAGGCCGGGCCGCGCCGGCGTGACGACGTCGCCGTGGTGACGCCGCGGCGCTTCAGTGCGGCGTTGCGCGAGGCCAATGCCGAGAGGCTCGCGCTGCGCGCCGCCAATCGCGATCTGCCGGGCCTCGCCCGCGACAGCGCCCGCAGCGGCTCCAGCCGCGGCCAGCGCATTGCGGCCGCTCTCGCCGCAACAGCCTCGCTCGGAGGCGCCGTGGTCGCTCCGATCGAGACCTTCTGTACGGTCGCGCTGCTGCTGGGACCGCTGTTCCTCGGGTTGATCCTGCTGCGGCTCGGGGCTGCGATCGAGCAACCGCTGCCCGATCTCTGGCGTCGGCATCGCTGGCGCATCGATAACAGCCGGCTGCCGGTCTACAGCGTCGCGATCCCGCTCTACCGCGAAGAGAGGGTGCTGGAGCAGATGCTGGGCGCCCTGCAACAGCTCGACTATCCGCCGGCGAAGCTCGACATCCGCCTGCTGATCGAGGCCGATGACACCGGCATGCAGAGCGCGCTGTCGCGGCTGCCCCTGCCGCCGCAGATCCAGGTCACGATCGTGCCGCCCGGCGAACCGCGGACCAAGCCGCGGGCGCTGAACCTCGCCTTGATCGAGGCCCGCGGCGAACTGTTCACGATCTTCGACGCCGAGGACATTCCCGATCCGCAGCAATTGCGCATGGCGGCGGCGCGCTTCCTGCGCGCGCCGGAGGATCTCGCCTGCCTCCAGGCGCGTCTCGTCATCGACCATCCGGAGGAGGGCCTGCTGCCGGCCCTGTTCGCGCTGGAATATGCCGGGCTGTTCGAGGTGCTGAATCCCGGGCTGCTGAGATCGGGCCTGCCGATCATGCTGGGCGGCACCTCCAACCATTTCCGCACGCGCGCGCTGCGGGCTTTGGGCGGGTGGGATGCATGGAACGTGACCGAGGATGCCGATCTCGGCGTCAGGCTGGCACGGGCCGGCTACCGCATGGGCGACCTGCCGTCGCAGACCCGGGAAGAGGCCCCGCTGACACTGCGGGCCTGGCTGAAGCAGCGCGCCCGCTGGATCAAGGGTTACATGCAGACGCTGGTGACGCATTCGCGGGCGCCACTGACAGTGCTGCGCGAGGCGGGGCTGCCGGCCACCTTTGCCTTCCTCTCCCTGGGGCTGGGCACGATCGTGACGGCATTGGCCTATCCAGTCTTTGCGGTGGCCGCCTTCCTGGCCTGGCACGAGGGCTCGCTCTTCACGCCCACGCATGCCTTCGGCAGCGTCACCTCGGCGCTCGCAGTCGGCGTCTGGCTGTTCGGAGCGGTGGCGCTGTTCCTGCCACCGGCGCTGGGCGCGCTGCGCCGGGGCTCACCGAAGCTCCTGCTGCTGCTCCCGCTGCTCCCGCTCTATTACGGGCTGGTCTGCATCGCGGCCTGGATGGCGCTGCACGAGTATCGCGCGCGCCGTTTCGCCTGGAACAAGACGGCGCATGGGCTGGCGCGGCGGCGCGCGCCGCTGTCGGAAAGCGCTGCGCCTACAGGTGACGCAGCCATTCCTGCGCCGCCTGCGCCGGCGGCTGCTCGATGTTGAAGGCGCCGATGAAGCCGCCATCCTTGCCCATGAGATAGACCAGCGCAGTGTGGTCCATCGTGTAGTCGTCGCCCTGGAGCGGGACCTTGCGGGCATAGGCGCGATAGGCCTTGATCATCGCGTCGATGGCGGGCCGGTCGCCGCTCAGGCCGAGGATGCGCGGATCGAAGGAGCCGAGATAGCTCTTCATGATCTCGGGCGTGTCGCGCTCGGGATCGACCGTGACGAAGAGCGCGCGCAGCTTCTCGCCCTTCGGCCCGGCGGCGCGCAGCACCTCCGAGATCTCGAACAGCTTGGTCGGGCAGATGTCCGGGCAATGGGTGAAGCCGAAGAAGACCAGGAAGGGCGCGCCGCGCAGATCCTGGTCGGTCAGCTTCGTCCCATCCTGGGCGACCAGGGTGAAGGGGCCGCCGACGCTGGCGGTGCCCGAGCCGGACTGGCCCTGCCGGCCGGGTGCGAAGGTCAGCACCGCAGCCGCGGCGAGCGCGAGCGCGCCGACGAGAAAGACGACGAGGGGCAGGACGAGACGGCGGTTCACGGCAGGTATCCCGATGGAGGGCAAGAGGCGCCCGGACGGCGGAGCCCGTCAGAAGCAGGCGACGATGGCGGCGATGAGGCCATCGGTGAAAAGACGGTCGCCCTCGCGCCACCAGAGCAGGAG
>CALRYW010000182.1:0-3373 GCA_943372485.1 Allobosea thiooxidans
CCGGCTGGCGCGCAGCGACGACGAGCGTACGCGGGCTTTGGCGCCGACCATCCTCAACACCATCGACCGCGCCGCGCGGCTGGCAAGCGACGCCATTGAATATGTACGCGACCGGCCGGCGCCGAGATTGACGACCCTCGACCTTGCCGACCTGGTCGACGAAGCCGGGATCGCCCTGCAGGAGCAAGGCGAGGACAGCACCCCCAACATCGTCCGCTCGTGGCTGAACGAGGTCGGCGAAGGCTGCACGGCGCACGCCGACCGCGACCTGCTTTATCGTGTCTTCGTCAACCTCGGCCGCAATGCCTTCGAAGCCGGCGCCACCACCGTCATCGTGCGGTCCCGGGTCAGCGGCGCCTACCTTCTGGTCGACGTCGCCGACAACGGCCCCGGCGTGCCGCAGGCTGTCGCGGCACAGCTCTTCCGGCCTTTCACCACCGGCGGACGGGCCGGCGGGGCGGGGCTGGGCCTTGCGATCGCACGCGACCTGGTGCGCAACCATGGCGGCGATATTGCGCTCGCGGAAACCGGCCCCTCGGGCACCACCTTCCGCTTTACCCTGCCACTCGGCGGCGCCTGACGGAATCGACCGGAGAAGCGATCAGTGCTCGGCCTTCAGGCGAGCGCTGAAGTCGCGGATGCGCCGCGCATTGACGCCGAGGTCGGACTCGCCGGCGCGACTCTTGGAGCGGATATCGACCCGGCTGCCCGTACCTGCGGCACGAATGCGCACGACGATATCGTCGCGAAAACCGAACCAGCCGCTGGTGTCGACGGCTTCCAGGCGTCCTTCCGTCGGCGCGCGCGCGACGACATCCCAACCCATCGTCATCGCCACCCTGTCGGCGCGCTTGAAGGCTTCCGCCGGGGCAACAGGCAGGACAATGGTCACGATGTCGGGATAGGCCTCGCGCTGGAGCGCCGCGGCGGCGGCGCCGGGATAGGCGGGCGGATTGGGCGCGCCCCGCCGCAACGGCAGCAGGGCAACCATGGCCGGCGGGTTGGCGATGTCGGTCGTGATGTCGTTGATCACCGGCAGTTGCTGCGACCACAGGAACCAGCTGACCGGCACCCAGGCGCCAGCGGCGCCGATCACGATGGCGAGAAACGCCGCCACGAACCCTCGCCGCCGCTCGCCGGGCCGCGTCGGAACGATGGTTGCCAGCCCGAGCGCCACGCCGGCAACGGCGACATAGAAGCCATAGCGAAAAACGGCGATTGCCGCCTCGATGTCCAATCCCAGGTAGCGATGCAGTGGACCGGCGGCAGCGACGATCAATGCGGCGACGCAGGCCGAGATGAAAGCCATGCGCGCCAGACGATGACTGATCGGGTTGGTCGGTCGAACGAACATGCCGTCTCCGCTGTAACGGCATCGTAACCGTGAAACGCGCCTCACGCACCCGCTCGACATTTCCGGTTGCATTCTCTATGCGGCGACCATGACGACACCCGACACCGTCCGACGGCGGGCGATGGCCGCCGGACTGGCCGCCATCTGCCTTTGGGGCTCACTCGCCGCGCTTTCGGTGCTGGCGGGACCGATTCCGCCGTTCCAGATGGTTGCCATGACGTTCGCGGTCGGTGCGTCGATCGGCATAATCCGCGCCCGCTACCGCGGCATCGGCTGGGCAGGACTCATACGCTGGCCTGCAAAGGTCTGGCTGCTGGGCATCGGCGGGCTGTTCGGTTACCACGCGCTCTACTTCGGCGCGCTGCAGCTGGCGCCGCCGGCCGAAGCCAATCTCGTCAACTATCTGTGGCCGCTGCTGATCGTGCTGCTGTCGGCGCCGCTCGCAGGCGAGCGCCTGGGCTGGACGCATCTGGCCGGCGCCGGGTTGGGTTTCGCTGGCGTGGCGCTGCTCGCTTTCGGCCGCGGCCTGCAGTTCACCGAAAGCCATGCGCTGGGCTATGCGCTGGCGCTGGGCTGCGCTTTTACCTGGGCCATCTATTCAGTGCTGTCGCGCCGCTTCGGCGAGACACCGACCGACGCCATCGCCGGCTTCTGTGCGGCCTCGGGCCTGCTGTCGCTGGTCTGTCATCTCGCCTTCGAGCGCACGGTGTGGCCGGCCTCGACGACAGCCTGGCTCGCGGTGCTGGCGCTCGGCCTCGGACCGGCCGGCGGTGCGTTCTATTTCTGGGATCACGCCGTCAAACGCGGCGACATCCGCGCCTTGGGCGCGGTCAGTTACGCGACGCCGATTCTGTCGACGGCGATCCTGATCGTCTGCGGCCTTGCCGAACCGACCGGCGCGCTGCTGCTCGCGGCCCTGCTCGTCACCGTCGGCGCCGCGCTCGCCTCGCGCGAGCTCTGGAAGCGCTAGACGCCCGGCCGCCAGCCAGGCGGCGCCAGCTCGAAGCCTGCGAAGTCGAAGCCCGGTGCCACGGTGCAGCCGACCAGCGTCCAGTGGCCGAGCGAGCGCGCCGCCTGCCAGACCCCGCGCGGCACGACGATCTGCGGCGTCTCGCCGATGTCGAAGTCGCTGCCGAGTCGCAGATGCCGAATGGCGCGACCGTCGTCGCTCATCGAGAGTTCGAGCGGGGCGCCGGCGTAGTGATGCCAGACTTCGTCGGCATCGACGCGATGCCAGTGCGAGCGTTCGCCGGCCTTGAGCAGGAAGAAGATCGCGGTGCTGGCGGCGCGGCCCGCGCCAGCGGCGCGGAACGTCTCGCGAAAATGCCCGCCTTCGGGATGCGGCTGCAATCCGAGGCGGGCAATGATCTCGTCGGCCGATGATCCGATGGCCAATGATCCGATGGACGTCACGCCGGCGGCGGGACCGTCGCCTTCATCGACGGCAGCTTGGAGAAGGTCGAGAACCACTTGGCGAGCCGGGCGCGCTTGCCGCGCCAGTCGTGGCTGGCGAAGCGGAAGTCGAGATAGCCGAGCGCGCAGGCGATGGTGATGGTGCCGATGTTGGGCTTGCCCTTGAGCGACTTCGACTCGGCCTCGAGCTGGTCGAGCACGCCGTCGATCTTCTTCATCTGGCCCTTGGTCCAGTCCGGCCAGCGCCGGTCCTCGGGGCGCAGGAAGCCCTCGTAGCGCGCCAGCAGCGCAGCATCGAGCAGGCCATCGCCCATCGCCTGCTGGCGCAGCGCCACCCAGCGTTCGCGGCCCTTGCGCGGGAAGAGCTTGCGGCCCTTGTGCTGGCTGTCGAGGTACTCGCAGATCACCGGCGAGTCGAAGAGGTCCATGCCCTTGACCGACAGCGCCGGGATCTTGCCGATGGGATTGTGCTTGTCGACATCGGCATTGGGCGCCACCGGCGTCAGCGCGACATTCACCATGTCCATCTTCTTGTCGAGGCCGGTGAGCAGCGCCACCACCCGCACCTTGCGGGCATAGGGGGACGAGGGCGAGTAATAGAGCTTC
>CALRYW010000183.1:0-3359 GCA_943372485.1 Allobosea thiooxidans
GTCGCCGAGGCTGGCCCGGGCGACTTCATCTATGTGCCGCCCTTCGTGCCGCATCAGGAGATCAACGCCGACCCCGACAACCCGCTCGAATGCGTGTTGGTCCGCTCGGACAATGAGGCGGTCGTGGTCAACATCACCGATGTCGACCCCGTCGAGGCGCCGGAATCGGTCTATTGGGTCGATCCCATCCACAAGCACCCGCCGGGCTGAGCGGGGCCGGTCAGGCGAGGCCGGCCTGGCCTTCGCCCTCGCCGGTCATGACGTGAATGCCTTCGGGCATCAGGGCGACGGTGACCACCGAGCCCGGCCCCAGCCCCGTCCTGCGGGCGTAATGCGCAGGCAGGGTCATCGACAGCACGGGCGCGTCGGGCCCGTCGAGGAGGACGGTGACGGCCAGGCTCTCGCTGAGATGGACGAGATCGCGGATCGTCGCCGAAAATCGGTTCGGCTGGCTGTCGGCCTGATCGAGATCGGTGCGGCTGAGCAGCACCTGCGTTCCCGCGATCGCCCAGGCCACCTTCGCCCCGGGCGAGCGGGCCTCGCTGGCGGCGGCCTGCAGGGTCCGGCCGTTCCAGTCGAGCAGGGTCAGGGGTCCATCATGCGACAGGATGCGGGCGTCGAAGACGTTCCGCAGATCGACCAGCCGGGCCGCCTGCACGCTCGCCGGCCGGGCCAGGACATCGCGCGGCGTCCCGGTCTGGAGGATCCTGCCCCGGTCCAGCAGGCACATCCGGTTGGCGACGCGCGCCGCTTCGTCGAAATCATGCGTCACGACGAGGATCGGGATCGGGAAGGCGCGCCTCAGCTCCCTCAGTTCACCGTAGAGCCGCTGGCGCGTCACCCGATCGACGGCGGAGAACGGCTCGTCGAGCAGCAGCACGTCGGGATCGCGCGCCAGCGCCCGCGCGACGGCGACGCGCTGCTGCTGGCCCCCTGAGAGTTCCGCCGGCCTGCGACTGTGAAGATCGGCCAGATGGACGAGCTCGAGCAGTTCGCCGGCCCGGCGCGACCGCTCCTGACGCGGCAGATGACCGAGTGCCGCCGCCACATTCGCCAGCGCCGTCATATGGGGAAACAGCGCATAATTCTGAAAGACGAGGCCGACGCGCCGGCGATAGGGCGGCCAATCGATCCGGCGCGACGTGTCCAGCCAGGTCGCCGCTCCGACCGAAACCTGTCCGATCTCCGGACGATACAGGCCGGCGATGCTGCGCAGGATCGTCGACTTGCCGCTGCCGGATGGCCCCACCAGGGCCAGGACATCGCCGGCCGCGCAGGACAGGGTCAGATCGAGCGGGATCGGTCCCTTCTGCTGCAACGTGACCGTGAGCGCATCGTCAGCCATGGCGGCGTCCGACCTGCGAGGAGAGGCGGTAGATCAGTCCCAGCGTGGCCAGCGACATCCCCAGCAGCGTCGCCGCCATGATGCCGGCGCTGGCCGTATCGAAGGCCTGAACCCGGTCATAGATCGCGATCGCGACCGTCTTCGTTTCCCCCGGGATCGATCCGCCGACCATCAGCACCACGCCGAACTCGCCCAGCGTGTGGGCGAAGGTCAGCACCAGCCCCATGAGAATCCCCTGCCAGGCGAGCGGGAGCTCGATCCGCATCAGAACCGACCGGGGCGACAGCCCTGAGACGGCGGCCGCCTCGCGGATCTCGGGCGCGATCGCCTCAAAAGCCCGCTGCGCCGGCTGGATCGCGAAGGGCAGATTGACGATCACCGAGGCCAGCACCAGCCCCTCGAAGGAAAAGACGAGGTTGTGCCCAAAGGTCGCCGCCCAAACCTGGCCGATCGGGGTCGCTCCGCCGACGCTGACCAGCAAATAGTAGCCGACGACCGTCGGCGGCAGCACCAGCGGCAAGGCCAGCGCCGCCTCGACGAAGCCCTTGCCGGAAAAGCGGGCATAGGCGAGCCAGCGTCCGACGAACACGCCGACCGGCAACAGCACCGCCACGGTCACGAGACCCAGCTTGATCGAGAGCGAGAACGCGACCCAGTCCATGAGCGCCCCTATTCGCCGGGCAACAGAAAACCGTAGCGCTTCAGCACGGCGCGCGCGGCAGATGACTGAATGTAGTCATAGAACGCCCGCGACACCGCATCGGCTCCCTTCAGCAGGACCATGCGCTGACGCAGCGGCTGGTGCAGCTCGGCCGGGATGAGCGTATAGGCCCCAAGCTGCGCCACCTGCGGCGCCAGGACCAGCGACAGCGCGAAGATGCCGCCCTGCGTCGAGCCCGATGCGGCGAACTGAGCCGCCTGGCTGACATTCTCGCCGAACACCAGCCGCGGACGCATCGCGTCCCACAGCCCCGACGTCGCAAGCGCCTCCTGGGCGGCGCGGCCGTAAGGCGCATGCTCGGGATTGGCGATGGCGAAGCGGGTGATCCGGCCATCGGCCAGCGCCGCCTTCAAATCCGCCAGCTGCGGATCGGGGCTCCAGTTCACTCCTTTCGGCGCGAACAGGACGATGCGACCGACCCCATAGAGGGTGCCACGATCGACCGTCAGCCCCTTCTCGTGCAGCTCGAACACGAAACCCTCATCGGCCGACAGGAACAGCTGGAACGGCGCCCCCTGCAGGATCTGCGTCTTGAAATTGCCTGACGAACCATAGGTCGGCACGACGCTCCGCCCGGTCTCCTTGGCGAAGGCGGCGATCACCTCGTCGAGGGCGAATTTGAGGTCCGATGCAGCGGCGATCCGCGGCGCGGGACGCTGGGCGATCGCCGGCGCCACGGCTCCAATGGCCAGCGCCAAGCCGAGCAGGGTCAGGCCGACCAGGGTCAGGCGCAGGCCCCGGCGCAGTGCGTGCGCAACATGCGACGGCATGGCCTCCTCCATCGTTATATCCCAAAGACTATAACGATCGAGCGCCCGCTCGCCACAACAATCTGCCGGCAAGCGTGTGGCGTGTTTCGCAGGCGTCTCGCGGGCCCATCGCCGTCTTGGGCAAGGCGCGGACGATGCTCTACCATGCCGCCATGCCCGAGGACGCCGCCATGCCCGCACCGCCCGAGACCCGCCCCGCGCTCAGGCTCGGCCTGCGGCTCGATTTTACGCCCGGCGGCCGGCTCGGCCCCGGCAAGGCCGATCTGCTCGAGGCGATCGCCCGCACCGGCTCGATCTCGGGCGCGGGCCGGGCCATGACGATGTCCTATCGCCGGGCCTGGCTGCTCGTCGACGATCTCAACCGCATGTTCCGCCAGCCTCTGGTCGAGGCCCAGCCCGGCGGCGCCCAGGGCGGCGGCGCGCGGCTGACGCCGCTCGGACACGAGGTCCTGGCGCATTACCGGGCGGTCGAGCGCACGGTGTTGGAGGCGGCGACCGCGCCGATCGAGGCGCTGCGTGGCGC
>CALRYW010000184.1:0-3303 GCA_943372485.1 Allobosea thiooxidans
GGCATCGCGAGGATGTGCCGGCCGTTGGCGACGCTCATCTGACGGGAATCCTCTGTGGAGGCGGGGTGCCGAAGGGTTAAGACGCTGTCGCATAGCGACAGTGCGGGGTCACAAGCAAGAGCCGTGCACGCCGCAGGGTCATGCCGTGACCGGCGGGCCGCTGCATGGCGCCCCCGACAATGTTTCGCTGGCTTGGGAGCCCCGCGCCGGTTCAATGGCTCGACGCTCTGGCCTGGCTCGAATCGGATACGCCTCGGACATGACCGCCACGACGCCGTCCGGCCGCATCGCCCAGGCCGCCGCCATGCCGGTGCTGATCGCGCTCAGCGCGACGCATCTGCTCAACGACATGATGCAGTCGCTGATCCCGGCGATCTACCCGATCATCAAGGTGGCCTATGGGCTGGATTTCGGCCAGATCGGCCTGATCACCTTGACCTTCCAGATCACGGCGTCGCTGTTCCAGCCGCTGGTCGGCGCCTATACCGACAAGAACCCGATGCCCTATTCGATGGTCGTCGGCATGGGCTTCACGCTGTTCGGGCTCGTCGGGCTCGCCTATGCCGGGACCTACCCGCTGCTGCTCATCTCGGCGGGCTGCGTCGGGCTCGGCTCGTCGATCTTCCACCCCGAGGCGACGCGCATGGCGCGCAATGCGTCGGGCGGGCGGCACGGGCTGGCGCAGGGCATCTTCCAGGTCGGCGGCCAGACGGGCGGGGCGCTGGGACCGCTGCTCGCCGCCTTCATCGTCGTACCGCGCGGCCAGACCAGCCTGGCCTGGTTTTCGGCCACGGCGCTGCTGGCGATGCTCCTGATGACCTGGACGGCGGGGCGCTATGCCCAGCTGCGGCGCCAGCAGCAGGCGGCCGCGCCCTCGGCCAAGGCGAAGACCGCCGCGGCGCGCCCCGTGCGCTCGACGGCGGCGGTGGCCGCCGCGGTGACGATCCTGGTGATCCTGCTGTTCTCGAAGAACGCCTATTCGCAGAGCTTCAGCTCGTTCTACACCTTCTACCTGATCGGCAAGTTCGGGGTCAGCGTGCAGACCTCGCAGATCATGCTGTTCCTGTTCCTCTGCTCCTCGGCGGCCGGCGCGATCGTCGGCGGCATCCTCGGCGACCGGATCGGCCGCAACAAGATCATCTGGTTCTCGATCCTGGGCGCGCTGCCGTTCACGCTGATCCTGCCCTTCGTGGACCTGTTCTGGACCGGCGTGCTGACGATCGTGATCAACCTGATCATGTCGAGTGCCTTTGCGGCGATCCTCGTCTACGCGATGGAGCTGATGCCGGGCCGGATCGGGCTCGTCGGCGGACTGTTCTATGGCCTGTCCTTCGGGCTGGGCGGGATCGCGGCGGCGCTGCTGGGCGAACTGGCGGACCGCATCGGCATCGCCTCGGTCTATGCAATCTGCTCCTTCCTCCCGGCGATCGGCCTGCTCGCCTGGTTCCTGCCGAAGATCTGCGAGGAGCGGATCAGGTAGCGCCATCGCAAACGGGGAGCGGCCGGTGTCGGTGCGCTTCCGCTCGCAGGCGTGTCCGACTATGGGCGTGCCGGATCCGAACCCGCACGATACAAGACGATGATGCACGCTCCCGATCTTCGCTCACTCACCATCATCCCGCCTCAGGCGCCCCTGCGCGGACGCATCGTCCCGCCGGGCTCCAAGTCGATCACCAACCGCGCCCTGCTGGTCGCCGGGCTGGCCGGTGGCACGAGCCGGCTCTCCGGTGCGCTGAAGAGCGACGATACCCGCTACATGGCGCAGGCGCTGCGCGCGATGGGCGTGGGCATCGACGAGCCCGATGACACGACCTTCGTCGTCACGGGCGACGGGCGACCGCGTGCGCCGGCTGAACCGCTCTTCCTCGGTAATGCCGGCACCGCGACTCGCTTCCTCACGGCGGCGGCTGCGCTGGTTGATGGACTGGTCGTCATCGACGGTGACGAGCACATGCAAAAGCGGCCGATCGCGCCGCTTGTCGCTGCCTTGCGTTCGCTCGGCCTCGCATTGGAGGCGCCAAGCGGCTGTCCTCCCGTCACCGTCGCCGGGCGAGGCGCCTTCCCCGCGGGCCGGGTCGAGATCGATGGCGGGCTGTCGAGCCAATATGTCTCGGCGCTGCTGATGGCCGCGGCCTGCGGCGAGGGGCCGGTGGAAATCGCGCTCACCGGCAGCGATATCGGCGCGCGCGGCTATATCGACCTGACGGTGGCTACGATGCAGGCCTTCGGGGCCGATGTCGCGCAAACCGATGCGGCGTCGTGGCGTGTTCGGCCGACGGGCTACCGCGCGCGCGACATCCTGATCGAGCCCGACGCCTCCGCCGTGACCTATCTCTGGGCCGCTGAGGCGCTGACCGGCGGCGCTATCGATCTGGGTGTCGCGGCCGACGCCTTCACCCAGCCCGATGCCCGCTCTCATGCCTACTTCGCCGCCTTCCCGCAGCTGCCGGCCGTGATCGATGGCTCCCAGATGCAGGACGCCGTTCCGACGCTGGCCGTTCTCGCCGCCTTCAATGCTACGCCGGTGCGCTTCACGGGGATCGCCAACCTGCGCGTGAAGGAATGCGACCGCGTGGCGGCCCTTGCGCAGGGACTCTGCCGCATCCGGCCGGGCCTCGGCCGGGAGGAGGGCGACGATCTTCTCGTCGCTTCCGATCCGACGCTGGCGGGCCAGTCGCTGCCGGCTGAAATCGACAGCTTCGCCGATCACCGTATCGCCATGAGCTTCGCTCTGGCGGGCCTGCGGATCGCGGGCATTACCATTCTCGATCCGGCCTGCGTCGCCAAGACCTATCCCGGCTATTGGCGCGCGCTTGCGGCGCTCGGCGTGCGCTATGAGGGCGAGGCTCCCTGACGGGCGCTCGCTCCGCCGCGCATAGCCGCCCGATGCCCGGGCCGGGGCCGCTGCGGCGCGCCTCCGACCCGATGCCGCGCCAGGGCACCGTCGCCCCTGCGGATTGATCTGCCCCAATGCGCGCGGCGGCGGCCTCACTACGCTGATCCCCCAAAAGCCAGGTCCCGGCCGCGTGCCGGAGGCGTGAGCAGGGGAGAGGCCATGGACGAGATCCAGAGCGAAACCAGAGCGGCGGAGCCGCGGCGGCCCGACCCGGTGGTGCGCCGCATCGGCGTGCACGACGTGGTCGAGGCCTTCATTGCGGGCCTCAGGGATTTCCAGGCGGCGCCGTTCTTTGGGCTGTTCTTCGGCGGGATCTATGCGCTGGGCGGGCTGTCGATCCTGCTGTCGCTGACGCGCTTCGGCATGCCCTATCTGGCCTATCCGCTGGCGGCGGGGTTCGTGCTGAT
>CALRYW010000185.1:0-3281 GCA_943372485.1 Allobosea thiooxidans
ACGAGGACACGCGATATGTCGAAGCGCCATGAGGCGAAATACAAGATTGACCGCCGTCTCGGTCAGAACATCTGGGGCCGCCCGAAGTCCCCGGTCAACCGCCGCGAATACGGCCCCGGCCAGCACGGCCAGCGCCGCAAGGGCAAGCCCTCCGACTTCGGCACGCAGCTGCGCGCCAAGCAGAAGCTGAAGGGCTATTACGGCTCGATCTCCGAGAAGCAGTTCCGCCGCTACTACGCCGAGGCGATCCGCCTGAAGGGCGACTCGGGCGAGAACCTGATCGGCCTGCTCGAGCGCCGCCTGGACGCCGTGATCTACCGCGCCAAATTCGTGCCGACGGTCTTCGCCGCCCGTCAGTTCGTCAACCACGGCCACATCACGGTCAACGGCAAGCGCGTCAACATCGCCTCCTACCAGGTCAAGCCGGGTGACGTCGTCGCGGTCAAGGAGAGCTCCCGCCAGCTCGCCATCGTGCTCGAATCGGCCCAGCTCGCCGAGCGCGACGTGCCGGATTATCTCGACACCGACCACGGCAAGTCGACCGCCACCTTCACCCGCACGCCGACGCTGACGGATGTGCCCTATGCGGTGCAGATGGAACCGAACCTGGTCATCGAGTTCTACTCGCGCTGATCGAACGGAGGCGGGCCGCAAGGCCCGTTGGCCGAAGCAATTGGGGGATGGCGAGCAATCGCCGTCCCCTTTTTCGTTGTCGGGCCTCATCGACCGCCCCGCGGGCTTGCCCGCCGCCGTCGCCCCACCCTCCCCGTCATTCCGGACAAGCCGCGCAAGCGGCGCCGATCCAGAATCCATCGTAACGCACGGCGATTGAGCTAACGCGCAGACCCGCCTAGCCTTGCCGCCATGACCACGATCCCTCCCGCCTGGGCCCATCTCCAGCCCCACTCGCTGAAGGCGCTCCTCGAGCCGCCCGGCCGGGTCCCGCAGGCCCTTCGCCTCACACCTTACAACGTGCCTGCCGAGGCCGCGCTTCAGGTCCCCATGGTCATCGCCGCAAGGCTCCTGTTGGAGCTTGCCGTGGCGAAGGGCGGGCTGGTCCTGACGCCTGCCGGAGCCCTCAAGCGTGTCGATGTCTGGCATGTCTTCGACCAGACGGAATGGCCGGGCTACGACAAAGCGACAACGCTCGCGGTCAACAAGGTCATCAACGAGGATGACGCCCACGGCGTCCTCTTCACGAGGATCGCACTGCAGGCGGCAGGGCTCTTGCGCAAGCGGCTTGGCGTCCTGAAGGCGAGCAAGACGGGGAAGGCCCTACTAGCCCCGGAAGCGGCCCCTGCCCTGCTAGCAGAACTGTTTGAGGCCGTGTTCTGGAAGGTGAACCTCCAGGATTTCGACGGAAACCCAATCGAGTTCTGGCCGCAGCACCACATGGGCGTGGTCCTCTGGAGTCTGTCGGTGACTGCGCATGGCTGGTCCGGCGTGGCTGACCTCATGTCGGCTTGCACGATCATGGAGACCCTCGAAGACGTGGCGAGGCCGGACCTCCCCGAGTTCGCGATGGTGTCGCGCGTGCTGCGGCCGCTGACATGGTTGGGGGTTTTGGAAGGCCGCAAGCAGAAGAGACAATCGGGTTGGGGCTTCGACGACGATTTCCGGACGGCGCCACTCTTGGCGCAGTTGGCCGCCTTCGAGGTCGATATGCAGGGGGCGGAAACAGCGGCACGGCACTGACGGGATAGACTGCTCCTTCCACAACCTTCGATCGCGTTGATCTCGGATCGACTGCGTCCTATCGCGCCCACGACACTCGCGCCCACAAAAACCATGGCCAAAGCGATGGCAGCCAGTCCATGGTTGGAATCGCTCCAACCTGAGGCGTCCCCCGCATGCTCGTCCTGATCCTCGGCCTCGTCCTGTTCCTCGGCATGCACGCCGTCACGATGAAGCGCGATTGGCGCGCAAGGCTGATCGAGCGCTTTGGCGCGGGCGGCTACAAGGGGCTGTATTCGGCCGTCTCGATCCTCGGCTTCTTGCTGCTGATCTATGGCTACGGGCTGCAGCGCGCGGCCGGCTACACGGTCGTCTGGGACCCGCCGGTCTGGACGCGGCATCTGGCGCTGCTGCTCAACCTGCCGATCTTCATCCTGCTCGCCGTCGGCCGGCGGCCCTCCTGGCTGCTGTCGCGCGTCAAGCACCCGATGCTGCTGGCGGTGAAGATCTGGGCCACCGCCCATCTCCTCGCCAATGGCGATCTCGGCAGCCTGCTGCTGTTTGGCGGCTTCCTCGCCTGGGCGGTGATGGCGCGCATCTCGGTCAAGCGCCGGCCGGAGGAGATCGCCCGCGCCGCCGCCATGACGAATGTCGCCTTCGGCCGCCGCGACGTGATCGCGATCGCCGCGGGGCTCGCGCTCTATGTCGTCTTCGCGCTCTGGCTCCACCCGCTGCTGATCGGCGTGCCCGTCATCACCGGCCGCTGAGGCCAAAGGCCGCCGGGCACGGCCCTCGCCTCACAGATGCGAGCCGACCTCGTCGCGGAAATAATAGCAGCCCAGCCCCAGGCAGCCGATCAGGATCGACAGCGCATAGGGGCCGAAGAGGCTCGTCACGAAAACGAGGCCGATGAAGCCCCGCATTCCCCAGATCAACCATGGTGTCTTCATGGCCCAACCCTTGTTTCCCGATCCCTGCCAAAGCGTAAACGGAAACCCATGAATCCAAGTTGAACACTTAAGGTAAATCGCCGTTTTGGCTTTGTTCCCAGCACATTAGGGGTTGAGGCGGATTTGCGGCGGTGGCCCCAGAAAAGCCACTTGCGGCCGTCTGCCGCAGGGGTAACCCTAGGGGTCCCCAGCCACGGGAATCAGCGACGATGATCAAGACCCTTCTGGCCGCTCTGGCCCTCACCTGCCTCTCCACCTTCGCCCAGGCCCAGAGCTGCGCCGTCCAGGCCAACGACAAGAAACTCAACGGCGCCGCCAAGACCAGCTTCCTGACCAAATGCGAGAAGGACGCCACCGCCGCCTGCGACAAGCAGGCCGCCGACAAGAAGCTCGCCGGCGCGGCCAAGACGAGCTTCACCAAGAAATGCGTCACCGATTCGGTTGGCACCTGAGCCAAGGCCAGCCCATGAAAAAGGGGCGGCTCTCGCGAGCCGCCCCGGATCTCCATATCGCCGAGGGGATCAGCCGCGACGGTCGCCGTAATCGCCACGCTCCCAGCGCGGCCCGCGCTCGCCGTCATGATGGCCGCGGCCACCGCGATGGCCCTCCATCCGGTCGTCCATGCCGCCATGCATGCGCTCATGCATCGCCCGCATC
>CALRYW010000186.1:0-3247 GCA_943372485.1 Allobosea thiooxidans
CCGACTCCCGCGACGGCGTGATCGCCGCACTGAAGCGCGAGAACGTGCCGCTCGACAAGATCGTCGAGGCCGGCCTCGCCATCCAGCCCGAGGACAATCGCGATCCCTACGACCGCTTCCGCGGCCGCGTGATGTTTCCCATCGCCGACCGCCGCGGCCGGATGATCGCCTTCGGCGGCCGCGTGATGGGCACGGGAGAACCGAAATATCTCAACTCCCCCGAGACGCCGCTCTTCCACAAGGGCGCCAACCTCTACTGCCTCGACCGGGCACGGCAGGCCGTGACCAAGGACCAGCCGGTGATCGTGGCCGAAGGCTACATGGACGTGATCGCACTCCACGGCGCGGGCTTCACAGGCGCGGTGGCGCCGCTCGGCACCGCCCTTACCGAAGGCCAGCTGGGCGAACTCTGGAAACTCGCCGACGAGCCGTTTCTCTGTTTCGACGGCGACAATGCCGGCCGCCGCGCGGCCTCGCGCGCCGCCGAACGCGCGCTGCCACTGTTGCGGGCCGGCAAGAGTCTTCGCTTCCTGGCGCTTCCTGCCGGCGAGGATCCCGACAGCGTGATCCGCAGCCGCGGCCCCGAAGCCATCCGGCGCGTTCTCGAACTCGCCCGCCCGCTGTCCGACGTGGTGTGGGAGATGGAGACCGAAGGCAAAGTCGCCGACACGCCGGAGCGCCGTGCCAGCCTCCAGCGCGCGGTCGAGCAGCGCGTCGCCGAGATCGCCGATCCGATGGTCCGCGATTACTACAAGACCGACATGCGCAACCGGCTGAACCGGATCCGCCGGCCGGATCCGCCGGCCTGGCGGCCCGGCGAGCGGCGACCATTCCGCCGCCCGGGAGATCCCGCTCCCTCCCCCTTTTCCCCGGGTTCAGCCGCCCGCCAGTCGAGCCCTGAAGCCGATGGCGCACGCCAGGAACGGGCCCTCCTGGGCGCCCTGATCGAGCGGCCGGCCCTCCTCCATGTCCTGGCCGAAGATCTCGCGGCGCTGCCCATCGCCAATGCCGACCTGGCCCGGCTGCGCAGCGGACTTTTGGATGCCCTATCGATGATTCCCCTGGGGGTCGATCCGGCGGCCGACGACGCCGTCGTGGAAGGAATTTCCGGCCAGACCTCCCTTGAAGCCCGCCTGATCGAGGAGCATCTGCAGCGAACCGGCCTCGGCAGCCTGGCCGCCGCCGCCCGGACCAAGGCCCGAGAGGTCTTCCGGGATGACCCGCCGGATGGTGACGGCCGGGTCGGGCAATGGCGCCGGGCCGCTCGCCATATGAGCCAGCTCACGGCCGATCCGGAAGAGTTGAAGCGGGCAGAGGAAGCCCTGGCGGAGGACATGAGTGAAGAGAATTTACGGCGCCTGCAGGCCATTCTCGACCGGATGCGGCGGGAAAGCGTCGAATCCGGCGCCGGATAGCAGGCTTGCAGCCGAATATGGGGAACTACCCTATCGGCGCTTGAACTTAACCCCCATATAGTAGAAGGGTAGTTTTAGCGGGATCGCCCTTCCGCACCCCCTTCTTGCAGCCAAATTCACGGCCTGACCGGCCGTTGGACCCGTTTGTCGCACCCAAGGAACAGTAATGGCGACCAAAACCGCGACCGTAGCCCAGCCCGAAGCCACCGAGGCCCGCGAAGAAGGCCCCGATGCCCCCCTCCTCGATACCCTCGGCGCCGAGCTGAAGAAGCTCGTCCAGAAGGGCAAGGAGCGCGGCTATGTCACCTATGACGAGCTGAACGCCGCCCTGCCGCCTGACGAAGTGTCCTCCGAGCAGATCGAGGACACGATGGCGATGCTGTCGGACGCGGGCGTCAACGTGGTCGAAGCCGAGGAACAGGAAGAGACGGCTGCCGCCACCCCGGCTGAGCCGGCCAAGACCGCCGTGGTCGCGGCCGAAGCGACCGGCGAGGACGAGGAACTCGGGCGCACCGATGATCCCGTCCGCATGTATCTGCGCGAGATGGGCAGCGTCGAGCTCCTCAGCCGCGAAGGCGAGATTGAGATCGCCAAGCGCATCGAGGCCGGCCAGGACAAGATGATCGGCGGCATCTGCGAGAGCCCCATGACGATCACGGCGCTGCTGGCGTGGCGCGACGCGATCAACGAGGGCCGCATTCTGCTGCGCGACGTGATCGACCTCGAAGCAACCCAGGGCGGCGCTCCCGGCGAGGCCAAGGCTGCGATGGCGGCCAACCCGCCGCCGCCGGCAATGCCGCGTCCGGCGATGCCCAAGCTCGTGCGACCGGCCGCCCCCGCCGTCAACGGCGCCGCCGCGCCCGGCGAAGCCGCGGCGGACGGTGCTGAGGACGACGAAGAGAATGCGCTGTCTCTGTCGGCGCTCGAGGAGAAGCTCAAGCCCGAGGTGCTGCGCAACCTCACCAAGATCGCGCGCGTCTATCTCGACATGTCGAAGGTGCAAAACCGGCGCCTGTCGACCCTCAACCGCGGCCAGAAGCCCAGCCCGGAATTCGAGAAGAGCTACGAGAAGCATCGCAAGAAGATCGTGGACCTGGTTCGCCAGATTCACATCAATGCCAACCGCATCGAGCAGCTCAAGCTCGCGCTTTACGACCTCAATCGTCGCCTGATGATGATCGAGGGCAAGCTCCTGCGCATGGCCGAGGGCTTCCGCATCCCGCGCCAGGACTTCCTCGAACATTACCTGAACCACGAGATCGATCCGAACTGGCTCGAAAAGGTCGGCAAGCTGCCGGGCAAGGGCTGGAAGGACTTCGCCAAGAAGAAGGGCGCCGAAGTCGAGAAGATGCGCGAGGAAATCCGTGTCATCTCCGACCACGCCGGCGCGCCGATCTTCGAATACCGCCGCATGGTCAAGACCGTGCAAGATGGCGAGCGCGAGATGATGCGCGCAAAGAAGGAGATGATCGAGGCCAACCTGCGCCTCGTGATCTCGATCGCCAAGAAATACACCAACCGCGGCCTGCAGTTCCTGGATCTCATCCAGGAAGGCAACATCGGCCTGATGAAGGCAGTCGACAAGTTCGAGTACCGCCGCGGCTACAAGTTCTCGACCTACGCCACCTGGTGGATCCGTCAGGCCATCACGCGCTCGATTGCCGACCAGGCACGCACCATCCGCATCCCGGTGCACATGATCGAGACGATCAACAAGCTGGTGCGCACCAGCCGTCAGATGCTGCACGAGATCGGCCGGGAGCCGCAGCCCGAGGAACTGGCCGAGAAGCTTGGCATGCCGCTCGAGACGGTGCGCAAGGTGCTGAAAATCG
>CALRYW010000187.1:0-3182 GCA_943372485.1 Allobosea thiooxidans
TGCGTTCGATTGCTCTCTGGCTGCTCGGCGTTCCGATTCCGATCATCATCCTGCTCTGGTTCTTCATGCGCTGAGCGGGCAATCTCGCGGAAACACCACATGGCCGGGCCTCGCCCCGGCCATTTTCATGGGCGGCCTGCCGCTCCCGACACCGGCCGGCAGCAGGGATCGGGCAGGAGAGCGTGCAAGAGAGCAAGCAAGAGAGCGGTCGCGGCGACGCATTGCAGCCCTGCGTCGCCGCGCCATCGCATCCGCGCGGGAGCCCGCCTATATGCCGCCCATGACACCGATCATCTCCGTCTCCGGCCTGTCCAAGACCTATGCGTCCGGCTTCCAGGCCCTCAAGACGGTCGATCTCGAGATTCGCCAGGGCGAGATCTTCGCGCTGCTCGGCCCCAACGGCGCGGGCAAGACGACGCTGATCAGCATCATCTGCGGGCTGGTCAATCCGAGCACGGGCAGCGTCCGCGCCGACGGTCACGACATCGTCGCCGATTATCGCGCCGCCCGCGCCAAGATCGGCCTCGTCCCGCAGGAGCTGACCACCGACGCCTTCGAGACCGTGCGCGCCACCGTCTCCTTCAGCCGCGGGCTCTTCGGCAAGCGCAAGGACCCGGACCTGGTCGAGCGGGTGCTCAAGGACCTCTCGCTCTGGGACAAGCGCGACACGCAGATCCGCCGGCTCTCGGGCGGCATGAAGCGGCGCGTCATGATCGCCAAGGCGCTCGCCCATGAGCCGCGCATCCTGTTCCTCGACGAGCCGACGGCCGGCGTCGATGTCGAGCTGCGCCAGGACATGTGGCAGCTGGTGCGACGGCTGCGCGAGAACGGTGTCACCATCATCTTGACCACGCACTACATTGAGGAGGCCGAGGAGATGGCCGACCGGGTCGGCGTGATCAGCAAGGGCGAGATCATCCTCGTCGAGGACAAGACCGAGCTGATGCGCAAGCTCGGGCGCAAGCAGCTCACGCTGAGCCTGCAGACGCCGCTGGCGGCCCTGCCCGAAAGCCTCGCGGACTACGACCTCACCTTGGCCGCGGGCGGCAATGAGATCGTCTTCACCTACGACACCAAGGCGGAGCGCACCGGCATCACCGCCCTGCTGCAGGCGCTCGGCGAGGCCGGCATCCGCTTCCGGGATCTGAACACGAGCCAGAACTCGCTCGAGGACATCTTCGTCAGCCTGGTCAGGGGCCGCTCATGAGATCCGCTTCAGAAGCCCCGCACGCCTTCAACGGACGGGCGATTGCCGCGATCTACCGCTTCGAGATGGCGCGCACCCTGCGCACGCCGCTGCAGAGCGTGGTGTCTCCGGTGCTCTCGACCTCGCTTTACTTCGTCGTCTTCGGCGCCGCGATCGGCTCGCGCATGCAGTCGATCGACGGCATCGCCTATGGCGTCTTCATCGTGCCCGGGCTGATCATGCTGACGCTCCTTACCCAGAGCATCGCCAACGCCTCCTTCGCGATCTATTTCCCGAAATTCACCGGCACGATCTACGAGCTGCTCTCGGCGCCGGTGGCGTGGTGGGAGGTCGTTTTGGGCTATGTCGGCGCAGCCGCGACCAAATCGGTGGTGCTGGGCCTGATCATCCTGCTCACCGCCACCTTCTTCGTGCCGCTGCGCATCGAGCACCCGCTCTGGATGCTGCTCTTCCTCGTCCTGACGGCGGTGACCTTCAGCCTCTTCGGCTTCATCATCGGCATCTGGGCCGACGGCTTCGAGCGGCTGCAGGTCGTCCCGCTGCTGGTCGTGACGCCGCTCGCCTTCCTCGGCGGCTCCTTCTACTCGATCGACATGCTGCCGCCCTTCTGGCGCACGGTCGCGCTGTTCAACCCGGTCGTCTACCTGATCAGCGGTTTCCGCTGGAGCTTCTTCGGGGTGGCCGATGTCGGCGTGGGCGTCAGCCTCGGCATGACGCTTGCTTTCCTGCTGGTCTGCATCATGGCGACCGGCTGGATCTTCCGCACCGGCTACCGCCTCAAGAACTGAGGCGGCCACCGGCGCGGATTCCGTTCAGCTGTTGCTGCGCGTCGCCTGCCAGTCCTGGGCCTGGCCGGCCCCGTCGCTGCGCCCGCTTACCGGCCTTCCGCGGCGGCGCCGGTATAGCGCCGGCCATCGGCGATGAAGCTGCTCTCTGTGCCGCAACATCGTCACGCGGCCGCCCGAACGCATCAACAGGGCAAAGGACACGGTCCGCCCCGCCGCCGAAACCTGGTTGATTCAGGCGGCCTTCATGTCGGCGAAGAACGTCTGGACCGCGTGGCGCAGCGCATGGGCCTCGCGCGCCAGGCTCTCCGCCGTCGTCAGGGCACGGTTCGCCGACAGTCTCGCCGCCTCGGAGGTCGAGGTGACATCCTCCATCTGCCGCGCGACGCCGGCTGTCCCGTTCGCCGTGGCCTGCGCACTGCTCGCAATCTCCGAGGTCGCGGCCATCTGCTGGGACGTCGCCCCGGCGATGACCACGGTGTGCTCGGCGACCTCGCCCATCACGCGGGCGATCGTCTCGATCGCCGCCACGGCGCCCTTCGTCTCGCTCTCGAAGGCCGCGATCCGCTCGGCGATCTCGTCGGTGGCCTGGGCGGTGCGGGTCGCCAGCAGCTTGACCTCGCCGGCGACGACCGCGAAGCCGCGCCCCGCCTCGCCCGCCCGTGCTGCCTCGATGGTGGCGTTCAGCGCCAGCAGATTGGTCTGGGCGGCGATCTCGCGGATCAGCCCGACCACACGCGCGATGCTCTCGGAGGCGCCGAGCAGATTGGCCACATTGGCACGGGCCCTGGCCGCGTCCCCGGCCGCGGACCTGACCACGCCGTCGGTATGGCCGATGCGGTCGGCGATCTCGGCGATCGACTCCGACAGCTGCTCGGATGCGGCCGCGATCGAGCGGACATTGTCGGAGGCGTCGAGCGCCGCACCGCGAGCCTCGTTGGCCTGCGAGGTGGCGCTGGTGGCGACGGCATTGAGACTGCGGGCCGTCTCCTCCATCTCGTCGGCGCTGATGCGGACGGTCTCGAGGACCCGGTCGATCCGGGTGCTGAACTCGGCCGTGAGGTCCTCGCGCCTGGCATGCCGCCGCGACCGGGCCGCATCCAGGCTCTGCATATCCCGCTCCAGCGCGGCCCGCGCCAGCGCCGTCTCGTGGAACACCACGACGGACCGCGCCATGTCGCCGATCTCGT
>CALRYW010000188.1:0-3108 GCA_943372485.1 Allobosea thiooxidans
AACGTCACGATGGGACGTTCGCCATGTCGGAGCGCCAACCCGGACGATCTCACCCCGTCATGGGTTCCGGGGTCTTTGCTTTGCAAAGCCCCCGGAATGACACGCCTTGGCTTCAGGTCGCGCGCTTGCCGATGATGGCGAAGCGCAGCTTGGCCGAGAGGAAGTCGATCGCGGTGACGGCGGCGAGGATCAGCAGGATCAGGAACGAGACCTGCTGCCATTCGAGGGTCCGGATCGTCTCGGCGAGGTAGAGCCCGATGCCGCCGGCCCCGACGATGCCGATGATGGTCGAGGAGCGGGTGTTGGACTCGATGTAGTAGAGCACCTGGCTCGCGATCACCGGCAGCACCTGCGGGATCAGGCCGAAGCGGATCTCGTGGAGCTTGTTGCCGCCGAGCGAGGTGACGCCCTCGACCGGCTTGCGATCGGCGGATTCGATGGCCTCCGAATAGAGCTTGCCGAAGGCGCCGATGTCGCTGGTCATGATGGCGAGCATGCCGGCGAAGGGGCCCAGACCCACGACATTGACCCAGATCAGCGCCCAGATCAGCGCATCGACGCCGCGCACCGTGTCCATCGAGCGACGCGCGAGGAAATGCACAATGCTGTTGGCCACGACGTTCTTGGCGGCGAGGAAGCCGAGCGGAAAGGCCAGGATCGCCGCCAGGATCGTGCCGAGGAAGGCGATCGCGATGGTCTCGAACAGCGCCTTCACGAAGATGACGGCGCGGGCGAAGGAGCCGGGGTCGGGCGGCAGCATCAGCACGACGAAGGTGCCGAGATTGCCGAATCCGGCGACGAGACGCCAGAACGACACCTCCAGGGTGGAAAGCCCGTAGACGAACAGGCCGACGAGAGCGACGACCACGGCGATCGTGGTCACGCGCGTGCGCAGCGAACCGTCGATCGCGGTCTTGTGACGTTCGGCCAGCGCGGCCCGGTCGGAGGCGGAGAGGGCCAGAGTCATTTGCCATGCTCCAGGCTGAGCAGCGCGTGACGCAGGCGCTCGGTGCCGAAATCGATCAGCATCACAGTGACGATGATCAGCAGCAGAATGGCGCTGACATCGGTGAAGTAGAACTTGCGGATGGCCTCGATCAGATCCTGGCCGATGCCGCCGGCGCCGACGAAGCCCATGATCGAGGCGCCGCGGACATTGATCTCGAAGCGCAGCAGCGAATAGCTGGCGAAATTGGAGAGCACCTGAGGGACGACGGCATAGCGGATCACCTGCCACCAGCTCGCGCCCGTTGCAGTCAGGCCGTCGACCGGCTTCATGTCGATATTCTCGACCACCTCAGAGAACAGCTTGCCCATCGCGCCCATGGTGTGGATCGCGATGGCGAGCACGCCGGGCAAGGGGCCGAGCCCGAAGGCGATGACGAAGATCAGCGCGAAGACGATTTCCGGCACCGTGCGGCAGAACTCGAGATAGCGCTTGGTGACGAAGCGCATCCAGCCCGAGCGGCCGAGATTGGCGGCGGCGACGAAGCAGAGCAGGAAGCCGCCGACGGCGCCGAGAATGGTGCCGGTATAGGCGATCAGGATCGTCTGCCAGAGCAGCTTGAGCCAGCCCTTCCAGCCCCAGAACCACTCGGCGACATCGGCCCCGAATGTCGCCAATCGCAGCGTCGGCATCGTGTCGAGGATATATTTCGGGAAGCGCCAGGCGTTGTCGACGAATTTGCCGAGATCGACCTCCGAACCGATCGCGGACAGCCAGACCAGAGCCGCGAGAACGGCCGCGCCGATCAGCGTCTGGCGGCGCTTGGCGGCCATGGCGCTGGCGTAGACCGCGGCATGGGCGGTGATCGCGGGGTCGTTGCGGTCGATCGCAAGAGTCATGAACGCGGTCCGTCGGGGGGAGGAGGCGTCGTTCTCGGGACGCGCCTGGCGCGGACCCGAGAACCTCGTCGAGGAGATGCCCGGGTCAAGCCCGGGCATGACGGTCAGTCGTCCTTACGACGCCTTCTTGCGGCGCAGTTCGTCGACGAACTTGTTGAGTTCGATGATCGGCTTGTAGGCATCGTTGGTGACCGGCACCATCGGCCCCTGCTTGCCATCATAGATCTTGTCGAAGGCGGCCTTGTCCTTGGTCTGGATGTTCAGGACGGCGGTCCGGATCGCGGTGCGCAGGCTCTCGGGCAGATCGGTCAGATAGGCCATCGGCGAGTTCACGATCTCGTCCGACTTGAAGATGATGCGGAAATCCTCGGCCTTGACCATGTTCTTCCGCGCCATGCGCAGAAGGTTCGACTCGGTCTCGTCGTTCCACCAGTTGGCGGCGACATCGACCGTACCCTGCTGGAGCGCGATGATCGCGTTCTCATGGCTGCCGGTGTAGACGACCTTGCCGAAAAAGGTCTCGGGTTCGATCTTCATCGCGTTGAGGGCGAAGCGCGGCACGTTGTTACCGGAGGTCGAGTTCGGATCGACCAGGCCGAGGTTCTTGCCCTTGAGGTCCTCGACCTTCTGATAGGGAGAATCCTTCTTCACGTAGAAGACCGAGTGGTAGCCTTTGGTGCCGTCGAGATTGGTTTCGATCGCGAAGGCCTCGATCTTGGCGCCGGTCATCAGCGCGCGGGCGAACGACGAGGGGCCGTACATGCCGATGTGGATGTTGCCGGCGCGCTGGCCCTCGATGATCGCGGCATAGTCGTTGGCGATGCGCAGCGTCACCTTGGTGCCGAGTTCCTTCGCGAGGTAGTTGACGAAGGGCGTATAGCGCTCGGTCACGCCGGCGGCGTTCTCGGCGGGGACGATCGCGAAGATCAGTTCCGGATACTTCGCCTTCCAGTCCTGGGCGAAGGCGGGAGTGGCGAGCGCGGCGGCGAGGCCGGCAGCGGCGAGCGTCAGGGTATGACGACGGGTCAGCATGGAGAGCTCCTGTTGGTTTTCGGGTGACAGGCCGCCCGGCGGGCCGGGCGGAATTCAGGCGACGTTCTGCTTGGCGCGCTGCGCCTCTTCGCTGGCGATGGCCTCGAGCTGGTCGAGCGCCTCGGCGCCGGCATCCTTGGCCTCAATGCCGTAGAGCTTGGCCGCGACCTCGCTGGTGAGCTGGTGCGGCGGGCCGTCGAAGACGACCTTGCCGGCGGCCATGCCGATCAG
>CALRYW010000189.1:0-3104 GCA_943372485.1 Allobosea thiooxidans
ATCCTGCGCTCGCCCGCGGTGCAGGCCGAGTTCCAGAAGTACGCCAAGCTGCCGCTGGTGCCGCTGGTGGTGACTCCCGAGGGGGAAGGCGTGCAGGACTCAACGCCGATCCTCGAACGCTTCGAGGCGTCGACGCCGGAACCCTCGACCATTCCCGCCGACCCCGCGCTCGCCTTCGTCTCGGCGCTGCTTGAGGAGTACGGCGACGAGTGGGGCAACAAGTGGATGTTCCACTATCGCTGGCGCTACCAGCCCGACGTCTGGTCGACCGCCGAGCGCATCGCCGTCCAGATGATGGAAGCCCAAGGCACGCTGGCCGTGGCGCAGGCGCGCGCAGCAGTGGCCGACCGCATGATGGGCCGGCTGGGATTCGTGGGGTCGAACGACAAGACCCAGCCATTGATCGAGGCTTCGTTCAAGCAGGCGTTGGCGCTGCTCGACGCCCATCTCGCCGGGCGGCCTTATCTGTTGGGTGGTCGGCCGGCGATGGCCGATTTCGGACTGTGGGCCCAGCTCTACGAGGCCGCCACCGACCCGACACCGGGGGCGATCATGCGGGCCTCGGCGCCGCATGTGCTGGCCTGGGTGCAGAGGATGGTTTCGCCCAAGGCCGACGGCGCGTTCGAGGCCTGGTCTGCGCTGGCGCCGACGCTCATGCCTTTGCTCAAGGAGGAGGTCGGCGCGCTTTTCTTGCCGTGGTCCGTGGCCAACGCCGCGGCGATTGCGGCAGGCGACAAGATGTTCAGCCTGTCTTTAGGCGGCACGGCGTGGTCGCAGGAGCCGCAGAAATACCACGCGCGCTCGCTGGCCGAGATCCGGCGGAAGTACGCCGCTGCGAAGGGGGCGCCCAGCCTGGAGACAATCCTCCGCGAGAGCGGCTGCCTCGGTGCGCTAACGCAGGCTTGAGACGATCAGCGTTGCCCCCGAGAGGGTGAGCAGACCGAGAATGATGCGCCGGAATCCGGTGTCGTCGACGCGACCATACAGCATCAGGCCGAGCCGGGCGCCGATGAGGGTCACAGGCACCGTGATCGCGGCCCAGATGAAGAAGGTGCGGTCGAGGAAGCCCGCGATGCCGGCCGAGAGCAGCGCGAGCAGCAGGATGCTCATGTTGTAGGGTTGATTGACGCCACGCTGTTCGCTCTTGCCGAAACCGCGCAACTGCGCCCAGATCGCCGGCGCCGGGCCGCTGAGGCTCGCCATGCCACCCAGGACGCCGCCGGTGAAGCCCACGGCCGCGTCGGCGGCGCGGCCGCCGCCAGTGATGATGGGAGGCCGTCGCACGAAGGCCATCCAGGCGCTGTAAAGTATCAGCAGGCTTCCGACGCCGATCTTCAGCGGGCTCGGGCGGACGTGTTCGAGCAGCATGGTGCCGATCGGCACGCCGACGATGCCGGCGGCCATCATCGGCCACAGCCGCTGCCAGCGCACGCCCTTCCAGATCGTCGGCAGGGATTGCAGGTGGCCCATGACCCCGCAGAGCGCGGTGAGGGGCGCGGCGGTGAGCGGCGACATCGCCTGCAGCCAGAAGCCCAGTGCCACCAGCGCGTAGCCGGTGCCGCTCAGCCCGTTGACGAAGCCCGCGGCCAGCGCCCCGGCGGCGACGATCGCGATGTCGCCGGGGGGCGGCAGGTCCACGCCGGTTATGCCCCGGACGAGAAGGCCTGGATGCCGGTCATGGCGCGACCGAGGATCAGAGCATGGACGTCGTGCGTGCCCTCGTAGGTGTTCACGGCCTCGAGGTTCATGACGTGGCGGATCACGTGATACTCGTCCGACACGCCGTTGCCGCCGTGCATGTCACGGGCGACGCGGGCGATATCGAGCGCCTTGCCGCAGTTGTTGCGCTTGATCAGCGAGATCATCTCCGGCTGGGCGTGGCCCGCGTCCTTGAGGCGGCCGACGCGCACGCAGGCCTGCAGGCCGAGCGCAATCTCGGTCTGCATGTCGGCCAGCTTTTTCTGGATGAGCTGATTGGCGGCCAGCGGCCGGCCGAACTGCTTGCGATCGAGCGTGTAGTTACGCGCCTGCTTCCAGCAGAACTCGGCGGCCCCCATGGCGCCCCAGGCGATGCCGTAGCGGGCGTTGTTGAGGCAGCCGAATGGACCGCCAAGGCCGGCGACGTTGGGCAGCATGTTTTCCACCGGCACCATGACTTCGTCCATCATGATGCCGCCGGTCACCGAGGCGCGCAGGCTGAACTTGCCTTCGATCTTGGGGGTCTCGAGACCCTTCATGCCGCGCTCGAGGATGAAGCCGCGGATGGCGCCGCCATCGAGCTTGGCCCAGATCACCAGCACGTCGGCGATCGGCGAATTAGTGATCCACATCTTGGAGCCGGAGACCTTGTAGCCGCCGGGCACGGTCACGGCGCGGGTCTTCATGCCGCCGGGATCGGAGCCGTGGTCGGGTTCGGTCAGGCCAAAGCAGCCGACCCATTCACCTGTCGCGAGCTTCGGCAGGTACTTCATGCGCTGTTCTTCGGTGCCGTAGGCGTAGATCGGATGCATGACCAGCGAGGACTGCACGCTCATGGCCGAGCGGTAGCCCGAATCGACCCGCTCGACTTCACGCGCGACCAGGCCATAGGAGGTATAGTTAGCGCCGGCACAGCCGTACTTCTCGGGGAGGGTGGACCCCAAGAGGCCGAGGGCGCCGAACTCGTTCATGATCTCGCGGTGGAACTTCTCGTGCCGGTTGGCCTCCAGCACCCGTGTCATGAGCTTGTCCTGGCAGTAGTCTCGGGCAACGTCGCGGATCGCGATCTCGTCCTCGGTCAGCTGGTCGTCGAGGAAGAACGGGTCCTCCCAATCGAACGGCTTGGCGTCTGAACTGATGCCCTTGGCGGCGCTCTTGATCGGTGTTGCGGCGGTGGCCATTTGCTGCTCCTGGCTATTTCCGCCGGGTCTTATCAGTCGGAAGCAGTCGCGCCAACTCGCGCGGGCGAGGAATGGCGCATTTTATTGCGCTAGCCGGGCATGCCCGCGCTGCTTCTGCCTGTGAGGGTGCGGAAAATCTCCAGGTTGAGGCGGCCGAAGGCCTCGGAGGCACGCAGTTCCACGGTGCGGGGTCGCGGCAGGTCGATCCGGAGGTCCGCCGCGATG
>CALRYW010000190.1:0-3101 GCA_943372485.1 Allobosea thiooxidans
GATCCGGCGACCGGCAAGCCGGCCTGGTTCGTCACGCCGCTCTTCATGGCGCTGATCGCGATCGAGATCGCCGACCTGATCTTCGCGGTCGACTCGGTGCCGGCGATCTTCGCGATCACGACCGACCCCTTCATCGTCTACACCTCGAACATCTTCGCCATCCTCGGCCTGCGTGCGCTCTATTTCGCGCTGGCGGCGGTGATCGAGCGCTTCCGCTATCTCAAGCCGGCGCTGGCGATCGTGCTGGTCTTCATCGGCTCGAAGATCTTCATCGCCGACCTGCTCGGGCTGGAGAAGTTTCCGCCGGCCGTCTCGCTGAGCGTCACCCTCGGCATCATCGCCGCCGGTATCGTCTGGAGCCTGTTCAAGACACGCGGCGGCGCCACCCGCATGGGCGAGGTCTGAGCCACCGGGCGGGAGCGGAGCCTCAATCCCCGATCGCCCGTTTCAGCCCGCGGATCGCGGCTTCCGGCGTGGTCACGACGCGAAGGCCGGTTGCCGCTTCGATGGCGGGGCGAGCGCGGGCCAGCGAGAACTGCCCGAGGATCAGCGTGTCGATCCCTGAGAGCCGTGCGGCCGCCTCGGCCGCCAGCCGGTCATGGCTGGCGCCGTCGCCCGCTTTCAGCGCGGCGAGCGCACCCTCGACCATGACGCCGGTGACCTCGACGGGCGCGCCCGCCATCTCGCGGATCTCCTGGGTCAGCGAGGGCAGGGATGGGGCGAAGGTCACCATCAGCCCGATCCGCCCGCCCAGGGCCAGCGCCTCCGCGAAGGCGGATTCGTTGGGACGCAAAACCGGGATCGGCAGGGCCCGCTTCACCGCGTCGATGGCCGGGCCGAAGGCCGAGCAGGTGAAGAGGATGGCCCTGGCCGATCCGCTGGTGGCTTCTGTGGCCGCCGCATAGCGCCCCAGCGTCAGGAAGCGCTCGGTCATCGCCGCGTCGAGGCCTCCGCGCGCCGCGAGATCGGTGGCAAGCGAGGTGTCGAGCAGGTCGAAGGCCTTGGCCTGCGGCCAGTGGGCGGCGAAGGCGGCCCGCGCCGGCAGCACGGATTCCTCCAGCGCGTGAATCAGCGCGATGCGCGGGGCGGCGTCGGAGAACGGGGTCATCGGGTGGTTGGCCTCATCACTCGCTGACCAGGGTGCGGGCCTTCAGCACGGCCAGAAGCCCTTGGTCGCGGCGCGCCTCAAGCTCCGCGATGCTGCGCCCCTGCGCCTCCTCGGCGACGCCGGCGACGATCTTGGCTTGGACGTCGGCATCGAGCGAGGGCTCGCCGAGCGACTGCCAGCGCCGCACCTGGCTCGGGCCCAGATGGGCGAGATAGCCACTGATGCCACCCTCGCCGCCGCCGAGATGATAGGTCATGTGTGGCCCCATCAGCGCCCAGCGGAGGCCCGGTCCATTGCACAGCGCCGCGTCGATGTCGGCGACGCTGGCGACGCCCTGCTCGACCAGATAGACCGCCTCGCGATAGAGCGCGGAGGCCAGCCGGTTGGCGATATGGCCGGGCATTTCGCGGTTGAGCACCACGGGCCTGCGCCCGAGCGCGCGATAGAATGCGGCGGCCCGCGCGACGATGCCTTCATCCGCGCCGACGATCTCGACCAGCGGCACGAGATGCGGCGGGTTGAACGGGTGCGCCACCACGACCCGCTCCGGCCTCGCGCAATCAGCGACGATGGCGCTGCGCACCAGAGCCGAGGTCGAGCTGGCGATGATCCCGTCCGGCGGAAGAAGGGCGTCGATCTGCGCCAGCAGCGCGCGCTTGACCGCCTCGTTCTCCGGCCCGTTCTCCTGGACGAAGCCGGCGCCCGCGAGCGCTGTGGCGAGATCCGTCGAAAACGAGACCGGCCCGTTGCCCGTCTGGCCGAGTTCGGTCAGTTGCGCACGCGCCCGCTCGACCTGGCCGAGGAAGCGCTCGCGCGCCGCCTCATGCGGATCATAGGCGCTGACGCTCAGGCCATGCGCGCTGGCCAGCGCCGCCCAGCTCGCGCCGATCATGCCGGCGCCGACGATGGCGAGATGCTGGACGGGCTGGCTCATGACGGGCGGACCTTGGCCGTTCACTCGGCCTTGATGCCGCTCGTCTTGATCAGATCGCCCCATTTGGCAATCTCGCTGTCGATGCGCGCGGCGGCTTCCGCCGGTGTGCTCGGCTTGGGCACCACGCCCTGCAGCGCGAAGGCCTCCTTCAGCTTGGCGCTCTGCAGCGCCTTGTTCAGCTCGGCGTTGAGCCGGTCGAGGATCGGCTGCGGCGTCCCGGCCGGCGCCAGCATGCCGAACCAGGACGAGACCTCGAAACCGGCGAGCCCCTGCGAGACCGCCGTCGGCGTCTCCGGCATGAAGGGCGAGATCTCGGTGCCCGTTGTGGCGATCGCCCGCAGCGTCCCGCCCTTCACATGCTGCAGCACGGCGGGAATGGTGTCGAACATGATCTTGACCTGGCCCGCGACCATGTCGGTCATGGCCGGGCCGGAGCCGCGATAGGGCACCACCGGCATCTTGGTGCCGGCCTTGAGGTTGAAGAGTTCGCCGGAAAGATGCTGCGGCGAGCCCTGGCCCGAGGAGGCGTAGGAATAGCCGTCCGGACTGGCCTTGATCAGGGCGATCAGCTCGGGAACCGTCTTGGCCGGCACGGAGGGGTGGACGACCAGCGCCAGCCCGACATTGCCGGCGAGCCCGGCGGGAACGAGGTCCTTCTTCAGGTCGAAGCCCGGCTTGGCCTGCAGGCTCATATTGATGGAATGGCTCGTCAGCGCGCCGAGCAGCAGCGTGTAGCCGTCCGGCTGCGCACGGGAGGCGGCAGCTGCCCCGACGCTGCCGCCGGCGCCCGCGCGGTTCTCGACCACCACGCGCTGGCCGAGGCTGTTGGACATCTCTTCCGCGACGACGCGGCCGATGATGTCGGTGGCGCCGCCCGGCGCATAGGGCACGACCAGCGTGATCGGCTTCTGCGGATAGACCTGGGCGAAGGCGCTGCCGGGGAGGGCGAGCGACAGGCCGGCGATGAGGCCGACGAGATGGCGGCGGTCGAGCATGGGAGAATCCTCCGAAGGGGTCGCAAAGGGCCGGTTGGTCCGGTCTCGTTCGAGAATCTTGGGC
>CALRYW010000191.1:0-3090 GCA_943372485.1 Allobosea thiooxidans
GAGGCTCGAATAGCCGGTGCCGAAATCGTCCAGCGCGATGCGGATGCCGCTGCGCCGGAGAATGTCCATCGTCTCGATGGCGCGCTCGAAATTCTCGATGATCCCGCTCTCGAGCAGCTCCAGCTCGACCTGCGCGGGGGCGTTGCCGATCTCCGCGATCACGGCCAGCAGCCTGGCGGCGAAGTCCGGCGACTGGAACTGGCGCGCGCTGATGTTGATCGCGACGGGAAGCTGCGGCCAACGCAAACCGTCGGTGAGCGCCTGTCGGATCACCCACCAGTCGAGGGCATCGGCCTCGGCATCATCGGCGAGATTGTCGAGGATGGCACCGGGACCCGAAATCGATCCGTCCGGCGCGACCGCGCGCAGCAAACATTCGAGGCCGATCAGCACCTTTCCGTCGGCGCTGACCTGAGGCTGGTAATAGAGGCGGGCGCTCGTGAAAATCGCGTCCTCGCATGCTCATCTCGGCCGCTCGCGCGGTCCGGCTCGGGCATCCATCGCACCCGGGCAGAACGAAGCATAGTCGATCGACCGCCGCCTCACAATGCGCAGCTAACGTTACGGAAGATATGCCGCAGGTCTGCTTGCGATCGGCCGCGTCCGGAGGAAACCGGCCGATCAGACGAAGCCGGCGCGCCGTCGGTCATCGGCCGTCGCCTCGCCGGTCAGCCGCTTCACCCGTTCACGGGCGGCCTGCAGATGCGACGCCCGCAGGGCGACCCCGGCCGTGTAGCGGGTGGCGAGGCTCAGGCCCGGCGGGAGTTCGGCGAGGCGCGCGCGATGGTCAGCTTGCCCGTCGCCGGTCAGTTTGGCTCTGTTCCGGCAGCCGGCTCGGCGACGGCTTACAGCGACGGCGTCGGCAAGTTCCGGGTCCAGACACCGGGTGGTGTTCGCTGCTACGGCGAGTTTCAGGTCCGCGATCCAAGCCCCGCCCTGGTCGTCCTCGGCGAGTGATCGAACGGCAAGAGCGGCCAGATCGTGATCACGAGGACAGCGAACCTCATGTCAGGGTCGGCGATCGTCCGTCTCAGCGACGGCACGCGTGGGCCGTTCGTGTTCGGTGATCTCCCCTCCGGTCAGGCGTTCGGCGCGCGTGGCTCAGCCCAGGTCAGGTGACGACCCAATCTCGGTCTGAAGGGTCGATGAAACTCCTCACGGAACCTGAGTCAGATCGCGTCTCTGACACCAATGGGTCCTGACCCGAGAATCGACGCAATATGCGAGCTTTTCTGAAATCATTTTAAGATTTTTAAAATCTGATTGGTCCGATTTTGGGGCATGCATGATTTGCTTCCAGGCTCCGAACCAGACAGACGCACGGCGTGGCGTTATCATATCCGCCTGCTGGGACGTTACATGCTTTTTGACCGCAGCGAGTGGAGCTGCAAGACCGTCGACATTTCGCCCAATGGCGTTCGGCTGTCTGGGATGGCCCGCCCTTATATCGGCCAGACTGTCGTGGTCTACCTGGATGAGCTCGGGCGTCTCGAGGGCAGCGTGGCCCGCATCCAGGCAACGGAATTTGCCCTGCATTTCCGTATGACAGAGCGCAAGCGTGAGCTGCTTGCGACGTCTCTGGTCATGCTCGCCGAAGGTGAGAGCGCGCCGCGTCGCCTCTATCCCGCACTGGCCACCAAAGTTCTTCGGTATTCCGAAGCGCCAATCCCACCCTCAGTAAGCGCGCCAGTTCACGCCACAATTCCGCTTTCCTCGAATGCAGGCACTGCTGACAGAGCATTCCGCGTCTATCTTGATGCACTTTAACGCCGCGCACTGACGCTTTGGATCTGATCGCACCCGGAGACAATATCCGGCTGGAGGCTATCGCTCTGGTCTGTGCGAACTGCCATCGCATGATCGAACGGACGCGGCTTTCCACTCGCCAGATGCTCTGCAAGTCGGCCGAAGATGTCTGCCCGGGTGGCGAGCTTGCGCTCGGCCAGCGCCGCGCGCGTCTGATCGAAGATCAGCATCTGCCTTGTGCGGTCACGTCCCAAAGCGCTTTCGCCTGATCAAAAAGCTCTTTGGCAGAGTCACGAAGACCCGTCATGGCGCGGGCACCGTTGACGTCTGAGGCTGTTCGTCACGACAGAGCTGAATTCGACGCCCTGGGTCGCGGGGCATTCCTGCGACATTGCCAAGGTCTCGGTTATCATTGGGATCGCCGAAGGCATTTCGCTCGAGGACGTCCAAGCGGCAGCTGACCGCGCGCTCTACATTTCAAAGGCTCACGGTCGCGATCGAGCCGAGCGCTTCATCGTTTGATATCAAGGCCAAGATGATGCCGGCTTTCGAGATGCATTTTTCAACTCGCAGATCGAGCCGGCAACGCGCGACGTCCAAAACCGGCTATTCCGGCACCTCGTCCACCGCCTTGACGACCCAGCGCGTGATCTCGCCCTCGATTTGGTGTTTGAATTCGAGATTGCTCGCTTTCTCGCGCGCGACAAGAGCATCATAGGCCTCGATCACGGCGGTGACGGTGCGGGTGACTTCCAGTTCAACGCAATAGGTTTTGGGCTCGTTCATGATTCTTACCACGGTCAAATACTATGATGAGACCCCTGGCCTCACTTAGGCAGCGCCAAGTATCATCTCGGGCGCATGAAAAACCCTTTCGTCGATCGAATAAAATTCGATGTCCGAGGTTAACTACTCATAGGCGCACAACGCACCTTACGTTACGGAAGCCATGGCGTCGTTGCCGCGCTCCGATTCTGAACGGCCGCGTCCGGAGGAAGCCGGCCGATCAGACGAAGCCGGCGCGTCGGCGGTCATCGGCCGTCGCCTCGCCGGCCAGCAGCTTCACCAGTTCACGGGCGGCCCGCGGATGCGGCGCCCGCAGGGCGACTCCGGCCGTGCAGCGGGTGGCGAGGCTCAGGCCCGGCGGAAGCTCGGCGACGAGTGCGACCCCGGCGATGGCCGCCCCATCCGCAGGGCCGGGATGCGCGGGCGCGATTGCCACGGTGGCGACCCGGCTGTTCAATGCCGACACAGACCGACAGCCCAAGAGCACGATGTGTCCCGACCCGACGGCCCGATGCGCCCGGTCTTCACCACCGCCGACGCCCGCAGCGCCGATCGCAG
>CALRYW010000192.1:0-3087 GCA_943372485.1 Allobosea thiooxidans
GCCGCAGCAGCGCGATGGCGCCGGTCGGATAGCAGCCCGGATTGCTGATGCGGTTGGAGTCGAGCAGCTTCTGGCGCTGGTCCTTGGCCATCTCGGGAAAGCCGTAGGTCCAGCCATCTGCCACACGATGAGCCGTCGAGGCGTCGATCACGACCGTGTCGGAGGAGCCGATCGCCGCCACCAGTTCCTTCGCCGCGGCGTCGGGCAGGCAGAGCACCGTGATGTCGGACGCCTTGGCGATCTCGGCGCGTTTCCCCCAGTCCTTGCGGTCGGCCAAGGGCAGCTCGAGCAGCTCGATATCCGGCCGATCCTTGAGCCGGTCGAGGATCTGCAGGCCGGTGGTGCCGTGCTGGCCGTCGATGAAAACCTTGGTCTTGTTGGTGGTCATTGGACTTCTTTCTCTCGGATTCAGGGCCTTTTGAAGAGGGCCGACTGGAGAAGAAGGAATGTGGGAAGCCGCCTGATCCTCTCCAGCGGCTTCACGATACGGCGCGTTTGTTACGCGCGCGCGTTATCGAACCGCTTTTCAAAGCGGCGACGTCGCGACCGGAGGAGGGCGAACGGCTTCATGGTTGGCCGGATATTTCATCGCCGCCCCCCGATGTCAAGATACCGGGGACGCGCTAGGCTCGGAAATTCACTCTGGAGGCAGCCCATGAGCCAATCTCCCGTCAAGGTGGCCCCCCATCCCGCCCCTCATCCAGACGGCCTGTCGATGCTCGACAAGCGCCGGATCGAGGCCGAGATCCTGAAGGAGGTCTACGAGACCCTGAAGGCGAGCCACGGCGAGGCCGTCGCCCGCCAGACCGTCTCCGAATCGGTGCGCCGCTCGGCCATCGAGCAGGCCCGTACCTTCGCGGCCTCGGTCCCGGGAGGCACCTCGCTCAAGTCGTTCCAGGATATCCAGCACCTCTGGACCAAAGGCGGATCGCTCGAGATCGAGGTCAAGGAGCAGACCGACACGAGCTTCACCTTCAACGTCACCCGCTGCCAATATGCCGAGACCTACAAGGCGATGGGCCTGGGCGAAATCGGCGCGCTGCTGTCGTGCAACCGCGACGGCGCCTTCTGCGAAGGTTACGACCCCAAGCTCAAGCTCGAGCGGACACAGACCATCATGGGCGGCGCCAGCCACTGCGATTTCAAATATCGATACGAGACCTGACGGCCGGCGCCGTCAGTTCAGGAACTCGGCGATCACCAGGTGATTGTCCTTGGTGGGCCAGGTCCGCGTCGGGATGGTCTCGTTGTTGAACACGGCCATCACCGTGCGCGGCTGGATGTCGAAGGCGAGCTTGCCGGTCGAAGCGCCGGGCACGCCGTCGTTGATGCCTGAGGGCATCTTGCCGTCGAGCGAGAACTTGTCGCGGCCGACGCCGAAATAGCCGCGCGGGCGGCTCATGGTCACGACCGCACCGGCGCTTTCATCGCCCTTGGCGAACTGCCCCGGCCGCAGATGGACGACGTCGCTCGAGCGCAGGAAGGGCGAGCGATAGGTGTGGGTCACCGGCTGCGCCGACACGCGCAGCACGAATTCGTAGTTCATGTCGGAGCGCCCGATGTAGGGGCCCCACATGCCGTCCTCGCCGGTCGTCTTGCGATGCACCGCCACCGCGCTCTTGCGTTCGCCGGTCTTGGCGTCGACCTCGTAGATCTCGACCTCGGCGCCGGAGACGGCGATGTTGGTGTAGAGACCGTCGGCGACGCCGGTGACCTTGCCGTTCAATACCGGCAGCGGCTCCTGGGCGATGAACATGCTGGCCGGCGGCTTGCCCGCGATGTGTTCGTACATGGCGGCGAAGGCGAGCTTGTGGAACGCCACCTCGCGATGGTCGAGCCCGTCGAGGGTGACGTTCCGGGCGCCGCGCAGTTCGGTCGCATCGAAGCCGACGCCGGTCGGCTTGCCCGGTGCGCCGATGAAGCGGCCGTCGGGCTGGGCGTATTTGTCGAGCTTGTCGGAGCGGATCGCCATCATCTCGACGCCGGGGATCAGATCGTCGGCGCCGGCATTGAGGCCCTTCAGGAACGGGAAGGCACCGTTGAACTCGCTGCCCGGCAGCAGCGTATCGGAGATCACGATGCCCTTGTTGGGCACGCCGCACAGCACGGCGTGGCTGACGAACTCCGCCCCGCCGCCGTTCTTGAGGTAGTTGCGCACCGCGTTGCCGCCGCGCGACGAGGCGACCAATGCCACCCGCCGGCGGCGCGTGGCCGCGCGCACCTGGGTCACGAAGGCCGCCAACTCCTTCATCTGGTCCTCGGTCGAGGACCGGAACGGCTCGGGTCTGGCGTCGTCGCGGCGCGCGCTGGGATAGGTGAAATCGAGGGCGAAGAGCTGGTTGCGGCGATAGCCGTTGGCCTCGAAGCGCCAGAGATTGTTGATCCAGAGCGCGCTGGAATCGCCGTTGCCGTGCACGAACACGACAGGCGGGAGCCCGGGTTCAGGCGGCGGCGACCGGCGCGGCCCTTTTGGCGCCGGCGCCGGACGTGGCGGCGGCTGTTGACCAAAGGCGAGCGCCGGCCAAAGCGCTGCGGCACTGCCGAGAAGGGCACGTCTTCCAGGCCCGAAGCCTCTGATTTTGTCTCCCCCTGACATCGCGACCATGTTGGCAAATACCGGGCACCGCCGCTACGCTCGCTGCATGCCCTTTTGTTACATCGAGAGCCCGGTCGGCCGGCTGGCCCTGGAAGCCGATGACGATTGCGTGACTTCGTTGCGCTGGGCGGGCGCCGGCGAGAGCGCCGCCGAGGAGGCGCCGAACGCGGTCCTGAAGGAGGCGACGCGCCAGCTCGACCGCTATTTCAGGCGCAAGCTCCAGCGCTTCGACCTGCCGGTCCTAGCCCGCGGCACCGATCATCAGAAGCGGGTATGGGCGATGATGCGCGACATCCCGTTCGGCGAGACTGCGACCTATGGCGGCATGGCGGCAGCCCTGGGCTCGGGCCCGCGCGCCGTCGGCATGGCATGCGGACGCAATCCCATCCCCATCATCGTGCCCTGCCATCGCGTACTGGGCGCCGGCGGCAAGGAAGGCGGCTTCTCCGGCGGCCGCGGCCTGCCCACCAAGCGCCAACTCCTGGCCATCG
>CALRYW010000193.1:0-3068 GCA_943372485.1 Allobosea thiooxidans
AACGTCACGATGGGACGTTCGCCATGTCGGAGCGCCAACCCGGACGATCTCACCCCGTCATGGGTTCCGGGGTCTTTGCTTTGCAAAGCCCCCGGAATGACACGCCTTGGCTTCAGGTCGCGCGCTTGCCGATGATGGCGAAGCGCAGCCGGGCCGAAATGAAGTCGATCGCGGTGACGGCGGCGAGGATCAGCAGGATCAGGAACGAGACCTGCTGCCATTCGAGGGTCCGGATCGTCTCGGCGAGGTAGAGCCCGATGCCGCCGGCCCCGACGATGCCGATGATGGTCGAGGAGCGGGTGTTGGATTCGATGTAGTAGAGCACCTGGCTCGCGATCACCGGCAGGACCTGCGGGATCAGGCCGAAGCGGATCTCGTGGAGCTTGTTGCCGCCGAGCGAGGTGACGCCCTCGACCGGCTTGCGGTCGGCGGATTCGATGGCCTCCGAATAGAGCTTGCCGAAGGCGCCGATGTCACTGGTCATGATGGCGAGCATGCCGGCAAAGGGCCCCAAGCCCACGACATTGACCCAGATCAGCGCCCAGATCAGCGCATCGACGCCGCGCACCGTGTCCATCGAGCGACGGGCCAGGAAATGGACGACGCGGTTGGCGACGACGTTCTTGGCGGCGAGGAAGCCGAGCGGAAAGGCCAGGATGGCCGCCAGGATCGTGCCGAGGAAGGCGATGGCGATGGTCTCGATCAGGGCCTTGAAAAAGAGCATGCCCCGCGCCCATGAGCCAGGATCGGGCGGCAGCATCAGCACGACGAAGGTGCCGAGATTGCCGAAGCCGCTGACGAGACGCCAGAACGAGACCTCCAGGGTGGAAAGTCCGTAGACGAACAGGCCGACGAGACCGACGACCACGGCGATCGTGGTCAGGCGCGTGCGCAGCGAACCGTCGATCGCGGTCTTGTGACGTTCGGCCAGCGCGGCGCGGTCGGAGGCGGAGAGGGCCAGAGTCATTTGCCTTGCTCCAGGCTGAGCAGCGCATGGCGCAGGCGCTCGGTGCCGTAGTCGATCAGCATCACAGTGACGATGATCAGCAGCAGGATCGCGCTTACATCGGAGAAGTAGAACTTGCGGATGGCCTCGATCAGATCCTGGCCGATACCGCCGGCGCCGACGAAGCCCATGATCGAGGCGCCGCGGACATTGATCTCGAAGCGCAGCAGCGAATAGCTGGCAAAATTGGAGAGCACCTGAGGGACGACGGCATAGCGGATGACCTGCCACCAGCCGGCCCCTGTTGCGGTGAGGCCGTCGACCGGCTTCATGTCGATATTCTCGACCACCTCAGAGAACAGCTTGCCCATCGCGCCCATGGTGTGGATCGCAATGGCGAGCACGCCGGGCAAGGGGCCGAGCCCGAAGGCGATGACGAAAATCAGCGCGAAGACGAGTTCGGGAACGGTCCGGCAGAATTCGAGATAGCGCTTGGTGGCGAAGCGCAGCCAGCCGGATCGGCCCAGATTGGCCGCAGCGACGAAGCAGAGCAGAAAGCCACCGACGACGCCCAGGATGGTGCCGGTATAGGCGATCAGGATCGTCTGCCAGAGCAGCTTGAGCCAGCCCTCGAGCCCCCAGAACCACTCGGCCATATCGGCGCCGAAGGTCGCGAGCCGAAGTGTCGGCATCGTGTCGAGGATGTATTTCGGGAAGCGCCAGACGTTCTCGAAGAACTTGACCGGGTTGGCTTCCGAGCCGATCGCGGCCGCCACCACGCAGGCGACGAAAATCGCGACGCCGATCAGCGTCTGCCGGCGCTTCACCGCCATCTCACGCCGGTAGAGATCGGCATGGGCGAGGATCGTCGGATCGTTGCGGTCGATCGCGAGGGTCATGTCGGGACGGGTCCGTCAGCCAAGGCGCAGGCGGGCCCCTCTCGCACAGCGAAAGGGGCCCGGGCGGTCAGGCGGTCAGCTGCGCTTCTTGCGGAGGTCGTCGACGAACTTCTGCAGCTCGATGGTGACGTTGTAATCCGCATGCTTCATCGGGGCGAAGCCGGGCGACTTGCCGTCCGACAGCTTGTCAAAGGCGGCCTTGTCCTTGCTCTGCATCTCGAAGAAGGCCTTCGAGATCGCGGTCTTCAGCTCGGCCGGCAGCGACGACAGCATGGCGTAGGGGGAGCCGGGGATCTTGTCGGATTTGAAGACGATCTTGAAGTCTTCCATCTTGACCATGTTCTTGTTGGCCATGCGGGAGAGGTTGGAGTCCTGATCCGAGTTCCACCAGTTGAAGCCGATGTCGCAGGTGCCCTGCTGCACAGCCATGACAGCGTTCTCGTGGCTGCCGGCATTGACGGTCTTACCGAAGAACTTGTCCGGCTCGATGTTCATCTTGGCCATGGAGTACAGCGGCACATTGTTGCCCGACGTCGAGTTGGGGTCGACGAGGCAGAGGTTCTTGCCCTTGAAGTCTTCCAGCTTGGCGCCCGCCGCATCCTTCTTGGCATAGGCGACCGAGTAGTAGCCGGTCGAGCCGTCGAAGGCGCGCAAGGTCGCGAAAGGCTCGACGCCGCCGTTCGAGACGGTCCAGGCACGGACATAGGAGGAGGGGCCGTATTCGCCGATATGGATGTTGCCGGCGCGCTGACCTTCGATCACGGCGGCATAGTCGTTGGCGACGCGGACCGTCACCTTCACGCCGAGTTCCTTGGTCAGGTAGGCGGCGAACGGTCCGTAGCGCTCGGTCACGCCCGAGGCGTTCTCGGCGGGAACCACGGCGAAGACGAGTTCGGGGTACTTCGCCTTCCAGTCCTGGGCGAAGGCGGGAGTGGCGAGCGCGGCGGCCAGGCCGGCAGCGGCGAGCGTCAGGGTGTGACGACGGGTCAGCATGGAGAGCTCCTGTTGGTCTTCGGGGAGAGGCCGCCCGGCAGGTCGGGCGGAATTCAGGCGACGTTCTGCTTGGCGCGCTGGGCCTCTTCGCTGGCGATGGCCTCGAGCTGGTCGAGCGCCTCGGCGCCGGCATCCTTGGCCTCAATGCCGTAGAGCTTGGCCGCGACCTCGCTGGTGAGCTGGTGCGGCGGGCCGTCGAAGACGACCTTGCCGGCGGCCATGCCGATCAG